>NZ_POJD01000196.1 GCF_002960445.1 Streptococcus suis
TTGTAACCATAGATACGAGCGATTTCCTCTACCAAGTCTGCTGGAATGCGAATGTCCCAACGACGACGCGGTACTGCTACTGTAAACTGACTTGCATCGCCAGTTGTTTCCATACCTAAACGACGGAAAATATCTGCGATTTGGGCATAGTCGAGGTTGGTCCCAAGCGAGCGGTTAACGTAATCAATGGTTGCTGTGACTGGGACATCCGAAGTGTCCACGCTGCCCGCAGAAACGATGCCAGACAAGACCTGACCGCCAGCCAGTTCCGCAATCATAGCAGCCGCTGTGTCCATAGCCT
>NZ_POJD01000197.1 GCF_002960445.1 Streptococcus suis
ACTACATAATACATATCCTAAACCTCATTTAATTTTTTTAGTGGAACTACTATACTGATGTTTTCTGAAAGCAAGCTGAAACCAAGCCAGTCAAGGGATTTGCTTAAGTTTTGCTTAAGAAATGTTAGGAAATAGTTAAGAAAACGAACAAATGTAGGAATTTTCAGAAAATTTCTTGACATTCTACTTCCTTGTGATATTATAGTAGATAACAAATTTGCAGAGAGGAGGAATATTCGTGCAAGAAATTCAACTAGACCAACCACGTTCGGGGTCCTATCTCA
>NZ_POJD01000198.1 GCF_002960445.1 Streptococcus suis
CTGGGCAACGTCCTAAATTGCTGAAAGCTATCGCTTTTCTCGGACTTGCTACGCTGGCTTGGTCAGTCGTTTTCATTCTGGCAGCACTGATTCCGGCCGCATTTAACCCGGTTCTTCCTCCGCTTGTTACTATTCTTATCGGAGCTGCTGCTTTCGGTGCACGCTACCTCTTGAAAAAGAAATATAACATTCGCAATGCCATGTCCCCAGTTCAATAATAAAACAAAGCGATTGGAATATTCCAGTCGCTTTTGTTTATCTATACAGTTCAGCTATCAAATCGCCCGAGAACCTTATCCGCTGTCACTTGTCTATGTAATCTGCTGA
>NZ_POJD01000199.1 GCF_002960445.1 Streptococcus suis
TTTCTGACTTTATTTTTTATCCATTACCAAGTTGGACTCCAAAATGGATACACACTTTGGAATCCTAAATCCTGGTACCTAACTCCAGGACTATGGGAACGAACTGGTACCAGTTTTTGGTTTGGTTTTCTCTTTGAAACCCCATTCGCATTGTTTAGAAGTGGCATTATTCCCTTATTTTTCCTTGCTTGGTCTATTTATTTCCTCCATATCGCTGAAAAAGGTAAAAAAGAAGCGAAGAAATTAGAAAAATACTGATGGCATACTATCCAAAAGAAAAAGATTGAAAAGAGTTGACTGCAATCATCTTTTAGATCGGA
>NZ_POJD01000002.1 GCF_002960445.1 Streptococcus suis
ATTGAACGCAAATAGTTTGGAGTTTTAATAACTTTATCCATGGTTTAGACCTCCTATATCGTAATTATTTCATACTTTATCATAACTTGTCAAGAAAAATCTTTTAAATAAAACATACTAAGATTAGTAGTGAGGAAATCTCCGACGGGAGAAAGTACTCACTACTTTTTCTTTATGATAAAGTAGAGGTGTCTTGTTAAGTCGTAGGGCTTTTTGACGCTA
>NZ_POJD01000020.1 GCF_002960445.1 Streptococcus suis
GTAGAAAGTATCACCGATTTTTACCTTCGTTAAGTCTGTGAATAACCGAGCTTTGGGTAAACCTGTATGAGCCGTTAAGACAGTATGGGTATCGCTCCCCCCAATCGGTAAGGATGTTCCTTCCAAATGCCCTACACCTTTTTGAAGAACGGTCTCAGAAGTTCCTGCATAAACAGGAAGCTTGACCTCAATTTTTGGAATTTCAACATAACCTATCTTTTCATGCAATTCCAGCATCCGTGCATACTCTACCCGTCCAGCTTCAT
>NZ_POJD01000200.1 GCF_002960445.1 Streptococcus suis
CGGTGAGCATATTCTTCCATCTTAGCTGTATCAAGTTTCTTCATAAGGCTACGTGTACGAAGTACAGATGTTGCACTCATAGAGAACTCATCCAAGCCCATACCTACAAGAAGTGGAACAGCTTGTTGATCACCAGCCATCTCACCACACATACCAGCCCATTTACCTTCTGCGTGTGCAGCCTTGATAACATTGTTAATCAAGCGAAGGATTGATGGGTTATATGGTTGGTAGAGGTATGAAACTTGTTCATTCATACGGTCTGCAGCCATTGTGTACTGGATAAGGTCGTTCGTACCGATTGAGAAGAAGTCAACTTCTTTGGCAAATTGGTCTGCAAGCATTGCTGCTG
>NZ_POJD01000201.1 GCF_002960445.1 Streptococcus suis
ACTGGCATTAAAGCTGACGATACTATTGATGTCGTATTTGACAATGCTTACGCCCCATTCGAGTTTAAAGACTCAGATCAAATTTATAAAGGATTAGATGTTGACATCATCAACGAAGTAGCCAAGCGCTCAGGTTGGACCATGAATCAAAGCTTCCCAGGATTTGATGCAGCTGTCAACGCTGTACAGGCTGGATCTGCGGACGCCCTAATGGCAGGTACAACTATCACCGAAGCGCGTAAGAAAGTATTTACTTTCTCAGACCCTTACTTCGACACCAAAATCGTTATCG
>NZ_POJD01000202.1 GCF_002960445.1 Streptococcus suis
CTGGGAGGAGATATTCTGGAAGAGCTGGTTTGCCAACCAAGTATCTACCATAGAAAACTCATCCACGATGATAAAGTCGGCATCCAAATAATCATCACGGTAGGATTCCTCCTGTCCTTCTACCAGACCGAGATGGCGGTGGATGGTGGCGGAAGGCAGCCCTGTCAATTCATTCATCCGTCTGGTTGCTCGTCCAGTTGGAGCGGCTAGGAGGACTGGGCATTCTTCTCGGTTTCGCGTCAGGTCAATCTTATGCAAGATAGCATAGACTGCG
>NZ_POJD01000203.1 GCF_002960445.1 Streptococcus suis
AGCACGGTTTACGAATTTGTAAAATCAGGGCGTTATCCTCGGCAAGGTTGGTTTCGTCGTTTGACAGCCCATGATGAGGAACATGTTCGGATTAGTTTGGAATCAGTTGGAATGTGGGAACATCGGGATAAGCGCTTAGGTGCTTTGAGTGGTGGGCAGAAGCAGCGTGCGGTCATTGCGCGTATGTTTGCCTCTGATCCAGATATTTTTATTCTGGATGAACCGACAACAGGGATGGATGCAGGGACCAAGGATGCTTTTTACCAACTCATGCACCATTCGGCTAAGAAGCATGGAAAGTCGGTTTTGATGATAACTCATGATCCTGA
>NZ_POJD01000204.1 GCF_002960445.1 Streptococcus suis
GGGGGGGGGGGGGGGTAAAATAAATATTCAGGATGAACTTCGTCCTGGTATAGCTGCTAATATTTTGTAGGGTATAATGTCGTTACTTATATACAAAAGAGGCAGTTAAACAACTGGAAACCAAACTTTCCTTCCTTTCTTTATTATTCTACACCCCAGATAGAAATTTTAAGTTTGGTCTTTCTCAAACAGTGAATATCGCCATGTTCACTGTTTTTCTTTTTACCTCGAAAATTCAGTTGGTGGAAAATTTTGGTATAATAATAGAAAAGCTACCAAAGGAGAAGTTTCTTGCAAGAACATTCAATTGATATTCACTTAAACCATCCAGATGATCTATTCAGTCTTTTCGGGTCTAATGAGCGTCACCTGCGATTGATGGAACAGGAATTGGGCGTGATCATCCATGCACGAACAGAAAAAGTCCAAGTGATTGGGCAAGAAGACTATGTAGAACAGGCCCGTCTTGTTATCCAGTCCCTTCTTGTCTTGGTTAATCGAGGCCTGGTCATCAATACGCCAGATGTGGTCACGGCTATTTCCATGGTCAAGAATGATGAGATTGAAAAATTCGTTGCCCTCTACGAAGAAGAGATCATCAAGGATAACTACGGCAAGCCCATTCGCGTAAAGACCCTTGGTCAAAAACTCTATGTGGACAGCGTAAAGCGTCATGATATCGTGTTTGGGATTGGACCTGCTGGTACAGGTAAGACCTTCTTAGCGGTCACTCTGGCAGTTACAGCCCTCAAGCGTGGTCAGGTCAAGCGGATTGTCCTAACTCGTCCTGCGGTTGAGGCGGGCGAAAGTTTAGGTTTTTTGCCAGGGGATTTAAAAGAAAAAGTAGACCCCTATTTGCGTCCTGTCTATGATGCCCTCTACCAGATTTTGGGTAAGGAGCAGACGACACGGCTCATGGAGCGGGAAATTATCGAGATTGCACCGCTGGCCTATATGCGTGGTCGGACCTTGGAAGATGCCTTTGTCATCTTGGATGAGGCGCAAAATACCACCATTATGCAGATGAAGATGTTCCTGACCCGTCTGGGCTTTAATTCCAAGATGATTGTCAATGGGGACATTAGCCAGATTGACCTGCCGCGCAAGGTCAAGTCGGGCTTGATTGATGCGACGGAGAAGTTGAGCAAAATACCGCAGATTGATTTCGTGCATTTTTCAGCCAAGGATGTGGTCCGCCATCCAGTCGTTGCCCAGATTATCAATGCCTACGAGCAGGAGGCGCTGGCTGCGGATGGCCGTGCAAGTTTTGAAAGTATAGGGCAACCACGTCGGAGTGAAGAGGATGAAGATTAGTCAATTTTCTACCCAATATCAAGTCCGAAAGCTGACAGATGCTGATTTGGAGCAGGTTTTGGCCCTCTACCAGACCAATCCTCTCTACTTTGAACATTTTCCGCCTTTACCAAGTCTGGAAAGTTTAGCAAATGATCTTGTAGAGTGTCCACCAGGTAAGGAGTTATCAGATAAATATTTTTTAGGATTCTGGGACAAAGAGCGATTAGTTGCCATCCTAGACCTAATTGACGGCTATCCGACTGCAGAGATTGCCTACATCGGACTGTTTATGATGGATTCAAGATTGGCTGGTCAGGGTCTTGGCTCAAAGATCATAGCAGAGCTTCTGCCCCAATTAGCAACTCACTTCAAAAAGGTGCGTCTAGGCTATGTAGAAAGCAATCCCCAGTCCAGTCATTTTTGGTCCAAAGTTGGATTTTGTCCAACTGGCGAGGTTAAAGAACTGGCTGGAAAAACAATTGTCCTAGCTGAATACGCATTGGATGAAAGATAAAACCTGCCTGGTTTAATCTGAACTAGGCAGGTTTTCTTGTCATCTAAAAAATGGATTGAAGTTTTTTTCGTGTCCAACGCTGGTATTTTGACCATGTCCAGGATGGACAGTGTAGTGGTTTGGCAGGGTGAAAATGTGTTCTCGGATACCCGCAATCAAGTCATCAAAGTTGCTGGTTGGTAGGTCTGTACGTCCAATCGTTTCACGGAATAGAGCATCTCCAGTGACAACAGCTTCAGCTTCTGGAAAGATAAAGGATACGCCACCGATGGAGTGACCTGGTGTTGGCACAACCTTGAAATGGAAACCGTCAAACTGATAGTCTTCTTGGTATTGGAAGATGTTTTCAGCAGGTCGGCAGACCACATTTTCCATATCATCGTGACGAGCTAGGCCAGACAGGTTCATCTCTGGTGTATAGAGCCAGCTAGCCTCGCTTTCGGCCACATAGACAGGTGGAAAATCGTAGGTTTCACGTAGGATGTCCAAGCTCATAATATGGTCGTAGTGGGTGTGGGTCAAGAGAATGGCCGCAATCGGTTTACCAATTTTTTCAATAGTGGCTTGGATTTTAGACCAGTCGCTTCCTGGGTCAACGACAAGCAGGTGGCTATCATTTTCAATATAGTAGGTATTTTGAAAGGCAACAGGATTGACAGTTTTGTGGATAATCATGGTAGTTCTCCTCATAGAAACGGTTTTTATATAAGTAGTCTAACAAAAAAATCCAGTGACTTCATGGATTTTGTTTGAGGCTTTTTCCTGACGGTCGATTGTGCTATAATGAACAGTATGAAAGATACGCGAACAAGCAATCGGTATGCCGTTGTCGATTTGGAAGCAACAGGTACAGGTGCCGATGCAAAAATTATTCAAATCGGAATTGTTCTTGTTGAAAACGGAGAAATCATTGACAGCTATGCGACGGACATCAACCCCTATGAGCCGCTTGATGACCATATTAAAAGTCTGACAGGTATCACAGACCAACAGCTAAGACAGGCTCCGGATTTTGGTCAGGTAGCTGGAACAATTTATGACATGATTGGAGATGCTATTTTTGTAGCCCATAATGTCAAATTTGATGCCAATCTCTTGGCAGAAGCTCTTTTCTTTGAAGGTTATGAACTGATGACACCGCGCGTGGATACGGTGGAATTGGCACAATTATTTTTCCCGACTTTTGATAAATACAGTCTGGGCAATCTAGCAGAGCATTTGGACTTGGGTCTAGACCAGGCACACACGGCTATTTCAGATGCTCTGGCAACGGCTCGACTTCTTATCAAAATTCAAGAGAAGATCAAGAGTTTGCCTCGAACTGTAGTTGAAAAAATTCTTGATTTGGCGGATAATCTGCTCTTTGAATCCCGTCTGGTTATTGATGAACTGGTGCCTTACCTAGAAGAAACGATTTCGACCAGTTTAGAAAGTGTTCACGGCTTGGTTTTGAGAAAGCCAGTCAAAGCCCAGCCAGCCTATCATCTGTCAGAAGATTTTGCGACCAATATTGCCCTTCTAGGTCTACATGAACGTAAAAAACAAACGGCCTTTGCTCAAGTGGTTGAAAAACGATTGGCAGATGTAGAACAAGTGCATTTTATACAGGCTCAGGCAGGCTTGGGCAAGACCTACGGTTATCTGCTGCCCTTGCTTGCCAGGTCAGAAAAGCCTCTCTTGGTGACGGTGCCGACCAAGCTCCTTCAAGAGCAGATTATGGAAAACGAGGGGGACAAGCTGAGAGAGATTTTCCATATTTCCATGGCTTCCCTCAAGTCGCCCAAGCATTTTATCAAATTGGATAGTTTTTGGAAAACCTTGCAGCGACAAGATGACAACCGTCTAGTCAATCAATTTAAGATGCAGGTCCTTGTCTGGCTGACAGAAACTACAACAGGTGATTTGGATGAGCTCAAGCAGAAACAACGCTACCAAGCCTACTTTGATGAGATTGCCCATGATGGAAACTTGGAGCCTACCAGTCTTTTCTGGGGTTGGGATTTTTGGCAGCATTTGAATCAGCAAGCCCTATCCAGCAGGGTGCTCATTACCAATCATGCCTATTTCCTCAGTCACCTCAAGGACCAAGATCCCCTGATGGACAATCGTTTGGTGGTCATTGATGAGGCTCAGAAATTCCTCTTGGCTGCCGAAAATCTAGCGACAGATTCTCAGGAACTTACAGCGCTATTACAAATATTGCAGAGTAAAAAAGATAGGGCGGATAGGGTTTTAGACCAACGTCTCTATGAGTCCTGTCAATTTGAGCTCAACCACCTCTTGAATCGTTTTCGCCAGTATGGTCAAAGGGAAATAGCAAAAGAAGACTTAGGTCAACTCAAGCAGAATTTAGCTGAATTACAGGACATTGACCTGCAGGACCTGGCTCAACTCCTAGACTATTATGACAGTTTTTGGCTGGAAGAAAAGTATCTTGAGGACAAGCGAATTGCTTATTTGCGAGGCTCCAAGGACAGCCTCTTGAATGTGGCTACTTACCTGCCAGATACTAAGATTTTCTGTATCAGCGCCACCTTGACCATCAGCAAAAAGGTCAGTCTGGCCGACCTACTGGGTTTTGAGCAGGTCACCATGGACTTGCTTCCCACACAGGCAGTGCCCAACCAGCAGCTACTCTTTCCGACCAATCTCCCTGATATCCTGGCTGGTTCCAAGGAAGAGCACGCAACCTATTTGGTGCATTCCTTAGGGAAAATAGCAGAGCTGGGCCGACCGATTTTGGTCTTATTTACCTCTATTTCCCTGCTCTTACAAGTGTCGGATTTACTAGAAGACAATAACATTCCCCACCTAGCCCAACACAAGCATGGACAAGAAATGCCCCTCAAACGCAAATTTGAACGGGGTGAATGTCAGATTTTACTGGGCACAGGTGTATTCTGGGAGGGAGTAGACTTTGCCAGTCAGGACCAATTGATTCAGGTCATTACAAGACTGCCATTCGACAATCCTAAGGACCGTTTTGTCCAGAAAATCAATCACCATCTGCGTGAGCAAGGCAAGAATCCATTTTATGATTACAGCCTGCCCATGATGATGATTAAGTTAAAACAAGCCATCGGACGTACCAATCGACATGACAAACAAGATTCAGTGGTTCTGGTCTTGGATCCACGTGTGCATACCAAACGTTATGGACAACAAATTCTTTCCTTCTTTGAGAAAGAGTATCAAGTTTTAAGTATGAATGAGAAGGAAATAGAAGGGCTTGTTCAGGATTTTTTTGAAGAAGTATAAGGGAGCAACAAGGCTTCCTTTTCTTTTAGTGTTTGAAAATATTACATTTTGTCAAGCTCCTTATCATTAAGAATGCTTTCCTCCGCTCCATACTTTATATCAGCGATTTTCTTTATGATTAAAATATGGTATAATTTTCCAAATATTAGTTTTTGTGAGAAGAGATTATGACAGAAAAAACGATTGTTTTTAAGGTAGGAACCAGCTCCCTGACCCAAGAAAATGGCAGCTTGGACCGCATTAAGATTGCTCGGATTACCAATCAGCTAGCTCAGTTGCACCAGAAGGGTTACCAGATTGTGCTAGTAACATCTGGTTCGATTGCTGCTGGTTTTCGGAGATTGGGCTTTGACAAGCGACCGACCAAGATTGCGGAGAAGCAGGCTTCTGCGGCCGTTGGTCAGGGCTTGTTGATTGAGGAATATACGCAGAACCTGATGAAAGATGGGATTGTGTCAGCTCAGATCTTGTTGACCCAGGATGATTTTGCGGATGCCAGACGTTATCAGAATGCCTCTCAAGCCTTGCAGGTCTTACTGAAACAACGTGCTATTCCTATTATCAACGAAAATGATACCATTGCCATTGAGGAGATTAAGGTAGGGGACAATGATACCCTGTCTGCTCAGGTGGCTTCCCTTTTGAAAGCAGACCTCTTGGTGCTCTTGACAGATGTGGATGGGCTTTACACGGCCAATCCTAACAGCGATCCCAACGCCAAACATTTGCCAGAGATTAAGGAAATTACGGAAGACTTGTTTGCCATGGCAGCAGGAGCTGGCTCGTCCAACGGAACAGGAGGCATGACCACCAAATTGCAGGCGGCACAGATTGCGACCAAATCGGGTGTACCTGTCTTTATCTGCTCGTCCAAGGAGGATACGGCCCTTTTACAAGCCGTCACTCAAGCCAATCGTGGCACCCTCTTTTTAGCAGATGACCATGCCATGAACCAACGCAAGCAGTGGATGGCTTTCTACGCTCGGACAGATGCAGCAGTTGAGGTGGATGCTGGTGCGGTTGAGGCCATGTTGCACCAAGGCCGCAGTTTGTTAGCTGCTGGTGTCAAAGCCCTGGAAGGCGACTTTGAAGTGGGACAGGTCGTGGAAGTTTACAGTCAAGCAGACCACCGTTTGATTGGTAAGGGCCGCGTCAAATTGTCCTCCAAGGACTTGCAGGACCAGTTGGCAAATGGCAGAGCGGAAGGCGTGTTGATTCACCGCAACGATTGGGTTAGCTTATAGTCGTTCAGTTTATCTTTTATTACTTCGACGCATGAGGAAACTTCGTTTCCTTGTTTCCAACTTCAAACAATCCACCGGATTGTTTGAACTCGCTTTGCCGTACTTGGTAGAAGTAACTTGCTTCGCAAGTGCAATCTCCAACCTTGTACAGTCACTTGACTGTACAAGCTGCCTGCAGCTTTTGGTGCGAACATCATTCGCTTTATTTCTGACCTTCAACAGTCTATTCCTAGACTGTTGGAGCAAGTACTAAAAGCAAACTGAAAGACTAAATAGGAGAAAGATATGACAACAACACAAGCATTATTAGACAGTTTATTGGCCCATAAGGCCTCTATCAACCTTGCTACAACCGAACAAAAAAACCAAGCCCTATCAGCCATGGCAGACCAGTTGGTTGCCCAAACTGAGGCGATCCTAGCAGGCAATGCTATCGACATGGAACATGCCCAAGGCAAAATTAGCCAAGTTATGCAGGACAGATTACTCCTGACAACAGAGCGGATTGAAGCTATGGCTGATGGTATTCGTGCCTTGATTGGCTTGCCAGATCCAGTTGGTTTGACCTTGGAAGAATACACTCGGGCAGACGGTTTACAGATTCGCAAGAAATCAATACCCTTTGGATTGGTAGGAATGATTTACGAAAGTCGTCCCAATGTGACTTCAGATGCCGCTGGCTTGGCCATCAAAAGTGGCAACGCAGTTATCTTGCGTGGAGGAAAGGAAGCCTTTCATTCAGCTCAAGCTATTGTCACAGCCCTCAAAGCTGGTTTGGAAGAAGTTGGGGTGTCACCTAAGGTCATCGAATTAGTCCAAGATACCAGCCGTGCCTCTGCGACGGAATTGATGACTGCCAAAGGCAAGATTGACCTCTTGGTGCCTCGTGGTGGCGCAGGGCTCATTCAAGCTGTTGTGGAAAATGCGACAGTGCCTGTTATCGAAACAGGTACAGGCATCTGCCATGTCTATGTAGATAAGGATGCAGACTTGGACAAGGCCTTGCAGATTGTGGTCAATGCCAAAACCAGCCGTCCATCTGTCTGCAATGCGGCAGAGGTCTTGCTAGTCCACGAAGAAATTGCCAGCCAATTCCTACCTCGTTTGGAAGAAGCTCTTTCTGGTCAGGTAGAATTGCGGGCTGACGAGAAGGCTCAGGCTTTGTTCAACCAATCTACACCAGCAGGCGACCAAGATTTTGACACAGAGTTTCTGGATTATGTCTTGGCAGTTAAAGTCGTTTCAAGTGTGGAAGAAGCTATCAGCCACATCGCTCAGCATTCAACAGGGCACAGCGAGGCCATTGTGACGGAAAACAGCCAGACGGCAGACCTCTTTACGCTCTACGTAGACTCGGCGGCAGTTTATGTCAATGCCTCGACCCGTTTTACTGACGGTGGCGAGTTCGGTCTGGGCTGCGAGTTGGGCATTTCCACCCAGAAGATGCACGCCCGTGGTCCAATGGGACTGCGTGAGATGACCACCTACAAGTACATCATCACAGGCGACGGCCACATTCGTTAGGAGGTCAAGATGAAGATTGGATTTATCGGACTGGGCAACATGGGAGCAGCATTGGCTCATGCAGTCAGTCAGCAGCCAGATACCCAGCTCCTCCTCAGCAACCACAACCCAGCAAAAGCTCAGGCACTTCAAGAACAGCTGGGCGGTCAGCTTTATTCTAATGGTCAAATAGCAGAGCAGGCAGAGCTTATTTTCCTTGGGGTCAAGCCTCACCTGATTCAGTCAGTCTTGTCAGGCTTACAGGACCAGATCAGCCAGAATCCATCAGCTATCTGGATTTCCATGGCAGCGGGAGTGACCATTGACAGCCTGGCAGAATATGTGTCGGCAAACAACCTCATTCGTATCATGCCCAATACACCTGTCGCTATCGGCCAAGGTATGACAACCTATAGCGTGGTCAATCAAGAACTCGCTCAGCTATTGGAACAAATTTTAGAAAAATCTGGCAAGGTACAGCAGGTGCCAGAGAAGTTGATAGATGCTGCGACGGCTATCGCGGGCTGTGGACCTGCCTTCGTCTATCAGATGATTGAGGCCCTGACAGATGCGGGTGTGCAGAATGGTCTTACAGCGGAGGATGCGAAAATTTTGGCTGCACAAACCTTGGCTGGAACTGCTCAAATGGTATTATCCAGCGACAAGCATCCAGCCCAGTTGAGGCAAGAAGTGACCTCGCCAGGTGGATCGACCATCGCAGGCGTGGTAGCTCTTGAAAAAGAAGGCTTCCGTTACGCCATTATCAAGGCAGTCGCCGCCGCCCTCAAAAAGACGAGGAAATTAGGTAAAAAATAGATTTGATATAGAAAATTTTTGGTTGCAACGTATTTTTCAGTCTTATAGTCTTTTAGTACTAGGCAACGAGCTGTAGGCTGTACTGAAGTACGGCAAAGCGAGTTAACGACGTAATAAAAGAAAAACTAAATGACGATAAGACCGATGGAAACGGTTGGCGGTTACGATATACTATAGTCAATCCTAAATATTTTCAACATCTCCTTAAAAAACTTGGCTAATTGGTCAAGTTTTTTTGCGCTTGAGAGTAAGAAAAAAACGAGACATTAATCTCGTTTGGTCTTGTCTTTGATCCATTGACTGACATTGGAAAAGGTTTTGCTTTGCTCTGCCTTGCGTTTTTGCTCCTGGACAAACTCTGCAAAACTCTGCTTGACGCCATCCTTTTGAACCTTGTCCTGCAAGTCTTGCCATTTCTTCTTAAGGTTGCTAGAAGTCCGCTCGTAGTAGGTTTCCAAAATCTCTTCTTTGGACTTGTAATTGCGGTAGAAGGCATTGCGTGACACACCAGCCTTTCTGACCAACTCGGATACCGAAATCTGTTTGATGTCCTTTTTTTCTAGGAGAAATAGCAGAGCTATTTCGATGGATTCTTTGGTCAGTTGATTGGTTTCTTTATTGGATTGATAGAGATTTTTTAAAGAAGTTGGTGAAATCTTACGTTCTGCCATAGCTTTCCTTTCCTGACTGTTACATCTGAAAGAAAATGCTTTCAGAAGGACTAGTTTAATGATATAATTGTAAGGAAATAGTCTGCTATTGTCAAATAAAAAAGTAATACTAGAAATGAGTAGAACATGAAAAAATGGAAAATCGTTGCAGATTCAGGCTGTGATTATCGTCAGTTAAATAACCTTGCCCCTGATACAGAATTTGTCAGTGTGCCCTTGACCATTCAGATTGGTGCAGACACCTTTGTTGACCAGGCTGACTTGGACATTGATAAGATGATGGAGGTGATGTACGCCTCTTCTGAAGCTGCTAGTTCTGCCTGTCCAAGTCCACAGGCCTATCAGACAGCATTTGAGGGAGCGGAAAATGTTGTTGTTATAACCTTGACAGGTGGTTTGTCAGGTAGTTTCAATGCTGCTCGTGTGGCGCGTGATATGTTTGTCGAGGAACATCCTGAAGTCAATATCCATCTCATTGATAGCCTTTCAGCTGGTGGAGAAATGGATCTCATTGTTGACGAAATCAACCGTCTGATTGCTACTGGATTGGAGTTTGATGAGCTTGTACAAGCCATCACCGCCTACCAAGAAAATAGTAAATTGCTCTTTGTCCTTGCCAAGGTTGATAATTTGGTGAAAAATGGTCGTCTCAGCAAATTGCTTGGAACAGTCGTTGGCCTTCTCAATATCCGTATGGTTGGGGAAGCAAGTAGCGAAGGGAAGCTAGAATTGCTCCAGAAAGCGCGTGGTCATAAGAAATCTGTCACAGCTGCCTTTGATGAGATGAAGAAGGCTGGCTATAAGGGCGGTCGTATTGTCATGGCCCACCGTAACAATGCTAAATTCTTCCAACAGTTTTCAGACTTGGTCAAGGCTGAATTTGCTAGTGCAATCATCGAAGAGGTACCGACATCAGGCCTTTGCTCTTTTTATGCAGAAGAAGGCGGTCTTTTGATGGGCTATGAAATAAATTCAAAATAAGAGTTCATTTTGAAAATGACTTAGATACAAGAAAGGTCCTCAAGCTACAGGTTTGAGGACCTTTGTTTCGCAATACAGTATAGCTAGTAGGGGATCTATTTCAAATGTTGTCCTCACATTGTCATTTTCTTTAAGAATGTTTCCAGTCTTGTCTTAAAATCACTAGTGTACTGGATTTGTAGAAAATCAAGGTCCTCTCCAGAAAAGAAGGCGGCTCCTTCAAGTTGTTTCTCTATAAATGGACTGACCTGACCTTTTTTCAGCTGGAAGGTCACGCTTCCTTTGGAAATGCGATAGGGAATATTTAGTGAAGTTTCGTCCATATTGGTCTTTATATCTAATTTTTGGGCATGATGAACCTGATGGAGATTTTGGGTATTACGGGCAAACATTCCATTGTCGATATAGAGGGAAAGGGCCTTCTGCATGATGAGGTTGGTATCGTAGTCAATCAAACTCTTATGTTTAATAAAAGCAGGCTTCAACTGCTGGGGCAGACTGATGGCACCAATCCGAAGGGCTGGAAAGAGTGTAGGGGTAAAGGATTTGATATAGATGACCAGATTATCGGTGTCTAGATAGTGGAGGGGCAGGCTTCTGCTAGAATCAAAATCTGCCAGATAATCATCTTCGATAATGTAGACCCCGTATTTCTTAGCTAGCTTCAGAATAGCAGTCTTACTTGCTGTATCATAGGTACTTCCCAGAGGATTGTGCAGACGGGGAATGGTGTAGAAGAATTTAATTTTTCCAGTTTGAAAGATTTTTTCCAGCTTGACCAGGTCAATGCCATCAAAATCCCGTTCAATTGTCTGATAGGGGATAGCTTGGTGTTGCATCAACTCAACCATCCTGGAATAAGTTGGATTTTCTAGCAATATTTCAGTTTTCTCAGGCCCGAAATCCATCTGGGTTAAGATATAGAGGGCCTGTTGACTACCAGCTGTAATAACCAGTTGGTCTTTTTTTGTGTAGACATGATAGTTCATCAAGAGTTGTTGGACAGAGGAGATTAACTCTGCCAGCCCTTCTTGCTGATGGTAGTAGTTAAACAGATAGTTCTCCCGCCCAATCAGACTTTCATGTAGGCATACTCGAAAATCCTCATAAGGCAGCTCCTGAAAATCCGCAGGGTCAAGTTCAAGCACTCGATTTTTAGAATCTTGATCTTCTAACACATAATAGCCACTTTTTTCTACGGCATATATTTTATTTTTGTATTTTAGTTCCAACATGGCCTTCTGAACAGTGTCCTTACTGCACTGGTAGTTCTGACTGAGCTGTCGAATAGAGGGCAGTTTTTCACCACGTTTAAACTGATTGTTTTCAATCCCCTCTAAGATATCCTGGATAATTCGCTGGTACTTATCCATTGTAACTGTCCCCCTACAGAAATAATTAAGACTAGTATAAGGTAATTTTTTTGGAAAAACAAGGTCGAGCCAGATGATTTACTTTGAGAAGTCAAGTAGTTATATGGTATAATGAGGGAATGAAAATCATTATTCCTAACGCCAAAGAACTAAATACCAATCTGGATAATCAGGCCTTTCAAACCCTGTCTGATACTAGCACATCGGTCCTAGAGGTTATTGGTCAATATAGCCTGGAGGAGCTGGCTAGTTTATATAAATTATCCGAGGACAAGGCCCAGTTAGAACTGGATCGATGGCAGAGGATTAGGCAAGGTCAAGCCAAGTCTTACCCGGCCTGGCAACTATATGATGGCCTTATGTATCGTTACATGACTAGAAGGGACCTGACAGCAGAAGAGGAGAACTATCACAAGAAGCATGTACGGGTGGCAACCGCCTTATATGGTCTCATTTCTCCATTTGAACTAATTTCACCCCATCGTCTTGACTTTCAGGGAAATTTAAAGATTGGTAAACAATCTTTAAAACAATACTGGCGTCCCTATTATGATGCAGAGGTGATTGATGAAGATGTCCTGCTCTCACTTGCTTCGTCAGAGTTTGAACAAGTCTTTTCACCAAAAGTTCAGGAAAAATTGGTCAAGGTTATTTTCAAGGAAGAGAAAAATGGTCAGCTAAAAGTCCATTCCACCATTTCCAAAAAAGGTCGTGGCCGGATGCTTTCGTGGTTGGCTAAACACAATATTCAAAATCCAGAAGAAATAAAAGGATTTGATGTCGATGGTTTTCACTACTGTCCAGAACAATCTACGTACCAGACCATCGTCTTCAAACGACCTTAATAAGATAGATGTAAAATAACGCTTTCTCCATGCAGTAGAGCGTTTTCTTTGGTAGTAACTAGGTAGATATTCTTGGAAGTATGTGTTATAATGAGAAGAATACTATTGGAAGAAAGGTTAGTTATGAAGAAGAGAAGTGGTCGAAAGAAGCCCACAATACTCCGAATGGTCAATTGGGGCTTGTGGGTTGCCTATCTAATGTTCCTGTGCCTGTTTTTATTTAGTATGTATCGATACCAAATCTTAAATTTTAGGTATTTGAACCATATCGTTACAGGTGTAAGTATTGGACTAGCACTTTTCACTGTTTGGTTGATATGGTGCAAGAAATTGCCAATTTTCACAACAGTTGTTCTCCTCCTTTCGCTACTTGTCACCTCAGCTGGTGTCTATGGTATGCGAGAGGTAGTTGATTTTTCTAGCAAGCTGAATTCAAATGCTTCCTTTTCAGAATATGAAATGAGTATTGTGGTCCCGGCAAGTAGTGATATCAGTGATATTAGTCAGCTAACCAGTTTGCTGGCTCCGTCTGAATATGATCAGGACAATGTTTCAGCCCTATTGCAGGATGTATCTACGACCAAATCGGTTCAGTTGGCAACTATGCCGACCAGTTCTTACTTGTCTGCCTATCAAGCTATGATGAATGGCGAAAGTCAGGCTATGGTCTTAAACGGAGTTTTCACAAATATTCTGGAAAGCGAAGACCCAGATTTTTCTTCCAAAGTGAAGAAAATCTACAGTTTTAAAATGACTAAGCCAGTGGAAAAGGCTGTAGAACAGGCTAGCGGAGATAGCTTCAACATCTATATAAGCGGTATTGACACCTATGGTTCCATCTCATCGGTATCTCGTTCAGATGTCAATATTATCATGACCATCAATCGTGCGACCCATAAGATATTATTAACAACGACACCAAGGGATTCCTATGTTGCTATTGCGGATGGTGGTCAAAACCAGTATGATAAATTGACCCATGCGGGAATTTACGGGGTAAATGCTTCTGTCCACACCTTAGAAAATCTCTATGGCATTGATATTAGCAACTATATTCGACTAAACTTCACCTCCTTCCTCCAACTGATAGACTTGGTTGGTGGGGTAGATGTCCAAAATGAACAAGAATTTACAAGTGGTGGACATCACTTTCCTCTAGGAACGGTTCATTTGGATGCCGAGCGCGCCTTAATTTTTGTTCGTGAACGCTATTCTTTAGCCAATGGAGATAACGACCGCGGTAAGAACCAGGAGAAGGTTATCGCTGCTTTGATCAAGAAACTTAGTTCGCCAGAGAATTTAGGTAACTATCAGGCTATTCTGAAAGGTTTGGAAGGTTCTATTCAGACAGACCTCAGCTTAGAAACAATTATGGATTTGGTCAATAGACAATTGGAATCTGGGACACAGTTTACAGTCGAGTCTCAAGCCTTGACTGGTTCAGGACGTATGGATTTGCCATCTTATGCTATGCCAGGTTCCCAACTCTATATGATGGAAATTAACCAAGATAGTTTGAACCAAGTGAAATCAGCTATTCAAACTGTTTTGGATGGGCAATAAAAAACAATAGGAGAAGTTATGAATAATCAAGAAGTAAATGCAATTGAAATTGATGTGCTGTTTTTGTTAAAAACAATTTGGAGAAAGAAAATCCTCATCTTCCTAACCGCAATGATTGGGGCAGGAGCTGCCTTCGTCTATAGTGCATTTTTGGTTACTCCTCAATATGATTCCACAACACGAATCTATGTAGTTAGCAAAAATGTGGAGGCTGGTGTTGGATTAACCAACCAAGACCTCCAAGCAGGTACCTACCTGGTAAAAGACTATAAAGAAATTATTCTTTCACAAGATGTTTTAGCACTCGTGTCATCTGATTTGAATCTTTCGGAAAATTTGAAGGAAAAGGTAACTGTCTCTATCCCAGTTGATACTCGTATTGTTTCGATTACTGTTCGAGATGCTGATCCGAATAAAGCGTCGCGTATTGCTAATAGTTTGCGGGCTGTTGCAGCGCAGAAGATTATAGATGTTACCAAGGTTAATGATGTCACAACTTTGGAAGAAGCTGTACCAGCAGAAGAGCCCTCAACGCCACTTACTGAGAGAAATATTGCGATTGGCTTGGTAGCAGGTGCCTTTCTTGCCATTGCCCTGGTCCTTGTCGTAGAAATTTTAGATGATCGTGTGAAGAGACCACAAGATGTTGAAGAAGTATTAGGTATGCCACTCCTGGGTGTGGTACCAGATTCTAAGAAATTGAAATAGGAGAACAATATGGCAACTTTAGAAATTGCGCGTACGAAAAAAGAACTTGTTAAAAAAACAGAAGAATATTTCAATGCTATTCGGACAAATATCCAATTGAGCGGTTCAGACATCAAGGTAGTTGGTATTACTTCAGTACAATCCAATGAAGGAAAAAGTACGACAGCAGCTAGTTTGGCAATTGCCTATGCTCGCTCAGGTTATAAAACGGTTCTTCTTGACGCAGATATTCGAAATTCAGTTATGTCTGGTTTCTTCAAGCCAACAACAAAAATTACAGGCTTGACAGACTATCTGGCTGGAACGACAGATTTATCACAGGGCTTGTGTGATACTGATATCCAAAATTTGACTGTTATTGAGTCTGGAAAAATTTCTCCAAACCCTACTGCCCTCTTGCAGAGTAAGCATTTTGAAAACTTGGTTGCGACCCTCCGTCGCTATTACGACTACGTTATCGTAGACTGCCCACCTTTAGGAATGGTTATCGACGCGGCTATTATTGCCCAACGCTGTGATGCTATGGCGGTTGTCGTGGAATCTGGTAATATCAAGCGTTCAGCTGTCAAAAAGGTAAAAGAGCAGTTGGAACAAACCGGGACAGCCTTCCTTGGTGTCATTTTGAACAAATATGATGTGACAACCGAAAAATATGGTGATTATGGTAATTACGGAAATTATGGTAATTACGGGAAGAAAGCCTAAGGTAGTAAAGATATATCATCAATAAGAGAGGGACTTGAGAGATGATTGATATTCATTCGCATGTAATCTTTGGTGTGGATGATGGTCCAAATAGTATAGAGGAGAGCTTGGCCTTGATTGGTCATGCTCACCGTCAAGGAGCGCGCTTTATCGTAGCAACCTCCCATAGACGCAAAGGCATGTTTGAAACACCTGAAAAAGTGATCATGGCCAATTTTCTTCAACTAAAAGAGGCGGTGAAGGAATCCTACCCGGAAGTTCGTCTGTTTTACGGGGCAGAAATCTACTTTAGCCATGATATTTTGGAGAAATTGGAAAAGAAAAAACTACCAACTATCAATGGTTCACGCTACGTCTTACTAGAATTTAGTATGAAAACTCCTTGGAAGGACATTCAAGAGGCCGTTCATGAGGTGATGTTATTAGGAGTAACACCCTTACTCGCCCATATTGAACGCTACGATGCTCTGGCTTACAAGGCTGAGCGTGTAGAGGAGCTGATCGACAAAGGATGTTACATGCAAGTTAATAGTAGCCATGTTTTGAAACCAGGATTAATTGGTGATAAGTCTAAAGAGTTTAAGAAACGTGTTCAGTACTTCTTAGAAAGAGACCTTGTTCACTGCGTTGCAAGTGATATGCACAATACTACAACACGTCCACCATTTATGAAAGATGCTTATCAGCTGGTTGCCGAAGAATATGGCCAAGATAAAGCAAAAGCCTTGTTTAAGAAAAATCCGCTAATGTTATTAAAAAATCAGGTCTTGTAGGCTGTTTGTACTAGATTGTGGAGAAGAAAATGGATTTAGGAACTGTTACTGACAAACTTTTGGAGAGAAACAGTAAAAGATTAATACTAATGTTTATGGATAGCTGCTTAATCATCCTATCCATGATCATAAGTAGATTATTTTTAGATATTATTGTAGATATTTCGGACGATAGATTTTACTTAGCAGTTTTATTTATTCTTATCTTCTATCTAATAATATCCGTTAGATTAAAAGTGTTTTCACTAATAACAAGATACACTGGTTATCAAAGTTTTATTAAAATTGGCCTGAGCTTATTTTCAGCCCACGTTATTTTTTTGATACTTTCAATAATCATCTGGCAAACCTTTAGCTATCGATTTATTTTAGTATCAATCGTTCTATCATTTGTCATGCTGATCACTCCACGTATCATTTGGAAGGTGATGCATGACACGAAGAAAAACGCGCTTCATAAGGCGGATAGTTCTTTGCGAATTCTTGTTGTGGGTGCAGGAGACGGAGGAAATATCTTTATCAATACCGTTAAAGATAGAAAGTTGAACTTTGAAATTGTGGGTATTGTTGATCGAGATCCAAATAAACTGGGGACTTTTATTCGCAATGTCAAGGTTTTAGGAAATCGAAATGACATACCTCGATTGGTTGAAGAGTTGGCTGTTGATCAAGTAACAATAGCTATTCCGTCTTTAAATGGTAAGGAAAGAGAAAAAGTTGTTGAGATCTGCAATAGCATAGGTGTAAAAGTCAATAATATGCCAAGTATTGAGGATATACTGGCAGGTAATATGTCCGTCAGTGCTTTTCAGGAAATTGATGTGGCAGACCTTCTAGGCCGTCCAGAAGTTGAGTTGGACCAAGAAGAACTGAATCACTACTTTGAGGGGAAAACGATTCTTGTTACAGGGGCTGGAGGCTCTATTGGTTCAGAATTGTGTCGTCAGATTGTCAAGTTTTCACCTAAGAGATTGCTTTTGCTGGGACATGGAGAAAATTCTATTTATCTCATTCATCGTGAGTTATCTGGAAAATACCAAGACAAGCTCGAACTCATCCCTCTTATAGCGGATATTCAAGACAGAGATTTATTATTTGAAATCATGGCTGAATATAAACCGGATCTTGTTTATCATGCTGCAGCTCATAAGCATGTTCCATTGATGGAATATAACCCACATGAAGCAGTAAAGAATAATATTTTTGGGACAAAGAATGTGGCTGAGGCAGCCAAAGCAGCTAGGGTTGAAAAATTTGTCATGGTTTCGACCGATAAGGCAGTCAATCCACCAAATGTTATGGGGGCGACTAAGCGGGTAGCAGAAATGATTGTTACTAGCCTGAATGAACCTGGACAAACACAATTTGCTGCAGTACGTTTTGGAAATGTCCTAGGTAGTCGTGGAAGTGTTGTGCCTCTGTTTAAGGAACAAATCAAAAAAGGTGGTCCGGTTACAGTTACAGACTTTAGGATGACACGCTATTTCATGACGATTCCAGAAGCCAGTCGTTTGGTTATCCAAGCTGGACATTTGGCAAAAGGTGGTGAAATCTTTGTCCTGGATATGGGTGAACCTGTGCAAATTTTAGAACTGGCTCGGAAGGTCATCCTATTGAGTGGGCATACAGAGGAAGAAATCGGAATTATTGAAACAGGGATTCGTCCAGGTGAGAAGCTTTATGAGGAATTGTTATCAACAGAAGAGCGTGTCAGCGAACAAATCCATGAAAAGATTTTCGTAGGTCGTGTAACCAATAAAGCAGATGAGGTGGTTCAAACTTTTATTGATAGTCTATTATCAAAAGATAAGATTGAATTAAGAAACGTCTTGCTTGAATTTGCTAAGCAAGAATAGAAGAAAGTAAAAGTTATTTTTACTTTCCTAGAGTTTAAATAATATTTAGATTCTAGGAAGGTTGGAATACTTTCCTAAGGTAAGATATGTTAGATCATAGATTATTAGATGAAAAGAATTAAGGTTTGAAAAGTGGTCTATATCATAAGAATCAAATAGAGCTGGTTTTCAATTCCAACTATATAGAAGTAGTCAGCTGACGCATGACCAGACACGGTATATCTATGAGACCAATACGATTGGTTTTGAGGATATTCTTCATTTTCATTTTCGTTTCGAACGTATCCACCCTTTTCAAGATGGTAATGGCAGGGTTGGACGACTAATTATGTTCAAGGAATGTTTGAAACACAACTACGTTCCGTTTATTATCAGCGATGATATGAAGTACTTTTACTATCGCGGTCTTTCGAAATGGGGGGACCAAAATGGTTTCTTTCTAGATACTTGTCTATCCGCTCAAGATAGATTCAAAAACTATTTGGAATATTTTAGGATTGAATATTAAGGAGATTATATGTATCCAATTTTAAAAAGAGTTATTGATATTGTCATTTCAGGACTTGCAATTGTTGTATTAAGTCCTGTGTTTTTGTTGATTGCAGTTGCTATAAAACTGGATTCAAAAGGACCTGTTTTATTTAAACAAAAACGGGTAGGAAAAAACAAGTCACATTTCATGATTTATAAATTCCGTTCCATGTATGTAGATGCTCCAAGTGATATGCCCACTCATTTATTAAAAGATCCGAATGCTATGATTACTAAAGTAGGAGAATTTCTTCGAAAAACGAGTTTAGATGAATTGCCACAGCTATTTAATATTTTAAAAGGTGAGATGGCAATTGTAGGTCCACGACCAGCCTTATGGAATCAATATGACCTTATTGAAGAACGTGATAAGTACGGGGCAAATGACATTCGTCCAGGTCTGACTGGTTGGGCTCAAATTAATGGTCGGGATGAATTGGAAATAGATGAGAAATCAAAATTAGATGGCTATTATGTACAACATATGAGCTTTACATTAGATGTAAAGTGTTTCTTTGGAACATTTCTCAGTGTAGTCAAAAGTGAAGGTGTTGTTGAAGGCGGAACGGGGCAGAAAGGGAAGTCATGAAAAGAGTATTGATAACAGGAGCAAACTCATATATTGGAACTTCGTTTGAAGAATACGTGAAAAATAAGGATAGTAATTTTGAAATTGATACCCTTGATTTATTAGATCCCAATTGGGAAGAGTTTGATTTTTCAGGCTATGACTCTATTTTTCATGTTGCCGCAATTGTACACAAGCGTGAGAAAAAAATTTCATATGAGGAGTATAAGAAAGTAAATACTGATTTACCAGTTTTGATTGCAAAAAAAGCAAAAAAAGCAGGAGTTTCTCAATTTATTTTCTTAAGTACCATGAGTGTGTATGGTCTCAATACTGGTAAAATAGCAAGTTCAACCCTGGCAATTCCAACGACGAAATATGGTCAATCTAAGTACCAGGCTGAGGAGGAATTACTCAAGTTACGTGACTGCCAGTTTAAATTGGTTATTGTGAGACCACCTATAGTTTATGGGAAAGCTTCTAAGGGAAATTATTCGAATTTATCAAAGTTAACTCAGTTAACACCAATTTTTCCAAAAATTTTAAATTCTAGAAGTATGTTGCATATTGATAACCTCTGTGAATTTATCAGGAAAGTTATAGAGTTAGAGTTGCGTGGGCTGTTTTGTCCACAAAATTCAGAATATGTCAATACTTCTGAATTGGTTAAAGTAATAGCTGAAGTACATGGAAAGAAAATATATTTTACAAAAATATTTAATCCAGTCATAAAGTTATTGTTCCATTTTGATACAGTGAAGAAAGTATTTGGAAATCTTGTTTATGAAAAAGAGATGAGTCGTTATGACTTTGAATATCAGGTAATCGATTTTGAGGAATCAATAAAAAATACAGAATTATGATAGAACAAAAATTAAAGGATAAAAGAATTAAACGGACTCAAGTTGTAAGTAAATTGTTTTATTGCATTTAATGTTTTGCATCACGCAGACACTTTAACTGTAGTAGTATAAATTTGGTTTAAGTACTGTTTATAAAGATTATTGAATGATATCGGGTATTCTCACAGAACTGATTAAAAAGATACAATAAGGAGACAGAGTTTTGGGAAAAAATATAGAAAAATCATCTATCTCAGTGGTTATTCCAGCCTACAATTCTGAGAATGTTATAGTAAGAGCTTTAGAATCAGTTAGGCTACAAACTTGTTTGGAGTATATTAACGAAATTATTGTAGTTAACGATGGTTCTACAGATTCGACAGCATTCGAGGTTGAACATTATGCAAAAAAATATCCATATCTTAACATTCGCCTAATAAATCAAGAAAATACAGGAGTATCTAGAGCAAGAAATATAGGAATGTTTAATGCTACAGGAACTTGGATTGCTTTACTTGATTCTGATGATGAGTGGTTTGAGAATAAAGTCGAAAGGCAAGTCGAAGAAATTTTAAAGAATGACGATATTGATTTTATTGGTGGGAATCATACGTCGTCGCCTATAAGCATACTAGGACGAAAAATAGATACGCTTCATAGAGCAAATATTCAAGAAATTTGTATCAAGATGTTTCCACAGACTTCAACAGTGCTTTTTAAAAAATCAATCTTTGATGAAATTGGTGGATATGATGAGAAACGCCATTATTCTGAGGATAGACAATACTTTTTAAGAATTTGTCATGCATATGGATATTATTATTTACCCGAACAGAATGTTCACTATGATCGTGGAAAGCGAGGTTTTGGGGAGCGAGGTCTATCAGGTAACTTAAAAGGTATGCAAGAAGGGAACAGATTGAATTTCATGGAATTATTAAAGCAGAAAAAAATAAGTTTACCCTTTTATATTGCAATCACTATTTTTGATGAATTAAAATATTTAAGAAGGATACTTGTATCAATGAAAAAATAATAAATGTGTACCATAAAAAACATACTTGTTCCTATTGCTGGTTTATTTCTATAAAAAATGTATGGCGTAAACTCAAAGTAACTATGAAATTAGAAACGAATATCTTAATAAGTGTTTGGTTCCCAAGAGTATAAGAAATACCCGAATATTCTCTTTTAAGAGAAAACATATCAGAAGTGGCTAAGATTGGTTATAATGCAAGCGAAAAAATCTACTACTGTTGACTCAGATATTAAGTTCTATTTGCGATTTTAAATATTTCTCGTTGTAATACCACGTCTCTATTTACAATGATATAATAAAACTTTTAAAGGGATAACGGTAGAATTAATGGTTTGTGATGCTGTAACCTTCATGTACCGAAATTTAGTGTTGAAGGCCTGCCGACACTTACTAAATAATCAAAATGGATTCGGAGTTAACCCGAACTATTGTTTCATTTTGTAGGGAGTGCGAGAATAAGTTTCTTTAATAACTATAGAAGTAAATTAAGTAGTTAAGTATATTTTAGAACGCAGTATTGATTTAGTGATATTCCTGCGTACCTTTGGGAGATAATTTTTTTCCGTTTTAGAAAAATGAGTGTTAGTATGGATATGTATTGAATAAGATCTAAATTGTTAGTAGGTGTCAAAACTTAAGTTATCCGATAGGATTGATTTGGTCTGTTTCTCGTCTCAACACATGTATGATTTTAATTATCAGATAGATAATTTTAAAAAAAGTCATTCGATTAAAGAAAGAAGTATTTAGTATGAAAAAAGCTCTTATTGTAGCCTCTGTTGCTTCAATGATTGGACAATTTAATATTTCCAATATAAAAATATTACAGTTACTTGGTTTTGAGGTTGATGTAGCAGCCAATTTTTCTCATTCAGGTACAATTTCTATTGAGAGTGTACAAGAATTAAAAGAATTTTTAGAGGCAAATAAAGTCAACGTATATGATATTCCCTTTCAAAGAAATCCGTTTCACCCTGGTAATTGGCTCGCATTTAGAATGTTGAATAGAGTGATGTCTGATAATACCTATGATTTAGTTCATAGTCATACCCCAATCGGAGGGCTAATAGGGCGTATCTTAGGTTACTGTCACAAAGTGGACAATAATATGTATACCGCTCATGGTTTTCATTTTTATAAAGGCGGAAGTAGAGTAGGGTGGCTTCTTTTTTACCCTGTAGAAAAAATATTATCTTACTTTACAGATACTATTATTACTATCAATGAAGAGGACTATGCTATTGCTAAGAAGCGTTTCAAAATGAAGGGGTTGCACTTGGTGAATGGTGTAGGAGTAAATTTAGAGAAGTTCTCACCAATATCAGATAATACAAAGGCTCAACTAAAGTTAGTACTGGGTTTAGACCAGAATAAAAAGTACCTAATTTTTGTCGGAGAATTGAATGCCAATAAAAATCAATCTATTTTAATTGAAATGATGGAACAACTTTCAAAAACAAGAAAGGATATTGTTCTATTGCTGGTTGGTAAAGGAGTATTATTGAATACTTATCGCCAACTCATAAAGGATAAAGGTTTAGAAGAATCAGTGCTTCTGTTAGGTTATAGAAAAGATATTCCTGATTTGATGAGAGTTTCTGATATTGCCCTATCTAGTTCTAAACGTGAAGGCCTTCCTGTAAATTTACTTGAAGCAATGGCAACTGGACTACCTTTAATAGTATCGAATTGTCGTGGAAATAGAGATTTAGTAGAGGATGGAAAAAATGGGTATACTGTAGAAAACTCAGCAGTAGATGAGTTTATTGTAGCTATAACAAGAATCCTTGACGATGCAGTTTTATATAAGCAATTTTCTCAATGTTCACTTATATCTAGTGAAAAATATTCTTTAGAGCGAGTTGAAGTAAAAATGAAGGAAATTTACAGCAACTCCTTTTAGGCAGGTTGCTACTTTATAGTGAACCATTTGAGTTTTCCTGAAAAATTATAGAATCCCTTGTTGGAGAATCAGGACAGGTGATATATTCAGTAGGTGTAAAGTAAAGTTAACAACAAACAATGTTACTAATCTCAAATCGTTATTTCCTAAGTTAGGGAACCGTATGTAGACTTTGTAAATTTCAATAAATTTTCTAGTGACAGGATTCAATAGAAAAATAATCAACAGAAAGAGTATTAGAATGTTAGTTATTTCTAAAAAAAACTTTATGACAGTGGCATTTGGAGCTATAGTCGTCATGTTATATGCATTTTTCCTATTTTTTACAAGCTCCTCTTTTGAGGAAGATTTTACAATAAAATTTAGCATTCTCAGTAGTTTAATAATTTTTATTCTTGAAATCGTCTATATAAACAAATTAAATGGGGGAGTTATAAATCCTATCACTCTGTTTTTAATGGCATTTTATGTTTTTCAAAATGGACAATTACTTCTGGTAGCTCTAGATATCCCATTCTATGATTTCTATATTAGTACGTTAAAAAATTTTTTGAAAGATGTGTCTATTTTTTCGTCCCTTAGCAATGTAGTGGCAGGCTATGCTGGGATTATTTGTGTTTCCATACTACAAAAAGAGAAACACTATGTTATTGATCAGTACAATCCTCTAGAAGTTGGTAGGGTAGCATGGTTGGGTTTTTTGGGAACTTCAATTTTAGCTCTACCTCTTGTTGCAATGAAATTTCTTACAAGTTTAGAAGGGGGGTATTATGCTGTTAGGGCTTTTGAAGAGAACATTCCAACGCTAGTAACCTTTTTAGAGTTTATGTTCATGCCATTTTCCCTCTTAACAATTATCTTCAGAAGCGATAAGAGTTCACAAGTAGCACGCTTCGGTGTATTTATCTGGTTAGTTCTCACTGCTCTTTGTGGCGATAGGACAACAGGTATTTCAGGATTGCTTATCTTAGCTCTTGTTTCATACAACAAAAATAGTGGGAATATTAAATATAATTGGAAAGATATATCTAAGATTAGCTTCATTGGTCTATTGCTGATTATCTTTATCCGAGTAGTATATGCATATAGAACAGGAGAAGATATCCTATTTGCCTTATCAGGCGGAAACTTCTTGGTAGGCTTTTTATCTGAGTTAGGAATTAGTGTTTTTCCACTATTTACGATGATGTATATTGTTCCAGGGCAAGAAGTTTTTTTATGGGGGCAAGGATATATTTTGTCTGCTATTGGCGGTTCGATACCTTCTTTTTTAGATATTACAGGTATTGTAAATGTAATAAATCAGCAATCTAGGATATTTGAAACTTGGCACTCTCAATATTTTTGGCAATATTCATTCGGTTTAGGTTTTTCCCTTAACGCAGAGGCCTATATCAATTTTGGTTGGTTTGGTTTAATTGCTATTTTTATCGTTTGTCTTATAATTTTTTCGTTTTTACGAGTCAAAAATTTGAAAGAACATACTAGCTCATGGGAACTGTACAGGATAAGTATCTTGTTGTTTTTATGGTTTACATTACCACGTAGAGATTCATACTATATTTGGAAGGCAATATCTTATTCTTTGATTTTTATTAGAATATATATACAAACCACATGTCGCAGAACTGCATTTTTAGGTAAAACAGGTAGTAAGGTGGAATTAAGAAAGTGAGTGTAGAGTCAAATCAAGTTACATCGGCAGTTAAGTGGTCGTTAGTGACAGAAATTATTGTTAAGTTTATTTCGCCAATCACCAATATGATTCTGGCGAGACTTCTAACACCAGAAATATTTGGCCTTGTCGCGTCAATTATGATGATTACTACGTTTGCTGAGATGTTTACAGATGCGGGTTTCCAAAAATATATTGTACAGCATCAATTTGTTTCTTCCTCAGAACAAGATGAGTATATCAGTGTAGCCTTTTGGACAAATCTGGGTGTCTCGATATTTTTTTATCTTTTAATATTTCTAAATGCAGAAACACTTGCTAACCTCAGTGGTGTATCTGGTTATGAGACGGTGATTAGAGTCTATTCCTTAGTATTGCCTCTGATGTCCTATTCTAGTATTCAATATGCAGTATATAGAAAAAATTTTCACTATAAAAAGCTCGGGATTATTAGAGTTATTGCTAAGCTCATCCCTGTACTTGTGACGATACCTTTAGCACTATACACCCAATCTTACTGGTCGTTGGTCATTGGAAACCTGGTGGGGGAGTTAGTGATTACCGTTATTCTAATAATATGGTCCACGCAACGCATAAAACTTCACTATGATTATGAGCAACTGAAGAGCATGTTTATGTTTTGCGGAGGGTCAATGTTGGAGACTCTTTCATCATGGTTAGTTTCGAATGTTGCAGTTTTTATTATTAGCCAATCATTAGGCACGTATTATCTAGGTTTGTATAAGATTTCAATTACGACTGTAAATCAAATCATTTCGATTATTACTGCTTCAACTATGAATGTGTTATTTGCGACACTATCTAAAGTACAAAATGACTCGGACTCTTTTAACCGAACAGTAAATAATTTTCAAAAGTCTATTGGTTTATTTACTATTCCTTTAGGGGTAGGTATCTTTATTTTTCGTAAGTTTATTACGCTAACACTACTTGGACCACAATGGGAGGAAGCCTCACTCTTTGTCGGCTTATGGGGATTTGTCATGTGCGAGAGCGTCATATTTGCGGATATAGGAGCCTATGCAATTCTTTCCAAGGGGAAACCAGGCTATGTATTTTTATCTAATATATTGCAAGCCCTGCTACTTGCAACGGGTTTGTTATATTTTGAGCATAGTAGTTTTATGGTTATAACCTATGTTTCTTTTGTAATAAGATGGCAGTTGACAGTTACGCATTATTGGATAGCGTCAAAAGTTGCAAATTTTAGGCTCAAAGATTATCCAAAAGAATTAAATGTATATGTTGGTGCAGCAAGTATAATGGGATGTTTAGGACTACTTTTTCAAAATATAATTGAAAAAAATATTTTCTTTAACATTGTTGGGGTTCTTACCTGTATTATAGTCTATTTTGGAGTTTTGATGATATTTAACAATACAAGAATAGAGTTACTATCGCTATTCAATACAGTAAGAAGGCAATTAGCTCGTAAATAATGTTTATTTGTAGATTTTAATTATGCTTTAGTTAGGATATAGTAGAATGAAAATAATAACTTGCGCAAGTTTTTATGGTAGCGGCTCAAGTGCATTGACAGACTTGGTTGCGGAGTACTCCTGTGTGAAGGATTTGACGAATTATGAGTTTCGCTTTTTATATGATATTGATGGTGTTTCTGATTTAGAACATTATTTATGTGAATGCCATGACAGGCACAATGCAGGTCATGCTCTAAAGCGCTTTAAGAGATTATCGGAATTCAATGCCGGTACCTTTTTCAATGCAAGGTACGAGCCTTTTTTCAACAATCAATACATGAAGTTGACTAGAAAGTTCATTGATTCTATAATTGATTTTTCATATCCTGGCTGGTGGTTCTATGATGTATATGACAAAGGAAAAGTACTGTATTATATATTGATTCAATGGGATAAGATATTACGAAAATTAACAAATGGGAAAAAGAGTATTCTATCCCGAGAACGAATATTTTGTTCGCACCCTTCGCAGGAAAAGTTCATTGAATCTGTTCAGAACTATGTTGCTTCGTTAATGCAGGCGGCTAATCCAGAAGGACTGCCATTCTTAGAGGTTGATCAGTTGGTTCCATCTCAGAATCTCAATCGAATTCTTCGTTACTTTTCTGATGATATCACCGTTTTTATTGTTGACCGCGATCCAAGAGATGTTTACACAAGTAACCGCTTCTACTGGAAAGAGAATATTTGTCCAACGGATGATGTAAATACTTTCTGCGACTGGTTTCTATACACGCGTAAAAGTGGGAAAGTAGAAAGTTATAATACTAATCAGGTCATTAAATTACGTTTTGAAGATATGATTTATAAATATGATGAAACAGTTGCGAAGATTGAGATGCTAACTGGTCTGGATAATTCACTACACAGTATGCAATTCAAAAAATTTAATCCACAACAATCAGTTAATAATACTCAGATTTGGAAAAAACATAACATTGAAGTAGAGATTAAAGTTATTGAAGAAAGGTTAGCTGAATATTTATATCCCTTTGATGAAGTGAACAGTGATGCCGTTCCAGGAGTAAAACAAGAAGATGGGAAAATATTCTGATAGCTATGGCTAAATGTCTTTAAAAGATCTAGAAGAAGCCATTTCTGGTTTTGCATAGAATAAAGGGAATCTCTAAAAACTAATTTTCTAAAATTTAAAATGTTGATTTAACAAGGTTTTCGTAACTCCAAATTCGCAATTTTGGGAGTTTATAGAGGTGCCCTAAATTTAAATAAGGGATATAACTTTTAATGTCCCTTCCATAAAGTTAGAAGGAATACGTAATAAATATGAAAACAATCTGTTTTTCATTTAATCATTTGACTTATTCAGACGGTGTAGCTCAATCAGCTATTGCAATGGCAAACTATTTAGCTGATACTAGAATGGTTGAAGTAACACTGAGACCTATTTTTAATTTTGACAAGAGTATTTTAAAAGATATAAACAAAAAGGTTAAAGTAAAACCGATTTTGGGTTTTTACTTTAGAGGCTTGTCGACAATTTTAAATCTAGTTCCAGCATTTCTATTACATGATTGGATTTTCGGGCGTGATAGGTATCAAATAGAGATTGGCTTTCAATATGGTTTGGCTACATGTGCGGTTGTATCATCAAGTAGTGTGAAGTCAAAACACTATGTATGGATGCATGGTTATGATGAGGGACTACATCTTAAAGAATATTATAAAAAAGCCGATAGAGTAGTTTGTGTATCAAAGCAAAATGCAGATAGACTCTTTAAGGAATTGCAATGTGCAGTGCCTGTGGAGTATTGCTACAATCCTATCGATAATAATGTGGTGTGTAAACTTGGAGAAGAAAAAATAGACTTGGCAATTCCGAAGGAATTACTTTTTGTCTCTGTTGGAAGACATTCTGAGGAAAAGGGTTACTTACGATTGTTGAAGATTGTAGAACGTTTAATGAATGAAGGTTACACATTTAAACTATGGCTTATTGGAGATGGACCACAACATGGTGAATTAGTGAAATATTCGCAAGAGCATGGACTGGAGAAGGTGGTAGTATTTATAGGAGCGCAGAAAAACCCACATAAATTTACATCAAAAGCAGATTTATTTGTATGTTCCTCATATGCAGAAGGTTTTAGCACCGCTTGTTCAGAGGCTATAATGTTAGGGACTCCTGTCTTGACGACCTCCGTGAGTGGCGGAAAAGAGATTATTGATGCTGCAAAAAGTGGCATGTTAGTTGGAATGAGTGATGACGACCTATATGAGGGCATGAAGTACGTCATTGAACATCAAAATCAGGTTGAAGAATGGAAAGAGAGGCTAGTGCATACAAAACATAAATTTTCTGCTTCTGAGAGAATTTCTAGGTTACTTGCTGTCTTGGAAATATCGAAAAATGGGTAAAGATGGATGCTTAGAGCCCTTCTTTTATTTGGCGGTCGTTATTGATAAAATTTTGGTCAGGAGTTCATAATCTATTTTATAGTTTTTAATTAAAAAACTTATAACATAAAAATAGCAGTTATAAGTTGTTGAATATTGATACACCTTATGACAGGGGCATTGGATTATGGTGATAGGGCTATAGAGTAGGAGGTCGAAATATTGATTAAAGAGAAGTGTATAGATGATTTGACAATCGATAATAAACCAGAAGGACAGGTGCCGCGTTCTGCCATTATCCTTGCTGCAGGGTTCGGTCTACGAATGATTCCGATAAATATTGATAGACCAAAAGCCTTATTGTCCATCAATGGTGAAAGGGTTATTGAACGCCTCATCAGACAATTACGAGAAGCTGGGGTGGAGTCTATAACAGTTGTTGTAGGCTATATGAAGGATGAGTTAACCTACTTAAAGGAGAAGTATGATATCATTTTGGTAGAAAATGCAGATTATTGTGAGAGTAATAATTTGTACTCTCTTTTCTTGGTCTCAGAGAAAATTTCTAATACTTTTATTCTACCTAGCGATATTTGGTGTAGAACAAATCCGTTTCTATCGGATGAAACGGACTCTTACTATATGATCTATGAGGATTGGGAAAGCCGTAAGAAGGAATACTGGGGTGCTATGACTGGTATTGCTTATATTGATCATAAAGATGGGGTAAAACTTAGACAATCACTGCATGCAATAGCAGATAGTGAGTTGGCGAAAACAGCATTTTGGGAAGAAGCGCTTTATGACAGTCAGTCATTGTGGATTCGCCCCAAAATTGTCCCCTTGGATAGTATTAGGCAAATCAATACTTTTGAGGATTTAAGAGAGTTAGATAGTCATTCAGAACATCTACAGTCAGAGGTTGTTGATATTATCTGTCAAACTTTGCAGGTGGAAACAAAAGATATCAGTGGAATAACTGCTTTGAAAAAAGGGATGACCAACCGATCTTTTCTATTTTCTTGTAAAGGTGAGAAGTATATTATGCGTATACCAGGTGAGGGAACTGACTTGCTTATCGATCGCCAACAAGAAGCAATGGTCTATGGAAGATTGAATGGAAAAGAAATATGTGATGAAATCATTTATCTGAATCCAGTTAATGGTTATAAAATTACTAGATTTATGGATAGTGCTAGGAGCTGTGATCCAAATGATTTATCTGACTTGAAAATATGTATGTCTAAATTACGGGATTTTCATAGCTTAGAGTTAAAAGTTGAACATGAGTTTGATATATTTGCTCAAATAGATTTTTATGAGTCATTGCGTAATGGTAATAAATCTACATATGATGACTACGATCAGGTAAAGAAACAGGTTTTTAATCTCTCTGAATTTATTGAAAAGCATATCGAGAAGAAGGTTTTGACACACATTGATGCAATTCCAGACAATTTTTTGATTTATTCCAAAGAAGATCAGGAAGAAATTCGTTTAATCGACTGGGAGTATGCAGGTATGCAGGATCCTCATGTTGATATTGCTATGTTCTGTATCTATTCTTTGTACAATCAGCAAGAGATTGATCGGTTGATTGATATCTATTTTGACTATAATTGTTCAGAAGAGATTCGCTTGAAAATTTACTGCTATATTGCATCCTGTGGCTTGTTGTGGAGCAATTGGTGTGAGTATAAGCATATGCTAGGTGTGGACTTTGGAGATTATGCTAAGAAACAATATGACTTTGCAAGAGAATATAGTTCTTGGCTGATTACCGAACTTAGAAAACGGGGGATATATGAATAATCGTGTAAAAGGGACAATACAAGGTCTGTTGTCTGGGATGTTTTGGGGCTTAGATACATCTTTGAATGGATTGATTTTATTGATGAGCCCCTTCATTTCTGGAGATGATAAGATGTTGTCCTCTACTTTACTGTTAGCATTTTTTCATGATTTTTTTTCAGCAACTTTTTTAACTTCTGACCTAGCTGTCAGAGGTCAGCTCAAAATGACAATTCAAAAACTAAAAAGTAGAAGTGCTTATTTTGTAATGATAGCGGCATTGTTTGCAGGTCCTTTGGGGATGAGAGCTTATCTGTATGCGGTAGAAAAGTTAGGGACGGGGCTAACTGCAACAATATCTGCCCTGTATCCTGCTATCGCAGCCTTATTGGGGGCGATTTTGTTAAAAGATTATTTGACCAAACGGGGGTGGTTTGGACTTTCTTTGACGATGGTAGCTGTAATTTTTCTTGGTTATAGTGGGAGTTCTAATGCAGGAGGAGATTTCATTGGCTTCTTGGCAGCAGGGTTATGTGTATTGGGTTGGGCTTCGGAAAGTGTTATTACCGCTTACGGTATGAAGGATGATATTTCGCCGAAACAAGCTTTATTGATTAGGCAGTGGGTTTCAAGTGTAGTCTATCTGTTATTTATGGTTGCAGAAGGTGATGTTATCTACAGTCTATCAACCATTATTGCTTCACAATCGATTCTTTTTACTATCGGTCTAGCACTTATTGGTACTCTTTCCTATCTATCTTATTATTCAGCTATTGATACTATTGGTCCTGTAAAAGCGACAGGCTTAAATGTGACGTACTCGATTTGGACAGTCATTTTTTCACTATTTCTTTTTGGAGGACAATTAGATATAAAGTTAGTCATTAGTAGCATACTCATCATTATTGGGACATTATTTGTTATAAAAAACTAAGAGGTAAATCTATGCGAGCGATTATTTTAGCAGCAGGAATGGGGACTAGACTGAGACCCTTGACATTAACAACCCCTAAATCTTTGATTAAAGTTGGAGGGCAGACATTAATAGAGCGACAAATTTTATTTTTGAACGAAATCGGTATTTCAGAAATTATTGTTGTTACAGGATACTTGGCAGAAAAGTTTGGCTTTTTAGAAAAGAAATATGGAGTTAAGTTAATTCACAACGATAAGTATGATATTTATAATAACTTTTACACTATGTATCTTGTGAGAGAATTTTTGAGTGACGCCTATGTAATTGATGCGGATAATTATCTACACACCAACTTCTTAGATGCTAAGGTGACAGTTTCTACATATTTTTCAGCTTATAAACGAGGATTTAAAGATGAATGGTTGCTACAATGTGATGCAGATGGTATGGTTAAAGAAATTATTATTGATAGTGGTGAAGGTACAATTCTTTCTGGAGTTTCCTACTGGGATGAAGAATCTGGTCAAATTTTGAATAATCTTTTTGAAGAGGCAATAACATCAAAAAATTTCAGAACTTTATACTGGGATGATCTAGTTAAAGAAAATCTAGAGAAATTAAAAGTTTATAAAAAAGAAATAAGTTCTGATGATGTATTTGAAATTGATAATCTAGAGGATTTAGAGAAAATAAATGAATTTTTGAATCTGAAGAAATAGCTTTTCGTTTTTATTGTAAGAAGGTTACAAAGGTGGTATTACACTCAACTGTCAAAAGTATACTTTAATTTGTGTGTTGAATTATTGACTCTTTGTCAAATGTAGTGGGCTCCGAATTTTCGTTTTCTCCTTCTTTATGTCCAGGCAAAACTATTTTCTTATCAAAGTTTCTAAAATCAAATGCTTTTCGTTTTATTACTTTTCTATGAGTATTGGTCGCCTCCTGTTTGGTGTTGGAATATGGCAACTCTAGAGTGTTCGATCTCTTAGTTTGGTCAAATTCTAATTTCCCAATAGATGAAGAATCACGGAATCATTTTATAGTAAATTTGGTTTTTCAATCATTGGGAATCAAATTGTAAAAGTATTGTGAGATACTTTCTTACCTCCTGATTCTAATGTAAAATTGTTGAATATTAAAAACTTTAAGTGATTTGATAGGTAATTTACTAATTTGCAACGTTAGCTGTTACGAAAATATTTGTTCTTTAGTATTGATTAATTTGTTGCAACAATAAACAACAAATGGTATACTCTGTATATCATTTTTTTGATGAGGGGTTAGGATGAGCAACAGTATATTTTCAATTGAAAAGTTAAAATCAATAGTCTTCGAAAATAGAAAACAGTATGGCTATTCCCAACAGGAACTAGCGGACGCGACCGGTATCAATCGTGCCATGATCAGTAGGATTGAGAAGGGGGATTATATTCCATCCATTCCTCAGCTTGAAAGATTGGCTCAAGTCTTGGATTTTGACCTGGCTTCTTTATTCTTTTCGAGTAGTAAAAACTCTTCAGTGACCAAAGTTTCAAAGACAAAAATTGCTGTCGCAGGTACAGGCTATGTTGGTTTATCCAATGCTGTTCTCTTGGCTCAGCATCATCAGGTTGTGGCTGTGGATGTGATTCCTGAAAAGGTTGATTTGATCAATGCTAGAAAATCCCCTATTCAGGACGATTATATTGAAAAGTATTTAGCAGAGAAGGATCTGAATTTGGTAGCAACACTAGATGCAGAAACAGCCTATAAAGATGCAGAAATTGTTGTGATTGCTGCACCAACCAACTACGATAGTGAGAAAAATTATTTTGATACAGGCCATGTTGAAAAGGTGATCGAGACTGTCTTGAAAGTAAATCCTGACGCCTTGATGGTTATCAAGTCAACTATTCCTGTTGGATATACCCAAGCAATTCGTCAGAAATTTGGTACTCCAAATATCATTTTCAGTCCGGAATTTTTAAGAGAATCCAAAGCTCTTTATGATAATCTCTATCCTTCACGAATCATTGTTTCTTATGAGAAAAATGATAGTGAAACTGTTATTGCGGGTGCAGAAAAGTTTGCGGCCTTACTACAGGAAGGTGCCTTGAAGGAAGATATTGAGATCCTTCATATGGGGTCAACAGAAGCAGAAGCAGTTAAGTTATTCGCTAATACTTATTTGGCATTGCGTGTTTCTTACTTCAATGAATTGGATACCTATGCGGAGTTAAAGGGACTTGATACCTTATCCATTATTAGAGGTGTTGGTCTGGATTCTCGAATTGGTGAACATTACAATAACCCTTCCTTTGGCTACGGTGGCTACTGTTTACCAAAAGATACTAAGCAGTTGTTGGCTAATTATGATAAGGTACCTCAAAATATGATGTCTGCTATTGTCGAGGCCAATCGAACTAGAAAAGATTTTATTGCTGACCAGGTACTGAAGATGGCTGGCTACTATGCTTACTCAGAACATGATTCCTATTCGCAACAGCAAGAAAAGGATATCACGATAGGAATTTATCGTCTGACCATGAAGAGTAATTCTGATAACTTCCGTCAAAGTTCTATCCAGGGAGTTATGAAGCGCTTGAAGGCTAAGGGAGCAAGAGTGATCATTTATGAGCCGACCCTAGAGAACGGGACGACATTTTTTGGCTCCAAAGTCGTCAACAATCTTAAGAAATTTAAAGAAATGAGTCAAGCTATTGTCGCCAACCGATACGACTTGAGTTTGGATGATGTTCTTGACAAGGTCTATACGCGGGATATTTTTAGGAGGGATTAAATATAGGGGATTTGAACTTGCATGTGGATAGGACGAATTTTCATTCTTTCTTCAGGTAAAGTAGAAAACGTTCCATAGTCAAGATGGCTTTGGGACGCTTTTTAGTAGTTGCTGTAATAGGAAAGTGACTTGAAAAATTTGGCTACCGTGCTATAATATAACTAGAAACTTTTCCGAATAAATAGATAGGGAGTATTTCTCGATTACTTTATTCGGAGGAGAGTAGATGACAAAACGCCGTCAGGCAGTCAGTCCTATGGCTGACATTATTGCAAAAAAGATTTTCAATGACCATGAAATCACCATTGATTTCATCAATACTTTTCTAGGTTTTCGCCCCAAGTCTGTTCTGATTTTGAATGGAACCATTGCGGATGTGAGAAAGGAAAGGACTAGCCACTTTAGTACTACGGTGGATATTTTGGCTCGTATGGATGATGGGACGCAAGTTATTATCGAGATACAGGTTGCCTATCAAAACAGTTTTATCAAGCGCTTATGGACCTATTCCTGCCAGCATTTGGTTAAGGACTTGCCCAATGTTCGTGACAAGGTCACACAGACACACGATATGTATGATAAAATCTCGCCGATTTATTCGATTGCCTTAGTGGCCAGTAAGTATTTTGATGATGACCAGCCGATTCACAGTTTTGTACTGACTGAAAAAGATGGAGGTCAAGTCTTGGAATTGCCATTTGGCGAACATGAAGAATTGAGAAAACCATTTGAAATGGTCATTATTGAACTAAAAAAATTCCGCAAGGGTCAGCTAGAGAAAAATCAGCGCCAATGGATAGAATTTTTCGCCAACCGAGCATTTAGTCAATCTACATCAGATGTTATTGAAAAAGCAGAACACCTGCTGGATAGAAACACATGGACAGAGGAGGAAATTGAAATGGTAAATCAATGGTTACGCAATGCTTCCAACCACTTTGGCGAATTGGAAAGCTCCTACATACGTGGTAGACGGCGAGGTAAGGAGGAAGGCAGAGCAGAAGGTTTAGAAGAAGGCCTGGAGAAGGGTTTGGAGAAAGGTCGTATAGAGGTCGCCTATCAAATGTTGCGTGAAGGTTTTTCGTATGAACTGATTGAAAAATTGACCGGTCTATCTTCAGATCAAATCAATCAACTGTCACAAAATCATCAGGTTTAAGAGGAAATCGAAATGGTAGATCAATGGTTACGTAATGCTTCCAACCACTTTGGCGAATTGGAAAGCTCCTACATACGTGGTAGACGGCGAGGTAAGGAAGAGGGTAGAGCCGAAGGTTTAGAAGAAGGTTTGGAGAAAGGTCGTATAGATGTCGCCTATCAAATGTTGCGTGAAGGTTTTTCGTATGAAATGATTGAAAAGTTGACCGGTCTATCTTCTGTACAAATCGATCAACTGTCACAAAATCATCAGGTTTAGGAGAAAAATACAAAATATATGAAACATTACGACTATCTAGTAGTTGGTGCTGGTTTGTTTGGTGCCGTATTTGCCCATGAAGCAGCTAAAAAAGGCAAAAAGGTCAAGGTGATTGAAAAACGTGACCACATCGCAGGTAATATTTATACCAAAGAAGTAGAAGGCATCCAGGTTCATGAGTATGGTGCACACATTTTCCATACTTCTGAAAAGGAAATCTGGGACTATGTCAATCAATTTGCGGAATTCAACCGCTACACCAACACACCAGTTGCCAACTACAAGGGTGAAATTTACAACCTTCCATTCAACATGAATACCTTTAACAAGCTTTGGGGTGTAGTTACTCCTGCTGAAGCTGAAGCTAAAATTGCTGAGCAGCGTGCTGTTTTGGGTGGTAAAACACCTGAGAACCTGGAAGAACAAGCCATCTCACTGGTCGGTACAGACATCTATGAAAAATTGATCAAGTCTTACACAGAAAAGCAGTGGGAAAAACCATGTACGGAGTTGCCAGCCTTTATCATCCGTCGTTTGCCAGTGCGTTTGACTTATGACAATAACTATTTCAACGATACCTATCAAGGTATTCCAATCGGTGGTTACACGCAGATTGTTGAAAAAATGTTGGCTCATGAGAATATCGAAGTGGAGACAAACGTTGACTTCTTTGCTAATAAGGAAGAATACTTGACAAGCTATCCAAAAGTTGTCTTCACAGGTATGATTGATGAATTCTTTGATTACCAACTAGGTGAATTGGAGTACCGTAGCCTCCGATTTGAAACGGAAGTCTTGGATATGGAAAACTACCAAGGTAATGCGGTTGTTAACTACACTGATAGCGAAACACCCTATACTCGTATCATCGAACACAAGCATTTCGAGTTTGGTACACAAGAAAAAACCATTATTACACGTGAGTATTCGAAGACTTGGAAACGTGGGGATGAGCCTTACTATCCAGTAAACAATGACCGTAATAACAAACTCTATACATCCTACAAACGCCTTGCAGAACAACAAGAGAATGTTATTTTCGGTGGTCGTCTAGGTCACTATCGTTACTACGATATGCACCAGGTTATCGGAGCAGCCTTGCAGTGTGTCAGAAATGAAGTAGGACCTTTGGGATAGTTAGAATGGTGTCATAGGTAGGTCAAATTTCTTGTATAACAAAGTTTATGGCCATATATTGTCTATTTTCAAGTTCTAATCAGGTTTTGTGTCGAGCAAAATATATCAAAATCCCAAAGTGTAGGCTTTGGGATTTGTCATTCTTTCTTAAATTTTTTCAAAATGTTTGCCAGCTGTTCTTGTTCTTCTGGGCTTAATACAGAGAAAATATGTCCGACATGATCGTAGTGTTCTGGTAGGATTGCTTCGATGGTCTGGCGTCCTTTGTCTGTCAAGGCAATCAGGGAGGCGCGACGGTCGCTTGTGTCACTGGTTTTATAGACATATCCATCTCGTATCATATTTTTGATGACGACTGTCATATTTCCAGATGTGCTGAGTAGCTTATCAATCAAGTCTTGAATGCGGAGGTTACCCTTGTTGTAAAGTGCTTCCATCACGCCAAACTGACAGACGGTCAGTCCGTATTTTTTGATGGTTTCTAACTCTGATTTTGAGATGGTATTAGCAGCTCTGCGAAAGACGACAAGGCTATGGAGTGCATTCTTGTTTTCATTTAAAGATTGTTCAACAGTTTTCATGAGAATATTTTAGCAATAATTAGTCCTATATGCAAGTCAAATAGCAAATTATGTCTGTAAAATTCTTATTCACTTGCTGAAAGAATGGAAATCTCTTGTGACTTGTAGTATAATAGGACTACTATGGAAAAAAAGATATTTCAACTTTTGGAGTGGATGGCTTCTAAGACTGGGCAGTTGGTGTTTGGCTCTTTTATCCTCCTCAGTGTTGTAACTTTTTCAATTTTTACTATTTGGGATATGGCTGCAGCACCCTTCAACAAGGCGCGTAGTCACGCAGTTGCAGTAGCTACAGAATATGCAGATTTACAAACTGTCAAGGATTTTTCTTTCTACAATGGAACAGAAACCTATTTTAGTGTACTCGGTGCCAATAGTCAGGGAGAGGAGATTGCAGTGCTGGTTCCAGAGGCTTCTAATATAGTCTATGTCTATCCTTTGACTCAGGGTATTTCACAAGAAGAAGCGCAAGCTATTGCCAAGGAAAATGGTGCTGGCCAAGCAGAGCGAACTATTCTAGGCTTGCGGGATGGCAAGCCAATTTGGGAAGTCAAATCTGGGACAGCCTATTATCTAGTAGAGTTTGAAACAGGAAGTTTTGTCAAGAAGGAGGGCTTATGAGCAAGTTATCAAGACGTGTCTTAGAAATGGAAGAAAGTGTCACGCTGGCAGCAGGTGCACGGGCCAAGGCCTTGAAGGCAGAAGGTCGTGATATATTAGAGCTGACCTTGGGTGAGCCAGACTTCGTCACACCGAAAAATATCCAGCAAGCTGCTATTCAGTCTATCGAAAATGGCAAGGCGAGTTTTTATACGGTGGCTTCAGGACTTCCAGAATTGAAGGACGCAGTCAATACCTACTTTGAGAATTTCTACGGCTACTCCATCGAACGCAATCAAGTCGTTCTTGCGACAGGTGCTAAGTTTGTTCTTTATGCCTTCTTTGCGGCGGTCATCAATCCTGGTGATGAGGTGATCATTCCAACGCCTTACTGGGTATCCTATGCTGACCAAATCAAGATGAACGAAGGTGTGCCTGTCTTTGTCACTGCGACGGAAGAGCACAATTTCAAGGTAACAGTTGACCAGCTGGAAGCAGCTCGGACAGATAAGACCAAGGTTCTCTTGCTCAATAGTCCTTCTAATCCGACGGGTATGATTTACAGTCGTGAGGAATTGGAAGCTATTGGAAACTGGGCTGTGGAGCATGACATTCTCATCTTGGCAGACGATATTTACGGTCGTTTAGTCTATAATGGAAATAGCTTCACACCGATTTCAAGCATTTCAGAAAGCATTCGCCAGCAGACTATTGTTGTCAATGGAGTGGCCAAGGCCTATGCCATGACAGGTTGGCGGGTTGGCTTTGCGGTTGGTAATCCTGAAATCATTGTGGCCATGAGCAAGATTGTCGGACAGACAACATCGAATTTAACAACTGCTGCTCAGTATGCGGCCATTGAAGCCTTTACAGGTTCGCAAGATACGGTAGAAACCATGCGTCAGGCCTTTGAAGAGCGGCTTAATACCATTTATCCCTTGCTGGCAGAAGTGCCTGGTTTTGAAGTGATCAAGCCAGAAGGTGCCTTCTATCTCTTCCCTAATGTCAAAAAGGCCATGGAAATGAAGGGCTACACAGATGTGACTGAATTTACCACTGCCATTTTGGAAGAAGTGGGAGTTGCAATGGTGACAGGTGCTGGTTTTGGAGCTCCTGAAAATATCCGCCTCAGCTATGCGACAGATATGGATACACTCAAAGAAGCGGTCGCTCGTTTACATACATTTATGAAAAAATAAAAAGAGGAAAAATAATGTCTAGAAAATTGATTACCATTAACCAAGTAAAAGACTATGTCGGTCAAGAAGTGACCATCGGTGCCTGGGTTGCCAACAAGTCAGGCAAGGGCAAATTGGCTTTCTTACAGTTGCGTGACGGAACAGCCTTCTTCCAAGCGGTTGCTTTCAAGCCAAACTTCATTGAAAAATTTGGTGAAGAAGTTGGTGCGGAGAAGTTCGATGTAGCAAAACGCCTCAGCCAAGAAACGTCTGTCTATGTGACAGGGATTGTCAAGGAAGATGAGCGTTCTAAGTTTGGTTATGAGTTGGATGTGACAGACCTTGAAGTGATTGGTGAGTCACAAGATTATCCAATCACACCGAAAGAACACGGAACAGACTTCCTTATGGACAACCGTCACCTCTGGTTGCGTTCACGTAAGCAGGTCGCTATCCAGCAAATCCGTAACGCCATCATCTATGCGACTTATGAATTCTTTGAAAAGAACGGCTTTATCAAGTTTGATAGCCCAATCTTGTCAGGAAATGCGGCAGAAGATTCGACAGAATTGTTCGAAACGGACTACTTTGGTCAACCTGCCTACCTTAGCCAATCAGGTCAGCTTTACCTGGAAGCTGGTGCTATGGCTCTTGGTCGTGTTTTCGACTTCGGCCCTGTTTTCCGTGCGGAAAAATCAAAAACTCGCCGTCACTTGACGGAGTTCTGGATGATGGATGCCGAGTATTCCTTCCTCTGCCATGAAGAGTCACTTGACTTGCAAGAAGCCTATGTCAAAGCCTTGATCCAAGGTGTGATTGACCGTGCTCCACAAGCCTTGGAAACTCTTGAGCGTGATGTGGATGCTCTCAAACGCTACATTGCAGAACCATTCAAACGTGTGGCTTATGATGATGCCATTACCCTTCTGCAAGAGCATGAGGCTGATGAGGATACAGACTACGAACACATCGAGCATGGAGATGATTTTGGCTCACCACATGAAACTTGGATTTCAAACTTCTTTGGTGTACCGACTTTCGTTGTCAACTATCCAGCAAGCTTCAAGGCCTTCTACATGAAGCCAGTTCCTGGCAATCCAGAGCGTGTGCTTTGTGCGGACCTTTTGGCGCCAGAAGGCTACGGTGAAATCATCGGTGGTTCTATGCGTGAAGACAACTACGATGCCTTGGTAGCCAAGATGGACGAGCTTGGCATGGACAAGTCAGAATATGAATTCTACCTTGACCTTCGTAAGTACGGTTCCGTACCGCACGGTGGTTTCGGTATCGGTATTGAGCGTATGGTGACCTTCGTTGCTGGTACAAAACACATCCGTGAAGCCATCCCGTTCCCACGTATGTTGCACCGCTTGCATCCGTAAGCAAATCAATAGATATACAAACAGACTACAGATGTGGTCTGTTTTCTTTTAGTTGACATTTCCGAATAATTGTTTTACAATGTATTACACTAAGAAAGTAGGTGGAATAATGGGTATTGTATCCCTGCGATTAAATGAAGCAGAAGAGGAACTTTTTAGAAGCTATGCTATTCATACGGGAAAAAGTTTGTCTGAGTTATTCAAATCTGCACTGGCGGAACAGATTGAAGACCAGCTGGATTATGAGATTGGCATCAAGGCTTTGAAGAAATTCCAAGAAAATCCAGTAACTCATTCGATAGATGATGTGCTTGTGGAGTTAGAAGATGGCCTATAAACTTGTTCTCAGCGATGATGCTTTGAAGCAGTTGAAAAAAATGGACAGGCATGTGGGACTGATGCTTGCTAAGGATTTGAAAAAACGTTTGGATGGTTTGGAAAATCCTAGACAGTTTGGAAAAGCCTTGGTCGGAGAGTACAAGGGTCTGTGGCGGTATCGAGTAGGAAATTACCGTGTGATTTGTGATATCATTGACAATAAAATGGTCATTTTAGCTCTTGAAGTTGGGCATCGTAAAGAAATTTATAAAAAGTAAGGTCCTAGGAAACTAGGATAGAGATACATAAGCAGACTACACATGTGGTCTGTTTTCTTGTGTCAATGTGCTTGTTTGATAAGTTGTGTAGATTTTGCTTTGCTAGGAGGTGATGACAAGCTCATTTTCGCTCTCTAGTATGCTATAATAGACTTAGAAAGAATAAAGGAGATGAACAGATGAAAACCATTCATACAGATAAGGCACCCGCAGCTATCGGCCCATACGTACAAGGTAAGGTTGTAGGAAATTTCCTCTTTGCTTCTGGTCAGGTTCCCTTGTCACCAGAAACGGGTGAAGTTGTGGGAGAAACTATTCAAGAACAGACAGAACAGGTCTTGAAAAATATTGCTGCGATTTTGGAAGCGGCTGGTACAGATTTTGACCATGTGGTGAAAACAACTTGTTTCCTCAAGGATATGAATGACTTCGTGGCTTTTAACGAAGTTTATAAAACAGCCTTTTCATCAGATTTCCCAGCTCGCTCAGCGGTAGAAGTGGCGCGCTTGCCACGTGATGTTAAGGTTGAGATTGAAGTGATCGCAGTTATTGATTAAAGAGAAAAGGAGGGAATGTCATGGCAGATAAACTCCACTTAGTTATTGTGACAGGGATGTCGGGAGCTGGTAAGACAGTAGCTATCCAGTCCTTTGAGGATTTGGGCTATTTTACCATTGACAATATGCCACCGACCCTCTTGCCAAAATTTTTAGAATTGATTCGCTACAGCCAAGACAACAATAAGATTGCCTTGGTGGTGGATATGCGGAGCAGGTCTTTCTTTTCGGAAATTCGAGAAGTCTTAGATGAGATTGAATCTGCAGAAGATTTGGATTTCAAGGTCTTGTTTTTGGATGCGACAGATAGCGAATTGGTTGCTCGCTATAAGGAAACTCGACGTTCGCATCCGCTTGCAGCAGATGGTCGGGTTTTGGACGGGATACAGCTTGAGCGTGAGCTCTTGGCACCTCTGAAAAATATGAGCCAGAATGTCATTGATACGACAGAATTGACACCGCGTAATCTGCGGATGGCCATTTCTGAGCAATTTGCTAGTCAGGACAATCAACCATCCTTCCGTGTGGAAGTCATGTCCTTTGGTTTCAAATATGGTCTGCCTCTGGATGCGGACTTGGTTTTTGATGTGCGTTTCTTGCCAAATCCTTATTATCAGAAAGAATTACGCAATCTGACTGGTCTGGATGCTCCTGTCTTTGACTATGTCATGGCCCACCAGGAATCTGAAGAATTTTACAGCCACCTTATCGGCTTGATTGAGCCAATTCTGCCAGGTTATCAGAAGGAAGGCAAGTCTGTACTGACCATTGCTGTTGGTTGCACGGGCGGTCAACATAGAAGCGTTGCTTTTGCCAAACGCTTGGCAGATGATTTGGAGAAAAACTGGATTGTCAATCGTAGCCATCGCGACAAGGACAGAAGGAAGGAAACGGTCAACCGCTCATGAGAAAACCAAAGATTACAGTGATTGGTGGCGGAACGGGAATTCCAGTCATTTTGAAGAGTTTGCGGGACAAGGATGTTGATATTACGGCGATTGTGACGGTAGCAGATGATGGGGGTTCCTCAGGTGAAATTCGTCAAGCTCTGCAGGTGACGCCCCCAGGAGATTTGCGTAATGTCCTCTTAGCCATGTCAGATATGCCCAAGTTGTATGAGCAGATCTTCCAGTATCGCTTTGCAGAAACGGATGGTGCCTTGGCCGGGCATCCTTTAGGTAATCTGATTATCGCTGGAATTTCGGAGATGCAGGGCTCGACCTATAATGCTATGCGGCTGCTAACTCGATTTTTCCATACGACTGGTCGGATTTACCCTTCTAGTGAACATGCCTTGACCCTCCATGCTGTATTTACAGATGGTACTGAGGTGTCGGGTGAGAGCAAGATTGCCAAACATAAGGGCATGATTGGCCATGTCTATGTGACCAATTCCTACAATAATGATGAGCCTAAGGCCAGTCGTCAGGTGGTCGAGGCTATTATGGAGAGTGACATGGTGGTCTTGGGACCTGGTTCACTCTTTACTTCCATTCTGCCCAATCTCATGATTTCAGATCTTGGGAAAGCTCTGAAGGAAACCAAGGCTGAGGTGACCTATGTCTGCAATATTATGACCCAGCGTGGTGAAACCGAGTTTTTCTCAGATGCTGACCATGTGACCGTCTTGAATGGTCATCTGGGCGAAAAGTTCATTGATACTGTTTTGGTTAACAGCGAACCCGTTCCGCAAGACTACATGAACACCCACCAGTTTGACGAATACTTGGTTCAGGTCAAGCATGATTTTGCTGGTTTGCAAGAACAAGCTCGCCGTGTGATTTCCTCAAACTTTCTTCGTTTGGAAAATGGCGGAGCTTTCCACGATGGTGATTTAGTGGTAGAAGAGTTGCTTAAGATTTTGCAGGTGCGGTCATGAGTTTTACCATAAAAGTTAAAGAAGAACTCTTGATACAGTCCAGTCAAAATAAGAGTGAGCTTTCAGCCATTATCAAATTATCAGGAAGTCTGGGGCTGGCTTCAACAGGCTTGACCTTATCTATCTCTACGGAAAATGCCAAAATTGCCAGACATATTTACGAATTGCTCCTGCATTTTTACCAAGTCAAAGCTGAAATTCGTCACCACCAGAAGCCCAATCTCAAAAAGAACCGTGTTTATGCGGTAGTCATTGAGGATGGAGTCAACGACATTTTGAATGATTTGTATTTGGCAGATAGTTTCTTTGGACTCGAAACTGGGATTTCGCCTCTTGTTCTTGAAAATGATTCTTGGAGTCAGGCTTATCTTCGCGGTGCATTCTTGGCGGCAGGTTCTGTTAAGGATCCTGAAAAAGGTCGGTATCAACTAGAAATTGCCTCTGTTTATAGCGATCATGCCCATGACTTGGCTAATTTGTTACAAAAATTTCTCTTGGATGCTAAGGTTATTGAACGAAGCAAGGGAACCATTACCTATCTGCAACGGGCAGAAGATATTATGGACTTTCTCTTGGTGATTGGTGCTGAGGAAGCCAAGACAGAATTTGAGGATATCAAGCTTTTACGAGAAGCCAGAAATGACCTCAACCGTGCCAACAACGCAGAAACGGCTAACATTGCTAAAACTGTAAACGCTAGCATGAAGACTATCAACAATATCATCAAGATTATGGATAGCATTGGTTTGGATCAGCTAACTGGTGACCTGCAAGAGATTGCCCAACTCCGTATCCAACATCCCGATTATTCGATACAGCAGTTAGCAGATAGTTTGACAGTTCCCATTACCAAGAGTGGGGTTAATCATCGACTGCGGAAAATCAATAAGATTGCGGATGATTTATAGTTTTTTCGAACCAGTTCTTTTGAGCTGGTTTTTCTGTTGTAGATTTGCTTATAATCATTCGTCTTATAAGTTAATATATGTTATAATCATAGGAGAATGATTGATAAAGGAGCTTGAAAATGATCAGCCGTGAGCAGTATAGCTATCTTAGGAAGCATCCAACCTTTGAAAACCTTACCCGAGATAGCTTTGACCAGCTGGCCAAGCATATCCGCTTTCGAAAGGTTCCCAAAGGGCAGATATTTTTCTATGCCCAAGATCCCAGGGATTATTTATTTGTCTTGCAGAAGGGCTATGCCAGAATTGAGCAGTATGATGAAACAGATAGTTTTACCTATCTGGACTATATCCGACAGGGTGGAGCATTTCCTTTTGGGGATATGTTTCAAGATAAGCCCTATCACTATACGGCTATTGCCATGACAGACTTGGAGTGTTTGATCATCCCTATGGCTTTATTTGAGAGTATGTCCAAGACAAATCCTTGTCAGCTGGTCTATATTTGTCAAAAATTATCGAAAATTCTAGCCTTTCAGGAACTGCGCCTGCGTAATAGTATGCGGTCCAAGGCTTCGGAGCGAGTTGTGCAGGCTCTGGCCCTTCTTTATTGGGATATGTGTCAACGGGAACAGTTGGTAAGTCTGCCCTTTGATATACATATTCAAGAAATTGCCCGCCTGGCCGCAACGACAAGGGAAACAGTTAGCCATGTTCTCAAGCAATTAAAGCAGGATAAAAAGATTATCTATAGGCGAAAAATTCTGACCTATCTAGATATTGAATATTTTCTAGCCAATTTAACGGAAACTTATTGAAGTTTTCGTTCTTTTTTTACAAAAAATAAAAATTCACATAATGATATGTAGAGAGATAATATGCATAAGATAGGCAATATTATAAATATTTATCTAAAAATCCTTTAAAAAATGTGATGAATTTCTCAAAAAAATGTGAACCTTTTCAAGTTTTGGCTTTGTTTCTTTGATAGACTGTGGGTGTCAAGGAAAGGGTGGAAAGCGTACGGTCCACTAACATTTCCAATCAAAGAAAAAAATATTAGGAGGACAGATCATGTCACATCATCCAATCCATGTGTTTTCAGAAATTGGTAAACTGAAAAAAGTTATGCTACATAGGCCAGGTAAGGAAATCGAGAACTTGATGCCTGACCACTTGGAGCGTTTATTATTTGATGATATTCCCTTCCTAGAAGATGCTCAGAGGGAACACGATGCCTTTGCGCAAGCCCTTCGTGACGAAGGAGTTGAGGTGCTCTATCTGGAGCAATTGGTCGCTGAATCACTGGTAACACCTGAAATTCGTGAGCAATTTATCGATGAGTATCTTGATGAAGCAAATATCCGTGGGCGAGCTACTAAGAAAGCTATTCGTAAGCTCTTGCTAGCTATTGAGGATAACAAGGAGTTAGTAGAAAAAACCATGGCTGGTGTTCAAAAGGCAGAACTGCCACCGGTTCCAGCTGATGAAAAAGGGTTGACAGATTTGGTCGAATCATCCTACCCATTTGCCATTGATCCAATGCCGAACCTTTACTTCACAAGGGATCCATTTGCAACCGTTGGTAATGCGGTATCACTCAACCATATGTATGCTGAAACCCGCAACCGTGAAACCCTCTACGGTAAGTATATCTTCACCTATCACCCAGACTATGCTGGAAAGGTTCCTTTGGTTTATAACCGTGATGAGACGACTCGTATAGAAGGTGGAGATGAGTTAATTCTTTCCAAAGATTTGTTGGCAGTGGGTATTTCCCAACGGACAGATGCTGCCTCTATCGAAAAACTATTAGTTAATATTTTTGAACGGGGCGTTGGCTTCAAGAAAGTTTTAGCCTTTGAGTTTGCAAACAGTCGCAAGTTTATGCACTTGGATACTGTCTTTACCATGGTGGATTATGACAAGTTTACTATTCACCCTGAAATAGAAGGAACCCTCCGTGTCTTCTCTGTGACCTATGAAAATGAAACCCTCCATATCGAAGAAGAACATGGGGATTTGGCAGAAGTTCTGGCTAGCAATTTAGGTTTAGAAAAAGTTGAGCTCATCCGTTGTGGTGGTGATAATATCGTTGCAGCAGGTCGTGAGCAGTGGAATGATGGCTCCAATACCCTGACCATTGCACCAGGTGTGGTTGTGGTATACAAACGCAATACCATTACCAATGCTATTTTGGAATCTAAGGGTCTTCGTTTGATTAAGGTCAGCGGAAGCGAATTGGTACGCGGTCGTGGTGGACCACGTTGTATGTCTATGCCATTTGAACGGGAAGACCTCTAAGAAGAGGAATGAGTTAAACAGAAACATAGGAGAAAAACAATGACAAACATTTTTAAAGGCAGACACTTCCTTGCAGAAAAAGATTTTACTCGTGCAGAGTTAGAATGGTTGATTGATTTTTCAGCACATTTGAAAGATTTGAAAAAACGCAACATTCCTCATCGCTACTTGGAAGGTAAAAACATTGCTCTCTTGTTTGAAAAAACATCCACTCGTACCCGTGCCGCCTTCACAGTAGCCTCCATTGACCTTGGTGCCCATCCAGAATATCTTGGTGCCAATGACATCCAGCTTGGCAAGAAAGAATCGACTGAAGATACAGCTAAGGTTTTGGGACGTATGTTCGATGGCATTGAATTCCGTGGTTTCAGTCAAAAAATGGTAGAAGAATTGGCAGAATTCTCTGGTGTGCCAGTATGGAATGGGTTGACAGATGCATGGCACCCAACTCAAATGTTGGCTGACTACTTGACTGTCAAAGAAAACTTTGGCAAATTGGAAGGTTTGACCTTGGTTTATTGTGGTGATGGCCGTAACAACGTTGCCAACTCACTGTTGGTAACAGGTGCCATCCTGGGTGTCAATGTTCATATCTTCTCACCAAAAGAACTCTTCCCTGATGAAACAGTAGTGGCATTGGCAGAAGGCTTTGCCAAAGAAAGCGGAGCACGTGTTCTCATTACTGACAATGCTGATGAAGCAGTCAAAGGAGCAGATGTTCTCTATACAGACGTTTGGGTATCCATGGGTGAGGAAGACAAATTCGCAGAACGCGTTGCCCTCTTGAAACCATACCAAGTGAATATGGAATTGGTGAAAAAAGCAGAAAACGACAATCTTATCTTCCTACACTGCTTACCTGCCTTCCATGATACAAATACTGTTTATGGTAAAGATGTTGCTGAAAAATTCGGCGTAGAAGAAATGGAAGTAACAGACGAAGTATTTCGCAGCAAGTATGCTCGTCACTTCGACCAGGCTGAAAACCGTATGCACACAATTAAAGCGGTTATGGCAGCGACTTTGGGGGATCCATTTGTTCCACGTGTGTAAAATCTAGTCATCGCACCTCCTGGGGGCTTGTACCCGGCCCCCTTTTATGGAGTTGAAAATGTAAGCGATTTCTAACTGAAAGAGAGGCGAAAACATAAGATATGACCAATCGTAAAATTGTAGTAGCCTTGGGTGGCAATGCTATTTTATCTTCCGACCCATCGGCTAAAGCCCAAAAGGAAGCCTTGGTACAAACTGCCAAGCACCTTGTTAAACTAATCAAAAATGGTGACGACTTGATCATCACGCATGGTAATGGTCCTCAAGTCGGAAACCTCTTGCTCCAAAACCTGGCAGCTGATTCAGAAAAGAACCCAGCTTTTCCACTGGATAGCTTGGTCGCTATGACAGAAGGATCTATTGGTTTCTGGTTACAAAATGCCTTGGAAAATGAATTGATCAAGGAAGGCATTGAAAAGGATGTAGCTTCCGTCGTTACCCAGGTTATTGTTGATAAAAATGACCCAGCCTTTGAGAATTTGACCAAACCTATCGGACCATTCTACACAGAGGAAGAAGCCAAAGCAGAAGCTGAAAAGACTGGCGCAACCTTTAAAGAAGATGCTGGTCGTGGCTGGCGTAAAGTCGTGGCTTCGCCAAAACCAGTAGGTATTAAGGAAATAGGTACCATTCGTACCCTTCTCAATGCAGGTGAAGTTGTCGTAGCTGCTGGTGGTGGAGGTATTCCAGTAGTCCAAGAAGCAGACGGTACTCTTACCGGCGTGGAAGCAGTTATCGATAAGGACTTTGCTTCCCAATGTTTGGCAGAATTGGTTGATGCAGACCTATTTATTGTCTTGACAGGCGTAGACTATGTCTTTGTTAACTACAACAAACCGGACCAAGAAAAATTAGAAACTGTTACCGTAGCTGAATTGGAAGAATACATCAAACAAAACCAATTCGCACCTGGTTCAATGCTTCCGAAAGTAGAAGCAGCCATTGCATTTGTAAACCATAAACCGCAATCAAAAGCAGTCATTACTTCGCTTGAAAACTTAGGAGCCTTGATTGAATCTGATAGCGGTACGATTATTGTGAAAGAGTAAGAGTTCTTTTATTGATGGATTTGGGGAGTAGGGAAGAAATGGATGGTTAGAGAAAATGGCTGACCAATAAGTATATCCCTTTAGATTTTCAAGGTCCTCCCCCTTCCATTCATTCTATCAAGTATCTATCTATAAGCAATGTTTTCAGACGATACTCTGAAAGAGATGGCAATCTCTTGAAGATAGGTGGATATTTGATAAGGTCATTGTGGATATAATTTCACTAAAAAAATATTATAGGAGGTTTTTGCGATGAGCGAAAAAGTGAAAAAAGGCTTTAAGATGCCTTCATCATATTCTATTTTGATGCTCATTATTGCCTTTATGGCAGTTATGACATGGGTTATTCCAGCTGGTCAGTATGAAAAAGATGAAGCTGGAAAATATATTACAGGCACTTACCAAGCAGTGGCTCAAAATCCGCAGGGAATTTGGGATATTGTGATGGCGCCAGTTCGGGCTATGTTGGGGCATGGTGATACTAGCAAGGCTATCGACGTTGCCTTCTTTATTCTGATGGTTGGCTCTTTCTTAGGCGTGGTCAATGAAACCGGTGCGCTTGATGTGGGGATTGCCTCCATTGTGAAACGCTTCAAGGGCCGCGAGAAAATGTTGATTTACATCCTCATGCCTTTGTTTGCCTTGGGTGGTTCTACCTATGGTATGGGTGAGGAAACCATGGCCTTCTTCCCACTCTTAGTTCCTGTTATGATGGCAGTTGGTTTTGATAGTATTACAGGTGTTGCCATTATCTTGCTGGGTTCTCAAATCGGCTGTTTGGCTTCGACTGTCAACCCATTTGCGACAGGTGTGGCTTCGGATGCAGCAGGGGTTTCCTTGGCAGATGGTATGATATGGCGGATTATCTTCTTTATCGTTATTTTGGGCCTGGGTGTGTGGTTCGTTGCCAACTATGCTGAAAAAGTGAAAAACGACCCAACTAAATCCCTGGTTTACAAACAACGTGAAGCAGATATGGCTCACTTCAATGTCAACACATCTGAAGAAGTCAATGCTGTCTTAACGCCTGCTCAAAAACGTGTTCTTTGGGTCTTCGTCTTGACTTTTGTTGTCATGATTTGTAGCTTTATTCCTTGGGAAGACTTGGGTGTTTCTGTCTTTGCAGATTTTAATACCTGGTTGCTTGGTCTGCCAGGAATCGGTCAAGTGATTGGTAGTTCAGCCTATCCATTTGGCTGGTGGTATTTCCCTGAAGGAGCTATGCTCTTTGCAGTAGCAGGTGTCTTGGTCGGTATTGTTTATGGCATGGACGAAGCGCGTCTGGTCAAGGCCTTTATGAATGGTGCGGCGGACTTGCTCAGTGTTGCCCTTATCTGTGCGGTGGCGCGTGGTATTCAAGTCATCATGAATGACGGTATGATTACGGCGACTATTCTACACTGGGGTGAAGTTGGCTTGCAAGGTTTGTCTTCACAAGTCTTCATCATCTTGACCTATCTCTTCTACCTGCCAATGTCCTTCTTGATTCCATCCACATCTGGTCTTGCAGGGGCATCCATGGGTATCATGGCACCTCTTGGAGAATTTGTCAATGTGCCAGCTCACTTGATTATCACAGCCTTCCAAGCTGCTTCTGGTGTACTGAACTTAGTTGCACCAACCTCAGGTATTGTAATGGGTGCTTTGGCACTTGGTCGTGTTGAAATCGGAACTTGGTATAAATTTGTAGGTAAATTGATTGCGGCTATCGTTCTTGCATCAATTGCTATACTTGTCATTGCGACATTCTTCTAATTGAAATTCTGGGTCGGATTTTGTCCAAATACAGATGAAATCTGGCTCAGTTTTTCCATTTGTGATAGAATGAAAACAGAAAGAACTATATTTTAATCTGTTGAAAGGAGTAACAATGGAAACAAGTTTTATTCAAACTACTCATCAGGAAGAGTGTGTCCAGGCTATTAAAGATTTGGTTGCTTTTCCATCTGTCCTGCATGAAGGTCAAAACCAAACACCATTTGGTCAGGCTATTCAGGATGTCTTGGAACACACCTTAGCCATGACGGAGAAGATGGGCTTTACTACCTATCTGGATCCAGAAGGCTATTATGGCTATGCAGAAATTGGTCAAGGGAAAGACTTGCTGGCTGTTCTCTGTCATTTGGATGTCGTACCAGCTGGTGATCTCAAGCAATGGAACACACCGCCTTTTGAAGCAGTCGTAAAAGATGGCTTCCTGATTGGTCGCGGTGTCCAAGACGATAAGGGACCATCTATGGCAGCTCTCTTTGCGGTCAAGGCTTTGATGGATGCAGGTGTCACTTTTACCAAACGCATTCGCTTTATTTTTGGTACCGATGAAGAAACACTTTGGCGCTGCATGAACCGCTACAATCAACTAGAAGAAGTAGCGACCATGGGCTTTGCACCAGATTCCTCCTTCCCCTTGACATATGCGGAAAAAGGCTTGTTACAAGCCAAATTGCATGGACCAGGCCACCCTTGTCTGAGTATCGAAGCGGGAACTGCCTATAATGTTGTACCTGCTAAGGCTAGCTATTCAGGCCACTTATTAGCTGGGGTCATGGCAGAGTTGGACCAGCTGGGCTTTGATTATGAAAGCAATGATGATCAGGTGACCGTTCTGGGTATTTCTCGGCACGCCAAGGATGCGGCAGAGGGTGTCAATGCCATCGTACGTTTGGCTAAGGCCTTGGACAAATTTGAAGACCATCCGACTTTAAACTTTATTGTCAATGCTATTGGAGAAGATGCCACAGGCTTCAAGCTGTTTGGCGATGTAACTGATGAACCGTCAGGTACCTTGAGTTTCAATATTGCAGGTCTGACCATCAATGCCAAGAAATCAGAAATTCGTTTGGACATTCGCATACCAGTCACAGCTGACAAGGAAAAATTAGTGGAAACCTTACAAGCCAAGGCTCAGGAATGTGGTCTGACCTATGAAGAATATGACTACTTGGCAGCACTGTATGTCCCACTGGATAGCCAGTTGGTATCGACACTGATGTCGGTTTATCAGGATAAGACTGGTGATATAGTCAGTCAGCCAATTTCATCAGGGGGAGCGACTTTTGCTCGAACTATGCCAAACTGTGTGGCCTTTGGAGCTTGTTTCCCTGACACAGAACAGACGGAACACCAGGAAAATGAACGCATGCCATTGGAAGATTTGTACAAAACAATGGACATTTACGCGGAAGCTATTTATCGTTTGGCTGCTGAATAAAAGAAAAGTTCTCAGATTGTTTGGTCTGAGAACTTTTTCTATCTGACAGCTTTTTAATCAAGCCTTGCTAAAGAAGAAAGGAGGGGCATACTGTTTGAGGTACTCAAAACAAGACTGGGCACTTTCATTATCCTCACAGATAATCAAGCAGACATCATCGCCACAAACTGTCGCGATGATTTCAGGGATTTCCATTGCATCCAAAATAGAGCCAAAGGAATTGGCCAGACCAGGCAGGGCTTTCAAGATGACCTGATGCTGAACAGGCTTGAGCATGACCAAGGCATCTTCCATATAGAGCCGAAGGCGTTTTTCCCAGCGACTTGGAGCAATGGGGTTGATGACATAATGAGAAGAATCGTCTTCATTGACCTTGACCAAATTGAGCATCTTGATGTCGCGGGATAGGGTTGACTGGGTGACAGTTACACCGTTCAAATTGAGGAGTTCTTGTAGTTCTTGTTGGGTATGGATTTTTTTCTCCATAACCAAGGACAAAATCAATTGGTGACGACTTTCAATCTTGTTCATAGGAACCTCCTACAAATATGGTTGTACACGGAAAATTCAGCAGAAAGTCTTGACTGGATTGGCCATGGACAAGGAAAGTGTCGCTATTGAAGAAACATAGCATCTCCAAAACTGAAGAAGCGGTAGCCTTCTTCAACAGCGTGTTTATAGGCTTCTAAGACAAATTCTCGGCCAGCAAAGGCAGATACCAGCATGACCAGAGTTGATTTGGGTAGGTGGAAATTGGTTGAAAAGGCATCAACGATGCGGAATTCATAGCCTGGCTTGATGAAAATATTTGTCCAGCCAGCATCAGCTTCTAAGCGACCATCAAACTTATTCCCAATCGTTTCTAAGGTTCGAATAGATGTTGTCCCCACTGCTACAATCCGACCGCCTGCAGCCTTGACTTGATTGAGGGTCTGGGCTGCTTCAGCAGATAGGGTGTAAAATTCCGAATGCATTTCATGTTCATCAAGATTGTCGACCGAAACAGGTCGGAAGGTGCCAAGACCGACATGAAGGGTTAGATAAACTAATTTCACTCCCTTTGCCTCAATCTTCTCAAGTAATTCTTGGGTGAAATGCAGTCCAGCAGTTGGGGCTGCGGCAGAGCCGTTTTCTTTGGCATAGACAGTTTGATAGCGCTCGCGGTCTTCCAATTTCTCGTGAATGTAAGGCGGAAGGGGCATTTCGCCTAAGCTTTCCAAAACTTCAAGGAAAATACCATCATAGGTGAACTCAACAATTCGTCCACCGTGTTCCAATTCTTCAATGATAGTGGCTGTCAATCTTCCATCACCAAAGGCAACCGTGGTACCGACTTTCAGGCGTTTGGCTGGCTTAGCAAGGACTTCCCACTGGTCACCTTGGGTATTTTTCAACAGTAATAGCTCCACATGGCCATTGGTTTCTGGCTTGTATCCGTAGAGGCGAGCAGGGAGCACGCGCGTGTTGTTCATGACCAGAGCATCACCAGGGTTTAGCTGGTCAATGATGTGGTCGAAGTGGCTGTCGACCATGGTTTTCTTTTGGTGGTCGAGGATGAGTAGGCGAGAGCTGTCACGCTTCTCAAGTGGGACTTGGGCAATCAGTTCTTCAGGTAATTCAAAATCAAAATCTGCGGTATTCATGTGTTCTCCTGTTTAAATTAGTATTAAAAAATAGACGAGCAGGCCAAATGGAAGCAATAACAAGGGCAGACCAATTGAGAAAAAGATTATTTTTAGTGTTCTCGAATTGGTGATGAGATAGCCTGCCAGGCAATTCAGAATACCGAGAAAGAATAGGTATATAAGTACATTTGTCATACTTTCATTATACCATAGTTGTATTCCTAAGTCTTGGTGGACGAGAAAGAGTTAGCAATAATTTTCTAATTTATTATACTAATATTGGTAAAAAATATAATGTGAAAGGCTTGACAAAAATTGGTCTATACCATATAATAGAATTATAAAATCGGTCTATACCATATAATAGAATTATAAAATCGGTCTATACCAAAAAAGGAGAAATAAGAATGAAAGTTCATATCGTTAAGAACCAAGTGGAAGGGGCAGCTATTGCCTTTGATATTCTCAAACAGAAATTAGCAGCTGGTGCGCAAGTTCTTGGCTTGGCAACAGGTTCTAGCCCAATCGAATTTTATAAACAGATTCGTGAGAGTGACTTGGACTTTTCTGAGGTGACATCAGTTAACTTAGATGAGTATGTCGGCTTAGGTGAAGACAGTGACCAATCCTATGTTTATTTTATGAAAGAACATCTCTTTAATGCCAAACCATTCAAGGAAAACTATTTACCAAATGGTCTGGCTGCTGATCTTGATGCGGAGTTGGAGCGTTACAATGCCATCTTGGAAAACCATCCAGTTGATTTCCAAATCCTTGGAATTGGTCGGAATGGTCACATCGGCTTTAACGAACCAGGTGCTTCTTTTGACGGAATTGCCCGCGTTGTCGATTTGGCGCCATCAACCATCGAAGCCAACGCCCGCTTCTTTGAAAATCCAGAAGATGTTCCAAAACAAGCTATCTCGATGGGTATTGCTAACATCCTATCTGCCAAAACCATTGTTCTCATGGCCTATGGTCCTGAAAAAGCTGACGCCATTAAGGCGACAGTGGAAGGACCAGTGACGGAGCAAGTTCCAGCAAGCGTCCTTCAAAACCATGAAGATGTTGTCCTTATTATCGATGAAGCGGCAGCAAGTAAATTAGCATAATAGACAAAACCACTTTATATGAATGAACCCGCTGAAAACTTCATGTTAATGCCTTTTCGGTGGGTCTATTTTTGTAGTCTGATCGAATAGCTATGGCCTACTGTCTAAGTCACATTCACTAAACAGCGCAAGTTGGGAGGTGAAAACTTATGCAGATAGTTTTCTGAAACTTGTTTTGCTACCCTTGATAGTCAGCCAAGCAGCAGAACGAATTGCGGAGTGGCTAATTTGTAAGTGGCAAAACAAATGCGACAATCAATCATTTATTTTTCCTTTTATTACTTTGTTAACTCGCTTGGCCGTACCTTGCATAAGTAACTTGCTTCGCAAGTAATATCTACAACCTTGTACTATCAATCGACAGTACAAGCAACCTTCAGCTCGTTGCCTCGTACTAAAAGTAAACTAAATGACCGTCACTTAGCCTGAGTGCCTTGAGCAAGCACAAAAAATACCCATGGCGACCACCGTGGGTATTTTTCTTATGCTTAGTTTTCTGAATTTTTAAGCTCGGTTAGTGAACACATTTGTTCTTAGTTTTCAAGCGTCCAGTCCAAGTCGGGTCCTACAGGAACGATGCCAGTAGGATTGATGGTCTTGTGACTGCCGTAGTAGTGCTGCTTGATATGGTCAAAGTCAACCGTTTCTGCAATGCCAGCATGGTTGTAAATCCGCTTGGTGTAATTCCACAAGTTTGGATAGTCAACCAAAGCCTTGATATTGCATTTGAAATGTCCAAAGTAAACAGGGTCAAAACGTACCAAGGTGGTAAAGAGACGCAGGTCAGCCTCTGTCAGCTGGTTGCCCACCAGATAGTCCTTATCAGCCAAATGCTCTTCTAGTTTGTCCAAGGCAGCAAAGAGGTTTTTGACTTCTTTTTCATAGACTTTCTGATTGGTTGAAAATCCAGCCTTGTAGACTCCATTGTTGATGTTGGGATAAACAAAATCATTCATGGCATCAATCTCAGCTTGCAGGTGTTCTGGATAGTAGTCGTCATGATTACCTGTAATGTCATTGAAAGCGGTATTGAACATGCGCATAATTTCTGCGGATTCGTTGCTGACAATGGTATTGGTTTCTTTGTCCCAAAGTACAGGCACCGTCACCCGACCAGAGTAAGTTGGGTCAGCCTTCAAATAGACCTGATAGAGATAGTCGCTGTTAAAGAGGGGATCCTTGATAACACCTGGACCATCTTCGAATGTCCAGCCATTTTCTAACATAAGGGGATGAACGACAGACAAGGAAATATGGTCTTCCAAGCCCTTCAATTTTCGCATAATCAAGGTCCGACTAGCCCATGGACAAGCTAGAGAAATATAGAGGTGGTAGCGACCAGACTCGGCCTTGAAACCGCCTTTTCCTGTTGGACCAGCCTGTCCATCTGGCGTAATCCAGTTGCGAAATTGCGTGACAGTCCGGACAAACTTGCCACCTGTTGATTTGGTATCATACCATTGATCTACCCATTTGCCATCTTGTAAAAGTCCCATACTATTCTCCTTTATCAAAAATAGAAAATCCATTAAACAGATTTTTGTATATATCACTAATTAGTATTATAAAACATTTCCCAATAAAGTCAAGCCAAATGATTTATGCTAGAATAGTTGTATGAGATTGGATAAGTGTTTAGAAAAGGCCCAAATTGGTTCGCGCAAGCAAGTCAAGAAATTATTTAAGGCCCAGCAAATCAGGATAGATGGACAGTCGGCTCGTAGTCTTAGTCAGATCGTTGATCCTGACTTACAAGATATACAGGTATCGGGAAAAATGGTTGAGCTAGAAGGCTCGGTCTATTATCTACTCCATAAGCCAAGAGGAGTGGTATCGGCTGTGACCGACAAGGAGCATGAAACTGTCATTGATCTAATTGCTCCTCAGGACCGAAGGGAAGGTCTTTATCCAGTTGGGCGCTTGGACAGAGATACGGAGGGACTGGTTCTCGTGACCAACAACGGTCCATTGGGTTATCGTATGCTCCACCCCAGCCACCATGTCGATAAGGTCTACTATGTGGAAGTCAATGGACCCTTGGGGTCAGACGCACAAACCTTTTTTGCCTCGGGCGTCACCTTCTTGGATGGTACTCGGTGTCAGCCAGCGGAGCTGACCATTTTAGAGGTTTCTTTGGGACATAGCAGAGCGACCATCCAGTTGGCAGAAGGCAAGTTTCATCAGGTCAAGAAGATGTTTTTAGCCTATGGTGTCAAGGTCACCTATCTCAAACGCATGGCCTTTGGCGGATTTGAATTGGGGGATTTGGAATGTGGAGCTTACCGTGAGCTTACTTCAGATGAGATCCAGCATGTATTAACCTATTTTGATTAAGGAGGTGCTTATCATGAGTATCTACAAGTTTAGGGTGGAAAAACAAGATGGGACAGACCAGGCCATGAGTGACTTTCAGGGACAGGTTTTATTGATTGTCAATACGGCAACAGGTTGTGGTCTGGCTCCTCAATATAAGGAATTACAGGACCTATATGACACCTATAAAGACCAGGGGTTTGTCGTATTGGATTTTCCCTGTAATCAATTTTTAGAGCAGGCACCAGGCTCTGCGGAGGAAATCAATCAGACCTGCAGGTTGAATTATGGGACAAATTTTCCACGTTTTGCAAAGATTGCTGTAAACGGTCCCGATGCTAGTCCGCTCTATCGTTATCTGAAAAAAGAGAAAAGGACCTTATTAGGTGGTCGCATAGAATGGAATTTTACTAAGTTTTTGGTGGATAGACAGGGACGCGTGGTCAAACGCTATTTACCAACGACTAGCCCGCTACGATTGAAAGCGGATATTGAACATTATTTGGCAAAAGAATAAGAAGGCTGGAAACAATCTAGCCTTCTTTTTTAAGCAATAAGAGAAAATAAGGAGCGCCAACAAGAGTAACGACCAAGCCAGTTGGAATACCGGTGCCAACCAGTAGGGACCGTGCGATAATGTCGGCTATGATGAGCAAGATGCTACCGATTAGAAAGGAAAGAGGCAGACTATACTGATGCTGTTTGCCGACCAATTGTTTGGCCAAATGACTGGCCAAGAGGCCGATAAAGGCAGTATTGCCTACCAGGAGCGAGCTAAGGCTGGCTAGGCTTGTGGCTAAGATTAAGACGAGGATGCTTTCTTTTTGTCGATTTAGGCCCAGGCCAATTCCCAGATCGGCTTCTAGTTGCAGAATATTTAGTCTGGAGAAGCGGATAAAACTAAACAGGCAGAGGACAAGTAAGCCAGGACCGACAAGGCTGATGGTCTGCCAATCATCTCCAACATATCTTCCCGACAACCAGCCTATAATACTATCTAACTTGTAGCGGTCAAACCGAACCATGAGGCTAACCATGCTACTTGAAAACAAGCTAGCCAGACCAACACCCGTTAGGACCAGGCGTGTTGGTTCTAACCCTTGTCCTTTTTTATAGGCCAGTAGATAAACCAGGCCAGTAGCTAAAAATCCGCCAGCTAAAGCCAGAAGTGGCTGAGAAAGTTGGAAAGAAATATTCCAAGTAAGTGCGAGGGTTAGTAGAAGTCCAGCACCAGCATTGACACCGAGGATACCAGAGTCTGCCAAGGGATTTCGAGTGAGGGTTTGAAAAAGATGTCCGCTGATTGCCAGAGCACCGCCAGCAAGAATGGAAACCATCAGGCGTGGCAGACGGATTTTCCAAAAAATCAACTGGGTAGCGGAGCTAGCTTGTCCACTCATGGTAGTCAACAGGTCGGTCAGTCCTAATTTACTGTAGCCAATAATGAGGGACAAACAGGACAAACTGATGAGCAAGAGTGAGAGGAAGAGAAAGATAGCTTTTTTCTTCATGCTTGCCATTCCCCCTTTCGAATGAGCCAGAGAAAGATTGGTAGACCAACAAAGCTAATTAGACTGGACAGGGGAGTTTCATAAGGTGGATGGAGAGTTCGACTAATCAAATCCAACCAAACGAGAAAACCAGCACCAGCCAAGGATGAAAATGGCAGGATATAACGGTAATCTTTGGGAAGTAGAGAGGTCAAGAGATTGGGGATAATCAAGCCGATAAAGGAGAGGGAACCGACCAGGGCAACGGAAGAAGCAGATAAGAGGACAACTATGGCCAGGAAGAAGAGGGTCATTTTCTGCGTGTTTTGTCCCAAGGCCCTGGCCACCGTATCGTCCAAACTGAGAATGGTCAAGGAATGGGCAAAGACTTGTGCCAGAAGGAGCGCCAGTAGAATAAGCGGTGCAATCCACAATAGACTGTGCCAACTTATCGAGGTCAGGCTACCTGCCTCTAGTCCGATGATGTGATTGGATAAGTCGTATAATAAGGCCATTCCTTGTCCCAAGGCTTGCACGACGGCGGTAACCATTATTCCAGCCAAAATCAAATGTAGTGGACTATTGCTGTACTTATTTTGCCGGCTGAAAAAAATAACCAAGCAGGCCGTTAAGCCAGCTCCTAACAAGCAGGCCAGAATACTGAGGAGTTCAGAAGAATGTGGCAGGAAGACCATTTTCAAAATCAGAAAGAGCCCAGCACCAGCAGGAATTCCCAGTAGTCCAGGGTCCGCCAAGCGATTGCGTGTCACAGCCTGCATAATGCTTCCAGAAGTTGCTAGACTAGCTCCAACCAAGCCAGCCGCCAGTATGCGGGGTAGGCGCAAATCAATCAGAACATCTTGAAGTTCAGACTGCTTCAAAGGTGCTTTTAAGACGGAGAGAATTTGGTCATGAGTATAGGAAATAGCCCCCAAACGAAAGCCCCAGTAGGAACCCAATAAGAGTATGAAGAGAAGAAGGAAAAAAAGAGGGATAGGTGACAGACTAGCCTTGAAGCCAGCCGTAACCTCTTCCCCATTTTTTCTCTCCAAGTGTTTAAAAAACATAGAGAATCAATCCTTATTTTGTGATAGCCTCTTTGAGAACCTTCAGTTGGTACTCAAGTGAAATCGGGTCATTGAAGTAGAAGGTCTTGCTATCTACCTTGATAACACGGTTGTTTTGAACAGCTGGGAGGTTTTTCCAAACATCACTATTTAATAGACCAGCTGCAACACTTTCGTCTTCGACAGCCAAGATGATGTAGTCGCCTGCATAGTCAGGCAATACTTCTTGGGAAACAGCTAGAAAACCAGGTCCAAATACCTCATCTTTGACTTTTTGTGGAGCTGTAAAGCCGAGTTCTTGGTAGATAATCTCCCCACCACGTCCCCAGTTATTACCGAAGAGGTAGAGGTCTTGACCAAGGTAGCCCATGATAGTAAAGCTTGCTGTATCCCCAGTTTTTTCCTTGATTTCCTTTGCAGCGCTTGCTACACTTTCTTTCCAAGTAGTTTGCCATTTTTCAACCGCAGTTTCTTGACCAAAGATTTGACCAAAGACTGACAAGGTTTCAGCATAGGAGTGCTTGCCGTATTCGAGGGAAATAGTTGGTGCAATTTCAGCAAGTTGTTCGATTTTTTCATCGGTTGAGCCAGTCACGATAAGGTCTGGTTCCAGCGCAGCGATGGCTTCCAAATCCTCGCTGGTAACAGCAGTAGCTCCTTTGAGTTTTTCAGAGAAGGCTGGATTTTCCAAGTCGTAGGAAGTCGCACCGACCACATCAAAGCCCAGCTGCAAGAGATAACCAGTGTTGGCAAAATTGAGACTGACAACCTTTTTAGGCTGAGCTGGCACATCACCATAGTAGGTAACACCCTCGATAGTTGGCATAGTGGATAGGCTAGTCTGGTTTTCCTTTTGGGAAATAGCAGAGCAGGCAGTCAAGACAAGGACTGAAAAAACAAGACTAAGGGAAAGTAAAAACTTTTTCATGGGAACTCCTTATTTTTTGTAGAAGGTTTTGCGTGAGTATAGGTAGCTAAAATTGGATAACCAAAGTGGCTGGCTGGTAAAATATCTGCTTCAATAGCAAATAATTGGCGCAGGTGTTCAACCGTTATGACTTCTTCTGGACTTCCTTCTTGCAGAATGTGTCCGTCTTTCATGGCAATGATGTAGTCAGAAAAACGGGCGGCATGGTTGAGATCATGGAGAACCATGACAATGGTTTTGCCATTATCCCGATTGAGCCTTTGTAACAACTCAAGAACTTCTAACTGATGGTGCATATCCAGATAGGTTGTCGGTTCATCTAGAAGGATGATATCTGTATCCTGGGCTAGCGCCATGGCTATCCAAACTCGTTGCCGTTGCCCACCTGAAAGGGATTGGAGAGGAGTGTGGGCGAATGCCATGGTCTGCGTTTCTGTTAAAGCCCACGCAATCTTCTCTCTATCCAAATCAGTAAGGCGACCAAAGGCATTTTGATGGGGAAAGCGTCCATAGGACACTAGGTCATAGACACTGATACCGTCTAGATTTTCCTGGACCTGTGGGAGTAGGGCTAATCGCTTGGCTACTTCCTTAGTTGGCAGTTCTTGGATGAGTTTTCCATCCAGATAAACCATTCCCTTGTCCGCAGGCAAGATACGGCTGAGAGCCTTTAATAGCGTAGATTTTCCGCACCCATTGGGACCGATAATACTACTTATTTTTCCACTCGGAATTTCAATGGACAGCTCGGATAGAACAGTTTTTTGTCCATAAGAAAGTTCTAAATCCTTGGCTGAGATGGTGACCATAAGTCCTCCTTTACTCACATTGATGTCTATTATATCATAGTTATCGGGGGAAACAAAGAGTTTTCTGACAATTTTAATTTAATAAGAATGGTTATAAAAAATCCCTGTCAATAGGACAAGGATTCTCATTAAAGATAACGTTTTGCCACTTCTAAATCGCCATCGTAAGCAGCTTTTTCACCATTGACAATCTGGTAGGCATCGGCTCCCTTACCGGCAATGATGACAGCATCTTGAGAAGAAGTCGTCTGGCTCATAGCCCTACGGATAGCTTCTTCCCTGTCCAAGATAAGGTCGCTTGGACGGTTCATGTGGGCACGAATTTGCTGGGCAATTGCTGCAGGGTCTTCACGGTTGGGATCATCAGCTGTCAAGATAACTTCAATCTGCGGATAGTCATTGAGCAAAAGACCGAAGTCCTTGCGGCGACTTTCTCCCTTGTTACCAGGAGCCCCTAAAATCAGAATAACCTTGCCTGTCTGGTGTTCCAAAACGACGTCGATTAACTTTTTCACACTATCGCCGTTATGGGCGTAATCTACGAAGACCTTGGCACCATTTTGCTGGGTCAGGACTTCCATACGGCCAGGGACATTGGTTTGGGCAATTCCTGTGTGAATATCTTCCAGACTTGCTCCCAAACGAAGACAGGCCAGTCCAGCTGCGATGGCATTTTCCTGGTTGAAGCCACCGATAAGCTGGATGTCGTAATGGGCAGCTAATTTTCCGGTTGCTGTGAAGTCAAAACCTGCTGACTGAGTGATTTCATTGTCAGAAGCTGGTCCATAAAAGTCATGGTCTTTGGAGCTGACTTGCTCTTTCACGACTTCAAAATGGTCCATTCCAGCATTGACAATGACTGCTCTGCTATTGTCCATCAACAGACGCTTGTGGTAGAAATAGTCCTCAAAAGTTGGATGCTCAATGGGACCGATGTGGTCGGGGCTGATATTGAGAAAAACGCCGACATCAAAGGTGAGCCCGTAAACCCGCTTGACCAGATAGGCCTGGCTGGACACCTCCATAATCAAGTGGGTCATGCCGTTTTGAACTGCCTCCGCCATCATAGCAAAGAGGTCCAGGCTTTCAGGCGTAGTCAGGGCAGACTTGAAGAAGGTCTTACCGTCCAGCGTGGTGTTCATGGTCGAAAGCATGGCAGGCTTGTGGTTGATTTTTAGGATGTTAAAAGCAAAATAAGCCGCCGTTGTCTTGCCCTTGGTGCCGGTGAAGGCCAGGAGTTTGAGCTTTTTCTGGGGATGACCATGAAACTCCATAGCAATCAGGCTCATGGCCTGCTTGATGTCATGGACGATGATAGCAGGAATGCTGACTTCGTAGTCGATTTCAGACACATAAAAAGCCAGTCCAGCCTCAATAGCCTTTTCCAGAAATTCCTTCTTAAAAGCCAAGCCTTTGGCAAAAAAGAGGGTCGTTGGACCAACCTTACGGCTGTCATAACTGAGGGCGTCAAACTGGACATCCGTCCAAGAGCTATCAGTCTGTTCTTGATGACTAATTTGACGGAAGTTAGCATCCGCCTTTAAGATTTCTAATACACGTTCAATTGTAATCATGTTACTATTGTAAACCTATCGAAGATATTTGACAAGTATGGGCTATGTAATTAGTAGGCATTTTGATAGCAAAGTTGAATGAATGTGATATTTCTTTCTAAAGTAAATTTGTGCTATAATGGTAGGGATTGAAAAGGAGAAGTCTATGTTTTATTCTTATCTACGAACGCTATTAACTTTTTTACTTTGGGCTATCAATGGTAATATTCATTATCATGACAGAGAAAATATTTTGCCAAAGGAAGAAAATTATATCCTCATCGCCCCACATAAGACCTTCTGGGATCCTGTTTTTCTGGGCTATGCGGCTGCACCAAAGCAGTTTATCTTCATGGCGAAGAAAGAGCTCTTCAAGGATCGTGGCTTTGGTTGGTGGATTAGCAAGTGTGGTGCCTTTCCCATTGACCGTGAAAATCCTGGCATGGCAGCCATCAAGTATCCTGTCAATATGTTGAAAAAAAGTGACCGCTCACTTGTCATGTTCCCTTCTGGTAGCCGTCATTCATCTGAACTAAAAGGTGGAGTAGCAGTCATCGCCAAGTCAGCCAAGGTCAAACTCATGCCAGCAACCTATGTGGGACCAATGACTATCAAAGGACTCTTAGCTGGTGAACGAATTGACGTAGCCTTCGGAAATCCAATCGATATTTCAGACATCAAGCGCATGGATGACGCGGGTACGGCAGAAGTGACTAGCCGTATCGAAGCGGAATTCAAGAGATTGGATAACCATGCAGCTTCTTTCCAGACCAAGAAAAAGCCAAATATCTTGACCTATATCTATCGTATTCCTGTGCTCCTACTAGTTGCCCTTGTTCTAGGTCTAACCTATGTCTTTAGCTATATCGCTAGTTTTTTCTGGCAACCAAGCACGCAATTGGATAAAAAATAATATGATGAAACTCGCAGCTTGCGGGTTTTTTGTTGCAATCATTTTAGGCAAAGGCCTTAATAGTGCACATGTGTTTTACTTTCAACAATATAGAGCATGATCTTAAGAATAGTCATTCTAATGATTAGAAATAATTGAAAAAATTAACAAAAAATTTTTGTATGCTCTTTACATTCCTATATTTTTTTGATATACTAAAAGTATAATATATAAATATCTACACATAAGGAGTTCATCATGAAGAACTATAAAAAAATGTTGGCAATGGGTTTGGCTACTCTAGTATTGGGAGCATGCGTACCGACACAAACTGGTCCAGGTGCAAGTACTGACACTATTAACATTGGTTACTCTCAACTTCCGGCTAATATCCATCCAGCAGAAGATTACAATGGCTGGTTCACCGTGCGCTACGGTGTCGGAGAAACCTTGTTCAAATTGAACAACGATTTACAAGTAGAACCTTGGTTAGCTGAAAAAATCGAATCGATCAGTGATTTGGAGTGGAAAATTACTTTAAAAGATAATGTTACTTTCCAAAATGGTGAAAAAATGACTGGTGAAAAGGTCAAGCAGTCATTGGAGCATCTTCTATCGAAGAGTGATCGAGCAAAAGCGGACTTAGGAATTGCGTCTATCAGTGCAGACGGTCAAACGGTTATTATAAAAACAGAGCAACGACAACCTATCATGGCTAACCTTTTAGCAGAGCCTTATTCGGTCATTATTGATGTTAGTGCAGAGCCGCTAGCAAAACAAGGACCGGTCGCTACAGGTCCTTATAAATTAACCAAATATATTGCAGAGAGTGGTGCCGAATTGGAAGCCTATGAAGGCTACTGGGCAGGTACACCAAAAACAAAGAATTTAAAGATTAAGTACTTTACAGATGCAACAGCTATTGCTGCTGCTCTAAAATCAGGTGAAGTGGATGCGGTATATGGTCTACCTTATGCTAACCTTGAAACCTTCAAATCAGACAGTAGCAATTTTAAAACTTCTGAAGTAGAGGGATCCAGATATGTTCAATTTAGCTATAACTTGGAGCAAGCAGAAGGTCAGGATAAACAATTCCGCCAGGCTTTAGATACTCTGGTAGATAAGGAAACTTACACTGCTTCCTTGTTCAAAGGTGCAGCAAAAGTGGCAGATACGGCCTTTCCAAATAACTTCGAATTTGCCTTGGGAACAAGTGTTCACGAGTACAATGTAGAAAAAGCAGTACAATTGTTGGATGAGGCAGGATACAAAGATACAAACGGAGATGGACTAAGAGAGGCCAATGGTCAGAATATAAAATTGGACTTGGTCACTTATAATCGTCTCGCAGAGATGCCATTATCTGTTCAAGCTTTCCAACAACAACTGAAGGAAGTTGGTATTGATTCGGAAATTATCACTGTGGACAAACCGACTACAGCGGTTTCTGAGAATATATATGATGTCCTCACCTATACAGTAGTTGCAGCCCCAATTGGGGATCCATATGCCTATTACAAGAGTGTCTTTTATACTAACGGATCTGCAAATATTGCCCACTATTCAAATCCAGCAGTAGATAGCCTTATTGATCAGTTGCAGGTTGAGTCTGATCAAGCAAAGCGTAACGAGTTAAGCAAACAAATTCAAAAATTAGTAGATGAGGATTACATCTTTACCTATATTGGTCATTTTAAAGTAGCGCTTGTTATGGATAATAATCTTCGAGGATTTGAATCACATGCGACAGATTATTACCATGTGACAAATCAGATTGTGAAGGAATAATATATGCTAGATATTAGCAATTTAACTATCTCCTCTCCAAGTCGTGATATTTTGGATGATGTCAGTCTTAAAGTGGCAAGTGGAGAAAGTATCGCTATTGTCGGTGAGAGTGGGAGTGGAAAAACAACTTTAATCAAGAGTATTCTAGCCCTTCCATTAACGAGCTTAAGACAGACAGCAGGTCACATTCAGTTTGAGGGACAGACCATCCAGTTAACCAATAAAAGGCAGGAACTGCCTTTTATTGGTATTGATATTGCTTGGATTACTCAAAATGCTAAAGCAAGTTTTAATGAAAAGCGGACTATCTGGGCACATTATCAGGATTTGTATAAAACCTATAGTAAATATAGTAGCGACTTACGAACCTTAGAGGAGTGCTTTTCCTTAGTTGATTTACCCTATAGTAAGGAAATTATTAGAAAATACCCTTTTGAATTTAGTGGTGGTCAGATGCAACGAATAGGGATTGCACTTGCCTTGGTGGCGAAGCCCAAGCTACTCTTAGCAGATGAACCAACCAGTGCCTTAGATGCCCTAAATAAAAAAATACTTGTTCATTTACTAAAGAAATTGCATAAAAACGAAGGGATAACTCTTGTGATAGTGACCCATGACATGAGTGTTGCAAAGGATATTTCAGAACGCTTAGTTGTGATGAAGGATGGTAAGATTGTTGAAACTGGTACGACTTTCGAGGTTTTATCCCATCCAAAGGAAGCCTATACGAGAAAATTACTAGCTGCCATCCCAAGGTTAAGAACAGTCTAGAAATGGATGTAGAGTATGAAAAGTATTTTACAATGTCAGAATTTAACCTATTTTTATAAAAATGATGTAGGTATAAAAAACATTAACTTTGAGTTATTTAGAGGTCAGGCACTAGGGCTGGTTGGTGAAAGTGGAAGTGGAAAGAGTACGATTGCTCAATTGCTTTGTCGATTATTGACGTTGCAAGAGGGGAGTATAACATTGTTTGACAAACCTTTTCAGACAGTATCAGACAAAGAATTCTACAGGCTTGTTCAATATATCCCTCAAAATCCTCAGGAGTTTTTTCATCCTAAGAGAAGGATTAAAGAGAGTTTGGAAGAGGCTATTGATAATTTTAAGCTTTTTCCAGGTGAGAACAAACTAGATGTGCTGATGCGTTCTATTTCAGAAGTTGGTCTGAAGGAAAGCCATCTCTATCAATTTCCCCATCAATTAAGCGGGGGAGAATGTCAGCGTGCTAGTATTGCTAGAGCCTTATTGGTCAATCCTTCTCTTATTATTTGTGACGAAGTAACGAGTGCTTTGGATGTGACCATCCAGGCTGAAATCATGAAATTATTAGGGAAAATAAAAGAAAAGCATGATGCCGCTTTTCTTTTTATCGGTCATGACATTGCCTTGGTTAGTCAGTTTTGTGAACAGATTATCGTTTTAAAGGATGGTCAAGTAGTTGAGCAGGCGGATACCTTGGCCATGGTCCAACATCCACGAAGTAGCTATACCAAGCTACTCTTAGAAGCTTATGGAAATGGTTAGATATGGTAATTGAACTTGTTGAACAGGCTCCTTGTAATACCTGTGTTAAGGATAATTTTGCCATTGCAGATAATTTTTCACTCCCTTATACATTGATAAAAGGAGGAGGGAGCCGCCCTTTGGTATTGATTACAGCAGGCGTACATGGTTGTGAATACGTTGGTATAAAAACAAGTATATCTCTAGTGGAGGATATTGAACTCAAACAATATAAAGGGTCAGTATTACTTCTCCATACTGTTAATCCAACGGGTTTTTATCAAAAAATGACCAGTTTAGTACCAGAGGATATGGTTAACCTCAATCGGATATTTCAAAATAGTTATCAAGAGCCGACCTTGAGTTATCATATCAAGCAGTTTTTTAGAGAGCGATTGTTACCGAATGTTGACTATCTCATAGATTTGCATGGTGGCAATAAGGAAGAGCTTCTGACTCCTCATGTTTATTATTCGATTTTAGGAGATTCATCAGTTATTCACCAATCTAAAGAACTTGCCAAAGTAAGCGGAAGTCCAGTTATTTTTGCGTCATCCGATGTTGGTGGTCTGTATCAGGCAGCAGCTATTGATTATGGCATTCCTAGTATTTTATTAGAGCAAGGAGATAGCGGAACCTGCCTGCCTGAAGATGTTCATAAAATGAGAGAATCTGTACGAGCTCTTCTAGCATCTATTTTTGAAGGGAAAGAAGCATCAAAGTCCGACCAAGTCTACTATCAGAAATCCTATTCGTTTTATAGTGGTCATCTAGCGTGTTGGACCTGTTTTGTAAGACCAGGGGATAGGGTTAATAAGGGCCAAATTCTTGGTCAATTACATACCCTACACGGAGATGTCTTGGAGGATTTTTTTGCCTTGGAATCAGGTCTAGTCCTTTATCAGAAGTCAAATTTGGTCACACATATAGGAGAATCGTTAATAACCATTGCATACTAGCTTATCTATTGACTATGAAATAGATCGCATGAGTGCTTGTCTGGCAACCTGTATTTGTTGAATCAGAAGGAGAATTATGTTAAAGAGTATTACAAAGATAGTATTAAAATTTATTCTTATCCTATTTTGTGTCAGTTTTATCTCATTCTTGCTTTCTTATCTGGCTCCAGGAGATCCTGCTGAAGCTATTTTGAACCAAGAAGGTGTTCCAGTCACTCAAGAACTGTTGGATTTAACGAGAGAAAAGTTAGGATTAAATGATCCTTTTCTAACTCAGTATTTCAGATGGCTATCAAAAATTGTGGTCTTTGATTTTGGCGTGACCTACAATACTGGCGCACCCGTATGGGATCAATTAGTGTTTTATTTTCCAAATACCCTCTACCTGTCAATGTATATTCTATTGACTACCCTGTTCATGTCTGTTCCCACAGCCTTGGCAATGGCTTACAAGAAGGATAGTTTGTTTGATAGGTGCTTGATGTCCCTGCTAGGTATTTTGAATGCCATTCCTACCTTTGTTTTCGGGATTATCCTTATATTAATTTTCTCAGTTCACTTAAAATGGTTCCCAGTGCAATCAACTGCTAATTCCTTGGGGATTGTTTTACCGGTGGTGACCCTGGCCTTAGCTATGTCATCTGTTTATACACCGCAACTACGAACGGCTTTTCTTGAGGAACTACACAACCCTTTTGTAGAAGGGGCTAGGGGAAGAGGCATCAGTGAATGGCGCATTATCATTTTTGATGTTTTACAAAATACCGTGCCGTTTATCATTACGTTAGTTAGTCTTTCTATGGGGGCCTTGGTCAGCGGAGTGACCATTATTGAACATTTGTATTCATGGCCGGGGATGGGTAAACTCCTAGTGACAGTCGTAGCTAATCAGGATTATCCCATAATTCAAGGAACAGTACTATTTGTAACGGTAGGGGTTTTAACGGTTAATCTGGTATCACAAGTAGTGATTGCTTGGCTAAATCCTAAAATTCGTTTAGGGAATAAGTAGGTGGAGATATGCTAAAAGGAAACAAAAGGTTATTGATTTTAGGGTTCATTCTTCTTGCTTGGCTAGTGTTGATGTATGTCCTTCCCTATTTTTTTACTGACAGTATTACCAAGGTGGATTTAGGCCATGCCTTGCAAGGACCAAGTCAATCAGAGTGGTTTGGGACAGATGCCCTTGGTCGCTCTGTTTTTGCACGGGTAATGAGTGGCGGTAGAGAAAGTATTTTTTCAGGCCTATTGGTCTTGTTTACCATCGTAACTATTGGCTCCTTGATTGGTATCTCTAGTGGATTAGTTGGTGGTAAGGTTGATCAGGTTATTTTGCTAATTATTACAGCTTTCCAAGCCTTTCCTGCCATTGTCTTGGTTATTGCCATAGTTGGGATTTTAGGTGTTGGGCTCCAGCAGACTGTATTGGCCATGTGCATGGTGGCTTGGACCAAGTACGCTTATCTGACACGTTCAATAACCCTGCAGTTGAAAGAGGAATCCTATATCAAATCATCTAAAATGTATGGAAATGGTTTTTTGGCAACCATCAAAAATTACTATATTCCAATGATCAAACCTCAAATATTGACAACCATGAGTTTTGATATTGGTATTGTCATTATGGAGATTTCGGGACTGAGCTTCATTGGTTTAGGTGCGCAGGTGCCTAGTCCAGAATGGGGAACTATGATCAATGACGGGAGAATTTATATTCAGGAAGCACCGTGGATTGTCATTTTTCCCTGTATCATGCTCATGATTACCATTTTACTCTTTACGAAATTTGGGGATGAGTTAAAGAAATATTACAATAATGAGGTTTCAGGTTAAAAAGCTTATCAAGACAGTATGTTTGAGACAAGTATCTTCGAGGTATTTGTCTTTTATAATTATTTTTTCAGTCCTGCTTTGTTAAAACATAAAAAATCACCCACTATTCACCATTTCTAAGTAGTTGGATTTTTCCAACTGCTAGATAGGTTATAGACGGGTGTTTATTATTATCCAGCTTAGATAACTAGAGGGAATACTCTACAGTGATGTACTCGTGGTACTGTTTGAGGGTATCAAGGATATGGGGCTTCTTGGCTACAAGCTGTCGCATGATGTCGTGTTCAACATCTTGAAGGTGTATCTTTATCCGAACTTGCATACCTTGTTTGTAGATATGAATATCCACATCCTCTGTTTCCTCTAAGTATTGTTCTAATATCTCATAAAGACATTCTTGAATTTCAGGTAGATGGACAGTACCATGGGCTAGCTCTTTAAATGAGGTAATGAGTAGGGTGAGAGGTTCCTTGAATGAGATTAGGGCAAGAGCAAGGGTTACGAAGAAATCACCTGTATAATGCAGAAAATCTAGGGGGCTCTTGTTAGGGATAAAAGCTAAGAATAGAAAGGCTACTCCAATGGCTGCTGAAATCAGACCATCAATCAGGTTGCCCTTGGCCTCGGCGGCGATGATAGTAGAAATATTGCCGATTTTTTTATTCATATAGCGATTGTAGGCGAAAAGACCAAAGCAGACAAAGAGCATTATACTGGTGTAGGGGATAACAGGTCCAGTGGTCATCTTGTGGGCAATGCCATGGACAAAGTAGGCAAAGGCGGTTGCTGCAGTTTCTAAGACAGCAAAAATCAGGAGGAGTAAGGTTGCCAAGGACTTCATAATGGCATAGAGGGGTTCTAAAAAGTGTAATCCTTGGGGAAAGGTTGCCGTTTTCCTATGACTATGCTTGGAGATATGGTATGCGACCAGGGAAGATATAAAGGCAATGAGGGAAAAAACGCCATCAAGCAAGAGGGCATTTAGGTCAGTCATGATATAGACGGCTAGACCTGCTAAACCGTTTAAGCCATTGATAATAGCAGAAACGGTCAAGCAATGTGCTTCAATTTTCTTTGGATTCATTGATGACCTCCTTAACTGGTTTATTATATATTTATTATATCAATCTTTTTACTTTTCGGCAAGCGTGATGAATGTGCAATAAAAGACTGTTCTGTAAATGAAAAAAAGAAGAGCTAGAGCTCTCCATAGAATTAGATATCAATTTCCATGACAATTGGTGTATGGTCTTGGCGGGCACCAGAATCAATCATGTCTGACTTGGTTACTTTATCAGCGATACGGTCACTGACCAACCAGTAGTCGATTCTCCAGCCTGTGTTGTTGATTTTGCTGGTGCGGCTACGTTGAGCCCACCACGTATAGGCGTTGAGGACATCCCCGTGCAGGTGGCGGAAGGTATCAGTAAAACCTTTAGCAAGTAGATTTGTAAATCCTTCACGCTCCTCATCTGTAAACCCTGGTGACTGACGGTTGCTAGCTGGGTTGGCCAAGTCTATTTCCTTGTGGGCAACGTTGTAGTCACCTGTGGCTAGGACTGGTTTTTGGCTGTCAAGCTGTGATAGGTATGCGGCATACTGAACGTCCCAGATTTGGCGGTCTGAGAGTCTCTTCAAGCCATCGCCAGCGTTTGGCGTATAAACTTGGGTAACATAGAAGTCATCAAATTCCAGCGTGATGATGCGCCCTTCAGAGTCCATAGTAGTTGGCGCACCAATCTCTGGGAAGCTAATGGTCGGTGTTAGGTGGTTTTTATAGAGGAAGAGGGTACCTGCATAGCCCTTGCGTGCAGGTTCGACTGATGAACGCCAGGTATTTGCGTAACCTGGGAAGTAGCTTTCAAGGATTTCCAAGTGTTTTTTGTTTGGCCCCTTGTCAGAGAGCTTGGTTTCCTGAATGGCGATAATGTCGGCATCTTCAGCGACCAGCGTGTCAATGACGGCGCGGGATAGGAGGGCGCGTGGGGATTCTGCTGTCAGAGCAGCATTGAGGGAATCAATGTTCCAAGAAATGAGTTTCATACAGGTTCCTTTTCTAGTTTCTTACTGTTTTTACATTATACCAAAAATCAAACTTGTAGGCGAACAAGGGACCTTGAAAAAATTTTTCATTTTTTGTGTTACAGTACTAAAAGTATGGTACAATAGTAGCAAATAAATCTTTGGTTTCGGAGGTTGTTATGAAAAGAAAATTGATTGGCTTTGCCTGGCTAGCCCTCATTCTCGAAATGCTAGTCTACTACTGGTATCAGCTACCCGCTATCAATGTGTTTAATTTGGGTTTCTGGGTTTTCGTCTTGCAATCGACAGCCCTGGCCTGGTTGATTTTGCTTTTTAGCAATCCAGCAGGACTTGTTCAACAGGCTACCAAAGTGTCGGGTAGACAGCGTCAGGTCACGACCTACAATATCAATCCTAAATTGCCTGCCTTTCTTAGTTGGACTGGTCGCCTCTGGCTCTTAGTTGTCCTTGCCTTGGTTGGACTGGGCATTTTCAACTCTCCAATCTTTCGAGCTAAAGATTATGCGGCGGTCATTTCAGTAACGGATGCGGATTTCAAGTCGGATTTCCCTGAAACCGATATTTCCAAGCTGGCTCTCTTGGACCGTGCATCAGCTGAAAAGATTGGTGACACCTATCTGGGCACCATCGACAAGGTATCCCAGTTCGGCATTTCCGATGACTACCGTCAGATTACCATCGGTCAGCAACCTTTCCGTGTGTCGCCCTTGGAGTATAAGTCTTTTTGGAAATGGCTGAGCAACCATCAAGACGGGATTGGCTACTATGTTAAGGTCAATCAGACGACAGGGAAAGCAGAGCTTGCCAAGCTGAGCAAGTCCATGCATTATTCCGATTCGGAGTATTTGTTCAATGACACCCTGCGTCATCTCCGTCTTCAATACCCAACCACTATATTCGGGAAACCGTCCTTTGAAGTGGATGATGAGGGCAATCCTTACTATATCGCAACGACTTACCAACCAAAATTTGGTCTGTCTTCCAATGACCCGACAGGTGCCATTGTCTTGGATGCAGTGACAGGTGAGAGCAAGGAGTATAGTCTGGCAGATATTCCTGAGTGGGTGGATCGTGTCTATTCAGCCAGCAATGTGATTAGTCGCGTTGACGACCACTATACCTACCAAAATGGTTTCTGGAATACCATTTTTAGCCAAACAGGTGTCAAACATACAACTGACAGCTACAATTATATTTCCATCGGTTCTGATATTTACCTCTATACTGGAATTACCTCAGCTACAGCTGATTCATCCAACCTTGGATTTATTCTGGTCAATATGCGGACCCGTGAAATCACAAACTACAAACTAGCTTCGGCGACTGAAACTGCTGCTCAAGAATCGGCAGAAGGTGAAGTACAGGAAAAGGGCTATCAGGCAACAGCACCAAGTCTGGTCAAGCTAGCAGACACAGCCTACTACTTGGTTTCTCTCAAAGATGATGCTGGTTTGGTCAAGTCCTATGCCCTGGTCGATGCGGAAGACTACCAACAAGTAACGGTCAACAATGACGTAGCGACCCTTATTTCACAAGTAACGGGGACAGATGCTTCAAGTCTAGCAGGCTTGACTTCGACTGGTACTGGTGAGGAAAACGAAGACGTGGAAGTGATTTCTGGTAAGGTTGAAGCCTTGGCAAGCCAGATGATTGGTGGTTCAACGGTTTACTATATTCAATCAGCTGACAAGATTTACAAGGTCAAGGCAACTGAGGATAGTACAGACAAGCTACCATTTATCAAGGTCGGAGATAACTTTACCGGTCAACTGGATAAGAACAATTACCTGAAAAATGTGACCATTAGTCAAGAATAATTTGAAAGAAGAGCGGGAATTGACTTTAGGGCAGACCTGCTCTTTTCTTTGTATTTTGGTGCTAAATATGCGTTTTTGTGGTATAATGTGGCAGGCTTGTATTTGTTCATCTGTATAACAAATAGGCTATTCTATTTTAAGGAGTAACTTGTGAATTTATTTAGAAAAAAACAAGCAAGTGGACGGAGCAGTCACATGCGGCGTCACTTGGGCTTGGTAGATTTGATTTTATTAGGAATTGGTTCCATGGTTGGAACAGGTATTTTTACAGTCACTGGTTTAGCAGCTGCGCAATATGCTGGTCCAGCCCTGGTTATTTCCATTGTTATCGCAGCGATTTCAGTTGGTTTGACTGCCCTATTTTATGCGGAATTTGCTTCTCGTATTCCAACCAATGGGGGAGCGTATGGCTATCTCTATTCTATGTTTGGTGAATTTCCTGCCTGGCTTGCGGGCTGGCTAACCATTATGGAATTCTTGACAGCAGTATCTAGCGTGGCTTCTGGTTGGGGTTCGTATTTAAAAGGTTTGCTAGCTAATTTTGGCCTTGCATTACCAACCGCTTTGAATGGCACCTTCAATCCAGCTCAGGGGACCTATATTGACCTTTTGCCAGTTTTGGTCTTGGTTTTTGTAGTGGGTGTTGTTCTGTTGAATTCAAAGGCTGCTCTTCGCTTCAACTCGGCATTGGTTGTGTTAAAATTCTCGGCTCTAGCTCTTTTCATCATTGCTGGGCTCTTCTTCATTAAACCTGAGAACTGGTCAAACTTTGCTCCATTTGGTTTTGGGGCAGTCTATGGAGGTCAGGCAGGCATTATGGCAGGAGCTTCTCTGATGTTCTTTGCCTTTCTTGGTTTTGAGTCTATTTCTTTGGCGATTGATGAAGTCAAAAGCCCTGAGAAGAATGTACCAAAGGGAATTGTCTTGTCCCTGTCTATCGTAACCATTCTTTACGTTGTCGTGACCTTGGTCTTGACCGGAATGGTGCACTATAGCAAGCTTAATGTAGCGGATGCGGTTGCCTTTGCTCTTCGTGAAGTGGGCTTGGGCTGGGCAGCAAGTTATGTATCTGTCGTGGCTATCTTGACCCTGATTACGGTATGTATTTCCATGACTTATGCCCTCTCTCGTATGGTCTACTCCATCAGTCGTGATGGGCTCTTGCCCAAATCTCTCAGCCAATTAACAGCGACCAGCAAGGTTCCAAAAAATGCGACCATCTTGGTGGGTATCTTTGCGGCAATCTGTGCGGGTATGTTCCCCTTGGCTAGCATTGCCAGCTTCCTCAATATCTGTACGCTTGCCTATCTGATTATGCTTGCCCTTGGACTTATCCGTCTCCGTCAGGTTGAGGGTCTGCCAAAAGAAGGTCAATTCAAAACGCCATTTGTCCCAGCTTTGCCAATCCTTTCTATCATTATCTGTCTGTCCTTTATGTTCCAGTACAGCCTAGATACCTGGATTGCCTTTGGAGTGGCGCTCATCGTAGGAAGTTTGATTTATCTTTTCTATGGATATAAACATTCGGAAGTTCATTCCAAATAAGCAAATTAAATATAGTAAAAAGAGATGGTTCTGTGCCATCTCTTTTACTTTACAAAATAAAGGGTTCGATTTTTAACTCTATCTTATCTCCGTACTTAGCCTGCAAATCATCTGCAAGAGGATGATAGAGGGTTCGTAATTGTTCAATCTTGTCTGGGAACTGCTTGCCAACGTAGTCAAATTTACACTCGATGGTTAAAAAGAGTTGATGGAAGAGTTCGTTGATCTGGTTCAGGCGGGCAATCATCTCGTCATCCTCTTTCAGAAAATCTGGAATTTCTGAGCGATTGTTGACAAAGCCGTCGATGAGTTTTACGGGGAAAGAGCCGTATTCTAGGACAAATTCGTACATAGGGTTCTCCTTATCATTGTTAGGACTATTGTAGCATAGTTTGGAGTGTGACAAAAGGATTTCAACTTTATTGCTGTTTAAGTTTTGTTTAACATTATTTTTAGTTTCGTTTAAAGGTTGACCGTTAAACTAAGGACTATAAACGAGGCAGGTAACTGCCAAGCACTTGAAATAAAAAGGGAAAAAGATGAAAACTAGAATTGTACAAAAACAATTTAAACGCATTGAAACAAAATACATCGTTGATAAAGAAACATTTGTACTACTCGAAAAGGATTTACAGAAACACATGGTTTCAGATGAGTTTGCGACTTCCACCATTACAAATATCTATTTTGATAATGAAGATTTTGACATGATTCAAGACTCCATTGCCAAGAAAAATGGGCGTGAAAAAATCCGAATGCGGATCTACGATGCCCAGCCATCTGCAAGTAGTCAGGCTTTTTTAGAAATCAAGAAGAAAGAGAATAAAATCGGCTATAAGTATCGCTTGACTTCTAATCCGTTGTCGGTAACCAACTATATCGAAAAAGGTGTGATAGATCAGACCATCACAGATGAAATGGTGACGTCTGAGTTGGAACGGTTACGTGAACGTTATGGAGCCATCAAGCCGATGATGTATATCTATTATGACCGTGTGTCCTATAAAGGTATTGAGGACAAGAAAATTCGTTTAACCATTGATAAAAATTTGCTTTATCGTCATTACGACGTTGCAGCAACAGAAGGGAAATTTGGAGAAGCTCTTCTAGATCCCAACAAGGTCATTATGGAAATCAAGGTACCAGAGCAGTTGCCAGACTGGTTGTTAGCCTTGTTAGAAAAATACCAGCTGCAAAAGCAATCATTTTCAAAATATGGCAATGCCTACAAGCTGGCTCATCAAATGAGCGGAGAGGAAGTAACTCGATATGCAACTGTTTAATAGTATCTTTTCAACATCGAATAATAACATCACCTTGATGCAGATGTCCCTAATCTTTGGTGTCAGTCTTGCTATGGGGGTGCTCCATGCAGCTGTTTATAAATACAAATCTAATTATACTAAGGAATTTGTTACTAGCCTCAGCCTTATGCCTGCCCTAATTGCTGTTATTATCGCCTTGGTCAATGGCAATTTGGGAGCAGGTGTGGCGGTGGCTGGGACCTTCAGTTTGATTAAGTTTCGTTCTGCCGCAGGTTCATCTAAGGAAATGCTAGCCATTCTCTTGGCCATGGCCATTGGTCTGGCAACGGGTATGGGTTTCCTTGGACTTGCCGTTTTTATGACCCTAGTCTTGTCAGCCTGTATCTTGATTTTTGAAAACATCGGCTTTGCCCAGGTTAATCAGAACCGCCGCCATCTCCTAGTGACTGTACCGATTGAGTTTGACTATGATCAATTTTTTGAAAATCAATTTGGTAGTTCTTGTAAACAAGCAGACCTCATTTCCCTCAAATACAAGCAGAAAAAAACATACTAAGATTAGTAGTGAGGAAATCTCCGACGGGAGAAAGTACTCACTACTTTTTCTTTATGATAAAGTAGAGGTGTCTTGTTAAGTCGTAGGGCTTTTTGACGCTA
>NZ_POJD01000205.1 GCF_002960445.1 Streptococcus suis
AAAAAGGTGGCGCACCAATCAAAGAAAATATGGCAGCTGCTATTTTGCAATTATCGAATTGGTATCCAGATAAACCGCTTATTGACCCTACTTGCGGATCGGGAACTTTCTGTATTGAGGCAGCTATGTTGGCTAAAAATATAGCCCCAGGTTTGAAGAGAAGTTTTGCATTTGAGGAATGGCCGTGGGTTGAGGATCAATTGGTGGTTGCATTACGCAAAGAAGCACAAGCTTCTATCAAAACAGATTTGGTATTAGATATTACTGGATCAGATATTGATGCTCGTATGATTGAAATTGCGAAGAAGAATGCATTTGCGGCAGGAGTT
>NZ_POJD01000206.1 GCF_002960445.1 Streptococcus suis
GGTGACAACATAATATCCTGAGAAGCTTCTAGCAAGGACATACTGTGGCTGGTCGCAAAATCACGGAGTTTGTCAACCGTACCAGGTCCAACGCCACGTTTGGGCTCATTGACAATGCGTTCATAGGAGATATTATCCGATGGATTTGCAATGATATTCAAATAAGAAATCACATCCCGGATTTCCTTACGGCTGTAGAACTTGGTTCCTCCAACCATGGTATAAGGGATATTAGATTTGAGCAGGGCTTCTTCAATGGTACGTGATTGGGCATTGGTACGGTAGAGAACTGTAAAATCCTTATAAGCCTTGCCTTCTCGGTGCAACTGGTCAATCT
>NZ_POJD01000207.1 GCF_002960445.1 Streptococcus suis
CCTTCTTCCAACTGGCCTAGCTTATCCAAGATAGCTTGACTATTGACCATAGAAAAGAGATCTTGGAAATAGTCCTTGCCAAACTGCTCTTTATAAGCAATTGGTGTGTAGGCATTGGTTGCTAACTCGTAGGTTGTGCCTGCTATGGTAATACTTTCTCTCATGGCCTACTCCTTACTTACGAGGTTCAAAAACTGCCTTGAACCAGTTTTGACGAATCTCATCACTCGTTTCCTCCGTTGTTCGTCGACGTACAACCTTATCAAG
>NZ_POJD01000208.1 GCF_002960445.1 Streptococcus suis
CGGTACACCATAGCCATTCAAAATAGCCAATTCTTGGTTGGTCATTTGGAAGCCGCCATCACCAACAAAGATGATTACTTCTTTATCTGGATTGGCTAATTTGGCGCCGATAGCTGCAGGAATACCAAAGCCGATGGTTCCCATGCCACCAGATGTTACAAGTTGGCGTGCATGTCTGTAGGGGTAGAATTGAGCGGCCCACATTTGATGCTGACCAACGTCTGTTACGACAATGGCATCCCCTTGCGTCAACTGACCAATTAATTCAATTGCCGCCTGTG
>NZ_POJD01000209.1 GCF_002960445.1 Streptococcus suis
CTCTCTTCGGGTTTTCGGTCTGTACTGAAATCAAGGTATTATTGGGAATCCCAGCTTAAATCATAGATACCGTAAGGGATTTTATTCTTTATTTAAAACTTTGCAACAGAACCCTTAAAACCGAAATAGAAGCCTTAAAAGTTGCAATTAATAAAATTAGCACTTTATGATATAATGGCGTTGTTATAAAAAAAATAATAGAAAGGAAAGGAAGGCAGATGAGATAACAGATCAGTTACTTTACTTTTACCAGAAAGGGTGTAAGCTAAAACTTAGGCTAGCCATTGCGCTAGCGACTTGGTACAATAAGGTGGCAATTGAATTATATTAATAATCGATAGGAGGTAGAAGCAAATGAAATCTACAACTATAGTAACATTTAAAGAACTCCATGTATAGGTGGCTGTGACAAGCTTTACATGGAGTAGAATAATTATTGTCCAAAGCCACCTTTGCAATTGCTAGTACTAACGCAAAGGAGGATATGAAAATGCAATACAAAATAATTAATGGTGCCGTTTACTATGATGGTAATATGGTGTTGGAAAACATCGGTATTGAAATCAATGATAATGAAAAGATTGCTATTGTTGGTAGAAATGGATGTGGAAAAACAACCTTGCTAAAAGCTATTATAGGCGAAATTGAATTAGAAGAAGGAACTGGTGAAAGTGAGTTTCAAGTAATAAAGACCGGTAACCCTTATATTAGCTATTTAAGACAGATGCCTTTTGAAGATGAAAGTATATCAATGGTGGATGAAGTCCGTAAGGTATTTAAGACGCTTATTGATATGGAAAACAAGATGAAACAGCTGATAGATAAAATGGAGAATCAATATGATGATAAAATCATCAATGAATACTCTGATATCAGTGAAAGGTATATGGCTCTTGGAGGTCTAACCTACCAAAAAGAATATGAAACGATGATTCGTAGTATGGGTTTTACTGAAGCAGATGATAAAAAACCCATTTCTGAATTTTCAGGTGGTCAGCGAACTAAGATAGCTTTTATAAAAATACTTTTAACAAAGCCAGACATTCTATTACTTGATGAACCTACTAACCACCTTGATATAGAAACAATACAATGGTTGGAGAGTTATTTGAGAAGTTATAAATCTACATTGGTTATTATTTCCCATGATAGAATGTTTCTTAATCGAATTGTGGATAAGGTTTATGAAATCGAATGGGGAGAGACCAAATGTTATAAAGGTAATTATTCAGCCTTTGAGGAGCAAAAACGAGAAAATCATATCAAACAGCAAAAAGATTACGACTTGCAACAGATAGAAATTGAAAGGATTACACGCTTGATTGAACGTTTTCGTTATAAACCTACGAAAGCTAAAATGGTGCAATCTAAAATTAAATTATTACAGCGTATGCAAATATTAAATGCACCAGACCAATACGATACAAAAACTTATATGTCTAAATTTCAACCGAGAATCAGTAGTTCAAGGCAAGTATTAAGTGCTTCAGAACTTGTGATAGGCTATGATACTCCTCTTGCAAAGGTTAATTTCAACCTTGAAAGGGGACAGAAGCTTGGAATTGTTGGGAGTAATGGTATTGGTAAATCCACGTTGCTTAAAACACTTATGGGTGGTGTGGCAGCATTGTCTGGAGATTTTAAATTCGGATACAATGTTGAAATTAGCTATTTTGACCAACAGCTTGCTCAAATCAGTGGAGATGATACACTATTCGAAATTTTTCAAAGCGAATACCCTGAGCTAAATGACACAGAGGTCAGAACTGCTCTTGGCTCATTTCAGTTTAGTGGAGATGATGTTTTTAGACCGGTGTCCTCTTTGTCAGGTGGAGAAAAGGTTAGATTGACATTATGTAAATTATTATATAAACGTACTAATGTTTTAATCTTAGATGAACCGACAAACCACATGGATATTATTGGAAAAGAGAATTTAGAGAATATCTTATGCAGTTATCAAGGTACAATTATTTTTGTGTCACATGATAGATATTTTACTAATAAGATTGCTGACAGATTACTTGTTTTTGATAAGGATGGTGTAGAGTTTGTACAATCTACTTATGGTGAGTACGAGAAAAAAAGGATGAATTCTGAAAAGCCATTTAATAACATTAAAGTTGAGCAGAAAGTAGAGAAAAATAACACAGTAAAAGGCGATCGTAACTCCATTGAGAAGGAGAAGGTTAAGAAGGAGAAACGAATTGAAAAGCTTGAAGTGTTAATAAATCAATATGATGAAGAATTAGAAAGATTGAATAAAATCATTTCTGAACCAAACAATTCTTCTGATTATATAGTACTGACGGAAATACAAAAATCAATTGATGATGTTAAAAGGTGTCAGGGTAATTATTTTAATGAATGGGAACAGTTGATGAGAGAATTGGAAGTTATGTAATTTTTGAGTTATGCAATAAGGATGTAAAAGTGTTAATGATACATTCTGGTTGTTGAAAATGTAAAAAAATTAATGAATTTTTATTAGATATAATCGCTATGTGAAGACCTTTTGAGTTTGCCGCATAGCGGTTTTTATTATCTATACTTTGGAATTGTCAAGAAAAGTGTAGTCGTATAAACTCACTAAATTTCCTTTGATTGTTATGCTGCCAGAAGTTGTTCTTCCAGTAGCCCTCTGTATATAACAGGAGGATTGAGCAGGTGGTTTCTGTCGTTGCAGAACCAGATTCTAAATATGGGACTGAAGTATTTGATGAATATGTCATAAGTAAAGAATTTGAAAATGTTCAAGAGGTTATGACGTCTCAAATACAGCAGAAAGGAAGGTTAAGATAAGAGAAACTGAAGTTCAACAATAGTATTTAGATATAGGGTGATAAATCAGATTATATTGTGATTTGTAGAATTGCTTGCCTTGGTGCTAAATAGGTATGGTAATAATGTACTAATCGATTGTTTTGTAGTAAAAAAGCAACAGATAATTAGGATATTTTTCTTGTATTGTTCGTTAAAAAGAGCCAAACGAAGTATATTTTCTCATAGAAGTTGAACATAGTAGACTGATTATTGCCACTGTAAAAAATGAGGAATGTATCCTGTGTTACAGTTATTCCATTAATGAGAGATGAGGATAAAGATAGATTTGTACAGGGAATTGAGAAATTTAACGTTTAAACAAAATCTAGTTCATCCTTTACACTATCCGTTGGGATAGTATACGTCACAAATGTGCGTACTTACATTTTGAATTTTCTTAAGTATAATACTCATTATGATGACACCTAGATAACAATTCAAACCCGATGCAAGTGTAACTGCATCAAAAATCAATTTTGAATCCTAATTAGTTAAAGAGAGGTAGCAGAAATGACAATTTTGTATTTTACCGCAACAGGAAACAGTCTTTATGTTGCGAAAAGACTTGGTGGAAAACTAATATCCATCCCACAAATGATAAAAGAGAATAAATATGAGTTCTCAGACGAGAGGATAGGTATTGTATTCCCGGTTTTTCACGTTAATATCCCGCCATATATTAGAGATTTTTTAGAACGCTCTATTTTTAATTGCAAATATCTATTTGTTATTGCAACATATGGAGAATATGCAGGTTCAACTGCAGATGAAGTGAAAAAGATTTTAGACAAACGTTCAATACCAGCCAATTATATAAATAATATACAAATCGTTAAGTATATGAAAAATTCTATAGAAACTTCTCTCAATTAGGCTAATTTTATTGCAATAACAGGTGCCTACTTTTAAAACAACCGATTTATTAATAAATATTGAAAATTTTTAGGAAGAATAAAGCGTTCTCTTGTGAAATTAGAGAACGCTTTATTACTTTAATTTACTGAAACAATTTGTAACTATTGAAAATAGAAAGAAATTGTTCCTTCGATAGTTTATTAATATTAGTGACATTTGCATGCTTCAAAGCCTGTCGGAATTGGTTTTTAGTAAAAAGAACGCGATATTCACGGTTTACCCACTTATAAACAAAAGATTGATACTCTTTGTAGTCCTTCTTTAAAATCAATGGTTGATGTCGTTCAAGAACAATCAATACAGAGTCTACATTCGGTTTAGGGTGAAAATATGCTCGTGGCACTTTTTTGAGAACTCTTATGTCCAATTCCACCATCAATAGCAAACCTAAAGCTCGTTTCGTATTTTGTAATCTTTTTGCAAAACCATTCTCCACAATAAGGTAACTATATTTCGAATTGCTTTCAAAAGCAATTTTTTTGACAATATCAGTACTGATGTTAAAGGGGATATTACCAAATATTTTATAATCTTTGTTTTTGGGGAAGTTAAATTTCAGAATATCCGTATGGATAACTTTTATATTCTGAAAAGGCTTCACGACTTTTTGGGTGACTTGACACAAGTCCTCATCAATTTCTATAGAATCCACCCACCGACTCATTTTGACAAGTTCTTTGGTAAAATGACCTTTTCCTGATCCAATTTCTATTACATTATCTTGTTTATTTATATTCGTATGATTCAATATCTCTTTTACATGCTTTTTAGAAGTAATAAAATTTTGAGTGTCCTTTGGGTTTTTCTGGTTCATTATAACCTTCTCCTTGCCATTTTTTTCATTATGAATGAGATAAAGTAATATCTACTACTGCGATACTAGTGCACATACTTGAAACCTCCTTACGTAACTGATTATATCATTTCTGTTTACTTTTTAGAATAAAGCTCTATATGTAATTTTGCACTTGACACTTCAGTTGGACGTTTTCTTCAAAATAATATGTTTTGAAACTTGATAAGAGAAGCCACTGTCTTTACTAAAAAGTAAAGGCTGCGATAAAGGACAGTGACTTTAATAAAGTTGCACTGTTGTATTGTCTTTGGATAAAATTGTCTAAAGGGAAGTTTTATCCCCAACGAAAAAACATCTAAAGTGGTAAGTAATGAAAGAATGTCGATAAAGTAGGAATGGGGGATCTTTTTGAATACAATAGAATCACAGTTTGATAAGGTTGCAGAAGATTACGATTTCGTGAATGAGCTTTTGAATGATTATTCATTCTTTGTGTCTAATATGTCTCCAAAGAAAGGCAGAGCATTAGATATCGGATGTGGCTCGGGTTTGTTAGTGGAGAAATTAGCAAGTTATTATGATGAAGTGGTAGGGATTGATATTTCTAATCAAATGCTCGATCTTGCCAAATCTAAACGTCAACTAACAAATACGGTCTATCTGAATATGAATGCAGAACAACTTAATTTTAATGAGAAGTTTGATTTTATTGTAAGCCGAACAACCTTTCATCATTTGGATGATATAGCCAGCGTAATACAGCAAATGAAGGAACTGTTGAATGAGGAAGGAAGAATAGTTATTCTTGATAATGTATCTGAAGTCGAGACACCGCCTACCTATGTTTATAAAATAGGGGCAATCCAAGAGTTTTTACCGCATTGTTTCAAATTTGGAATAAAAAATGCGATTAGAATTTATAATCACAACGGTTCTGTTGCAAAGTTTTAAATAAAGAATAAAATCCCTTACGGTATCTATGATTTAAGCTGGGATTCCCAATAATACCTTGATTTCAGTACAGACCGAAAACCCGAAGAAAA
>NZ_POJD01000021.1 GCF_002960445.1 Streptococcus suis
CTTCCAAGGAGTACCATTATCAGAAGTCAAGACATCCAAACGCCATTCCTGCGCTCGAATTGGCTTGTCCAATACGATGTCTGTCACATGATCACGATTGCCACGAACTTCTTTGGCTAACACCCAATCACCATTCTCATTTTTATAATAGAGATCGAAATCCTTGGTGTTCATTAAGCCATCATTGACCGATTCACCACCTGCACCAGCATGATCCATAGCCCATCGCACGACTGTCCGAGGTTGGGTCAAGCGAATATCTACAT
>NZ_POJD01000210.1 GCF_002960445.1 Streptococcus suis
ATAGTTCCGACTGATATAGATTATCATGTAAGAAAGCCAAGCGCAAGGGAGTATGATGATTGCTGCAATGAATTTTGGAATGTAACACCTTATGTTATTAAAGGATTGTGCCGTAAGGAAATTTTATTTGCTATTGATCATTTTAATCAGATTGTTCGCCATGAGCTGCTGAGAATGATATCATGGAAGGTCGGCATCGAAACAGGCTTTAAATTAAGTGTAGGCAAGAACTATAAGTTTATTGAAAGGTATATATCCGAGGATTTGTGGGAGAAACTTTTGTCCACCTACCGGATGGATTCCTATGAAAACATATGGGAAGCATTATTTCTATGCCATCAATTGTTCAGGGCGGTATCCGGTGAGGTGGCGGAAAGGCTTCATTATGCCTATCCGGAGTATGATAGGAATATAACAAAATATACCAGGGACATGTATAAAAAATACACTGGTAAAACCGGCTGCCTGGATAGCACATATGCCGCTGATATAGAAGAGAGGCGGGAACAGTGATTACAGAAATGAAAGCAGGGCACCTGAAAGATATCGATAAACCCAGCGAACCATTTGAGGTGATAGGTAAGATTATACCGAGGTATGAAAACGAGAATTGGACCTTTACAGAATTACTCTATGAAGCGCCATATTTAAAAAGCTACCAAGACGAAGAGGATGAAGAGGATGAGGAGGCAGATTGCCTTGAATATATTGACAATACTGATAAGATAATATATCTTTACTACCAAGACGATAAATGCGTCGGAAAAGTTAAACTGCGAAAAAATTGGAACCGGTACGCTTATATAGAAGATATCGCCGTATGTAAGGATTTCAGGGGGCAAGGCATAGGCAGCGCGCTTATCAATATATCTATAGAATGGGCAAAGCATAAAAACTTGCATGGACTAATGCTTGAAACCCAGGACAATAACCTTATAGCTTGTAAATTCTATCATAATTGTGGTTTCAAAATCGGCTCCGTCGATACTATGTTATACGCCAACTTTGAAAACAACTTTGAAAAAGCTGTTTTCTGGTATTTAAGGTTTTAGAATGCAAGGAACAGTGAATTGGAGTTCGTCTTGTTATAATTAGCTTCTTGGGGTATCTTTAAATACTGTAGAAAAGAGGAAGGAAATAATAAATGGCTAAAATGAGAATATCACCGGAATTGAAAAAACTGATCGAAAAATACCGCTGCGTAAAAGATACGGAAGGAATGTCTCCTGCTAAGGTATATAAGCTGGTGGGAGAAAATGAAAACCTATATTTAAAAATGACGGACAGCCGGTATAAAGGGACCACCTATGATGTGGAACGGGAAAAGGACATGATGCTATGGCTGGAAGGAAAGCTGCCTGTTCCAAAGGTCCTGCACTTTGAACGGCATGATGGCTGGAGCAATCTGCTCATGAGTGAGGCCGATGGCGTCCTTTGCTCGGAAGAGTATGAAGATGAACAAAGCCCTGAAAAGATTATCGAGCTGTATGCGGAGTGCATCAGGCTCTTTCACTCCATCGACATATCGGATTGTCCCTATACGAATAGCTTAGACAGCCGCTTAGCCGAATTGGATTACTTACTGAATAACGATCTGGCCGATGTGGATTGCGAAAACTGGGAAGAAGACACTCCATTTAAAGATCCGCGCGAGCTGTATGATTTTTTAAAGACGGAAAAGCCCGAAGAGGAACTTGTCTTTTCCCACGGCGACCTGGGAGACAGCAACATCTTTGTGAAAGATGGCAAAGTAAGTGGCTTTATTGATCTTGGGAGAAGCGGCAGGGCGGACAAGTGGTATGACATTGCCTTCTGCGTCCGGTCGATCAGGGAGGATATCGGGGAAGAACAGTATGTCGAGCTATTTTTTGACTTACTGGGGATCAAGCCTGATTGGGAGAAAATAAAATATTATATTTTACTGGATGAATTGTTTTAGTACCTAGATTTAGATGTCTAAAAAGCTTTAACTACAAGCTTTTTAGACATCTAATCTTTTCTGAAGTACATCCGCAACTGTCCATACTCTGATGTTTTATATCTTTTCTAAAAGTTCGCTAGATAGAGTTCTATATTAGAGATGTAAAGAGTTTTGGTGAAGAGGTTTGTGAGTATGGCTTTTATAACCAGGGTGCAATGAGAAGCACTAACAGCAGCTAGCTTAAGAACGCATAGGATATACTTTTTATGGAAGTCACAGAGGAGGAATAAAATTTGAACAGGATTAACAGAGTAACCTCTATTCTTATTCAGCTGCAATCAAAAAAAATAATTCCTGCCAAAGAAATTGCACAGCGATTTAATATAAGCTTAAGGACAGTTTACAGAGATATCCGGACACTTGAAGAAGCCGGAATACCAATTGGATCTGAGGCCGGAAAAGGATATTTTCTTGTAGAGGGCTTCCTACTTCCGCCGGTAATGTTTACAGCGGCGGAAGTGGGTGCATTGATTACAGCAGGGAAATTTTTAAATTGCCATGGAGATGAATCATTTATAAAGGATTTTGATTCAGCTATGTATAAAATCAAATCTATTTTGAAGCATGGTGAAAAAAACTATGCACAGGAGTTGGAGAACAGTATTAACGTGTACAGCACATCTGGACAGAAAAATACATTGGCGGATAACGTTATTGCAGCAATTCAGACTGCAATCTGCAATAAAAGGGTAATATCAATTCAATATCCTGCATCAGGAGGGCAAGAACCGGAAAGCAGAATGATAGAGCCTATATCACTGGGGTTTTATGAACAGAACTGGTACTTAATCGGTTTTGCAGGCTAAGAAATGAATATAGGAATTTTCGTGTGGATCGGATTAAAAGCATTTGCATAGAAGAAGAGCTCTGTCAAAGCCATGATGGCTCTTTGGAACAAATATTAAAACAAATGCTTTCATATAAAAAACTATATAATGTAATTCTTAGAGCTGAAAAAGGGGAGACATACAATTCTATCAAGAACAGGTATTCTCTCGGCTTCCTTGAAGAAACCGATTTGGGAAGTAAAATGGAAATCGAATTCCAGACAGATTCCTTTGAGATATTGAGCAAGCAGCTGATTGAATATGGATCAGGCATTGAAATAGTCCAACCTGATGAATTAAAATGCATAACCCGTAAACACCTGGCACAAATTACGAATCACTGCCTAAACTTGATTTAGAGAAAGCGATTGGTCTGTTATGTATTTTTTGTAAGGTTTCATATCCCCTGCTGACATACAGCTGTCAGTGTATTATGATATTCTACTATCAAAAAGGAGGATTGAAAAATATGAAACCAAAGATAATTATGCACACACAAATTAGCCTTGATGGCCGCATTAAAGGCTTTGATAATCCGGAAGCAATGCTATCGTCAAATATAGAAAAGGCGATGTTGATACAGATGGATTTATTGATTTAGTAACATTAAATGCTATTGATGCAACAGGTGCTGCTATTGGTGCTGCAATAGGACAAACAGTTATACCAATTCCAGTTGTTGGTGCTTTGGTTGGCTCAATCGTTGCAACCACAGCACTAAGTCTTGGAAAAGGCGTTCTAAACAAACACGAAATAGAAGTTATCAATGTTTATCAAGAAAGAATTAATGCATTTGTTGATAAACTGGACAAAGAATACCAAGTAAAACTCGATGAGCTTTTGAATAAATATCATAAACTTGGGGAATTGCAGCAATACTCGTTTGACTTCAATATCAATGTTAAGTTAAGATTTGTTTCTTCTATTAATTTAGCGAAGTCAGTAGGAGTTCCGGAGATAAGCATTCTCAAAAATGAAGATGAAATTGATAAATACTTTCTATGTTGATATGTTCCCACATACGAAAGCCCTCAGTTGATATCTTCCCTCAAAGAGAATAATATTCAGGATACTAATATTTGACAGCTATCCCCTCATCTCAAAACACGTGGAGTGCGTAGTGTTGCTACAACGAAGCAACGGGTAAAAATCCTTTATTTTAAGCACTTTTTCAAGCATTTTGTCTTTATTGAAAAGAGTGATTTTGACATAAAAAAGGTTCAAAAAAAGTACATTGATGTGAATGTCTGTTTGGATGTCGACTGCGTAGACAAAAAATAGATACGTCATAAAAAATAATAGTTCAGCGAGAACATTTTACTAAGTGTTCTCGTTTTTTTATTTTCAGGAGGAATTCATGAAAAAGAAGGAACAATCATCACGCCAAATCGTGATGTGTCATCTTGTGGCTATTTTAGGAGTTGATATTGTGAAAGCAACACAGCTAATTGATGAAATGGAACAACCAGGTTTAATCCGATTTGATGAATTTGGAAATGTTGGAATATTAGTCTTGGAGGGACAATCATGAAACGAATTACCGCTAATCAGTATCAGACATCAGAGCGTTATTATAAACTCCCTAAAATTTTGTTTGAGAGTGAACGTTATAAGGATATAAAGCTGGAGGTTAAGGTAGCCTACGCGGTTTTAAAAGATAGGTTGGAGCTGTCTTTGAGTAAGGGCTGGATTGATGAGGATGGGGCTATTTACTTGATTTATTCCAATTCAAATCTGATGGCACTTTTAGGCTGTTCAAAGTCAAAATTACTCTCTATCAAGAAAACCTTACGTGACTATGGCTTAATTGATGAAGTCCAACAGTCCTCTAGTGAAAAAGGTCGAATGGCAAATAAAATTTACTTGGGGGAATTAGAACATGAAACTACTCCAGTCTTACATACAGACGGGGCTAGTGTTAAAAAAACACTAGGGGGGTCTCAAGGAAAGACGGGGCCGGTCTTAAATTCAGCCCCTAGTGAGACTGAAGGAAGTGAGACTAAATATAGTGAAACTAAAGGGAGTGATTTCCTTATTGAGGACGAGGAGGAAAGGCAGCTAGTAGATGAGAAACAAGAAGAAAACTTTACTTCAAAAGTCGATGGCGTGACCAAGTACGATCGAGACTATATTTGGGGTTTGGTTCATGACCAGTTAAGACAGACTGGTCTATCTCAGTCAGCTAGTGACTATGCCATGATTTATTTTAGTGACCGTTATCAGTATGCATTGGAACATATGCGATTTGCTCGATCAGCGGAAGTAATAGCTGAGTATGTATTTAATGGTGTGCTGTCAGAGTGGACCAAGCAACTGAGACGACAAGAAGTAAAGGGAGGTGATTAAGTTGATTTGGTGGATACTAGGTGGAATCTATCTGATTTCTATCGTCATTTTGATTTTTGAAATCATCCGTGCACCAGAAATGGATGATCATATATAGGCAAGAGTTTTACAAGTGTAAGGCTCTTTTTTAGTTGGAAAGAGAGGAAAAATGAAATTTTTAGATTTATTTGCTGGGATAGGTGGTTTTAGGCTAGGAATGGAATTACAGGGCCATGAGTGTTTGGGCTTTTGTGAAATTGATAAATTCGCCAGAACATCTTATAAAGCCATGTTTAACACAGAAGGAGAAATAGAATACCATGACATTAAAGAGGTCACAGACCATGACTTTAGACAATTTAGAGGGCAAGTGGACATCATCTGCGGGGGATTTCCTTGCCAAGCATTTTCACTCGCAGGCAGACGACTGGGATTTGAAGATACTCGAGGGACTCTCTTTTTTGAGATTGCTCGAGCGGCCAAACAAATCCAACCACGTTTTCTATTTTTGGAAAACGTCAAAGGCCTACTCAATCACGACGAGGGACGGACGTTCGCCACAATCCTCTCCACGCTGGATGAATTGGGGTATGATGTCGAATGGCAGGTGCTTAACAGCAAGGACTTCCAAGTCCCGCAAAACAGAGAGCGGGTCTTTATTATCGGACATTCTAGAAGATACCGTTCCAGATTCATATTTCCTCTCAGAGGAGAAAACAGCCCAGCTCATCTTGAAAGGCTAGGAAATATCAATCCCTCTAAACGTGGTTTGAATGGTGAAGTTTATCTGACGAGTGGACTTGCTCCTACACTAACAAGAGGTAAAGGAGAGGGAGCTAAAATCGCCATTCCAGTCTTAACACCAGATAGACTAGAAAAACGCCAACATGGTCGTCGATTTAAGGACAATCAAGACCCAATGTTTACATTGACCAGTCTAGACAGACACGGAGTTGTTGTCGCAGGAAATCTGCCGACTAGCTTTGACCAGACTGGAAGAGTATTTGACATATCTGGCTTGTCACCGACTTTGACCACCATGCAAGGTGGAGACAAGGTGCCAAAGATTTTGCTGAGGGAGGAGCTGCCATTTCTGAAAATCAAGGAAGCCACAAAAACAGGCTACGCAAAGGCAACTCTTGGAGACTCTGTTAATCTGGCTTATCCAGACTCAACCAAACGTAGGGGACGTGTGGGAAAGGGAATATCCAATACCCTGACGACTTCAGACAATATGGGAGTGGTTGTTGCTGCTCTGGAATATCGACAGGATAAGTGGTATGAAGTCACAGGCATTGTCTTAGAAGGAAAACTCTATCGCCTGAGAATAAGACGACTGACACCAAGAGAGTGTTTCAGACTTCAAGGCTTTCCTGATTGGGCTTATGAAAGAGCAGAAAGTGTTTCCAGTAAGAGCCAACTATACAAACAGGCAGGCAATAGCGTGACTGTCACAGTTATTGAAGCCATTGCCAGAGAATTTAGAAGAATTGAAGAGGAAGAAAAACATGAACCTACTACATAAGAAAAGTTTCCTAGAGTGTACTGAATTAGAAGAACGTATTCACCAAGTTGAAACCAATCAGCTATTACAAAAGATATTGTCGCTCCCCAATTTTGATTGTGACTTTGAGGTAACTTTTGAAGATGATTACCACAAAGAGATGAATGATCCCCTATTCTACGAATCCAATCTTCATCGGATTTCGGATTTTATGGAAACTAGGGATATTAAAAATGGTGTAGATACTCTCTTGACGAAAGACAATCACCTGGCCTTTCGTGCCTTTGGTGAAAATTATTCTGCTAGGGGAAAGGATGGCATTTTAACGACTTTAGTGACGGTCAAGTGCTTTGGTGAAGGACGGATGCCCATTGATATGAGTCGCTATTTCTCAACTCCTGAACAAACAGTTGAAAATAGCCTAACCCTATAAGGAGGTGTCTATGCTTGAGGTATATCTAGGAAATAATATCAATACAAATCAAGACTTACTAACCATTTTGACGACCTATGGTGTGACTTATCGTTGTATAAATGCGTGTGATGTAAACCGTGAAATCTTACTGTCACTCTTTGCCAAAACCACGGATTGTTTTGAGTTGCTGTCGCCACGATTTCTTCGCTTTAAGCGTCAATATTCGATAAGTTTGAATGAGATGATTCAGCTCATTCTCCAAAAGCCAGACCAAAACCTTCGTCTGCCTCTCATTGTCTGTCAGAATCACGTCTATCCATCTATTGGGCTAGACGAAGTGCGAACCTTTCTTCCCAGACAGGTAAAAGAAGAACTGTTTCTGGCCAGCCTGATGAAACAAGTGACAGGGTAGGTGTGAAGATGAATGAACGATTTTGGGACAATTTAGAAATCATTCTGGCAGAAAAAGACCTCACTTGGGCAGAACTAGCTCGCAAAGTATTCAACGGTCAATATGTTTATCCAAGTGAATTTAATCGCCTCTATCAAAAACTGCGACATTACAAATCCAATCGTCTGATGCCCCAGACAAGATGGGTTGAGCGAATCGTTCTAGTCTTAGAAATTGATTATGAAGATTTATTCAAGAGGTGACAATGATAAGGATAGTGTTGTTTTTTCTAGCCATACAGCTTAACAGTCTTCTGGTGAGTTTATACCTGAAAGAGTATCTGACAATAGAGAGTGTAGTCTTGCTACAATTGGTCCTATTAAGTGTGACTTGCCTAGAGATTGCCCGTCATAAAACTGTTCAATTAAAATTTGTGGGCGTACAAAATCGCCTAAGTTGGTTGCTTCTTGGTTTTGTGTGTATGGTTGCTTTTGCAGTCTTCATCAGCTTCCTATTTCCAGGTCAGACTAGGAATCAAGCGGTATTGGTACAAATAGGAAAACAGGTTCCTCCTATTATCTTTTTATTGTTTCTGGTCAATGCAAGTATCCTTGAAGAGATTGTTTATAGGCAATTGCTGTGGGAAAAATTGACATTCCCTTTTGTACAAATAGGCGTGACCAGTTTTCTCTTTGTTCTATCCCATGGACCCAATCAGTTAGGGAGTTGGCTCATGTATAGCTGTCTTGGCTTGACCTTGGCTGCTGTTCGATTGAAAACAGATTGTAAGATGGCAATCGCCTCACATTTACTTTGGAATAGTTTGGCTTATGTCGTAACTTTCTTGTGATACCAAAATCAAGAGTGCTTCCGTATTATGGAAGCACCTTATGTTTGATAGGGAATCGAAAAAAGAGGAGGCCACTATGTCATCTGAACAACAAGAACGTCAAGCGATGCAATACGTGGAAAGAAGTAGTTTATTGACAGTCAGAACCCTCTTAAAACTCTTAGAATGGTCGGCTAGGCAATCCTTAGCCCAAGATTCAGCTTATAAGATTGGGGTTCAAAAACTGGAAGAACTCCTTCAAAGCCCTTATGCCATTGAAGGGATTAATGTTAGTAAAGACATTCTAGATAAGCCAATTGATGTTGAGAAATTCAAGGAGTTAATGGAGTCAGAAAAACTGCCAATTGCAATTAGTTGGCAAAAAGACTATCTCTACTTTTATGCCAAGGATAAGACCTTGCTCGATCATCACTTGGACGAACTGGTGAAGAAACTGATGTCTAATCCAGAAAAGTTAGAAGGTCTAACCTTTGATAAAACCTTGGACCAAGAGATAGAACTGGCCAAAGAAAAAATAAGAGTGACAGAACCTTCGGCAGTCAAAACCAAGGAGGTGACCTTGTAATGTATTCAAGACGAAAAGCTTTAGTCTTTGGACTCATGGGGCTCGCCTTTGGTTATTTCTGCCATCGTCTAACCCTGCTCTATGATAGTTTAACCAATGCCCCACCTATGGAACGTTTTGCCTACCTCTTAGGAGAGGGGTTAAATCAGGTTTTCAATCCTTTATGGCTATTTTCCTTTACTCAAAAATCTCTTCTTGCCTTTATCCTTGGGGTTCTAATGATGACACTAGTCTATCTTTATGTATCGACAGGACAGAAAGTCTATCGAGAAGGGGAAGAATACGGTTCTGCACGATTTGGAAACAGTAAGGAAAAGCGGAACTTTTACAGTAAGAATCCTTTCAATGACACGATTATGGCTCGTGATGTTCGTCTAACCTTGTTGGAAAAGAAGAAACCCCAGTTTGACCGAAATAAAAATTTGATTGTCATTGGGGGTTCTGGGGCAGGTAAGACCTTTCGCTTTGTGAAACCCAACCTTATCCAACTTAATTGTTCCAATATTGTCGTAGATCCTAAAGACCATTTGGCTGAGAAGACAGGTAAACTCTTTTTAGAAAACGGTTATCAGGTCAAGGTTTTAGATTTGGTTAATATGACCAATTCAGACGGTTTTAATCCCTTTCGCTATGTGGAAACGGAGAATGATTTGAACCGCATGTTAACGGTCTATTTTAACAATACCCGTGGGTCTGGTTCTCGCAGTGATCCATTTTGGGACGAAGCTTCCATGACATTGGTGAGAGCTATTGCCTCTTATTTGGTAGATTTTTACAATCCACCAGGAAGTTCCAAGCAAGAGCAGGAAGCAAGACGTAAGCGTGGCCGTTATCCAGCCTTTTCTGAGATTGGGAAACTCATCAAACTCTTATCAAAGGGAGATAATCAGGACAAAAGTGTTCTTGAAGTCCTGTTTGAAGATTACGCTAAAAAATACGGTCATGAGAACTTTACCATGAGAAACTGGGCGGATTTTCAGAACTACAAGGACAAGACCTTGGATTCGGTCATTGCTGTGACGACCGCTAAGTTCGCCCTTTTTAATATTCAATCGGTGATTGATTTGACGCAAAAAGACACTATGGATTTGAAAACGTGGGGCACTCAAAAGACCATGGTATATCTTGTTATTCCAGATAATGATACGACCTTTCGTTTCCTATCTGCTTTATTTTTCTCTACGGTTTTCGCCACTTTGACCAGACAGGCTGATGTGGACTTTAAAGGGCAACTGCCTATTCATGTTAGAAGCTATCTGGATGAGTTTGCGAATGTCGGAGAAATCCCAGACTTTGCCGAACAAACCTCAACGGTTCGCTCTAGAAACATGAGCTTAGTTCCTATCTTGCAAAATATCGCTCAACTCCAAGGACTTTATAAGGAAAAAGAGGCTTGGAAAACTATACTGGGGAACTGTGACAGCCTCCTCTATTTGGGTGGAAATGACGAGGAAACTTTCAAATTTATGAGTGGTCTATTAGGCAAACAAACCATTGATGTCAGAAGTACCAGTCGTTCTTTTGGGCAGACGGGTTCAAGTTCTACCTCTCACCAGAAAATTGCCCGTGACTTGATGACGGCTGATGAAGTCGGGAATATGAAACGAGATGAGTGCCTCGTAAGAATTGCAGGAGTGCCAGTATTTAGATCAAAGAAATATTTTCCACTCAAACATAAGAATTGGAAATGGCTTGCAGATAAGGAATCTGATGAACGCTGGTGGCACTACCACATCAATCCCCTAATCACTGAGGAAGAGATAGATTTGTCAGGCCATAAAATAAGGGATTTAAGCACAGAAACGACACTACATTAATAGAAATGAGGAAAAATATGAATCAAAAACTAACAGGCTTTGTTTACGGAGTGGACGCTAGCTCCATGTTCTCCCAAGCCATGTCTCTATTACAAAAAGGCTTGATTGCAGTAGGGGCCTTTCTTGTTGTAATGGGCATTATCAACCTTTCAACCAACATTAAAGATGGTGGGCCAGGTGTCCGAAATGCCATTCTAGAAATTGTTGGTGGGGTCATGGTGGGAGCCGCTGGTGCTTTTGTGACACAGATTACCATTTAGGGGAGGACAGCACATGACATGATGATGAATTTTACGTCACCTTTTGTATTTCTAGCCTCTGAAAAAGTATCTAGCGATAGCCTTTTTGAAGGGTTTCAAGTGGATTTAGAATCAACCGCCAACTTGATTAAGTCACTAGCGGACTTTAATCCGACGGTGTGGTCTTACATGACAGCCATTACCAAGGGGATTATGCAGCCCTTGGGAGTAGCTATTCTTGCGGTTGTTCTCGTACTCGAATTTTCAAAAATGGCCAAGAAAATCGCAAACTCAGGTGGTGCAATGACCTTTGAAGCCATAGCACCTATGATTGTCAGCTACATTATGGTCGTGGTCGTGATTACCAATACGACGGTTATTGTGGAAGCCGTTATCGCTCTTGCCTCTTATGTTATTGAACAAGTGGCAAGTCTTGTCACGAATGGCGGTGCCAGTTACGATACCATCTCAGGCATCAAGGGTTCTGGAATTGTAGGAAAAATGATTATTGGCTTTTTTGCGATTCTCATTTGGTTGGTACGAATGGCCAGTATCATGGTTGTCAATATCTTGATTACCATTCGCTTTATTCAACTCTATCTGATGATACCTTTTGCCCCTGTTACCATTCCGACCTTCCTTAGTGATGACTGGAGAAGTGTTGGGATTGGCTATCTTAAAAACATCATGGTCTATGCCGTTCAAGGTATTTTGATTTTTCTAATTGTATCTCTTGTTCCCTTGTTTGAGTCGGCTGGTAAGATTGCCGTATCAAATGGAGCTGGAGTTATGGAATCACTCGCCATTATGTTTGGTGGCTTGGTACAAGCCATATTGTTAATCATTGCCTTAGTTGGCAGTCAACGGACCGCCCGAAGTATTTTGGGCATGTAGGAGGAAGGGAGTCATTATCTCGCCTCCTCTTTTTATAGCTTACTTAGATTGGAGAACATTTATGAACACTCGTGTCTTTAAGGACATCTCAAAGGTTCAACACAGGGCATGGCTGGGATTTACAACTAGACAGGTTATTTTTGTATTTCCAGCCATCGCCCTAACCATTTTGGTATTGGGATTGAACCTATTTTACTGGCAATTTGGGGATTGGTTTATCTATGGTTTTGTTTTTAGCTTTACCATTCCACTCATGTTATTTGGGGTCTATCGCCCCAACGATTTACCATTTGAAACCTACCTCAAGTACCGTTTTCATTATGAACTAACGGTGCCAGACCGCACATTTACTGGAAGAAAAGGAGACCAACGTGAAAAAATTAAAACACTCAATGAAATCAAAGACCTCTTCTAATGACCAAAAGCAAAAGACGAAAACACAGAAGCAGGAGGTCAGCCCTTCTACCGTAAATACGTTAGCTTATCAAGGGCTTTTTCAGAATGGCCTTATGCAAGTCAGTCCAAGTTATTTCTCACAAACCTATCTCTTAGGAGATGTCAATTATCAAACAGTTGGCTTAGACGATAAGGGAGCTATTGTTGAGAAATATTCCGATTTAATCAATTCACTGGATGATAAGACCAATTTCCAACTGACTATTTTCAATCAAAAAGTTAATTTGGAAAAATTCCGTAAGAGTATTCTCTATCCCTTACAGGAAGATGGGTTTGATGCTTATCGTGATGAATTGAATCGCATGATGGATGCCAACTTAGAGGCGGGTGAGAACAACTTTTCAGCTGTCAAGTTTCTTTCATTTGGCAAGAGCGACCAAACACCAAAACTAGCTTTTCGTTCTCTGTCACAAATTGGAGAATATTTCAAGAGTGGCTTTTCAGAGATTGATGTATCTCTTGGTCTACTCGGTGGAGAGGAACGAGTGAATGTCCTTGCGGATATGTTGCGAGGTGAAAATCATTTACCGTTCTCTTACAAGGATTTGACCCTCTCAGGTCAAACTACCAAACACTTTATTGCACCAACCTATCTTTCCTTTAAACACAAGAATCATATTGAATTGGACGATCGATTATTACAGATTGTCTATGTTCGTGACTATGGTATTGAGCTAGGGGATAAATTTATTCGAGACTTAATGCAGTCAGATTTGGAAGTGATGATTAGCCTACATGCTAAAGGCTCTACCAAGTCTGAAACCATGACCAAGCTGCGAACCAAGAAAACCTTGATGGAATCGCAAAAGATTGGGGAACAACAAAAGATGGCTCGGACAGGTATCTATTTGGAGAAGGTCGGGCATGTTCTTGAGAACAACATCGATGAAGCTGAAGCTCTTCTTCAAACCATGACCCAAACAGGAGATAAACTGTTTGACACCGTATTTCTAATTGGCGTGCTGGCGGATACTGAAGACCAACTCAAACAATCTCTTGATATTATCAAGCAAGTGGCAGGGTCTAATGATATGATTATTGATAATTTGACCTATATGCAAGAAGCTGCCTTTAATAGTCTCTTGCCATTTGGGAAGAACTATCTTGAAGGTGTTTCTCGGTCTCTATTGACTTCAAACATTGCCGTGAATGCACCTTGGACTTCCGTTGATATTCAGGACAAGGGTGGAAAATTTTATGGCATCAATCAAATCTCAAGTAATATCATCAGTATTGACCGTGGCAAGTTAAATACTCCGTCAGGTTTGATTTTAGGGACTTCTGGAGCGGGCAAAGGGATGGCGACAAAACACGAGATCATCTCTACTAAGCTCAAGGAAGCAGATAGTGATACTGAAATTATTATTGTTGACCCAGAAAACGAGTACAGTATTATCGGTCAAGCCTTTGGTGGGGAGAGTATTGATATTGCCCCAGATTCTACCACCTTCTTAAATGTCTTAGATCTATCTGATGAGAATATGGATGAGGATCCGGTTAAGGTCAAGTCCGAATTTCTCTTGTCTTGGATAGGAAAGCTCTTGGACCGTAAAATGGATGGTCGTGAAAAGTCCTTGATTGACCGTGTGACACGACTCACCTATAAGCATTTTGACACACCGTCCTTGGTCGAATGGGTCTTTGTCTTAGCTCAACAACCTGAACAGGAAGCTAAGGACTTGGCACTGGATATGGAACTCTATGTGGAAGGGTCGCTGGACATATTTTCACATCGGACCAATATTAAAACAGACAGTCATTTCCTGATTTACAATGTCAAAAAGTTAGGCGATGAATTAAAACAGATTGCCCTCATGGTTATCTTTGACCAAATTTGGAATAGGGTGGTCAAAAACCAAAAACTAGGGAAGAAGACCTGGATTTACTTTGATGAAATGCAGCTACTCTTATTGGACAAGTATGCCTCTGATTTCTTCTTTAAACTTTGGAGTCGTGTCCGTAAGTATGGGGCGATACCGACAGGCATTACTCAGAATGTAGAAACACTTCTTTTGGATGCCAACGGCAGACGCATTATTGCCAATAGCGAGTTTATGATTCTTTTAAAACAGGCCAAGAGCGATCGCGAAGAATTGGTACATATGCTTGGACTTTCCAAGGAATTGGAGAAATACTTGGTCAATCCTGAAAAAGGGGCAGGCTTAATTAAGGCCGGTTCCACCGTTGTTCCATTCAAAAATAAGATTCCACAACACACCAAGCTCTTTGACATCATGAGTACGGACCCTGAAAAAATGAGGACATGAGATGAAAGAGGATAAAAAGCTAGTCAAACAGGCTAGGCAAAACTTTCGAAGCAACTTAAAATCGGCCCGTATGCATTATCGGAAAGAAGTTAGGACCTTAAAACAGACTGTTCCTAAAAAAGGACGATTTCGAAAACCAGCCAAAAATTCTCTGTTTCAGGGAAAGAAAACAGAGTTAAAAGGAAATCTACTCAGTAGCCAAAAGGAAGCAGAAGAGAAGTTCCTAAAAGAAATTACCTATGTTTCTCCTAGACTGTTGAAGGTAAAGGAAATCAAGAACTATCGACTTCCTCAAGCTCAAGAGCGTTTGCGGACGGCAAGAAAACATTTGTCAGAAGTGAAACTAAGTGAGAAACAACAGGCAGTTAATCCCAAGTTTACTTTCCAAAAAGAAAATCCTTCCCTGAAGTCTCGCTTTCAGTTTCACCAAGAAAAATCATTTGATCGACTCAGTGCAGAAAAAGACGTAAGTTCTGCCAAGCGTGAGGTTAAACAACTCAAGAAAGTCCAAAAGACTAAGAAAAACTCTACCAAAGTCAAAGCTGGATTAGGCTTAGCTGCATCTGAATCGTTTGACTTGGTATCACAGGATGATGATTTAGATGGACTTAGAACCCTAAAGGATACTAGCCTGAAAGTCAGACGCTATGGCAGGTTAACCTATCAAGCAGGTAAGGTGGCAGTAAAAAGTGGACAGACTGGTGTGCGGTTTACCAAAACAAAATTTTCTCATGGAAAGGAACGATTCCAGAACTTCAAAAAGGGAAAAGGATTTACACGCCAGAAACCTCTTAAACCAAGAAGACGCTACCAAACCTTTTTAAAGCATGTCAGAAAACAAAGTGTCGCAGGTTTCAAAGGAATCGTCCAAGCCATTAAGGGAAGTATGACTTTCTTTTCTGTCCTTGCGGGAAATCCTTTGACTTGGATTGTCTCAGGCATTCTCTTGATACTCATTTTGATGATGAGCTTTTTCATGAGTGTCTCAGGTAGCAGTGTCATTCAACAAGATGAGATGGAATTGACCAAGGCCTATACCCACATGACGTGGGAAGATGCGGAGCATACAAGAACCAACGAAAAGGGAATTACCTTTTACACTAAGATTGATGAGGTTATGGTTTACATGAATCATCAATACCAAGACTACAAGCTTGACGATTTCATGGAAGCAGGTGGTGTGACCTACAAAGCGTTTCTCAGTCAACTGTGGTCGGAATTAAACGGTGGAGATTCTATTAAATCCATGTCTGACTTATATAAAGAACCTGCTTACAAGCTGTCTGATGAGGACCAGGAAGAGTTAAAGGAGTTGACAGAAGGAGGCAACTATCTAGCCCTTCAAGAATTGGACAATCCCTTTCAGGGACAGACCGATGAGGATAGCTTAAGCATGACCTACCGATATGGTTATGAGGTCATTGATGAGAAACCAACGCTGCATCACCATATCATCTTAGAAGCGAAAGAAGGTCAAGTCATTGTAGCTCCGATGGATGGCAAGGTATCTCTTGATGGAGAGAACGTTGTTTTGACATCTGGTAAGGGAGTGAATAAGACTAAACTAACCTTGTTTGGCATTCATTCAGGCCGAGTGAGTGAACATCAACATGTCTTGGCAGGAGATATTATTGGTCAGACCAAAGACGGAACGGGTCTAAAAGTCACCTATCAAAAGGTTGATGATGATACGGATAAGTTGGTCTATGTCAATCCAGCTTTCTACTTTCCAAAAGTAATCCAGGTTCAGACCACCATTCTTCCAACTATCGGTCAGTTTGGCGGCGATGAGTTCGAGAGAGCCAAGGCAATTTATGACTATCTTAAAAGCAAAGGTGCGACAAATCAAGCTATAGCAGCTATTTTAGGAAATTGGTCGGTAGAATCTTCCATTAATCCAAAACGAGCTGAAGGCGACTATTTATCTCCGCCAGTTGGTGCGACTGATAGTTCGTGGGATGATGAGGGCTGGCTCTCACTTAATGGTCCAACTATATACAATGGACGTTACCCAAATATTCTCAAACGTGGTTTAGGCTTAGGCCAATGGACAGATACCGCGGATGGGTCACGCAGACATACTTTATTGTTGGAATATGCCAAAGGAAAACATCAAAAGTGGTATGACTTAGGGTTACAACTGGATTTCATGTTGCATGGGGATAGTCCTTATTACACCAACTGGTTAAAGGAGTTCTTCAAAAATTCAGGTAGTCCAGCTAGTCTTGCCCAACTCTTTCTCATTTACTGGGAAGGAAATAATGGTGATAAACTACTCGAACGCCAGACACGAGCAAGTGAGTGGTATTACCAAGTTGAAAAAGGCTTTAGTCAACCCAACGGTGGGACAGCACAAAGTGACCCCAAAGCTCTTGAAGCTGTACGAGGCGACCTCTTTGAAAACTCTATTCCAGGAGGTGGTGACGGTATGGGATATGCTTACGGCCAATGTACTTGGGGAGTTGCAGCCCGTATCAACCAATTGGGGCTAAAACTCAAAGGTAAAAATGGTGAGAAGATTCCAATTATCAGTACCATGGGCAATGGCCAAGATTGGGTACGAACAGCCGCAAGTCTCGGTGGGGAGACAGGGACAAGTCCACAAGCAGGAGCTATTCTTTCCTTTGCGGGAGGAGGACATGGCACACCAACAGAATACGGACATGTGGCTTTTGTGGGTGCGAGACGTTTCTAACTGAAAAGGTTAGACACGTTCTTGAAAAATCAACCTGATAATCAGGTTAAATTTGAAGAGAATGGAGAACTCTTATCTTGAAAATTGGAATGAAGGGGTAACGCCCTGAAACGATTTCTCTAATACTCCGACATGCGTTTATCTGATGCAAAGGTAAAGGTATGAAGCTCGGTGAAGTCGGCTGAAAGATACCGTCATTCTTAAGGACTTAAGAATCGAAAGTGTTCCAGAGGTGGGATATGTATCTGATAGGTCGGGAGTCATTAAAAACTAAATAGGGTGAGAATGTGCATGAGCACTGACGAACCAGCGAATGTACGCTCCGAAGGCGAGTACGTAGAAATGCGTATAGCAACGTAAGTTGTTTCGACTTGAGGAAGAGTAAGAATCGACGATATGAAATTCCTTGTTATGTTACAGGCATATCAAAGTTGAAGGGGTATAGCTAGGCACCTAAGTTTAGTATTGATAAAGATAAGGGAACGTCGAAAGCTAGAGATGTGGAGGTTGCACAACCAGCGAAGCAATGGAAAGGAAATCATAACTTTCCTTAATCTCTAGTGAGAGTGGTGGCACGACCTTTGAAAGTGTTGTAATGATACTGGAGGAACAGCCACTAGTCAATAGTGTATTGTTATGAACTTTATCATTTCATGGATTCTTGTAAGACATAAAAGGTCACGAATCCAAAGAGAGGAGTGATAGACCATGACGAAAACCAAAAATGATGACAAACTATTAAAACGTCAAAAACTAAGGTATGCAGAATACTATGGCATGACCAAAATATTTGACGATTTATATTCCAAAAGTCAAAATGGATTCAACTTTAAGAATTTGATGAACATTATCACATCTCCCGAAAATATACTACTCGCTTATCGTACCATAAAGCGGAATGGTGGTAGTCAAACCGAGGGTGTAGATGGTGTTACCATTAAAGACTTAGAAAATTTGACCCAAGAAGACTTTATCTCTAAAGTTCAAAGAAGATTTCAACATTATAGACCCAGAAAGGTCAGAAGAGTAGAGATTCCTAAACCAAATGGAAAGAAAAGACCACTAGGCATTCCCTCAATGTGGGATAGGATTGCTCAACAGTGTATTTTACAAGTGTTAGAGCCAATATGTGAAGCTAAATTTTACAAACATAGTTATGGATTTAGACCTCTACGGTCAGCTGATAACGCTATTATGGACTGTATGTATCGTATGAATAAAAGTCATATGACTTATGTCGTTGACGTTGATATTAAAGGCTTTTTTGATGAAGTGAATCATACTAAGTTAATGCGTCAAATCTGGACCTTAGGCATCAGGGATAAACAACTTCTAGTGATTATTCGAAAAATGTTAAAAGCACCAATTGTTCTTCCGAATGGAAAAGTGAGCCATCCAACTAAGGGCACACCACAAGGAGGTATCCTATCTCCGCTACTTGCCAATATCAATCTTAATGAATTTGATTGGTGGATAGGACGACAATGGGAAGAAAGAGATTGTAAGGAATTAGTTCCTCAATATAATTCCAAGGGAACAAGGCACAAGTCACATGTTTATAGAAAGCTGCGAGCTTCAACGACACTAAAAGAGATGTATATTGTTCGATATGCGGATGATTTTAAAATCTTTTGTCGAAATAGGAATGAGGCAGAGCGAACGTTTAAGGCTGTAAAATTGTGGTTAAAAGAGCGACTTAACCTTCCTGTTTCGGAGGAAAAATCTCAAATTACCAATCTGAGAAAGAAAAGCAGCGAATTCCTTGGGATTACTTTAAAGCTGGTTTCTAAGAATAATCGTTTTGTCTGTTTTTCTCATGTTGCACCGAAAGCCAAGAAACGTATTAAACATCAACTGAAACAACAGATGAAATTGATACAAATTAAAGGTGTTAAAGAAACAATTATTCGTGAAATACAGAAGTATAATAGTATGGTTATCGGTATTCATAACTACTATAGTATGGCAACACATGTGAGTAAGGATTTAGAAGAAATTCATTATCAGCTTTACCTCTCTTTTAAAAATCGATTGCAGGCGAAAGGTCTGACAAAAATAGGAGAATACAAGGGAAAAGATAAAGGGGTTCTCCCTTACCTTCAATCTCAAAATATTCGGTACTTAATGGGTTATCCAATTCTTCCAATTAGCTATGTCAAGACGAGGACATTAAAAGGAAGAAATAAGAATCTGAATAGGTATACTCCTGAGGGGAGAAAATTGATTCATAAACAACAGGAATCTGTTGAAACATGGAAATTAAAATGGCTGAGAGAACACCCAATTATAAATAAGCGTGCAACAGTTGAATATAACGATAATCGAATTTCTTTATTTGTAGCTCAAAAAGGGAAATGTGCTGTAACCGGTCAGGAATTGGATATGGATGATATTCATTGTCACCATAAGAGACCTTGGTCAGAAACAAAGGATGACTCTTATAGGAACCTTATCATTGTTGGACGAGATAGTCATCGCCTTATTCACGCAACAAATGAGAAGGCTATCAAAAATCTCTTTCAGCTTTTGAATTTGAGTAATACAGGACTGACCAAATTAAATCAGTTGCGTGAACTTGTAGGAAATCCACCATTATTGAAAGAAAATTTGAACTTAGAATAATCATGTTAATCATATTAATATAGCACGATAAAGCAAAATCGTGATAATACACTATTGATGGAACGCCGTGTGCGGTGAAAGTCGCACGCACGGTGTGAAGCGGGGGAAAAGATGGAGATAGTATCAAAGTTTTACCTATCGCTATAAAAAGTCTACCCAGATGGCTCATTCCTTATCTCCGAAACCAACTATAATGGCAATCCAAACTACACCTTCCGAAAATTATCTGGAGTGGATAGTAGTTTGAGTTTTGCTTATACGACGAAATAAAAATATTAGAATACTTGTCTTCTTGTCCCAAATATTGTATGATATTTAGGACAAAGTGGTCATTTCATCTAAACTTTAAGCGTGAACATAGGTGTTGACAAATAAGGAATTATCCTATATAATAAGGATAAATAAAGATTATAAATTACTTGTGGGCTAGTGGATATGGTCTGCACCCGCCTGTGGGCTCCGCACTCAGTTCAAACTGTTTGTTGAGAAAAAGAATAGCAGGACTGCCTACCCTTGAGGAATAGATAGGGCATATCTAGCGTGAGGTGAAACTCAATACGTGGAAGAGAAGGAAGCACCTGCTTCCTTCTCTTTTTTAGGAGAAAATTAGAATGACATATACTTTGGAATGGCTCAAGACCTTTGATGGAGAGATTGATATTCTCAATGTCGATATGTCTTGTTTGGCCAATACTATTGAGAAATATGTTTCTCAGTACAAATACGTTTATCAGACAAATATGGAGGACTATCCTAAAATTGTTCTCTCCGTCCCAAATTCCTCTATTCCCCATCTATTAGGATTATCAAGAGATCATCATGTCAATTTACCAACTAATAATGCAGGGAGTATTTTTGAAGGATTAAAGGATGATTGGACATTGCAGCGTCTAAATAAGGCTGATAATGGATGGTTTAACGAAAATAAATTCAAAATCGTTGGTACATTACTACTTTATCAAATGTTACATGTGATGGAATGTAAATTTTATACAACGGATGGTATTTTGAATAGAAAAGTTGGTAAACGATTTAGAAGAGATAATATTTATTTTGTGGTCTTCAAATTAAGTAATGGTATTAGTTACACCGTTGAATTATCACATGAACAAGGAAATCAATACTTTCCAAGAAGTCTTAAAATCAACGACACCTTAATTACAAATTGTAGAGAAATAGAGCTGAAACTTGTTGACAAGAAACGCTTTAAGACTGCTAAAGTTAGAAAGGTTAATTGGCCGTCTTAATGTAAAAATTGATTTGGTGATAATCAGGTCATCCACTTTTATGGGTGGCTTTTTTCTTTTCCCTCATTTTATTGTGATAACAAAATCAAGCCTTCTTTTTTATGATGGTATTGAACTTGGGCTACGAGCTGTACAAAAAAGAGAGTTTCTCCTAGAACGGAAAGTTCTTCGTCAAAACTCCTATTTTTGTCGTGCTCGCTTAACGCCCTCGTATCTAATAAAGAGTGACAGTTTGTTGCTACATAAAAAAGAAAAGAAGGACTATTTATGACCAAAACATGTAATCATCACTTTCTTGTCAATCAGGAAAAAGGCGAGAAACACGTCTTTCGCAAGAGTAAAAAATATCGCACTCTATGTTCCGTTGCCCTTGGAACCATGGTGACGGCTGTTGTTGCTTGGGGAGGAACGGTTGCACATGCAGACGAAGTCACATCATCAGTTGACACCACTATTCAACGAACGGAGAATCCAGCCACGAATTTACCAGAAGCACAACCAAACCCTGTATCTGAACAAACTGAAAGTTTAGGGTCAACTGGACAATCTAATGGTGCAATCGCTGTCACCGTACCACATGATACGGTAACACAAGCAGTTGAACAGGCAAAGGCTGAAGGTGTTTCTACGGTTGAAGATAGCCCAATGGATTTAGGAAATACAACTTCTGCGGCAGAAACCAACCAACAAATTTCAAAAGCTGAAGCAGATGCCCAAACACAGGTTGATGCTATCAATGAAGTCACTGAAACCTACAAAGCTGACAAAGCAGCTTATGAGGATGAAAAAGCTCGCATCGAACAGGAAAATAAGGAGCTGTCACAGGCCTACGAAGGGGCCAACCAAACTGGTAAAGAGACAAATGCTTGGGTTGATTCTAAAGTCAATGACCTAAAATCTCAGTATGCAGATGCTGACGTGACAGTAAAAGAACAAGTAGTTTCATCAGGAAATGGGACATCTGTATCTGACTACAGAAATTTTGGTAAGGCTGTTGAAACTATCCAATCCGCCAACGAACAAGCATTAGCGGATTATCTAACAAAGAAAACCAAGGCAGATGATATTGTTGCGAAAAATCAGGTCATCCAAAAAGAAAATGATGCTGGACTTGCTAAGGCAAAAGCAGATAACGAAGCCATTGAAAGGCGTAATCAGGCAGGTCAAGCTGCTGTAGATGCTGAAAATCGTGCAGGTCAAGCTGCGGTGGATCAGGCTAATCAGGAAAAACAACAATTAGTTTCAAATCGAGCAGCTGAGATTGAAGCCATTACAAAACGTAATCAAGAAAAAGAAGTCGCAGCCAGAAAAGAGAATGAAGCGATCGATGCCTACAATGCCAAAGAAATGGAACGCTATCAACATGACTTGACCGAGATTTCGAAAGGTGAAGAAGGTTATATTTCTGAAGCCCTTGCTCAAGCTCTAAATCTAAATAACGGTGAACCCCAAGCACAACATGGGGCCATTACCCGAAATCCTGCTCAGATCATTTCAACTGGTGATGCCATGCTTGGGGGCTACTCAAGAATCTTAGATTCCACGGGCTTCTTTGTCTATGATAGCTTCAAAACAGGTGAGACTCTTAGTTTTAACTATCAAAATCTTCAAAATGCTCGATTTGATGGGAAAAAGATTAGTCGTGTGACTTACGATATTACCAACCTTGTATCACCAGCTGGAACCGATGCCGTGAAATTGGTTGTGCCAAATGATCCAACCGAGGGCTTTATTGCCTATCGAAATGACGGAAACGGTGACTGGCGAACAGACAAGATGGAGTTTCGTGTAGTTGCTAAGTATTTCTTGGAAGACGGTTCACAAGTTACCTTCTCCAAAGAAAAGCCAGGAGTCTTCACACACTCTTCCCTCAATCATAATGACATTGGTTTAGAATATGTTAAAGATTCATCTGGGAAATTTATACCGATTAATGGCTCAACCGTTCAAGTGACTAATGAAGGTCTAGCACGTTCTTTGGGTTCCAACCGTGCTAGTGATTTGAATTTACCTGAGGAATGGGATACCACATCAAGTCGTTATGCTTATAAAGGAGCAATTGTCTCAACAGTTACATCAGGAAATACCTACACAGTAACCTTTGGGCAAGGCGATATGCCACAGAATGTTGGCTTGTCATACTGGTTCGCCTTAAATACCCTACCAGTTGCACGTACAGTAACACCGTATAGTCCCAAACCTCATGTAACGGTGGAACTTGAACCCATTCCAGAACCTATTACGGTAACACCAGATGTCTTTACTCCTAAAACATTTACACCAGAAAAGCCTGTGACCTTCACGCCAAAGCCTTTGGAAGAAGTGGTGCAACCTAGTCTAACTTTGACCAAGGTAACCTTACCTGTCAAACCTATTCCAAAAGAACTTCCAACGCCACCACAAGTACCCACTGTCCATTATCATGCGTACCGTTTGACGACAACTCCAGAGATTATGAAAGAAGTGGTCAATAGTGACCAAGCTAATCTTCATGAGAAAACTGTCGCAAAAGATTCAACGGTGATTTATCCCTTAACAGTTGATGCCTTATCGCCCAATCGTGTCCAAACGACTAGTCTCATTTTTGAGGACTACTTGCCTGCTGGTTACCTATTTGATAAGGAAACAACACAAAAAGAGAATGGAAACTATGTCCTTAGCTTTGATGAGACTAAGAATTTTGTGACCTTGACCGCAAAGGAAAACTTGTTGCAGGAGGTAAATAAAGATTTAACCAAGGTTTATCAACTGACCGCTCCAAAAGTCTATGGTTCTGTTCAAAATGATGGGGCAACCTATTCCAATAGTTACAAACTCCTTTTGAACAAGGGCACAACCAATGCTTACACAGTCACTTCAAATGTTGTAACGGTTCGTACACCAGGTGATGGGGAGACAACCACACTCATTACACCAGATAAAAACAATGAAAATGCGGATGGTGTCCTCATTAATGACACGGTCGTAGCCCTTGGTACAACCAACCACTATCGTTTGACTTGGGATTTGGACCAGTATAAGGGAGATCGTTCTGCTAAAGAGACAATTGCACGAGGCTTCTTCTTTGTGGACGATTACCCAGAGGAAGTGCTTGATGTGGTGGAAAATGGGACGGCTGTTACAACCCTTGACGGTCAGAAGGTATCAGGAATTACGGTTAAAAACTATGCTTCCCTAAATGAAGCCCCTAAAGACCTTCAAGATAAATTGGCTCGTGCTAAGATTACACCGACAGGTGCCTTTCAAGTCTTTTTGCCGGATGACAACCAAGCCTTTTATGACCAGTATGTTCAAACAGGAACTTCTTTAGCTCTTTTGACCAAAATGACGGTGAAAGATAGTCTCTATGGTCAAACTAAGACCTATACAAACAAGGCCTACCAAGTGGATTTTGGCAATGGCTATGAAACCAAAGAAGTGACCAACACCCTTGTTTCTCCAGAACCCAAGAAACAAAACCTAAACAAGGATAAAGTGGATATCAATGGGAAGCCCATGCTAGTGGGAACTCAAAATCACTATACTCTCTCATGGGACTTGGACCAATACCGAGGGATTAAAGCAGACAACTCTCAGATTGCACAAGGTTTTTACTTTGTGGATGATTATCCAGAAGAAGCTTTATTGCCGGATGAAGCAGCTATTCAGTTTGTCACATCTGATGGCAAAACAGTTTCAGGAATCACAGTGAAGTCTTATTCTCAATTATCAGAAGCTCCGAAAACACTACAAGCAGCCCTTTCGAAACAAAAAATTCAGCCTAAAGGAGCTTTTCAAGTTTTCATGCCTGAGGACCCACAAGTCTTTTTTGAATCTTATGTGACCAAGGGGGAGAATATTACCATTGTCACTCCAATGACGGTTTTGGAAACCATGCTTAATTCAGGGAAGTCTTATGAAAACGTGGCTTATCAGGTGGACTTTGGGCAAGCCTATGAAACCAACACGGTGACCAATTTTGTCCCTAAAGTAACTCCACATAAGTCTAATACCAATCAAGAAGGTATTTCAATTGATGGAAAGACTGTTCTTCCGAATACGGTCAATTATTACAAAATTGTCTTGGATTACAATCAATACAAGGACATGGTCGTGACGGATGATGTTCTTGCCAAGGGATTTTACATGGTAGACGATTACCCAGAAGAAGCCCTTACCCTAAATCCTGATGGCATTCAAGTTTTGGATAAGGATGGCAATCGTGTATCTGGTATCTCTGTCAGCACCTACGCTAGTTTGTCAGAAGCTCCGAAAGTCGTCCAAGATGCCATGGCTAAACGTCAGTTTACACCTAAAGGAGCCATTCAGGTCCTTAGTAGCGATGATCCCAAAACCTTTTATGAGACCTATGTGAAGACTGGTCAAACCTTAGTTGTCACGCTTCCGATGACTGTTAAAAATGAGTTGACCAAAACAGGTGGTCAGTATGAAAATACAGCCTATCAGATTGATTTTGGCTTGGCCTATGTCACGGAAACAGTGGTCAATAATGTTCCCAAATTAGACCCACAAAAAGATGTGGTGATTGACTTGTCTCATAAAGATGAGAGCCTTGACGGGAAAGAAGTGGCCTTGCATCAAACCTTTAACTATCGCTTGGTTGGAGCATTGATTCCAAGCAATCGTGCGACTGATTTATTTGAATATGGTTTTGAAGATAACTATGATGAAAAGCATGATGAGTACAATGGTGTTTACCGCAGCTATCTGATGACGGATGTCACCCTCAAAGACGGTTCTGTCTTAAAAGAGGGAACAGAAGTCACGAAATATACCTTGCAACAGGTGGATACAGAAAATGGCCTAGTGTCAATTTCATTTGATAAATCCTTCTTAGAGACTATCTCTGATGATTCAGCCTTTCAGGCAGATGTTTACCTTCAAATGAAACGGATTGCGGCTGGTCAGGTGGAGAATACCTATCTCCATACAGTGAATGGCTATGTCATCAGTTCAAATACAGTTGTAACACATACACCTCAACCTGAAGAACCAAGTCCAAATCAACCCACTCCACCTCAACCACCGATTGAGTCTCTTGAACCGCCTGTTCCAGCAAGCATTTTGCCAAATACAGGGGAACAGGAATCCCTTTTGGGCTTGATTGGAGCTGGTATTCTACTTGGTACGGCTTATGGACTGAAGAAAAAGGAGGAGAAGTAGATGAATCCAAAAACTATTTATGAAAAGGATTCAGACCAAGATGGTTTGACAGATGCTCAGGAACTAGCTTTGGGAACCAATCCGCAGTCTGTTGACACAGATGGTGATGGTCAAGCTGATTTAGAAGAGCTACAATCTGGACATTCACCACTAGTCCCACAAAAGGAGTTGTGTGATGGCTTGGAACTTTGACACCATGAAAGAGGCTTTGTCTGAAATGGAGAAGGTCGATTACCAAGAGTTTATCAAGGCCTTTCTCTCTTTGGAATTAAGTATTTCTGATAGAACAATCCTCAATCAGGTTTATCAAGATTATATGGATGAAGATGATCTATCCTTGATTAGTGATGAGCTACGAGATAAAGTGGATAGTTATCAGGATGAACTACAGGCAGATATGACTGACATTCTGGAAAAGCTGTACCGAACAGGTGAAGGCTCTAGTTTTATTATGGATTTAATGTCCTCAAATAGTCTCTCAGACACCTTGGAACAGTATGAGGTTTTGGATAGTGACGATTATTCACCACTTAGCCTTGAAATCTTACAGGCCATGATTCAACAGGACTTGGCTATTTCCAGTCAGGATTATTTTGGAGATTTGGTTCACCTTGCCTTGCAAAAAGATTTTCTAGACCAGAAAAGTCGTTTCTTACAACACTATGTGGCAACTGTAATGGAAGGTATTCCACAAGAAAGAGACCAACGAGCCTTGGTCCTAGATTAACGTAAAGGGCTGAGAAAAACTCTCAGCCCTTTTGAAATGGGAGGGAAAATGAATCAAGAAGTCTTACTACAAATGATGAGAGCCACCATTCCTCTTGATAGGGCCCTGCTTGAGGCATTTTTATATTACCAAGCAGAGCATTTTGATGAGGAGTGGAATAGTCTTATTCGTCAGTTTTTGACCAATAGGAAAGAAATTAAGAAATCTGTTCAGGTACTTCACTTTGAGACAGATGTTTCAGCTTTTGTCCAGGCTAGTCCTTATGATACTGCTCATGATCTATTGACCTATACACAAGTATTCGGCCAAACTGGTCTCCAAAAACTTGACCAACTATCGCCGTCTGAAAAAGACTTGGTGATTGAAGTGGCCTTGTTCAATCTGGCCACTCGTTTTCAACTATTAGACTCAAATGGACACTACCAAACTATTTCACCAGATTCTCTATTACAAAAGAGTAGGGGAGCTAATTTGGTCAATGTTTATCGTGTGGCTAATAATTTAGCGGATCGGATTAGTCGAGATATTGAACAGTTTCTCTTGACTTACGAGCCTGAGCTTGAAACAAAAGTAGATGAAACAGTTCTAGAAAATGAAGAAACTGGTGATGAGCACAAAGCTAGTGTTCATCAAGCAATATCATTTAGAGAAGATGGCTCTCTCATCATTGCTAGTTTGGATGTAGATTTGTCTCAACTAGATGTTCAAACAGGAAAAACAAGTCATCTGCCAGCTTATGAAGAGTTGTCTTTACGACGTAAATTTGAGATTCTAACATATTTTGACCAAATTCGAAATGAACGTTCCAAAGTCCCAAGTTTTAGACGAGGTGATTTTGATACTGAGACGGAAATGACACCAGTCTTTGAGGGCGAGGAGTTACTTACCTATCTAGAAGCTGATGGCACTCCCTATGAGCTGAAACGAACGCTGACCACAGTCGAAGAAAAGGAATTAGAAAAAATTGGACAAGCCATTTGGATAGAAAATCAAGAAAAATTGACTCAGCTAGGGATTGAGCTATCTCAGTTTGAATCAGACCAAGTCGGTATTTTATTGGATGCGGCAGGTCGTTTTCGTTTGAAAAATGCGGACCTTGCTTTACTAGGTGGCTATCCCAAAGCCTCGGTAACTCAACTAGCCCTTGCGACCGAACTACTCCAAATGGGATTGAGTCATGATAAAGTAGAATTTTTCTTTGGCAGTCAACTTTCTTTAGAAGAGTTGCGACAGGTTGCTTATGCCTTTTTACATGAAGAATTAAGCAGAGAAGACGCGGAGCAATTTGAAAAAGTTAAAGGCAATCAGCCAGATTTAACTTTCAGAGATTGGAAGAATAAGCTAGAGAAAGCTGAGGGAAAAGAAGTAGTTGATGAAGAATTTGCGGAAAATCCACTGGTTCAGAGAGTATTGGACACTTATCCTCTGAGGTCATTGGTTTCCTATAAGGGACAGGACTTTGAGGTCGTGTCGGTCAGCGATGCTCGATTGAACGGTTTGATTCGGATTGAGTTAGTCAATGATTTTTCAGATATCATTGAACAAAATCCAGTTCTTTATGTGAGGACCTGGGAAGAAGTCAGTCAGGCACTTCATCAGCCAATGGCAGAACCACAAACAGAGATAGAAGACGCGGACCAAGAACTAAATCTTTTTTCATTTCTGGAAGAGGAGCCAGGTCAGAGTATCGGATTATTGGATCCAGATGGTTCAGAAAAAGGTCATAACGATACTGATCTTGAAGATACAGATAATCAAATTCCTGAAGAGGAGGTAGTCGAAATAATTCCAGATAGTCCAGTAACAGACTTCCATTTTCCAGAAGATTTGACGGACTTCTATCCTAAGACTGCTAGAGATAAGGTTGAGACAAACATTGCGGCTATTCGGTTGGTAAAAAATCTAGAAGTAGAGCACCGTATTGCTTCACCAAGTGAACAAGAACTCCTTGCCAAGTATGTGGGTTGGGGCGGTCTTGCCAATGATTTCTTTGATGACTATAATACAAAATTTTCTAAGGAACGAGAAGAACTGAAAAGCTTAGTCACAGATAAAGAGTATTCGGATATGAAACAGTCCTCCCTGACAGCCTATTATACAGACCCAGCCCTGATCCGTCAGATGTGGGATAAGTAGGAAAGAGATGGTTTTACAGGCGGAAAAATCCTAGACCCTTCCATGGGAACAGGGAATTTCTTTGCGGCTATGCCAAAACACTTAAGAGAAAAGAGTGAGTTATATGGCGTGGAATTAGATACTATTACAGGAGCCATTGCCAAGCACCTTCACCCGAATAGCCATATCGAGGTCAAAGGATTTGAGACGGTTGCTTTTAATGATGATAGTTTTGATTTGGTAATTTCAAATGTGCCATTTGCCAATATTCGGATCGCGGATAACAAGTACGATAAGCCTTATATGATTCATGACTATTTTGTTAAAAAATCCCTTGATTTGGTGCATGATGGTGGGCAAGTAGCCATTATCTCTTCAACAGGAACAATGGATAAGCGAACAGAAAACATCTTACAAGATATTCGTGAGACAACTGAATTTCTTGGTGGGGTTCGACTGCCTGACTCTGCCTTTAAGGCCATTGCAGGAACCACTGTCACAACGGATATGTTGTTCTTTCAGAAACACTTAGACAAGGAATATGTGTCAGACGACTTAGCCTTTTCAGGTTCCATTCGTTATGAAAAGGATAGTCGCATTTGGCTCAATCCATATTTTGATGGGGAATACAATAGCCAAGTGCTAGGAACCTATGAGGTTAGAAACTTTAACGGTGGAACACTTTCTGTTAAGGGGACTAGTGATGACTTGATTGCAAGTGTTGAAGCAGCTCTACATCAAGTAAAAGCCCCAAGAGAGATTGATAGAAATGAGGTCATCGTTAATCCAATTGTGTTGACCAAACAAGTCATTGATACCTCCATTCCAGCTGAAATGAGGGAGAATCTAGGTCAGTACAGTTTTGGTTATCAGGGTTCTACAGTTTACTATCGAGATAACAAAGGCATTCGAGTCGGAACCAAGACGGAAGAAATCAGTTACTATGTCGATGAAGAGGGCAACTTCAAAGCATGGGACACCAAACATTCTCAAAAGCAGATTGATCGCTTTAATAGCTTAGAAGTTACAGATGGCACTGCTCTGGATGTCTATGTGACCGATGATGCAGCTAAACGCGGACAATTTAAGGGGTATTATAAAAAGACAGTTTTCTATGAAGCTCCTTTGTCTGATAAAGAAGTGGCACGAATCAAAGGAATGGTCGATATTCGCAATGCTTACCAAGAGGTCATTGCCATTCAACGCCATTATGACTATGATAAGAAGACTTTTAACCACTTGTTAGGCAAACTCAATCGTACCTATGATAGCTTTGTCAAACGCTATGGGTATTTGAATAGTGCTGTGAACCGCAATCTTTTTGATAGTGATGATAAGTATTCGCTTCTTGCTAGTTTGGAAGATGAACGTCTGGATCCAAGTGGAAAGTCTGTTATCTATACTAAATCCCTTGCTTTTGAGAAGGCTTTAGTGCGTCCTGAAAAAGAGGTTAAAAAGGTACATACAGCCCTTGATGCCTTAAATTCCAGCTTGGCTGACGGACGAGGTGTTGATTTTGCTTATATGATGTCTATCTATCAGGTTGAATCGAAGATGACCTTGATTGAGGAATTAGGTGACCTCATTATGCCTGATCCTGAGAAGTATTTGAATGGGGAGCTGACCTATGTTTCTCGCCAAGACTTTCTGTCAGGGGATGTCGTTACCAAGTTAGAAGTGGTGGACCTATTTGTCAAACAAGACAATCAGGACTTTAACTGGTCGCATTATGCAGGGTTACTTGAGACGGTCAAACCAGCACGTATTACTTTAGCAGACATTGATTATCGAATCGGTTCACGCTGGATTCCTTTGTCTATTTACGGAAAATTTGCCCAAGAAACCTTTATGGGGAAAGCCTATGAATTGTCAGACCAAGAAGTAGTAACAGTCCTTGAAGTCAGTCCCATTGACGGGGTTATCACTTACCAATCTAAGTTTGCCTACACCTATTCCAACGCAACGGATAGGAGTTTAGGTGTCCCTGCTTCACGCTATGATAGTGGTCGAAAAATCTTTGAAAATCTCCTGAATTCCAATCAACCAACCATCACAAAACAAGTTGTCGAAGGGGATAAGAAAAAGAATGTGACAGATGTGGAGAAAACAACGGTCCTACGTGCCAAGGAAACACACCTACAAGAACTCTTTCAAGGTTTTGTAGCAAAGTATCCAGAAGTCCAACAAATGATTGAAGACACCTATAATAGGCTCTACAATCGTACAGTATCAAAGTCCTATGATGGTAGTCATTTAACCATTGATGGACTTGCCCAGAATATCTCCTTACGTCCTCACCAAAAGAATGCCATTCAACGAATTGTGGAGGAAAAACGTGCCCTACTAGCCCATGAGGTAGGGTCTGGAAAAACCTTGACCATGCTTGGGGCAGGATTCAAACTGAAAGAACTCGGAATGGTACATAAACCACTTTATGTGGTGCCGTCTAGTCTGACTGCTCAGTTTGGTCAAGAAATCATGAAATTCTTCCCAACCAAAAAAGTCTATGTGACCACTAAGAAAGACTTTGCCAAAGCCAAACGTAAGCAGTTTGTGTCTCGGATTATTACAGGGGACTATGATGCCATTGTCATTGGAGATTCACAATTTGAAAAAATTCCAATGAGTCGTGAAAAACAGGTCACCTATATCAATGACAAACTCGAGCAACTCCGAGAAATCAAGCTAGGAAGTGACAGTGATTACACGGTGAAAGAAGCGGAACGTTCGATTAAGGGATTGGAACACCAGTTGGAAGAACTCCAAAAACTAGAGCGAGATACCTTTATCGAATTTGAAAACCTTGGAATTGATTTTCTTTTTGTGGATGAGGCTCATCACTTCAAGAATATCCGTCCAATCACTGGACTTGGGAATGTCGCGGGAATTACCAATACCACTTCAAAAAAGAACGTAGATATGGAGATGAAGGTGAGACAGGTTCAGGCAGAGCATGGCGATAGAAATGTTGTTTTTGCGACAGGAACACCAGTTTCTAACTCCATCAGTGAACTTTTCACCATGATGAATTACATTCAGCCCGATGTTTTGGAACGATATCAGGTATCCAATTTTGACTCATGGGTTGGGGCTTTTGGGAATATCGAAAACTCTATGGAACTAGCCCCGACAGGTGATAAATACCAACCTAAGAAACGGTTTAAGAAATTTGTCAATTTGCCTGAACTCATGCGAATCTACAAGGAAACCGCCGATATTCAGACTTCTGATATGCTTGATTTACCTGTACCTGAAGCTAAGATTATTGCGGTGGAAAGCGAGTTAACGCAAGCTCAGAAATACTATTTAGAAGAACTGGTAGAGCGTTCAGACGCTATCAAGTCAGGTAGTGTCGATCCAAGTAGAGATAATATGTTAAAGATAACCGGGGAAGCTAGAAAACTAGCCATTGATATGCGGTTGATTGACCCTGCTTATACCTTATCAGACAATGAGAAAATCCTTCAAGTCGTTGATAATGTCGAGCGGATTTACCGTGAAGGAGCTGAAGACAAAGCCACTCAGATGATTTTCTCTGATATTGGAACGCCTAAAAGTAAGGAAGAAGGATTTGATGTTTACAATGAACTTAAGGACTTGCTTGTCGATCGAGGGATACCAAAAGAAGAAATTGCCTTTGTGCATGATGCCAATACTGATGAAAAAAAAAACTTACTGTCTAGAAAGGTCAATAGCGGAGAAGTACGGATTCTCATGGCTTCTACGGAAAAAGGGGGAACAGGATTAAACGTCCAATCACGTATGAAAGCAGTCCACCATTTAGACGTTCCCTGGAGGCCGTCTGATGTAGGACGGATTTTGCGGACATTCAAAATAAAAAAGAATGTGATATATTAATCACAAATCACTTATCACAAATCACAAGTGATTTGTGATTGTTGATGATAAAATAAGAATAAGAAGAAATAGAAAGAAGTGAGTGATTGTGGGAAATTTAGGCGCACAAAAAGAAAAACGAAATGATACACCAATCAGTGCAAAAAAAGATATAATGGGAGATAAGACGGTTCGTGTTCGTGCTGACTTGCACCATATCTTAAAATTTTGTATAATAGGAATTGAAGTTAAATTAGATGCTAAAAATTTGTAATTAAGAAGGAGGGATTCGTCATGTTGGTATTCAAAATGCGTAATGTAGATAAAACATCTACTGTTTTGAAACAGACTAAAAACAGTGATTACGTAGATAAATAAATACGTTAGATTAATTCCTACCAGTGACTAATCTTATGACTTTTTAAACAGATAACTAAAATTACAAACAAATCGTTTAACTTCTGTATTTATTTATAGATGTAATCACTTCAGGAGTGATTACATGAACAAAAATATAAAATATTCTCAAAACTTTTTAACGAGTGAAAAAGTACTCAACCAAATAATAAAACAATTGAATTTAAAAGAAACCGATACCGTTTACGAAATTGGA
>NZ_POJD01000211.1 GCF_002960445.1 Streptococcus suis
ACTCTTTTTTACACGAAACCTTAGTCCAAAAGAAAACAATTTTCTTATTTTGACTATTGAACTCAACATATTTTTCATCAAATACCTTGATAGACTTGACAAATGGTAGAAAAAAGCCCCCAGCAAACGCTGAGGGCTCTTCTTACATCTTAGTGCCTGGCAAAACCTCTGGCCAAGGCTCATCACTGATATAGGTCAACATCGGCAAGCGCATGACTGCACCAGCTGACTGCATGGTATCCTTGTAGTTGTGTATTCCAAGCCAGTTACTATCTCCAGTTCCAGCCAAGTACAAAGTACCGTCTAACACTTTACCGTCGTGAGCAATTGGCAAGAAAAGGGACACGGAACTCCGGAAACCGGCAGGCACTTCTCCTACTTTTAGTAAGCGCAAAGAACCATTGGAAAAGCGTTTGACATCTGTATTGTTTTCTGGACGGAGTATCTCCGAACCATTGCCCAACTTTAGAGAAGATGTTTTCGATATCTCTCCAACGGTCTCCGAACCATTGGCCTAGCCCTTGGAAAACTTGCACAATCGCATTCCACGCTTCTGTAAATCGCTGGCTAAACCATTGGCCAACACCAGAAAACACATCTTGTACACCTTTCCATAAATCTGAAAAGAATTTTCCGATATTTTGACAGACCTGTCCGATGAAGTCGACGACAGCTCCCCAGATTTCTGAACATGCTGCGCTAATAGTATCCCAATTGGTCACAAGTAAATAGCCAATAGCAATCAATGCAGTAATCGCTGCGATGACAAGTGTAATTGGTGAGGTTAATACAGCTAAGGCTGCATTTAACAACCAAGTTGCTGCTGTCATTGCAGTTGTAACAGCAATGTCTGCCACCTTTGCAGCTGTTGAAATTCCCCAAGCAATTGCTTCTTGCCCTTTTTGCACAATAAGGGCTGCGGTGTTAACAACATAAGTAGCTTTCTTGATACCCTCATCACTCGTCACTATGACAGCTTTACGGATCAAATATGGTTTCAGTCGGTTTCGCTTCAAACGCACGACCTGCCACCCTTGCGAGTCTATGACTCCGAATACCATTCAAAATAGTATCTGACAGCCCGTCTTTATAAGACACAGACACGCCCCCTTCACTTCGTGATGTTTCGCCCTCGCTACCTTGGCGATTGAACAACTCGAGTGCTACTTCCAGTTGCAAACCTTCCAGCGCTGGTGTAAGCTGACTTCGATTTGTCTCAGTCAAAATGATATTTTTTGCCCTCAAAAGCAAAGACGAGAGGATTTTATAATCACTCTCGCCTGTCAATATTTTCAAATCTTCTAGCATATCCGCCCCCTATTTTGCAGGAGCTTCTGCTCCTTTGGTCTTGATTTCTTCGATGTAATCAGCCAAATTTACATCTTGCAATTTAGCGTTTTTCTTCATCTGTTCATGACGTTCCTTGGTTAGTTCGATGACATCATCAACACGATGAACAAAACCAAGTTCATCATCAGTAAACTCTTTTAATACCTTAAAGCGCATTTAGAACCTCCTAGACAAGCTCTTTCCAGTTGGCTGAATCGCTACCAGGAGCTGTTGAGGATGAATTTACTTTCTTAGTGGCTTCAAACAGCTTACCTTCGTTTTGTACACGGGCACCAGCTTCATAAGTTGAACCAGATACCCACTGCTCTGCACGGATGTTTAATTTGCCTTGTGCACTAACTTTTGCTTCTGGCTTAGACGCTGCAATAGAAATGATGTATTTCTGGTCAAAATCAAAGACAAATGCACCAGTATACAACAATTGTTCCACCAATTCACCAAAACGACCTGGGATGTTGTTGTTATATTTCGTTTCATCTACTTGGATAGGCGAAACGACTACCCCGCCGATTGTCGCAACAGCTTGGACGCCTTTAAGGTACTTAGATGGCACTTTGTAAACCGTGAATGTATCCAACTGACCGACATAACCTTTGTAAAGCACAGTTTGATTGGTGTCCCCTTGTGGAAGGTTGACAATTTCTAACTTAATCGCTTTATAAAATGCTGGCGTCACAAACAACAAGCGGTTTTCCACTACGTCCAATTCATCCAATTTCTCAGAAACATCCAAGACAGCTTGGTAAGAATTATTAGTACCTTTAGTACTAGCTGGTACGACATTCTCGCTGACGTTACCAAGAAGAGCGTCAAAACGAAGATGGTCTAAGTACGGCGCCACAACTTCGGCAGCTTGACGAGCGACAACATAATTGACATTAACTTCGCCGTTTGAATCGCGCTCATCTAGACGATCCACAAAACGACCCCAGTATTTTTCCTGATCCAGGGTGTAAGTGCGCTCTTCGGTTTGCGCATGGTCAAATTCATTGTCTGCATTTCGTTTGTAATCTTTGAGTTCTGTTGTGTCAGATTTTGTAACAGTAAACGAACGCCCGTTCATTTCCACTGCATCCTTCGATAGCAAGAGGGGCGCAGAGTAAGATTTTTTAGCAACAACTTTCTCGATAATCCCTAAGAATTTTTCACGGGATGTTGCGGTGTTAATATTTTCAAATGGCATATTTTATTTTTCCTTTCTTATTTCAAAAAATCACGTTCCCACTTTTCAACAGTTGGTTGTTCTTGTGGTGCTTTCTTCATCGGTGCACTTCCTTTGGTCTTGTCAGCAACACCTTTCAAGACTGCTGCTTCCCAAGTCTTTTGAATAGCATCGATGGAATCGCGTACACTGTCAGCGT
>NZ_POJD01000212.1 GCF_002960445.1 Streptococcus suis
TGAAAGGATTGATTGATACAAGTTCAACATTTACTGTCATGGACTTCTTCGATAAGAACATCTTCCTTTATGGTAATAACTTTGGTCGTGGTGGAGAATTAATCTATCGCGCTCTCGGTTTTGCCGCTCCTGCAAAGGTTCAAGAAGACATCATCAATAAAGAAGGCTGGTTTGGGGTATCTCAAGAAGCTCTTCCAGAATATGTTGGCGACTATGTCCTTGTTAACGTCAATGATAAAACAAAAGAAGCAGCTGCCTCTCTCAAAGAAAGTGATATTTGGAAAAATCTACCTGCTGTAAAGAATGGTCACGTCATCGAGATAGACTATAACCTCTTCTACTTCTCCGATCCGATGTCTTTAGATTTA
>NZ_POJD01000213.1 GCF_002960445.1 Streptococcus suis
AAAAAAGTTTCAAAAAAGTGTTGACAAGCAGTTGAAGAAATGATAAACTAAGATAGTTGTCGCGCAAGAGCGATAAGAACAAGACCTTTGAAAATTAAAGAAGACGAACCAAACGTGCAGGGTGATTTATCTAAGGATAGATCGTCAATGACAAAACAAAAACAATAAAACGGAAAGCTAGTGATAGCTTGAGTTTGAATCAAAACTTTTTATGAGAGTTTGATCCTGGCTCAGGACGAACGCTGGCGGCGTGCCTAATACATGCAAGTGGAACGCACTTATCTCACCGGAGCTTGCTCCACCGAGATAAGTGAGTCGCGAACGGGTGAGTAACGCGTAGGTAACCTGCCTCATAGCGGGGGATAACTATTGGAAACGATAGCTAATACCGCATAACAACATTTATCGCATGGTAGATGTTTGAAAGGAGCAATTGCTTCACTATGAGATGGACCTGCGTTGTATTAGCTAGTTGGTGGGGTAACGGCTCACCAAGGCTTCGATACATAGCCGACCTGAGAGGGTGATCGGCCACACTGGGACTGAGACACGGCCCAGACTCCTACGGGAGGCAGCAGTAGGGAATCTTCGGCAATGGGGGCAACCCTGACCGAGCAACGCCGCGTGAGTGAAGAAGGTTTTCGGATCGTAAAGCTCTGTTGTAAGAGAAGAACTGTGAGAAGAGTGGAAAGTTTCTCACTTGACGGTATCTTACCAGAAAGGGACGGCTAACTACGTGCCAGCAGCCGCGGTAATACGTAGGTCCCGAGCGTTGTCCGGATTTATTGGGCGTAAAGCGAGCGCAGGCGGTTTGATAAGTCTGAAGTAAAAGGCTGTGGCTTAACCATAGTACGCTTTGGAAACTGTCAAACTTGAGTGCAGAAGGGGAGAGTGGAATTCCATGTGTAGCGGTGAAATGCGTAGATATATGGAGGAACACCGGTGGCGAAAGCGGCTCTCTGGTCTGTAACTGACGCTGAGGCTCGAAAGCGTGGGGAGCGAACAGGATTAGATACCCTGGTAGTCCACGCCGTAAACAATGAGTGCTAGGTGTTGGGTCCTTTCCGGGACTCAGTGCCGCAGCTAACGCATTAAGCACTCCGCCTGGGGAGTACGACCGCAAGGTTGAAACTCAAAGGAATTGACGGGGGCCCGCACAAGCGGTGGAGCATGTGGTTTAATTCGAAGCAACGCGAAGAACCTTACCAGGTCTTGACATCCCGATGACCGCCCTAGAGATAGGGTTTCTCCTCGGAGCATCGGTGACAGGTGGTGCATGGTTGTCGTCAGCTCGTGTCGTGAGATGTTGGGTTAAGTCCCGCAACGAGCGCAACCCCTATTGTTAGTTGCCATCATTCAGTTGGGCACTCTAGCGAGACTGCCGGTAATAAACCGGAGGAAGGTGGGGATGACGTCAAATCATCATGCCCCTTATGACCTGGGCTACACACGTGCTACAATGGCTGGTACAACGAGTCGCAAGTCGGTGACGGCAAGCTAATCTCTTAAAGCCAGTCTCAGTTCGGATTGTAGGCTGCAACTCGCCTACATGAAGTCGGAATCGCTAGTAATCGCGGATCAGCACGCCGCGGTGAATACGTTCCCGGGCCTTGTACACACCGCCCGTCACACCACGAGAGTTTGTAACACCCGAAGTCGGTGAGGTAACCTTTTAGGAGCCAGCCGCCTAAGGTGGGATAGATGATTGGGGTGAAGTCGTAACAAGGTAGCCGTATCGGAAGGTGCGGCTGGATCACCTCCTTTCTAAGGAAATGGAACCTGTACGTTAGTCTTCTTTAATTTTGAGAGGTCTTGTGGGGCCTTAGCTCAGCTGGGAGAGCGCCTGCTTTGCACGCAGGAGGTCAGCGGTTCGATCCCGCTAGGCTCCATTAACAACGGAAGTTGTTAAGATTTTGTCCATTGAAAATTGAATATCTATCAAACATTCCTGATGTATCTGCAAGGATACATTAAGAAATAGTAACAAGAAAATAAACCGAAAACGCTGTGAATATTTAATGAGTTTTCTAATTTTTAAAAAAATTAGGTTAATAAGGTTAAGTTAATAAGGGCGCACGGTGGATGCCTTGGCACTAGAAGCCGATGAAGGACGTGACAAACGACGAAATGCCTTGGGGAGCTGTAAGTAAGCGATGATCCAGGGGTGTCCGAATGGGGGAACCCGGCAGGTTGATGCCTGTCACTCACTACTGTTAAGGTAGTGTAGAGGAAGACGCAGTGAACTGAAACATCTAAGTAGCTGCAGGAAGAGAAAGCAAAAGCGATTGCCTTAGTAGCGGCGAGCGAAACGGCAGGAGGGCAAACCGAAGAGTTTACTCTTCGGGGTTGTAGGACTGCAATGTGGACTTAAAGAGTATAGAAGAACTACCTGGGAAGGTAGGCCAAAGAGAGTAATAGCCTCGTATTTGAAATAGTCTTTATACCTAGCAGTATCCTGAGTACGGCGAGACACGCGAAATCTCGTCGGAATCCGGGAGGACCATCTCCCAACCCTAAATACTCTCTAGTGACCGATAGTGAACCAGTACCGTGAGGGAAAGGTGAAAAGTACCCCGGAAGGGGAGTGAAATAGAACCTGAAACCGTGTGCCTACAACAAGTTCGAGCCCGTTAATGGGTGAGAGCGTGCCTTTTGTAGAATGAACCGGCGAGTTACGTTATGATGCGAGGTTAAGTTGAAGAGACGGAGCCGTAGGGAAACCGAGTCTGAATAGGGCGCCTTAGTATCATGACGTAGACCCGAAACCATGTGACCTACCCATGAGCAGGTTGAAGGTGCGGTAAGACGCACTGGAGGACCGAACCAGGGCACGTTGAAAAGTGCTTGGATGACTTGTGGGTAGCGGAGAAATTCCAAACGAACTTGGAGATAGCTGGTTCTCTCCGAAATAGCTTTAGGGCTAGCGTCGGCATTAAGAATCTTGGAGGTAGAGCACTGTTTGGATGAGGGGGCCATCTCGGTTTACTGATTTCAGATAAACTCCGAATGCCAAAGATTTATGGTCGGCAGTCAGACTGCGAGTGCTAAGATCCGTAGTCGAAAGGGAAACAGCCCAGACCACCAGCTAAGGTCCCAAAATAATTGTTAAGTGGAAAAGGATGTGGGGTTGCACAGACAACTAGGATGTTAGCTTAGAAGCAGCTATTCATTCAAAGAGTGCGTAATAGCTCACTAGTCGAGTGACCCTGCGCCGAAAATGTACCGGGGCTAAAACAATTTACCGAAGCTGTGGATAACACTTTAGTGTTATGGTAGGAGAGCGTTCTATGTGTGAAGAAGGTATACCGTGAGGAGTGCTGGAACGCATAGAAGTGAGAATGCCGGTATGAGTAGCGAAAGATGGGTGAGAATCCCATCCACCGTAAGACTAAGGTTTCCAGGGGAAGGCTCGTCCGCCCTGGGTTAGTCGGGACCTAAGGAGAGACCGAAAGGTGTATCCGATGGACAACAGGTTGATATTCCTGTACTAGAGTATGAAGTGATGGAGGGACGCAGTAGGCTAACTAAAGCGGGCGATTGGAAGTGCCCGTCTAAGCAGTGAGGTGTGATATGAGTCAAATGCTTGTATCTATAACATTGAGCTGTGATGGGGAGCGAAGTTAAGTAGCGAAGTTAGTGACGTCACACTGCCGAGAAAATCTTCTAGCGTTGTATCATACTCTACCCGTACCGCAAACCGACACAGGTAGTCGAGGCGAGTAGCCTCAGGTGAGCGAGAGAACTCTCGTTAAGGAACTCGGCAAAATGACCCCGTAACTTCGGGAGAAGGGGTGCTGACTTTAGGTCAGCCGCAGTGAATAGGCCCAAGCAACTGTTTATCAAAAACACAGCTCTCTGCTAAATCGTAAGATGATGTATAGGGGGTGACGCCTGCCCGGTGCTGGAAGGTTAAGAGGAGGGTTTAGCGCAAGCGAAGATCTGAATTGAAGCCCCAGTAAACGGCGGCCGTAACTATAACGGTCCTAAGGTAGCGAAATTCCTTGTCGGGTAAGTTCCGACCCGCACGAAAGGCGTAATGATTTGGGCACTGTCTCAACGAGAGACTCGGTGAAATTTTAGTACCTGTGAAGATGCAGGTTACCCGCGACAGGACGGAAAGACCCCATGGAGCTTTACTGCAGTTTGATATTGAGTATCTGTACCACATGTACAGGATAGGTAGGAGCCTAAGAAGTCGGGACGCCAGTTTCGACAGAGGCGCTGTTGGGATACTACCCTTGTGTTATGGCTACTCTAACCCGGTAGGTTTATCATCTACGGAGACAGTGTCTGACGGGCAGTTTGACTGGGGCGGTCGCCTCCTAAAAGGTAACGGAGGCGCCCAAAGGTTCCCTCAGAATGGTTGGAAATCATTCGCAGAGTGTAAAGGTATAAGGGAGCTTGACTGCGAGAGCTACAACTCGAGCAGGGACGAAAGTCGGGCTTAGTGATCCGGTGGTTCCGTATGGAAGGGCCATCGCTCAACGGATAAAAGCTACCCTGGGGATAACAGGCTTATCTCCCCCAAGAGTTCACATCGACGGGGAGGTTTGGCACCTCGATGTCGGCTCGTCGCATCCTGGGGCTGTAGTCGGTCCCAAGGGTTGGGCTGTTCGCCCATTAAAGCGGCACGCGAGCTGGGTTCAGAACGTCGTGAGACAGTTCGGTCCCTATCCGTCGCGGGCGTAGGAAATTTGAGAGGATCTGCTCCTAGTACGAGAGGACCAGAGTGGACTTACCGCTGGTGTACCAGTTGTCTTGCCAAAGGCATCGCTGGGTAGCTATGTAGGGACGGGATAAACGCTGAAAGCATCTAAGTGTGAAACCCACCTCAAGATGAGATTTCCCATAACTTTATGTTAGTAAGAGCCCTGAGAGATGATCAGGTAGATAGGTTGGAAGTGGAAGTGTGGCGACACATGTAGCGGACCAATACTAATCGCTCGAGGACTTATCCTAGATAAGCAAAATTCAACGAAGTCAATATTGACAAGCGTTCGGTTTCTTGTTAGAATATAGATATTCAATTTTGAGTTGACAAGACTCAGTAGTTAAGTGACGATAGCCTAGGAGATACACCTGTTCCCATGCCGAACACAGCAGTTAAGCCCTAGAACGCCTGAAGTAGTTGGGGGTTGCCCCCTGTGAGATACGGTAGTCGCTTAGCGAA
>NZ_POJD01000214.1 GCF_002960445.1 Streptococcus suis
CCATGATAAAGGCTCCGACAGAAATGGCTAAGGTAAAGAGAAAACCTTGGAAAAAGATTGGAAAATCTTTGAGATAACTGACCCAATTCTCCCAAGCGTAAGGACTAGTTGTTAAAACTGTCATATTGTTTCACCTTTCTATTCGTCAGTTTCTGTGACTGGTTTGAGACCATTGGCATCATAGATGCTTTGTAGGCTACCATCGGCAGTCCATTTTTCTACGAGACTATTTAAGTAGTTGTTAAGGTCTTTGTTAGATAATTTAGTAACAATTCC
>NZ_POJD01000215.1 GCF_002960445.1 Streptococcus suis
CACAACCATAGATGACCGTCTTGATTTTCTTACGAAACTCCAAGTCCATCATCCCCTTATCCTGGGTCTGAAAGGACAGACAGCGACGGGCATTCATGGTCGTGTCACCTAATAGACAAGACGTCGGACAGGCTGCAACACAGCGATTGCAATCACCACAATCATAATCTACTGGTTGATCTGGTTCGATGTCCAGGTTGGTCACTAATTCTCCTAGAAACATATAGGAACCAAATTCCTTAGAAATGACTAGCCCATTCTTCCCGATAAAGCCAATTCCTGCACGACGAGCGACCGCTGTATCCACCAAAGCTCCTGTATCTACCATAGCCT
>NZ_POJD01000216.1 GCF_002960445.1 Streptococcus suis
AGTCAATTCTTTTTGAGAATAGGCTAATAATTCCTCAGACTGATTGTCAAGATCCAGTATGAAAAAATACTCACCCAAAGCCGTTTTCAGGGGTCGGCTTTCTATTTTTGTTAAGCTGATTCCTCTCCATGAGAAAACAGACATGGCCTTATACAAGGCTCCTGGCAGGTTATCTGGCAATGTCAGTGCAAGACTGACTTTTTTAGCTACTTGTTCCAGGGCAATAGACGGAGCCTTATCCCCCAAAATCCAAAAGCGTGTAAAATTCTCG
>NZ_POJD01000217.1 GCF_002960445.1 Streptococcus suis
ATTGAACGCAAATAGTTTGGAGTTTTAATAACTTTATCCATGGTTTAGACCTCCTATATCGTAATTATTTCATACTTTATCATAACTTGTCAAGAAAAATCTTTTAAATAAAAAAGCCCCCAGCAAACGCTGAGGGCTCTTCTTACATCTTAGTGCCTGGCAAAACCTCTGGCCAAGGCTCATCACTGATATAGGTCAACATCGGCAGGCGCATGACGGCACCAGCTGACTGCATGGTATCCTTGTAGTTGTGTATTCCAAGCCAGTTACTATCTCCAGTTCCAGCCAAGTACAAAGTACCGTCTAACACTTTACCGTCGTGAGCAATTGGCAAGAAAAGGGACACGGAACTCCGGAAACCGGCAGGCACTTCTCCTACTTTTAGTAAGCGCAAAGAACCATTGGAAAAGCGTTTGACATCTGTATTGTTTTCTGGACGGAGTAGGGTTACAGTCCCCCAGCGTCCGCCAGTTGCATTAACCATACACTGATTATTGATGCGCCTAAAAGTCAGATAGCCTTCTGTGAGACCTGGTGTGGTAATCTTCCGCCAGCCTGAATCAGCAGTTTTCACTGTCCACTTACCAGCACGCTTGACCCATTCCCAAGCTCCGACACCAGCGCCGTCCGTGGATTCATAAATAGAACCATCGACTTCTGTACCTGTAATCACACCATTTGTTGTCTCTGGTTTGTCTGGGCGACCTACGCCTGTTTTGATTTTACTGTCGGACTTTAAGAGATAATTGCCTAGCTCCAATTTAAGAGCTTTATAATCCGCTCCAATTGCTTCTGCTAATGCTCTTAAATTTTCCATAGCTTACTCCTTCGCAGCAGTGTAGACGGCGACCAGATCTAGATTAGCGATGCTATCGACACGACCGCCAAGTTCAGCAATCTTCTGAACAACAGCCTGCTCAGCCTCGCCATTCATGGCAGAAATAGCTTGGGCAATCTCCTTGAGCGTGTCCAACTGCTCTGGTACACCTTCGCCCAAAATATCCGCTTTTAGAGCAGTTTTGGCTTGCTCAATCGCTTGTGTCAAGACCTCATTTGTTACTTTGTCACCCAAAGCCTGCTTGAGCTCTTTGATGTCCGTCCCGACCGCTTGGGCAAATGCCGTTAATTTTACTTGTGCTCATTTCTTACCTCAAATCTTTCCTAAATTATAAAACATGAGCAGGTCAGGAATATCCTGCTCCTGCTCTACATATTCTTTGACAATATTTCTAAGGCCATACAGCTCAATCGCTTCGCCAGACACAAATTCACCCAGATTCTCATTGACTGTCAGAATAACCGAATCAGTAGACGGAAACACATAACCAGCATGTTCAATCTCTACCACATAACTCCCTACAGGCAAAGCTTTTTCAAGTCGGAAACTAACAATGTTTTCCACCACCTCTGCTTCAAACTCAGTCATGCCCTTAGAACTGTGGATGAGCTGGACCTTTGCAGGTCCATTCAGGCGCTTTTTGTCATCCGTCCTAAGCTTAAGGTTAAAGACAGACGAGGTATCGCCTTGCTTGATAATTGAGCCATTGACCCATGATAATGTTGTTTTATTAGCCATAGGACCTCCAAAAAGGCCTTATTTCAAGCCTTTAATCAATTTATTTACCGTTTCATCGTCTAAGCGGTCTAGATTTGACTTGTGTTGGAAATTGTCAAACGTCGCTTGTGAGATTTGCATATGTGGCACACCCTTGTCCCAAAATGCGACAGGGTCTTTTGCGTCAAGCAAAGCGTAAAATGTACCGCCTGCTACTAATGCGATTCCACGTCCTGGTGCTGAAATTGTAAACATATCTTGTTCCTCTACTTTCTTTTCTTCTGGTTGTTCTACTTCTGTTTCATACGGTGGATAAAACCAACCCACCAATTGGCTAATTCGTTGGCTAGCATACTGGGCAGGGCTACCAACATAGAGATTGCCTGCTAAGTTTTGTTCTACGGTCTGGGCAATATCACCATCCACGCCGATAATAATACCAGTATGCCCATAGTTAACCCCGTCCCCTGCTACATAATCTTTAACAAAAAATGCCCCAGGTCTTGGACGGGCTGACGTCGGCATACGATGAACCTCGAAACCAACTTGTTCAGCCGAATCCAACAAATCAATGGCATTGCCCCATAAATCTACACCAAACCAATGCTTAGCAGCATGAGATGGGACATCGACACACTGCATGCCGTGCATTTTATCTTTATCGACTCCGGTGCCACGATTAGCATGTCCAATAAAAAAATCCACTACCATATTAGCTGTTGTCATTTTCTACATCCTTTCTATCTAAAAATGGACTAAGCACAAAAGCAATAGGCGCAAGCACCACCAAAGCAAATACACAGATGACTAATTTAAGCTTTTCCATGTCTGTCCACCTTAGGCTCATAGTAATGCATGGCCTGCTCACTATCTGCCACCCCTGCAGTTGTCGGGTCATTGATGATACCAACAACTGTCAGAATGGACATGACAGTACCAAAAACAACTTCCCAATTTTCAGGAACCCAGTCATAGCCTAATTGCTGTGCTAACAAAACGCCCAGAGGCACCAAAGTCCACCAGAATGTTCTATTGCGCAATCGTACACCCCAATTGATTTTATTCATGTATCTACTCCTTTTCTAGCGGTAATTCGCAATAAATACCGTACATGGCCTCAATCTCTCCATTACCACCCAAAATCTTATAACACTCAAAGAGCTTAGCAATCTCTCTACGCTCCTCAAGTGTGGTCCAACCACGTTCAATGGCTGTGTACAAATCCTTGTAGAGCGTATAGCGCCGACTGCTTCGGCTGCTGCTTTTAAGATTGTCCATCTCATTTTTGACATCTTTTAAATCTGTCTGATTATCATCTGCGACTTTTTGCAAGGTTGTCAAACGAGCATTGATGGTGGTCAACTCATTTTTTGCATTTGACCCTATCTTAGCTATCACAATACCGCCGACTGTGGTCAAAAATGGACCTGCAATCGGCGTGATAGCTGTTAAGATTTGGATGATAATGTTTGGTTCGTGTTCCATGATTAGGCTTCCGCGCTTGCCAGCTCGGCAAGGATAGCATCTTCAATCTCGTAGCGTTTTTCTCTAAATGCTGCTTCTTGCTTGCGCATTTCCAGACGGTTGTTACTATAGAGAGTCGGATTTTGTACCCATTCAGAAACGGTAGAAACTCCATTTTCGTCAATGTTCACATTGTAAGTCTTAGCGATCTCTTCGCCAATTTTCAAATTACCGACCAAGGTGGTCATTTTCTTAATTTCAAGTGCCATGTTTATTCTCCTTCAATGATTTCTTCTGGTTTAGTAGCTTCATCCAGTTGCTGGGTTAGTTCCTTGTTTTTTGTTTCCAATTCAGTGATATATTCTCTAGCCGTCGCAAGCTGTAGAGATAAAATATTTTTCACCGTCATCTCCTCTGATAAACGTTTGGAAGTGTCTTCTAAGGACATCCGCAAAGCGTGTTCGATATATTCTTGTTGCATGTGTTTCTCCTATTGAATTTTGTTGAATGTGCTCGAAAGTTTTGTTTTCATTAAGTCGTATGCTGTCTGATTCATACCGCCATATGCGATTTGTTGGAAACAGGCTCGCACGGCATCTAAAAATTCTTTTAAGCTGACTGCGTTTTGACCTACATAGTAATCAAATGCGTACACATTATTCCATCGATTGCTTAATCGACCTAAATTGAGCATGCCGGATGATTGTGGATAGAAAGCCATTCTATTTTTAAAAACAAATCCATCTGGTTGTCCGCCACCACCATCTACAACGAATTCATCAGCATATGCATAGATTTTATCTATAAGACCGCCTCTATCATCCGAACGGGACTGGATTTGGATACCAGTAAATGTCGCAGTGCCAATAAGTTCATCCAAAGCAACACGGCTAGCCCCAATGGTGGTATACGTTCCGCCGTCTTTCGAAGCAAATTTGATAAATTGCGATTGCGCATCTGTCACACGACGAATGGCGGATGTATTACTATTGAATTCTATGGACGGACTACCATTCTTAAACGTTAATTTACCTGTAAGCAAATCTAATGTAGTGCGTTCGTTGAAAGATTTTATAATCCCAGAGGTAAGCTGAGTAGCGGATAATTGGACTGCTTGCACCTTGGTAGAAAAAATATTCTTGGCAAATAGTTGACCTAAGTAAGCTTCATTCGCTGCGAAGTTATCAAAAAAACCTTGATCAAACTTAATTTGGTTACCAGTGATAGCTCGTGCACCAATGATTTTAGCGTCCAACTTACCAAATGTACCATCTGACACAAAGAGCGTGTTGAATTTACCATCAATTGCTTGGATTTCGTCTGCTAGCGTCTTTCCTTTCAAACGGATTTTTGCCGCTTCTAGCAAGAATTCAGCGGATGATAGGTTGGCTTGTGACAAGATATCACCAGAGCTATTCAAGTTCTGCACGGCCCAGGAACCAGCTAGTTGACCGACTTGTGTGGCTGTACCGCTGATGGCATCCTTAACCTCTGTCTGAAACAGGTTGTCAGCCATAACCATGCGTGCCACTTTTTCTTTGACCATATCCTCAGTAGACCCGATAATACGCTCATAGAGCTGTGAGGTCTCTTGCACCTGCTGAAAATCAGCTTGGTTAGCTTTACTATTAACGGATGCTTGCATCGTCGCAAATCGTCCGTCAACCGTGTTCCTGTATTCAGCGATTTTGGTGTCTGCGTAGGATTGTTGGTCTTCTTCAGCTGTTTTATAATCGGTGGGAAGCGACCCTTTTTCAAATTGAATTTTCAGATTTGGGTTATCTCCAAAAACATCATTACTAAAACTGAATTGGATATATTTAGCATTGGGTAGAATGGAAATATCCCGTTTAAAATATAGCGATGTTTTATTTGGGTAAATAGAAAGATAACTATTATCAATCGTTTGACCTTCGTTATTTAACTGAATCGCACCAATCCAACTAAAATCATTAATTGACTTCGACCAAGCTTGCAATACATACCTAGCTTTATCGTCAACAGCGATTGGAACACCGTATGCATAGGGTGCGGAAGGTATATTTTCGCCTTTTTTAAATTTATAAAAACCTTTGACAGCTTTTGATAAACTTAATAGATTAGTCCCACCAACCCTTAAATTCTCAAACTTCTCTGTCACACCTCTGGCATTTTCCTCGAAGGTTGACTTGGCCACATAATTTTCTGATATTACAGCCCGTTCAGTAGATAACTGTTTGGCGGTTTCGGTTCGACTGGCGGATAGATACTGTTCGGCTCGTGTACCTTCTTCATTTTTGTAGGTTTCCAGGCTCTCCAGCCTTGTCTTGATTGTATCAGCCGTCTGTTGAGCGTAGTTCTTAGCTTCAACAGCCTTGCCATCTGCCAGTTGGATTTGACGGGACAACTCAGCGCTAGTTTCCTCAGCGGTGCGCTTGTATGTTGCAATTTCTGAGCGAAGGTCTTCTTGAGAAGCCTGCCAGCCTAAATCAATATTTCCACGTCTGAGTGACACTTTTTCAAATTCTACTTCCCCAGTAAAATCTCTTGCATATATATAAAACTCAATATTACCTATCTGGCTACGTGGCACATTTACTTTGAAAGTAGTGGTAAACTGTACAATTCCCTTATTGTTGACCGCATCTAAGTGATTGCTTGTCAAATATGTTACGCCAAACCATGTTTTTGCGCTGTCGTTCTTTCTACCGCTTATATACAGCGCAAGAAATGGATTTCTAGAACCAGCCACATAGTTAGAGACCTTAATTGAAATTGATGTTATGTACACCTGGCTAACATCGTCATTGGCTATCTGAGACTTGATGCTTTGGTAAATGCGCTTGGTTTCATTAAGTTCTCCTATAATTCTCGCTTTACCTTCAACTATAGTCACTCCAGTTCCTTGCCATTGGTTCAAGTTTTGGTTAAAAGAGCTATTGAGCAGAAGGTTGTCTTCTAGTTTCAATCTCTCAAACCGCTCCGTCACCCCATTTATACCGCTTTGCAAGTCAGCCGTCTTACGATTGATACTATCAATCTGCCCTGTCTGAGCATTGACGGTCTGCGTCAGAGCCTCGTATTGGGTCCTGGTTTGGCTCAGAGTATCTTCTACAGTCCTTGTCCGACTTGACACACTAGCAATATTCTGCGTAGCTTCCTGCATGGTTCGCGACAGCTCTGAGACTGTTGACCTCGTCCCATCTGCCATATTTTCAACTGTGGTCACACGATTGGTCAAATCCGTCTGAGCCTGCGCCTGTGCCAATAATGTCCTAGCTTGCGACGCAACATCGGTCCGAATTGTCCCCACCGACTGTTCCATCTGATTAACTTTGGTAGTTGACTGATTGACCAAATTTGTCAGTGCAGCCCTGGTTTGCTCAATATTCGCTTGTGTGCTTTCTGCAATGGTTTTTGCCGCATTAGCCAAATCTGTTGAAGTGCCAGCTTTACGCAAACTCTCCTCGATTTGCCTATCCTGCTCTTGCTGATTGGTTTGAAATTGACTATCTAGCTCTTCGATGCGAGTAGATATTTCCTGCTTGATAGTATCCGCATAGGCTTCCGCATCAGCCTTAGCTTGTTCGATGCCGTCGTCAAGTTCCTTTTTGTACTCTTCTGCCTTTCGGTCAAATTCCGCATTGGCATACTCAAGTTGTTGTTGAATTTCTGCATCGATTTGAGTAGACATCTGCTCAATCTGCTTGGTTAAGAAACCTTTATAGCTGTACTGAGTGTCATTCCCAGCCTTACTATCTGCACTAATCTTGGATTTTAGACCACCTTTAAAATGAAATGATTGACTCAATACAGGGACTTTGTAAGTCTCGTTTTTATTTGTCTTGAGAGTTACCCACTGACCGACATCTAACTTCAAATGCCCTTGCCAATCAAGTGAAAACGGGTAGTACTTGATTTCTTTCAAATCATAGTACAAATCATCCAATAAATTTTGGTTCATGAAGCTATTTTCGAGCTCCAAAGACCGCCCAGTCCGCAATCCTACTGTCAGGGTTTCCTTGTCTTTCTTGCAGGTAATACCAGCTATTTGGTACTGGATTTCACTCTTGGTTAGACCGTGCAAAAAATAATTATCAGCCGTGACAGTAATTCTTGAATCTGTCAAACCGCGGATTTCCAACTTCCCTCTGCGGTTGAAAAAAGCAGAAAAGCCAAGCAATTGAATCGCCTGACTTAACACTTCGCGAAAAGTAATGTCTTTTTTATCCGCTTTGGCTTCGATATGTCTCTGAATGGCTCTCAAACCAAGATTGTCTGTCTCTAGCTCTACTCCAGTCTTTACACAAATCTCGCGAATAACATCCCGAATCTGTGCTGGGTAAGTCAGATCAGAAACATATGGTTGGTTCAACTTAAACATGCCATCCATTAAGTCTAGTTCAGTGGTATTCCTGTTGCGGTCAATACTGATATCATTGACAAAATACTCACCCATGGCGACCCATTCATAACTATCGCCCACCAGAAGACCGATTTCTGGGTATATCTTATCCAACTTGTTAAAAGTAGTAATGATAGATGTAAAGGTCAATTTAGCTGAACCAGCAACGGTACCGCCTGGTTTAAAGGTGTCACCGCTGATATATCCATAATTAAAACTAGCTTCTTTGATGTCGCTAGAAGTATAGGTGCCTGCACGAATAGCAAACACCCTATCTTTAGCTAACATGGCTTGATTAAATGTTACCGTACCAACCACCTTACCTCTCTATTAAACTAAATTTTAAACCGCTCCAGGGTTTAAATTTTTCAGTAAATGAATACGCAGGCGCTGTCCTATCGCCAACATAAAACGTTTTGGACGTCTGCCCAAGTATGGGGTCTGGGTAGGATACTTCAAAAAATACAGGCTGAACAGCGTTTTGAATCTGTGCCATCTCAGCCTGTGTCAACATCCCCCAGTCACATTCCAATTTGCGCTTGGTTGTAATTCTGTCCCTGACCATGTCGCCGTTAGCGTTTCGTCCGGTTTCTCCGTCCACATCATTGACTGAAACTTGAAAAGATTTAGGAGGTACAACTGTAACTCCATTGATAATCAATTGACTCATGTTTACCTCCTAAATGTTAAGCAAGAGCTGTCCCGCTTCTGCTTGAGCTCTATTAATCTCGTCAATAGTAACGCGGCCAAACTCTCTACTTCCAATCACAATAACGATGTCGCCATTTGGCAAACCAGATGATTGCGGCAGACCTCCGCCTAAAGCGTTAACGACTGCACCCCCGACAACACGGCCCATGGTTTGTAAGAAGCCTGTATTTTCCAATGGCATAACCACCTCTTTACCTGCTTCACCAATCATGGCGACTGTTGGGCTATCCACGATACCACCACGGGCAAGGCGTGGAAGAGAAACTGTTCCGATTCTGCCAAGTCTAACACCAGGGACTTTGTTGATCAAGCCGATGACGCCATTTATCATCCCTATAAAACCATTGACAGCATTCTCGATAGTTGCGAAAACACCATTCATAGCATAGCGGAAGGCTCCCGAAACAGCAGTAGCTACCGCACCACCGATGTTGCTGAACCAACTTACAATATTATCGTAGATGCCACGGAAGAAACCTACCACATTGCTAAATGCATTTGTAATGCCGTTCCAAGCCTCGGAAAACTTTTGGCCAAACCAGTTACCGACGTTGGAGAATGTATTTTCCACCTCTTTCCATCTTGCTGTAAACCATTGGCCTATACCTTGGAAGATACGTACAATAGCATCCCATCCAGCCTGCAATATAGCAACGATGGTATCCCAAACACCTTTCAAGAAAGAAACTATTGTATCCCAAACAAACATGAAAATAGAAGACAACATTTCCCAGATTCCTTTAGCAATCTGAACAATCCCATTCCAAGCCTTTTCCCAATCGCCAGTAAATACACCAACCAGGAACTCGATGATTCCGCCAAGGATTTTCAAAACAGCTCCCAAAACATCGAAAACCACAGTCCAGGCTTGGACAAACCAGTCAGCTAATGTCTGGAATGTCGGGACAAGGACAGGCAAAATGTTCGCAGCTATCCAATCGAATAGCGGTACTAAGATAGCTTCCCATACCAGTTTTAGAATATCCACAATCTGACCGAATGCATATAAAAAGTTATCAACAAACGGTTGGATATGATTGTCAAATAATCCAGCAAACTTCTCTCCGATACCATCTAACACCGGTTGAACATCATTGTTCCAGCTATCTAGTAAGGTTCCGAATAGGGTGTTAAAGCCTTCATTGAATGAATCAAAGAACGGTTTTACATGCTCATCGTAGGTCTGGTTTAATCCTTCAAACGTATTTTTGAATAGTTTTTTGATAGATTCGAAAGTAGGCTCAAAGGCAGAAAGCAATCCATTTAAAGCGGTAGTTATTTTATCTTGGTTATCAACTAGCGCTTGTTCTATACCGCTTAGTATATCGCGCCCTAATTTCAAACCAAGTTCAACAATCCCCATTGTCCCATAGGTTATCGCTGAAAGAATATCTGCACCGATATTTGTCGCAGCTGCACTTGTAAATACGTCATAAAACGTTTGACCCAGCATTTGAGCGATATTTCCAATGCTTGCGACTGCATCGCCTGCTATATCGAACTGACGTATCAGCCAACCTTTTATATCCAGTTTGGTGTCGTTTAGTGATTTATTTAAGCTTTCGGCGATAAATACAGCAATTCCCATGATGATGTTGGCTACGGCGCCCGCTGTTTGACCTAAAGCAAATGCTAATTTCTCACCGAATCTTGCAGCTGCCTGTAAAACTGTTCCGTCCGCAAAAATATCTTTTAGAGACTGCCAGATACCGATTAAAGCATTTTTGAAGCGGTCTAAACTATCTGCTCTAAACGACATATTAAAGCCGTCTTTAAAGAGATTGGATAATTTAGACAAATAATCAAAAAGTGGTTTTAGGACTTTGTCCCACCCATCAAAAATACTTTTGAACTGGGTGTCCATGTCTTCAAGAGCGATTTCAGGCAAGATATCAGCAGGACCTCCGCCGCCTTTGCCACCTTTACCACCTCTTCCTCCGCCTCCGCCGCCACCAGGGCTTCCAGAGCCAGAACCAGCACCATCCGAACCATCGTCTTTGTTTAGATTCAGAGTAGTAATTTCATCAAAACCAGCTAAGCCCATCAGCTCTTTTGCTGCCTTCTTAGCTGATTTAGCAGTATCGTCTAGATTGCCTGCGGTGCCTCCGGAAGCATCATCGACACCACCCATTGCATCACCCAAATCACCAACGGCGTCGTTGGCTTTTTGCGCTCCTTGGGCGACATTGCCCAAAGCACTACCGTTTTTCACCTTAGCCTTTTTGTTGAACATCAAACCAATAAACTCAGCGAGCTTGGCAGTGACGTTTTTTAGAACCATGGCAAAGGAATTAAGTACAGGCATCATAGCGTTGATAATCGGCAACATAGCATTACCGATGTTTAATGCTGCATCACTCAATAACGATTTAAACAAGCTAATACGCCCATTCACAGTCTGCTGAAGAGTATCGCCGTACTTGGCTGTCGCTTGCTCCAAAATCGCCATCAAGCGGATTTGTTGCTGGGTGTTGTAGTCTAATTGTTGCCAAGACTGTCCATTCGCAAAACGTTTGAATGCGTTTGTGGACTCAATCATAGCAACACCTACATTTATTCCGAGGTCTTCTCATTTTTGTTATCGCACGGCTTTTTATCCGTACTTCTTGCAGTTTCCTGCAAGTTCGGCATATATTTTCACCTCCAGCGCTACCTGATGAGGTGCTTACCACTCGTGGGGATATTTTATTCTGTACTTTTTGCCAAAACAAAAAGCACAGGTTCAATCCCTATGCTCTACGGTGACTAAGCTGTTTTAATCGCTTAGTTTACCTCGGTATTGTCATATTTTGATTCTCAAAACTTAGATTTCTACCGATTTTGGTAAGTTCTTAAGCTACTTGTTTCCAAGTAGTGCGACAAAAGTCTATCGCTTCGGTATTCCCCAACAAGCCCGAACGAATACGCTCCATAACATCGGTCATGGTCCGTCCGCTACCTTGCGCAATCACAGCGGATGTCTGTAACATCTTACCTGTATAAGCGCTCAGCTTGTTAGAATCCTTGATAAAGTTGGAAAACAGGTTGGAATAGACCGCTCCATACTTAGTAGCTTCACCGACGCTCATGTTCATAGCGTTGGCGTTGTTATCAATCCATTTTAAAAATGCTTGGGAACTTTCACCCATCTGTCGTTTGATTTGATTGACTGAAGCACTGACTTCAAGAGCCATCTGGGTAGAATACATGCCTAGCTGGACCATTTTTTGTCCTAGATAAGCCAAAGCAGCGATTTTCCCTAGACCAGCTAAAGCCGAAGCGATACCGTTCGCCTGCTTAGTAACGCCTGCTCTCAGCCCCTTTGTGCTGTTCTCAATTTTGTTTTGAGTCTGTTTCATTTGAGATTCTAACTGCTTCATCTTCTTCTGAAACGGCGCAATCTCACCTTCTACAATGACTCTCAACTCCTCTAACGTAACAGCCATAGTTCCCTCCTTTCTTTGTCATTCGGAAGCTGTGAATCTTCCTCTCATTCTTTCTGCGTATGCTCTCATCCGCTCTTGATGGATTTTTAAATCCCTTTCGATGCGTGCCTGTTCAATCTGCTGTCTGTCCTCTTCAAACAAAGTAGGATAGAACTCCCAAATGTCAGGGGCCTCACCCTTTTCCTGGAACATCATGGAAACAAAGCGGGCTATCATCTGCGATTGAATAAAGTGATGAGAAGCGACTTCTTTCTGTTTCTGGAATTGCTGCCTGTTATAACTTTCAACTAGCTCTTTTAATTCCAAAAGCGTGTATTCCCAAAAAGAAAACGGGTCTATCCCTGCATCTAATGCCGTTGGATAAAACCCGCTAATCAATTCTGTGACCGAACAAGGACCAGAACCTACTCGACTACTGTCAACGTCGGTTCTTCCTTCTCCTTGTTCCGAGGAATAAAACCCGATACTTCGAACAATTGTAAGATGATATCAGTCATCAATTCAGTTTGTCCATAACCTTCGTCAATGTAATCATCGAACAAGTTATAGACATCATCCAATTTGATACCATGATGGAACTTCTGCAAAGCACCTTGAACAACCAACAACATGACCTTCAAAGGTGGTAGATTGAACTGTTCACCTGGTTTGGGCAAGAAAATCTTGAGCAAATTAACACCCAATTTTTCCTCAACCTCACAGGCTTGGCGAGCGCTAAGACGCAATTTATAGTCTGTTCCCTTGACGGTCCAAATGATATATGGTTTACGTGTTGACATCTATTCCTCCTTAAAGTACGGTTGGGTCCGTGAATTCCAAATCTGACTGTAAAGCCAGTTTTAATGTAAATTCGATAGCAGAGTTGACACCGCCACCGCCTAACTTAACAGCAATCTGAGCTGAGAAGCGGACAGTAGTGCCGTCTGGATACTCTTGCTCAAAGTGACGGATAGCTTTTGAATCAGACAACTTACGCAAAGTACGATAACTAGAAGTTGTTTTGGAATTCTCGTACTTGAATTTATATTCCAATTCGCCAGCGTCACCAATACCAAATTCATACTGCTTAATGGTATCCGCAAGGGTCGTGTTTTCTACTTTCTCAGGGTCAATACCGAGTTCTGGAACTTCTTTCAAGCCCTCGATAACTGTATAGCCAGACCCCTTGGTCTCGCTCATTTTCAATTTAATTCCGTTTGCTAACATGTTTTATCCTTCCATTCTGTATTGGTAAACGATTCGGGAGTTTAGATCTAAAATCCCTTCAAATCGCATGACTTTGTGTCGTAAGTGCGTTGGGTCGGGTGTATCCACGCTGGATGTACGTTTTAGCCCGAGAGATGCAAAAATCGCATCAATCGCTACGGCTAATTCCGAGGTACTATCATTGTGGAAAATATCGACCTTGTAGCGCAAATAGGACATCTGTTCTGTATCATCTGTAATCTCGTAAGGCTTGTTTTCCTCTTCTAAGTAGATGATAACCGGGAAATTCTCCCAATCTTGCGGATATGTATCTGTCACATTACCCGCAACTTCTTTTAATTTCTTGTAAATAATAGGCTTAATATTTATCATTTGCTGACCTCTTCAATTAACTTACGCTTGACAAATCTATTGATGTTCTTCGTGACTCGCTCTTCATTATCCTTGAGGGCTGGATAAAGATAAGGTTTGGCGACTTGACCAAACATCTTATAAAACTCACCGAGCTTTTGAAAACGATAAGGGCCAACATCAATCTGGGACTCATGGACGTACCAAGGTGTACTACGATAGGACACACTGACATTTGGAGAAATACCTGTGTGGTTGGCAGCACCTTTTGGACCTGTACCAAATTCAACAAATCCGCCATGGTCTGATGTGCTAACCACTTCAGCTCTCGGATTCCCAGACTTAGACATCCGAACTTCAATACCTATTCGCAAATCACCATTGTTTGCAGGGGCCCGCAAAATTGCATCCGCTTGGACAACATTCTTGGCAGTGTTGTGTACAGCTTTCGCCATGATTTCGGTCTGCTGCTGTCCTGATAATCGTCTAAATTTTGCAATTAGCTTGTCAGCACCTATCAATCGCGACATTGTTCTAACTCCAACAATTGATGGTTTGTATATCGTTTTATAGATATGACTTTATGGGTTACTTTATCGCTATCGATGCAAAAACCATCGCCTTCATCAATAAGAGTCTCACGGTCTACCAAGCAATTCAAAATATAGGCCAATCTCTGACCGTATATCTCAGCTTGTAAGCGACCACTAGCAGGCCATATCTCAGCCCGTATCTCAGTAGCAACATCGCTGTAAGTAGCCTTCTTGATACCCTCATCACTCGTCACAACAACAGTTTTACGGATCAAATATGGTTTCAGTCGGTTTCGCTTCAAACGCACGGCCTGCCACCCTTGCGAGTCTATGACTCCGAATACCGTTCAAAATAGTATTAGACAATCCGTCTTTATAAGACACAGACACGCCCCCTTCACTTCGTGATGTTTCGCCCTCGCTTCCTTGGCGATTGAACAGCTCAAGCGCTACTTCCAGTTGCAAACCTTCCAGCGCTGGCGTAAGCTGACTTCTATTTGTCTCAGTCAAAATGATATTTTTTGCCCTCAAAAGCAAAGACGAGAGGATTTTATAATCACTCTCGCCTGTCAATATTTTCAAATCTTCTAGCATATCCGCCCCCTATTTTGCAGGAGCTTCTGCTCCTTTGGTCTTGATTTCTTCAATGTAATCAGCCAAATTCACATCTTGCAATTTAGCGTTTTTCTTCATCTGCTCATGACGTTCCTTGGTTAGTTCGATGATATCGTTAACACGATGAACAAAACCAAGCTCATCATCTGTAAACTCTTTTAAAACTTTAAAGCGCATTTAGGGCCTCCATCAATTCATCTTTGGTCATTGTGGAATAACCTTCAACGTGTTTCTCTTTAGCCAAGGCTTTCAGCTCCTTGGTTGTCAAGTCGGCTAAATTTGTGTTTTGTTTATCCTCCGAATGACGGCGCAATAACATCCCCATTACGAATTCCCTCCGAATTTCACGACTTTAGTGTCGTCGTACAGATAAACACCGTAGTACTCATCTCCTGAATAAACTGTTGTTTTCTTCAAGATGTCGCGGTCGCTTTCGATTTGCACGTTTCGCTTGAGGTTGATTACAAAAGCTCCATATTTTGCATCATCGTCCATATCCGTTTGGAGAGGAGATACTTTAACAAGGAAGCCTTTCCCTTCTTCAATCTTATTAGTGCGAACAATTTGCACCCCTGAAACTTCGCCAAAAGTACCTGAAACAACGACATCTGCCCCAATTTCAGAACCTTTCAACCAAGTTTTGCCTGCATCTGCACGCAACTTGATTGCATCTTTAGGGTTGACAAGAGCAACATAGCGACAATCCTCTTCGTCTGAAAAAATTGTCAATGCTTTATCGATAGCGTCTACTGTTGTAGGTGCTTCTGCAATGTATTGTGTTGCTGTTTTGGCGACTGCGACTAGGTCATTGTCTACCTTGTTTGCGATTGCAAGAGCGATTTGGTTTGCACCTTCGCTGTACACATCGCCATGACCTACCAAAGCAGCTTTATCGGTAATCTCAATAGCTTTACCAGCTTGTTTGATGGTCATTGTGGTTTTATCCGTTCCAAGTTGGTCGATTGGAATAGCCTGACCCTCTGTGATTTCGGTAGCATCGCCAGAATACGTCCATTTAGGCACTGTCAAAGTATCCCCTGGAACACCCACCAATGCTGTTTCTACATATGCAAGTGGTGTAAATTTAATAAGTTTAGGCAGCTTATAAGATACCATATCTGCCATAACTTCGGGGTTAATCATCTGTGTGGTTGTTGTCATTCCTGTTGCCATATTTTATTATCCTCGTAACTTTCTATATAGTTCTGGGTCACGTTCAAAAAGTTCATTTCGACTCCGTACTCCCATGCGATTGAATTGTTCTTTGGTGATTTCGCCAGATTCCACTGGTGCTTTCTTCATCGGTGCACTTCCTTTGGTCTTGTCAGCAACACCTTTCAAGACTGCTGCTTCCCAAGTCTTTTGAATAGCATCGATGGAATCGCGTACACTGTCAGCGT
>NZ_POJD01000218.1 GCF_002960445.1 Streptococcus suis
AAAATTGGAATGGCTACTTTAAAACAATTAGGTTTTGATGATGAGATTATTGAAGATATTTTGCATGCTACGGCCGATACTCCTTTCCCATCTAATGAAACAGATTCCGAGAAGATGAGAGAGTGGTTAAAAACGGTAAAATATCTAAATATTGGTCAGCGAAAAGATCCGCTAAAGAGAGCCGGTCTGGACTTGATGCCAAATGTTGAAGTGTTAGGGATTGGTTTTACGCCAATTGATGATGTAAAACCTATCTTGCAATTTAAAAAATTGAAACAATTATGGATGACTAGCACAGGCGTTAAGGATTATCAATTTTTGAAAGAAATTCCAACATTAGAGGGAATTGACTTATCACAAAATG
>NZ_POJD01000219.1 GCF_002960445.1 Streptococcus suis
CACATCCTGCTGAAATTGCTTTCCTTTAAAATGATTCATCGTCATTCCTCCTGCTATCTTTTTCTATTATTCTACCTTATTTGATAGTAGATTTAAAACTTTGCAACAGAACCTGTCGTGATAAAGTTCTCAAGCCAGCTGACATCATCGCTCTCCGTCGCTACTTCTTCCCTTTCCTCATCCGTGTCTTGTTCTTCATCGTCTGAAAAATCGACTTTTCCAAACAGAACTACCTTGCCCTCCGTTTCAGCACTTGCTGAACTGCTATTAGTTGTTAGAAACCCAAAAGTTACAAAACCTAGCATTGCAAGAGCACCTAAAACAAGTAATTTCTTCATCATTATTTCCTCCAAGATAATTGAGAAACTGTATTCACAGTTCAGCACTTCTAGCTAAGGCTAGCTTTTCAGCTACTCACCGCTCGTTTTTTTCAAAATACAGTTAGTATTCCCTCAAAAAACTGCCTTGATTAGCGAAAAACCATCTCTTCTCTAAAAGCACTTTTCTTGTGAATACAGTTTCTAAACATTGTTTTGTAAAGTTGTAAAACTTACAAGTATTATCTTACAGGAAATGACGAGCCTCTTAAAATTCATTACATATCTGTAACTTTCTCAATTTCCTTATTGATCTGGTGGATTAAATCATAGCAATCTAAAAATTTGGCAATATGCAGACATTCCTTCATTATTTCTAGGCCACCATCATTTCCATTCATGTAGGACAAGCGTGCTTTTAGGAGCTTAAGCAGCAAGCGATCCCGCATATTCTTTTCCATGATATTGACAGAGTCAAGAATTTTGAGAAAGCGAATCGCAGCAGTCTCCTCTCCCCTATCTAACAAACTACTCGAAATATTGATGAGTACCTTATAGACATTATCTCTGTTTTCTGTGATATCCATATAAAAATTTGTTCGATTGAGAACTTCCATTCCCAGAACTTCCAACATCTTGCTAGGAAGACCTCTGCTACAATTTCCGAAAATCCAGAGTTCAAATTTCCCCCAATCATCTATGGACATTAAATAGTCCGATAGAATAGCTTTTTCATCCTCAGAAACATCATAATCAGGATCGCACCATTGCTGCTTGAAGATATGAAAGGCTGCGACCATCACCCTATCAAACGGACGTCCATCTCTATCATACTCTGCTTGATGGTACAAAATTTTATTGTCCATATACTGAGCATTGTGACTATAAACTGCACGGACAAATTCTTCTGAAGAAAACAAATTATCTATCTGAAAATAGGACTGGTAGAGGGTAGAAAATTCGCCCTCAACCATATTCATCCGTCTCAAGCAATGAAAAAATGTATCTACAGAAAGATTGCTCTTTCCATTTTCAAAGCGTGATAGCTGAGCAGGTGTCACGAAATCCCCAGCCACTTCTTTTAGAGACATATTTTTTGATTCACGAATGATTTTAAAAATTTTTCCGTAAGTTCCCATTATATTCTCCACTCGTTACATTTATGTAACGAAATTTGCTAACTTTTGAATCTAGTATATCATAGATTTATCATTTTTTTATAGAAAGGCAGGTAGTTATGGCATCTCTCTTATCTACCCAAGAATTATCAAAGCAATACGGGAAACAAAAGGCCGTTCATCAGGTTTCTTTAACGATTAATAAAGGAGAAATATGTGGCTTAGTTGGTGAAAATGGTGCTGGGAAAACAACGCTTCTCAGAATGTTATCTGGCCTCATTTCCCAAACTTCTGGTACCATTACTAGCTCAAAAAATTGTCGTATTGGAGCTTTAATCGAATCCCCTGCTCTACAACCCAATTTATCTGCTATCGATAATCTTCGTTACATGGCTCTGCAATTAAACCTTAAGCAAGCTGATGAAAAAGTCTTAGAGACATTAGCAATTGTCGGTTTAGAGGATGTGGATCCTAAGAAAAAATCCAAAGATTTTTCATTGGGAATGCGCCAACGTTTAGCCATTGCCTTAGCTATCCTAGATAGGCCTGATTTTTTAATCCTAGACGAACCGATTAATGGTCTTGACCCTGTTGGAATCAAAGAAATGAGAAGTATTATTTTAAATCTTCGAAATCAATATGGGATGACCATCCTTATCTCCAGTCATATCCTATCAGAGCTTGAGATGGTGGTTGATCGGTACATTATTATGCATAAGGGCCTTATCGTCAAAGAATTCTCAAAGCAAGAGCTTGAACAAACCCTAGAAGAACAGCTCTATCTACAAACGAACAACCATCCTAAGACCTTGACTATCCTTGAAGAGCAGGACATCGCTTACAAAATAGATAAGGATTATATCAGTCTGTCATCAGATACGAATGTTATGAGCCTCATTCATCTCTTGATAAACCATGAGATTGAGGTCAAAGAAATTTTTAAACAACAAATGTCATTTGAAGATTATTATCTGACATTGCTTCAAGAAGGAGAAGAGCATGATACATTACTTTAAAGCTGATTTATTTAAGATTCAAAAAGAACAGAGATTAACGATTTCATTGGGAATATTGGCTTTACTGTCCTTTTTATCCGCTTTTTTGTTGCATGGCAACGAAGACTTCACTAGCTCTCTTATTCAATTGCTTTCTCAATTTATCACACTATTTTTTATCGTCCCGACAAACCTATTCTTTGGAGAAGATTTTACTTACCGTACCATCAATCATATTATTATCAAGCAACAAATAAGAAAAGGAGTATTTTTCTATAAAGTCTTAGCAACCCTTGTGCTAGATCTCGCTTATATCCTTCTAGCCTATTTATTGAGTAGCAGTATTGGCTTACTTCTGGGTGCCCCTGTTGATGTTGCAGTGATAATACACAGTTTCATTGCTCAAACACCTTTATTTATCTGTATCTCTCTGTTATCCATCCTGATATTTGTCAAGTCCAATAAAGTCAATCAAGCCTATCTTGCCTTTAGTTTAATTAGCCTTCTTTTTGACAATGTCACCAACCTTATTACTAGTAACCTACTCCATATGACATTACCAACAGATTATTTTCTATTTCTTTCGCTTCAACAGGGGGAACATATTACACAGCTATCCATGGGTGTTAGCTTCATATCTGCTATACTATATCTCTATCTGAGTTACTTTATTTTCAGCAGGAAAGAGTTAAAATGATGTAACTTAGATTTCATATATAAAAAACATGTATGTCACACATCAGAAAAAACGTATGACATACATGTTTTCATTTCACATTTATTCCCCTTGGGCAATCAATTCTGCTCCGCGTTGGCGGTAGGACATATCCCCAACCGCTTCAATCAAGAGCTTACCATTTTCGTATTTGAGGACGGTGATTGAGCCGTTATCAAGGAAAATATTAGCCCCACGCTCTGGCTCCAACAGATGAGCCAGGGTTGCAATGGTCATACCGTGGCTGACCACAAGGGCATTACCTCCGCCTTGCTTTTCCAAGTCTTGGGCGATGGATTCAAAACCTGTTAAGATACGATTGCTCAAAACTTCCCATGATTCCGCCCAGCCAGCGGTGTCTGCTTCTTGGATACCTGCTGCGATTTCCGCAAAGGACATACCTGTCGCATCAACTGTCCCTTTCAAACGAGGCAGGACACCTTGAAAAAGCTCGGCATCATACATACCCTCGAAACTACCAAAGCACCATTCACGGATACGCTTGTCTTGGTAATATGGGATTTTTCCTAAAATTCCCAACTCACGCTGGGCGATGGTCATGGTCTGAACGGTCCGCCCCAGGTCACTGGATACGGCTAGTTTAAAATCAATGCCCGCATCCTTGAGCCCCAAGCCCAATTCACGAATTCCTTCCTCACCAGCCTTGGTCAGCGGTGTATCACACCAGCCCTGCACGCGACCGATGGTATTAAACATGGTTTTCCCATGTCGAGAAATATATAATCTTACTTCTGCCATAGCATTCTCCTTGTCTTTTCTTACTATTAGTATAGCAAAAAACCGACTGCTTGTCGCAATCGGTTTACGTTTTTAGTTCTTAAAACTATGAATCGGTGCTGGAATTTGTCCGCCACGGTTGATAAAGTCCACAGACGAAGCCTGGTTGACCTTCATGACAGGAGCTGTTCCCAGAAGTCCACCAAATTCAATCATGTCCCCTTCTTTGCCAAGCGGAATAATACGAACCGCAGTTGTTTTCTGGTTGATGACCCCAATCGCCGCCTCATCCGCAATCATAGCTGCAATGGTTTCAGCTGGCGTTGTTTCTGGAATGGCAATCATGTCCAAACCAACTGAACAGATAGCCGTCATAGCTTCCAATTTTTCAAGGTTAAGCGAGCCATTTTGCACCGCCGCAATCATTCCCTCGTCCTCAGATACAGGGATAAAGGCACCTGACAAGCCACCGACTTGGTTGCAGGCCATGACCCCACCCTTTTTGACAGCGTCATTGAGCAAAGCCAGGGCAGCGGTCGTTCCGTGCGTACCTACGGTTTCTAAGCCCATTTCCTCCAAAACTCGTGCTACTGAGTCGCCAACAGCTGGCGTCGGAGCAAGGGACAGGTCCACGATACCGAACTTGACACCCAGGCGTTCGCTGGCCATATTGCCGACCAACTGACCGATACGGGTAATCTTGAAGGCCGTCTTCTTAACGGTTTCTGCCACCACATCAAAGCTCTCGCCACGCACTTTTTCAAGGGCACGCTTGACCACTCCAGGCCCAGAAACGCCGACATTGATGACCACATCCGCCTCGCCGACACCATGGAAGGCACCAGCCATGAAAGGATTGTCCTCGACCGCATTGGCAAAGACCACTAGCTTGGCCGCCCCCATATCAGAAGCTTCCGCCGTCTCCTTGATGATCCGCCCCATATCCCGCACGGCAGTCATGTTGATACCCGTCTTGGTCGAGCCGATGTTGACTGACGAGCAGACTTTTGTCGTTTGGGCCAATGCCTGCGGTATAGAGTTGATGAGGATTTCATCCCCTTTTTGGTAACCCTTTTGAACCAGAGCTGAAAAGCCTCCGATAAAATCGATGCCGATTTCATGAGCCGCCTTATCCAAGGCATGAGCCAAGGGAAGATAATCCGTGGCATCCGTCGCCGCACCAATCAAAGCAATAGGCGTTACCGACACCCGTTTGTTGACAATGGGAATGCCTAGTTCTGCCGCAATCTCATCACCGACCGCTACCAAGTTCTTGGCCTTGGTTACAATTTTGGTGTACACTTTCTCCGCAGCCTTATCGATGTCCGAGTCAATACAGTCCAAGAGGGAAATCCCCATGGTAATGGTCCGAATATCGAAGTGCTGCTCCTCGATCATCTCAATGGTTTCTCTAACCTGTCTAATATCCATGACCGCTCTCCTTACAAGTTGTGCATGGCATCAAAAATCGCCGCACTTTGAATGTTGATTTTCACGTTCAAACTTTGACCAAAGGCATCCAATTCTGCACGAAGTTGCGTGAAATCTTTCTTCTCATCTGATGACACCACCGCCATCATGGTAAAATACTCATCCAAAACAGTCTGAGAAATATCATCAATATTCAAACCCATTTCCGCAATCTTAGTCGCAACACCCGCAACAATCCCTGTCTTGTCCTGACCGACAACTGTAACAATAGCTTTCATCTAAACACCTCTTCAAATGATTATTTATTCACCATCATACCATAAATAGAACAAAAAAGGTAGAAAAGCAATCTTTACTATCGAGAAATATACCCTCCTATCCTACCTATTCCGGCCATTTAAAAACTATCGGCAGGGAAGATACAGAGGAAAATGACGTTGACATTTGGATAATAAGGGATTTGTGGTATAATATATCTGGTCTCATTATCCTTAAGCACGGTCTAGGGATTTTCCGATAAATAAGGTCAGCAGACCTTGAAACAACCAACTCCTAACAGAAAGAGGAACCTTACTATGGTGAGAAAGACATCTGTCAGCTATCATCCCAATTTCATTTCGTATATGGAGGAAATCATCGCCCATCCAAACTATAAAAACCTCCCCATTCGATTTAAGGACGATGGCTCTCCAGTCTGGGGTGCTACAAAGACAGCTAAGAAAGACACTACTAGTAAAAAGAGAGAAGAATGGGCAGATGAAAAAGCAAGACAGCTAGGCTTGGAAGCCTCTAGTAAAAAATATGCCAATACCATGTTTGCCATTCATCCCACTAAGAAAAAAGCCTGTCAAGGGTGTGGGTACACTATGGATCTACACTATATCTATCCCACTCAATATACCATTAGCTACTTTGAGAAGAACTTTGCTTATCAATTTGATCGCTATGACTCCATTTATGACATTTTGCACAAGCTACCCCAACATGAAACAGCTATACAGCAATATCTCATCCAAAAAGCCAAGTTACCCGTGGAATGGGAACAACAATCCATTAAGGATGTCCTAACAGAGGTTGAACTTCTCTGTCGGACAGAAGGGAAAAAAATTTTTAGGTCTGGCGCATCGAGCCATTTCCCTGAGCGGTTTGATGGCTTCCATTCACTCAATCTATGTTGTCGAACGCAAAAAGATAAGTTAGATGTAAAAGGAATAACAGCTAACCAGCATCAGGAGCAAGCCTTCTATAAATACTGGGTCGATGGAAATAGCTGCGCTGCCAAGCAACTCATGAAAAATTACCAGCTATTCCATGGACAGAGCCTTCAATATATCGGTCCCCTTAGTCTCGGCTTCATCGACGACCCTCTCAACCTACAAGCTACTCCAGACAACTATGGAGCTAGAGAAGGACAACTTTATCAGTCGGACATCGAAAAACTCATTGAGCTGGAAAAAGAAACCCAAGTTTCTCCTGTTTCTTACTTCCTTAAAAAGATTTGGGAATTTATTAGAAACGACTACTATGCTGCAACACCTCTCTTTACCCTCGAAGGCTATAACCAGATACTAAAGCAAAATATGAGCAACTTCACCGAGTCTATTCGAATTCTCCTTTCGACCGAAAATAGCGCTAGCATTGAGCAGTTTTTTAGCCGCCACTATTTCCAACCCAAACAGGAGGCCTACTTCCCCTATCTTTACGAATTTCATGCAGATGGCTCCATAAAAAGCAAGACCGCGCAAACTCTGACAGATGCCCTACAAGATGAATTCCTACACTTTCAACAAATGGCTTTTACAGCTGCCAAAGATAGTCACTATGCTTTGGAAACAGACGGAAAACTCCCTCCTCAACTCTCCACTTACTCACTCCACCAACTCTCTCTAATTCGAGAAAATATTCTTCTCGGAAAGAACCCTGAGACGACACTGAAGCAGTGGACCGACTACATCAATTATATGCAGGATGAACTCTTAATTAGATACCTCTCTTAACCGGACCATAGTGCCCACATCAACTTTTATGATGCAAACAGGCACGGAGATGGATAAAAAGTAACAAAACAAAGACCTACATCAAGATGACAAGTCTCGATATAGGTCTTTTTCCATTATCCAACCAGCAGCTTCTAACTAGAATGAGGAATTTGGAAAAGACTATGCCTCCCATTTCATAGCCTTTTCCAAATCCCCTAAGTCCATCTTATAGTCAATCACGGTCCTGCCCATCCAGTTTTTGAAGGTAAGGCTGAAGCAGTAATCCTGCTGTAACCGATTAGACCGAAAACAGTCTCTGCTAAAAAATACTATCTTGTCCAACTCAAAAACCCGCTTTCGCGAGTTTGGTTGTTTATTTCATACTTTGCGACCGACGGGCATAGGCTTTCCAATCAATCCCACGCGCCTCGCACCAGTTCTGGACATTTGGAGCCAAGACCACATCTTTCTTGCGAAGGTCTGCAATATTCTTAGCACCCAACATGGTCATGATTTCAGCCATCTGCCATTGATAAGTCTTAATAGCCTGCAAGCCGTCGTCAAAACGATGCCCTTTTCCATCCTTGACATACTGGAGGAAATGGTTGGACATACCGATAAGGTCTGCACCAAGAGCTAAGGATTTGACAATATCTAGCGGTGTTTTAATACCACCAGAGGCAATCAGGCTTGGACGGATATCTTCAGAAACAGACATGGCTTCTACCAAGGAAGTCACGGTTGACTGACCCCACCCCTCTAAATAGGCATAATCATTGAAGGTCCGACGGGCATTTTCAATCTTGGCGAAATCCGTCCCCCCAGTACCAGACACATCAATGGTCTTGACACCGACAGAAGCCAGCTGGGCAACCGTTTCACGGCTCATGCCAAAACCAACTTCCTTGACGATAACCGGTACTTCCATCTCCCGCACCAAGGTTTCAATATTCTTCAACCACATAGTAAAGTCACGGTCTCCCTCAGGCATGACAATCTCCTGAGGTGCATTGACATGGATTTGGATGGCATTGGCCTCCAACAAATCCACCGCTCGCTTGGCGTTCTCCACACTATGGTGGGCACCTAGATTGGCAAAAATAATGCCATAAGGATTTTCCCGACGCATAACAGAGAAGGTTTCCGCAACAGACGGATCCTTGATCGCCGCACTAACCGAGCCTGAAGCCAAAGCAATCTTCCCAAAATGCCCCATAATTCCCAAGAGACGATTGATTTCCCGCGTCTTCTTGCTTCCACCGGTCATGGCATTGATGAAGAAAGGAAAGGCAAAGTCCAAACCAGCTACACTGGTCGAAATATCCACTTCATCCACCTTGGTCTGTGGCAGGGAATGATGGACAAACAAGGTCTCCGTAAAGTCCTTGGCCGGCGTTGCACTATATTGCTGGTTGGCCAAGCCAACGTGTTGATCCTTGCGGTCTAAACCAAATTCTCCTAGATAAAACATAGGGTTCTCCTTATTCTCTACTTGTGATCTTTAGTTGGAGTGGAAGAATGCCGGCTTGTTGCCAAGCCTTCTCAATCGCTACTTTTTGTTCCTTACCGTCTACCAAGCAAATGCCGCAGTCACCACCACCTGCACCAGATGATTTGGCCACCGCCCCATAAGTCTGGGCCAGATCACAGAGTTGGCTCAGTCGAGGCGTTTCAATGACCAAGCCCATTCCTCTCGCAAAATCTTGTAAGAGCTTGCGGTTCTGAGAAATGGCCTGTCTAGCTGATACCAAGTCATTTGTCTGACAAGCTACTATCAACTGTTCTACACAGGTCTTGGAGTCGGCTAGAAACTGGCTATGAATTTGCTCTTTTTCAGTCTGACTTTTTTGGTCTTCCATCTGGGAAACTAGCCTGTCCGTCGAAGCCGCCGATCCTGTCCATCCCACCAAGAGGTCTAAGCCTTCAGGTAACTGAATAGGGCTGATAGACAAACCTTGCCAATCACTTTCCACCAGATCCAGCAGAGACAGCTCTGCCATTTTCCCTAAAAGCCAAGAACGGTCCAGGGAATGATAGGCGATCAAGCCACCGAAACTGGAAGCCGCCAAATCTCCGAAGGAACCTGTCATGCCTAGCTTGGTCTGGGCCAAGGCTGCCAGCTTGTAGGTCAGGAGGGCATCTGGTCGGTGACCGTAGTAGGTCAACAGGGCCTTGACTGTCGCAACCGTTACAGCACCAGAGGAACCCAGACCGTACTTGGCACCAGAGGCTTGGTCATCTAGGTCGGACTGAACAGATAGGCTATAGGTTTCATGACAAGCATAGCCCTTGGCCGTCAGATATTCCTCCGTTACCTGCATAGCTATCTCAATCAGGGCATAGGGATGGTCATCTTGAATGAAAATCTCATTTTCCTTACGCTCCCAGATCAGATAAAGATCTGCCTTTTGACTGGAATGAAGACTGCCTTGGTCACTTGTTTCAATGGTGACGGTTAGGTACTGGTCAACCGCCGCAATCACCGCAGGATAACCGGCCTCAACAACTGCATATTCCCCTGCCAGAAAGAGTTTTCCTGGTATCTTTACTTGCACTTTCATGCTAGATTCCCTTTTCAAATGCTGCTTGCGAAGCCTGCCAATCCTTCTCACTGAGAACATAAGCAGCAGGTCCAGGCTTGCTAGTGATGATTTTCTCTCTTGGGAAGACTTTGGACAATTCAGCTACTAGCTCATCCATCTGACTTGCTCGGCAGAGCA
>NZ_POJD01000022.1 GCF_002960445.1 Streptococcus suis
TAAAGTATTTTATTTTGATTACAGATGCATATTTATTCGTAAAAAAATGGGCGCCACACATAGATTGCATCATGCAGAAAATAGATTTTAGAAGCCAAGGCTATTGACCTGACTGGATTTTTCTGCTATGATTGAAAAATGTTTGTTTGGAGGTAAATGAGTGAATAAAATAATATCTGTATGGAAAAAAATGAATTTAATCCGAAAAATCGGAATTGGTGTTGTTTTGGGAGTGTTACTAGGCTTAATTGCTCCCAAAATAACGGT
>NZ_POJD01000220.1 GCF_002960445.1 Streptococcus suis
AATTTTAGACATATGTGTTACCTCTTTTTAATTTACTTTTTATGTTCAATTTAGCCTAGTTTAATGACATTTCGGTCAGGTTTTCTTTTTTGGGAAATAGCAGAGCGACTATTCCGACACCACTACCATAGCCGGTCTCAGCAAGCGTTCATGCAGCTTGTAGCCTTTTTGGAAGACTTGTGCGATGTGTTCTGCTGGGCAATCGTCTGTGGCTGGGACTGTTTGAATGGCCATGTGAAGATTTGGGTCAAAGACATCTGTTGCGACTTCTTCCACCCCTTCTTCTTT
>NZ_POJD01000221.1 GCF_002960445.1 Streptococcus suis
TATCGTTGAACACCTGACTAAATCTGTCGGAGATAAAACGGTCTTTGCTGATCTATCTTTCATCATCCATCAAGGCGACCGTATCGGGATTATTGGGGTCAATGGTACAGGAAAGACGACTTTGTTGGATGTTCTGTCAAGTCGTATCGGTTTTGACGGAGATGTATCACCTTTTCGTACCAAAAATGCTTATAAAATCGCCTATCTGACCCAGGAACCTGATTTTGATGAAAGCAAGACAGTTTTAGACACCGTTCTTTCATCTGACCTCCGTGAAACCCAGCTGATTCGTGAATACGAGCTGCTCTTATCTCATTACGATGAAACCAGTCAAGCAAGACTGGAAAAGGTGATGGCTGAGATGGATTCTCTCAATGCTTGGGAGATTGAAAGCCAGGTCAAGACTGTCTTGTCGAAACTCGGGCTAACAGACCTCAACAAA
>NZ_POJD01000222.1 GCF_002960445.1 Streptococcus suis
GATCCAGCCCATCTGAGCTTATCAGATATCGACAGCTGTTGAAAAAGCAGGTTATAAAGCGGTACTGCCAAAAACACAAGAGTCAGAAGCTCAACCAAGCGGAAAAGAACAACACAAAAATGATTTATGGCGCAGATTTATCTGGTCAACCATTTTCACGCTTCCACTACTCTACATTGCAATGGGACCTATGTTACCAGGTGGGGGATTGCCATTGCCAGCTATCTTACACCAGCCGCTAGTTTTTGCCCTAGTTCAGCTCATTCTTGTATTACCAGTCCTA
>NZ_POJD01000223.1 GCF_002960445.1 Streptococcus suis
CGTAATAAGTAGTATTATCATTGGTCCGTTTCAATTTGGTCACGAACCCTTCTTCCAATAGAAGTTTGAGGTTGTTGTAAACAGTCGCCAGACTCATGTTGGGGTAGTTAGGTATTAGATCTTGATAAATCATTTCAGCACTAGGGTGGTCATCGCTTTCGATAATGTAGGCAACGACTGCTTTTCTAGTTTCGGTAATGCGTATACCCTTTTCTTTTAGATGTTGGATGACGTGTTCAAAAGCAGTTTGGTTTTCTGCATTGAAGTGAGAAT
>NZ_POJD01000224.1 GCF_002960445.1 Streptococcus suis
TTGGTTTATCAGGCAAAAAGGTTTGTTGAAAAATCTTGAACAGATAACCGAAATAAAGCACGCACTGATTGAATTACGGCGAGTAGGATGGTCAGAAAGAGCCATCAAAAAGGTTTTTCTGAAACAACTGTTGCCTCTAAAACAAGAAGACATCCCAGCATTTGTTCAAAATTTCATAAAAGAAGCTACTATTTTTGCCTCAACTAGCTTTTATCAGTTGATAAGAGTTGACAGTCGCTCTTTAAGCCAAGAGAAAGCGACGGCCTTATTGGAGCAATGTATGAATATGTTAGATTTTCCTGAGGAATTAAG
>NZ_POJD01000225.1 GCF_002960445.1 Streptococcus suis
TATTTGGCTGATGAATTTGAAGGATTAACCGTTGCCTTTCCAGATACCAAAATCACATCGGCTCCTTTAGGTATGATGGTCGAAAATGTTCTCAAATGGGCTGATGCAGGACTTAGTTTTGAAGAGATTACTGGGAAATTGGACCAAGAAATTGGGAAGACTACAGCCTTCATCATGGTTGATGACCTCAATCATTTGGTAAAAGGTGGTCGCTTGTCCAATGGTGCAGCCTTGCTTGGCAATCTTTTGAGCATCAAACCGATTCTGTATTTTACAGGTGAGGGTAAGATAGAAGTGTATGAAAAAGTTCGGACG
>NZ_POJD01000226.1 GCF_002960445.1 Streptococcus suis
CTCCAAGTTTTTAATTATGTGACTTTTAGTCCGTCACGCTCCGTAAGGTGCGTGACAAATAAACCACCCGCTATGCGGGTGCGCGACGAAGGTTACACCAAAAAAACTCCAAACGCGATACAATAAAGGTGTTCAAGCCTATTGTAAAGCGAAAGGAGAAAAATATGGCGCAAAAGGCACATAGTTTATCACATACAAAGTGGCTGTGTAATACCACATTGTCTTCACACCTAAGTATAGACGAAAAATCATCTATAATCAATATCGAAGTAGTTTGGGAGAAATATTCCGACGTTTGTGTACTTATAAAGGCGTAGAAATTATCGAAGGACATCTGATGCCGGATCATGTTCATATGTTAGTCAGTATTCCTCCGCGATTAAGTGTATCAAGCTTTATGGGATATTTAAAAGGTAAGAGTGCTCTAATGATGTTTGATAAACACGCCAATCTCAAATACAAATTTGGTAATCGTCATTTCTGGGCAGAGGGATATTATGTAAGTACGGTTGGACTTAATGAAGCCACAATTAAGAAATA
>NZ_POJD01000227.1 GCF_002960445.1 Streptococcus suis
AAACGTTCTTGGAAGAAAAAGGTTTGGTAAAACCTGAATTCGGTTTGATTTTGGGTTCTGGCTTGGGTGAATTGGCCCAAGAAGTTGAAAATGCTATTGTCATCGACTATGCAGATATTCCAAACTGGGGTAAATCAACAGTTGTTGGTCATGCTGGTAAGTTGGTTTACGGTGATTTGGCAGGACGTAAGGTCTTAGCTCTTCAAGGTCGTTTCCATTTCTACGAAGGAAATCCGATGGAAGTCGTGACTTTCCCAGTCCGTGTCATGAAAGCTCTTGGTTGTGAAGGAGTGATTGTTACTAATGCCGCAGGTGGTATTGGCTACGGTCCAGGTACCCTTATGGCCATTACAGACCACATCAACATGACTGGCCAAAATCCATTGATTGGCGAAAACTTGGAAGAATTTGGTCCACGTTTCCCAGATATGTCCAA
>NZ_POJD01000228.1 GCF_002960445.1 Streptococcus suis
GGTATGCCAACACAGGCTGTTTTCTTGGCTACAATAATTGCCAGTGCTGTATCAACGCTTGTTATGGGATTATTTGCTAACGTACCTTACGCCTTGGCACCAGGTATGGGGTTGAATGCCTTCTTTACCTATACAGTGGTTATTGGTCTTGGTTTTACTTGGCAAGAAGCTTTGGCAATGGTTTTCCTCTGCGGTTTGTTTAACGTTTTTATCACAGTTACAAAGGTTCGTAAGAGTATTATCAAGGCGATTCCAGTTAGTTTACAACATGCCATC
>NZ_POJD01000229.1 GCF_002960445.1 Streptococcus suis
CATTGATTTGATCGGCAGACTGAAAACGGCGAATATCTCCCAGTTCACCAATAATACTTGTTGCAGTAGTCTCAGCTATTCCAGGAATAGAGAGCAGAATGTCATATTCAGGTAATGGCTGAGCTAGTTCCACCATTTCGTCTAAGACTGCCTGTCTCTGTTCAGAAAGTCTAAGCAATTCTTTTGTATAGTAACGGACCTCTTCCAGTATTGGAGAGGTTTTCTTGACGGCACAATAAGATTGATTAGCTAGTGCTATAAGCTTCTCGGCTAAGTAAGCCACACGCTTGTCAGAAATCCGTTTTGAAGTGGACAGACGGATGCTCTTTGAGAGTTCATCATTGCTTAACTCAAGTACGCAGTCCTTACAAGGAAAAGCTATAACTAAGTTCCAGTATTGTTCGCCAGATGGTGTCGATAAGATATTTTCCAATTCAGGGAAAGTGACCTGTAAGACCTTGTGCAGGCGGTTTTTAGCTCGAACAATATCCTCGGTCAGATTCTGATAGAAACGGCTGAGATCCCGCAAGTTTTGGTAGACTTCTTCTTGGACATAAGTGGGTTTACGATTCAGCACAAATTG
>NZ_POJD01000023.1 GCF_002960445.1 Streptococcus suis
TTCTAATTGATCAAATGAATAGTATATTAATGGAGATTAAATAATTCTTGTGAAACACAATTAGCCATTTTATTTTCAATAAAAGTTACATTGAATCAATAATCATTCATAGTTTTCAAGGAAACATGAGGTAATGCATGATAGAATATTACAATTTTAGTAAAAGTGAATTAGAAAACCATAGTAGAATTCCATTGATTATAAAAAAGAATAATGAGGAAATTTTTATTTCACTTGCTCTAGAAATGGTAGAATTAATAAAAGAAAATAACAAAAAAAATGAGAAAACTGTCATAATTTGTCCTGTTG
>NZ_POJD01000230.1 GCF_002960445.1 Streptococcus suis
GATTCCGCGGAAAAGCTAGATAATCAACAGCTCCTCCTACTTTTGTATAGGTATATTCTTTTAAAGGTTCATCGAATCGAATATCGATGCCTTCTAATTCAAGCCTAATTTTATCTTTCATAACCTTCTCATTTCAATTTAAGATATACAGGATTTATTATACCAAAAATTACAGGAGAAAACGAATAAAATTCAACAAAAATACTTTCACAAGCCAAATTAATTTGCCCCAATATTTTGAAATGGAGAATGGAATGCACAAAAAAAAGGAGTTCCCTTTCTACCGCTTACAGTAGCGATGGCGAACTCCAATAAATAAACA
>NZ_POJD01000231.1 GCF_002960445.1 Streptococcus suis
CAAGTATCATAGATGATTGAGCCTTTCTCCATAGCTAGATCAGACAACTGGCCAGAAGCATACGGTACAAAACCATCTGTGTACCCTTTGGCAGCAATTAATTCAAAGGCCATACGGCGGAACATGATGTCGCCTGGAGAACCGTTTGAGTTTGAAAGGGCTGAGAAGTTAGCTGCAAACATTGGAACGCTGACATAACTGTTTCTATCCCACTTCTTGCTTGTGTTAGTTGGATTGTTGACATATTGGCGTTGAACAATAATGCTCTGATCAATCAAATCATTGAAGGACTTCAAGCTTGCCACTTCGGCATCTGTCAATGCACGCGCAGAATTTCCAGCATGGGTATCAACACCATTATTTTGGACATAGTAGTTTTCAATCTTACGCAACCAAGCTTTCTTGTTAGCATCTGATTGAGCCAAGATGTTTGTACCTTCTAGGTAATCCAGCAAG
>NZ_POJD01000232.1 GCF_002960445.1 Streptococcus suis
TACTTGAAATCCACAATCCTCAACTCAAACTTATAAATTAAGGTTTTACATGTTATAAGTAAATTAGACTTGCTATTTTTGATTTTTATTGAGTATGAAAAACAACAAAACTCACAATTTCCAACACCAAATCAGAAACAACTAACAATCTCATCAAAGTCATTAAAAGAAATGCCTTTGGATTCAGGAAAATGGAAACTAGAAAAACGGATTTTGATGCTTTGAACAGTGAAAAGCTGAGGAGAGCTCTTTTCAGCTCATCTCCTAAAA
>NZ_POJD01000233.1 GCF_002960445.1 Streptococcus suis
GGTTCTGTTGCAAAGTTTTAAATAAAGAATAAAATCCCTTACGGTATCTATGATTTAAGCTGGGATTCCCAATAATACCTTGATTTCAGTACAGACCGAAAACCCGAAGAGAGTGCCTTCTTTTCGGGTTTTCTTATATAATCCTCGAATGGCTTCCATGCCTTTAATCGTGGTAGAGGCAGTGCGTAAACTTCGATAGAATTTATTGCGTCTCTTTACTGGACGATGGTCTTGTTCAATCAAATTATTCAGGTATTTAATGGTACGATGTTCTGTCCCTTGATAAAAGCCGTATTCTTTTAGTTTCTTAAAGGCACTTGTAATAGAGGGGGCTTTATCTGTGACTACAACCTTCGGTTCATCAAACTGCTTCACTAACCGCTTAAGAAAAGCATAGGCTGCTTGTGTGTCCCGTTTTTTACGTAACCAAATATCCAAGGTTAAACCATCTGCATCGATGGCTCGATACAAATAATGCCATTTTCCTTTAATTTTGATGTACGTTTCATCCATTTTCCATGAATAAAAGGATTTTTTATTTTTCTTTTTCCAAATTTGATAGAGTAGTTTGCCATATTCTTGCACCCAACGATAAATCGTCGTATGAGAAACGTTAATGCCACGATCATATAAGATTTCTTGAACTTCACGATAGCTAAGGTTATAACGAAGATAGTAGCCCACGGCTACAATAATCACATCCTGCTGAAATTGCTTTCCTTTAAAATGATTCATCGTCATTCCTCCTGCTATCTTTTTCTATTATTCTACCTTATTTGATAGTAGATTTAAAACTTTGCAACAGAACC
>NZ_POJD01000234.1 GCF_002960445.1 Streptococcus suis
TCCCCCCATTGTTGGTGTACCTGCCTTAAACTGATGTTGTTTCACATCTTCGTGCATCTGTTGCCCCTCAATGCGTTTGGCTTGATAAAATGTAATAAATCGTGGGATTAAGAGAACGGTTGCTAGAAAAGCTACCAATCCCGACATAAGTGCGAATTGCATGTCAGTCTCCTAAGGTTATTGTTATTTTCTTGGTTTTATTCAAAGCGGTACCGACCTCTACACTTTGGTCGACTACTTTTGAACCCGTTCCTTTATAGGTCACTTCGATACCAGTCCATTCAGCAAATATATCCATATTCTCTTTGGTGATTGCGTACAAGTCTGGCATTTCTTCGAATTTATTTGTCAGGAGTAGAACCTGTTGGTTGGCGATTACCTTACTTCCTTTTTCGACTGAAACTTTTTTAATTTCAGCACCGTTTCCAAG
>NZ_POJD01000235.1 GCF_002960445.1 Streptococcus suis
GGGGGATCCCTTTACAGGATTGATTGACCCCAATATTGATCCAGCAATCATTGAACAAAAACGGATTGCGGCAGGTTACTATGACCCAATCCCTGTTCAGTATTTCCGCTGGGTAGGCAATCTTTTGCAAGGAGATTTTGGTCAGAGTGTTATTTTTAAACAACCAGTTGTTGATGTCATCATGCAGCGCTTGAATAATACAATTGGATTATCCCTCTTGACGATGGTATTGACTTATTTGATTGCACTTCCATTGGGTATGATTGCAGGTCGTTATCAAAACTCACTTGCAGATAAAATCATTGGCGTGTATAACTTCTTGACATTTTCAACTCCAACTTTCGTTTTTGCCATTCTCATGCTCTGGATGTTTGG
>NZ_POJD01000236.1 GCF_002960445.1 Streptococcus suis
AAGAGATTTTGAATGTGGTAAGCGATCTCCATGCATTCTCAAAATCGGTGAAAAGGTAGAATATTGAAACCATCTAATCATCAACTCTCTGAATTCTGGATCGTCAGCATTTCCTCCATGAAACCCTCCGATATCTGTTGTCCACCATGGCAAACCAGCCATTCCAACATTTAATCCTGTATTGACCTGATTTCTTAAAGACTCAAAACTAGAGTCAATATCACCTGACCAAGGTAAAGCACCATATTTTTGTGCTCCAGCCCAAGCCCCCCTAACTAGAATAACTTCTGAATCTTGTTGACTATTGCCATCAAAAATCATTTTCAAGTAACCAA
>NZ_POJD01000237.1 GCF_002960445.1 Streptococcus suis
ATAAGATAACCCTGTCGTAATTGAAAAAATATCTTTGACAGAAAGAAGAGTCCAATTTCTCGGAATCTTCCCATAAGGAGAGTTATCATCTCCTTTTTCGACCATTATTTCCGCCAAATCTTTCTTCTTGAGCTTGCCTTCTTCATAGAGTTTTTGCTTTTCAGCACGAATCATTTCAAGTAAGACTTCGACGGGTTCGTCGTTCGGATCTTGTGCAACTAATTTTCCTTGCATAGCATACTGGAGGATAGATTTTTTCAGTTTATCTGGAAAAGCTCTATCTAACTCTTGGAGTTTATTGTAACTTTCAGCATAGACTTCAACTTGTTCCAAGGCTCGCTCGATGTGAGCAACAATCCGTTTTTGTTCGGCAAGC
>NZ_POJD01000238.1 GCF_002960445.1 Streptococcus suis
AACCTCTTTTTATTTAGAATGTAATTTCGATTTTTGTAGAAATACAAAAAATCCTGAAAATAGTTTCAGAACGAGTTCTCATACCTAAAAGTAGTTTTTAGGAAAATATAAAAGATTCTACCCAAAATTTGAATAGAATCCTTATTTTAATACCATTTTCTTGTGATAAGTTTCTGACGAATAGTGTTTAGCTCCTAGCCTCTGTGGCTAAGAGAGTATAATACATTGCCAGATTACTCTATCACCTCATCCGCATACTGTGGGTATAACGTTGTTCCCCAGATGGTTATTTTACGTTGACCAACAAGTGGTAAATCTTTGTCATAAACTGTTCTCCACCACTCCCATGCTAATCCTGTACATTCTTGAATATTGACATGAAGATTGCGAGCATTTCCTGGAATTTGAATGGTTTCACTCCAGTGTGAGGTCAGATTT
>NZ_POJD01000239.1 GCF_002960445.1 Streptococcus suis
AGGATGTGACACCAAATGACCGTCGGAATGCCAAGGCTGTAAACTTTGGTGTCGTCTATGGTATTTCAGATTTCGGTCTATCCAATAACTTGGGGATTACACGTAAGGAAGCTAAAGCCTATATCGATACCTATTTTGAACGCTTCCCAGGAATTAAGAATTACATGGAAACCATTGTTCGTGAGGCACGTGATAAGGGTTATGTAGAGACGATTTACAAACGCCGTCGTGAATTACCAGATATAAACTCTCGCAATTTCAATGTCCGTAATTTTGCGGAACGAACAGCCATCAACTCACCAATTCAAGGTTCGGCCGCAGATA
>NZ_POJD01000024.1 GCF_002960445.1 Streptococcus suis
TTTATGAATATAGGTTCTAAGAATTGTCCAAGAGAGGTTATTATATGTTGAAATATATCCGTGCCCTTCCCCTTGTTATAGTAGCGGGAGCGGTTGTTTACTTTACTATTTTTATCTGTATTGATAATGGTGATTGGACCTATGTTGTGACTAGAGCGCTAGGGCTTAAGGAAGAACATGCCAATAATGTTTCTTTGATTGTAATTGGTGCCCAATCACTTTTTCTAACTTCGGATTGGTTTTACAAGCGGATTCGTGCCTTTCTCAATCGTCGTTTGGAAAAGGCCAAAGGGCTTAATCGGCAGATTTATC
>NZ_POJD01000240.1 GCF_002960445.1 Streptococcus suis
CCACCACTTCTAACTTAGTGACGACATCACCTGACAGAAAGTCTTGGCGAGAAACATAGGACAGTTCCCCATTCAAATACTTCTCAGGATCAGGCATAATGAGGTCACCTAACTCCTCAATCAAGGTCATCTTCGATTCAACCTGATAGATAGACATCATATAAGCGAAATCAACACCACGTCCGTCAGCCAAACTGGAATTTAAGGCATCAAGGGCAGTATGTACCTTTTTAACCTCTTTTTCAGGACGCACTAGAGCCTTTTCAAAGGCAAGGGATTTAGTAT
>NZ_POJD01000241.1 GCF_002960445.1 Streptococcus suis
CTCAAACCACTGAGCTCCTTTGTCTTTGAGGAACATTTTAAAAAAATTCTTAGAAAATTACCCGATAGCCAAGAGAAGCAAAGTTTGTATATAAAAAGCAAGCAGTCCACCGTAAAACTCTATCAAGAAGATATTGTTTACCTAGAAAGTCAAGGACATCAGGTTCACATCTACACAGTTGACAGTGGCCTAACCATTACCCATAATAGTCTCAAAAATCTCGAAGCCATGTTAAACAGTAAATTGTTTGTACGAGCCCACTCGGCCTATATCATCAATTTGTCCCATGTTCAAAAAGTGGAAGGTAGCCTTGTTTACGTCACAAATACAGCCTTGCCGATTAGCCGCCCAAGGAAAAAAGAATTTATGACAGCTCTAACCAACTTCATCGGAGATAGCCTACTATGATCAATTTCCCTGATATTCCACGTTTCTATACTGCACTAACAGAAAGCTTGGCCTGCCTACTGGTATGTTCCTCACTTGTTTTGTCTGAAAAATGGTCACGCAAACAGGTACGTATCCTCCTGATTTTTCTCATACAAATCTTACTTCAACTAG
>NZ_POJD01000242.1 GCF_002960445.1 Streptococcus suis
TATTGACTACCACTAGCCGAGCTCACACTTCCTTTTTGATTCCAGTAATCTTGAGCAGCCTTCAATTCGGCAGCTGATAAATCTTTTTTAGGAATAAAGTGGAAATGGTCGCCGTGCGGAACGATAAAACCATCTCCCGTGTCTTCAATAACATCTGTCGGATTAAAGACATAGCCATCGTCTGTTCTGTAGCGGCCGTCTTTACTATTTCCTGCTGCCTGATTTTTGCTGTCAGCAGAAGAGATTCCTTTTTGCCGCTCCACTTCTTCTTTGCTACGAACATTT
>NZ_POJD01000243.1 GCF_002960445.1 Streptococcus suis
ATAATATCCGTCGTAAAACCAGTTGGCGACGGAGTGTTGGTCAATGTAACAATGTAATCAAGTGTCTTCATGAAAACCTCCTTATTTAAAACTATTATATCACGTTTTAGGTGATTTTTTTGCTATAATGAAGGTATGAAAACCTATCAGAAAATATATCTCCTTTTAAAAGAGAGAGAGGATTATGTCAGCGGAGAAGATTTGGCACAGGAATTGGGCATTTCACGGACATCCATTTGGAAGGCCATTCGCCAGTTAGAAACGCATGGTTTAACTATTGAGGCTGCCCGTAATCGTGGCTACAGATTAGCCGAAGGCGATTTACTCCTACCCGAATTAATCTCTCAGGAGCTTCAACTACCTGTCCATCTGAATATGGATAGCGACTCCACCCAGCTAGATGCCAAACAAGGTATTGAATCAGGTCATACTAGTCC
>NZ_POJD01000244.1 GCF_002960445.1 Streptococcus suis
AGCGAGTAAAATTAACCGAATACTGATACAACCGACCTATCAAAGCTATCCAATTATTTTCGTTACCGTCCAAAAATTCTTCATATTGGCGACAACCTTGCCCTTTTAATTCGATAAAAACCCCCATTGAAGGTCTATCCTCATTAAAGTACACTTTAATCTCAGAACAAGCATAATGTCGCTGGTACTTGTTTATTCCCCAATTATTTAATGTGAAATCTTCTAAAGGAATTAAAAGAATATCAGTTAAAACACTTTCTGGAGGAATATTTTTAACGGTTACTGCAAAATAATCAATTCTGACTGTATTCATAGGGTTATGCTCCTAGAATTTTAATGTCCTCACATACTAATTTAACACCTGCCCAGTTACTTCGTG
>NZ_POJD01000245.1 GCF_002960445.1 Streptococcus suis
GGATAAGAAACATTTGAGACAGGTCGCTCTAACCTTTGATGATGGACCCAATCCGAACACAACACCGGTAGTTTTAGATTTACTGAAAAAATATAATGCCAAAGCAACTTTCTTTGTTGTTGGTAAGGCTGTAGCTGGGAATGAAGCTATTCTCCGTAGAATGGTAGCAGAAGGGCACGTCATCGCCAACCATACGTGGAATCATCCCAATCTAGTCACTATTTCTGGGGAGCAAGTACAGAGAGAAATTCAAGATACACAGGCAGCTATTACTGAAGCTACAGGTATTGTACCA
>NZ_POJD01000246.1 GCF_002960445.1 Streptococcus suis
TTGGTGTTGTAGGAAATACAAACGCAACTGATATTTTGATTCAAGGACTTGAAAAATTAGAATACCGTGGTTATGATTCAGCAGGTATTTTTGTGACGGGTGGTGAGCAAGCTCATCTTGTGAAAGCTGTTGGTCGCATTGCAGAATTGTCTGCAAAAGTTGGCGATAAGACTGAAGGGACAACAGGGATCGGTCATACTCGTTGGGCGACTCATGGTAAGCCAACTGAGAACAATGCTCACCCTCACACTTCTCAAACTGCTGGACATATCCTAGTTCACAACGGTGTGATTGAAAACTACGCAGAAATCAAGGAAGAGTATCTTGCAGGTCATGACTTGAAAGGGCAGACAGATACAGAAATTGCTGTACACTTGATTGGTCAATTTGCAGAAGAAGGTTTGTCAACTCTAGAAGCCTTTA
>NZ_POJD01000247.1 GCF_002960445.1 Streptococcus suis
ATATTAAATTAATAAATTTCCTGGTGGTCAGTACCTTGTCTACCAATAAGTTAACATAAAAAACAAAAAATGCAACAACAGCCAGATAGTTCACCACATCATAAGACAGTGAGCCAGCCTGCTGAATCATCATAGGTAAAAGTGAGACAAAAAACAGGGTCATCTTCCCATACTTTATTTTTTTTATCAAATAGTAGATACCTATAATATAGACTATTGTATTAAAAAGGCGCCCTATAGTGACCATCATACCATATGACGGATAAAGCAATTTACCTACAACTAGACCAATTAGCTGAGGTGTACTCATTAACGATTTCAGAGAAAAATCGATAGATAATTTGTCCTTTGAAAAATCACGAATT
>NZ_POJD01000248.1 GCF_002960445.1 Streptococcus suis
TTCAATCGTCAAATAATCCAAGGCCTGCTGGAAGAGTAGCTCATGGTCGTCAGTGCTTAAAAATGCATGATAAATAGACTCTGGCTCATTATCGACAGACAGCAACAGACAGTAAAGTAGGCAAGTAAAACTTCGTTTTTGTGTGGGGCCTTCTAGGGAAAATGGCTTGGTTTCTTGAGAGAATTGCAGTAGCGACTGTGCTTGTTCTCTTGTAATCAAGCCCTCCAAAAAGATATGGCAAAAACTAGCATAGACCAGTTCGTCGCGTATA
>NZ_POJD01000249.1 GCF_002960445.1 Streptococcus suis
TGCGGAAAGATGATCTTCATAGGTAGGCTAGGAAATCCAGCTCCAGCTCCAATATCTAAAAGCCGAAGAGGTTCGTTCTGAATATGGCCTTGCAGGAGTGGAGCGATAGAATCGTAGAAATGCTTCAGATAGACTTCGCTTTCCTCGGTAATAGCTGTCAGATTGATTTTTTCATTCCATTCCACTAATAGTTGGAAATAGCGATGAAATTGGTGTTTTTGTTGGTCAGTTAATTGAATACCTTGGTCTGCCAAGGTTTTATAAAA
>NZ_POJD01000025.1 GCF_002960445.1 Streptococcus suis
ACCCATTTGCCGTTAAAGAAGGCATGTTGGTAATTGAATAAACATAAGAAACTGACTGAAAAATTTTCGGTCAGTTTTTTATGTGAGTACGAAAAAACGACCCTTTCGGATCGATCTCAATAATAGTCTTTTAGTTTACTTTTAGTACTAGGCAACGAGCCGCAGGCATAACTGGAGTTAGGCAAGGTGAGTTAACGACGTAATAAAAGATAAACTAAATGACGATATCTTAGTAATATTCCCCTTGTCTGTAGTCCCAAGAGTTGAAATGGTCAGACAAGTGCATCATGATTTTATCAATGTCCAGACCCTT
>NZ_POJD01000250.1 GCF_002960445.1 Streptococcus suis
AAACGTCAAATCGGACCGTGAGATTATTTTCAGTCCACATTGCCACAATGACCTAGGAATGGCTGTTGCCAATACCCTTTCAGCTATTAAAAACGGTGCCGGTCGTGTCGAGGGAACTATCAACGGTATCGGTGAGCGAGCAGGAAATGCGGCCCTTGAAGAAGTAGCTGTTGCCCTTGAAATTCGGAAAGATTTCTATGATGTGACCAGTCCGATTGTTCTAAAGGAAACGCTCAATACTTCGGAATTAGTATCTCGTTTTTCTGGG
>NZ_POJD01000251.1 GCF_002960445.1 Streptococcus suis
TCATCAACGATTTCAAGAACGCAACAACGGCCTTGCCCCTCTTGAAATGAGGAACAAGGCCGTCGCCTAATCTTTTATTATTTCATTGTCCACTTGACAGGGAGCAGTTCATAGGCAACCGTCAGGGGTTTTGGTTTTATACTCTTCGAAAATCCGACGTTGTTGACTTGATTTGATAACTGAAAAGCTCCTGTGGAGATTTTCAGTCCGTTCCCCTGGAATATAAAAGGAATAGACTTCTATCATCGCTTTGATACATAAACTATGTTCGCTCTAGCTCCAACCTACAAAGGTTCCCCGAACCTTTTTGTAGCGAACAGGTTCGCTCTAGCTCCAACCTACAAAGGTTCCCCAAACCTTTTTGTAGCGAACAGGTTTGCTCTATATCCAACCTACAAAGGTTCCCCAAACCTTTTTGTAGCGAACTATGTTCGCTCTATATCCAACCTACAAAGGTTCCCCAAACCTTTTGTAGCAAACAGGTTCGCTCTAGCTCCAACCTACAAAGGTTCCCCGAACCTTTTTGTAGCGAACAGGTTCGCTCTAGCTCCAACCTACAAAGGTTCCCCGAACCTTTTTGTAGCGAACAGGTTCGCTCTAGCTCCAACCTACAAAGGTTCCCCGAACCTTTGGAGCAAGTCAAATTTTGATTTTCATTGAGTATAAAAATTAACCCCTGACGATAGGCAACCGTCAGGGGTTTTGTATAGTCTAAACAGAAAATTCCTCTCTGTAAGATAGGGAGAGGAAAATACGAAACGGACTGGGTGGTAATGGACACTGACTAGGGGAGGCCATACCTCTATCTCCAGATATACGGAGATGCACGATAAATTGGTCCGTATTCTAAAAGGATTTATTTAAGATAAAATCCTTCACTCCTTGAAAGCGATAAGATTTATCTTAAATTACCTACAATTATACGTTATTATTTACAATAAGTCAATTATTTTTCTAAATTTTCAGAATACTCTGGACAATCGCCGGCGATTACTTATCTAGTTTACAATCCATAATAGTATGAATAAAACAACGATAGAGGCCATAAGCCAAAACACCTCCAAGTGTATTTGTCCAGAGGTCATCCACTTCAAACACTCGCCCCGCATCAATGAGTATGTCTAGCAATAGCTGAGTGCACTCAATAAACAGGCTCATGCAAAAGGTATAACGAATGACTGCTCCAAGGCTCCGCCATTTTTCCAAAAGGAAAAGGAGAAGAAAAACCAGAGGAAAGAGTAGAAAAATGTTGGTAAAATTCTGCAAGAATATCCAGCCCAAATCTGCTAGGCTATCTACCTTATCACCATTGACAATACTATTAAAGGGAGTGGGGAGTAGATAGAGCCGCCCAATCTGAATGATGCCTGGTGTGGAAAAGTCTTTGTACTGGGGGTACCAAGACTGCGGTAGGAAACAGAGTAAAACAATAGCCAGAGCATAGGCCCCAGCTAAGCTTTTACAAATTTGTCTTCCTAGCTTGGTCAGATTCCCATCTGCTTGGAAGAATCTTCTCATGCTCCAATACCTGCCTTTGCTTTTGCGGCTGCAATACGAGCACGCGCCTTTTCGCGGTCTTTCTTGAGCGTATTGGAACGCAACTGACCACAAGCCGCATCAATATCTGTACCGTGTTCCTGACGAACAACACAGTTGACCCCATTTTTCTTCAAAACATCAAAGAAAGCCAGGGTCCGCTCTCTAGTTGAACGGCTGTACTGGTCATGCTCACTAACCGGGTTATATGGAATGAGGTTGATATAAGACAATTTACGGATATTCTTGGTCAAATCAGCCAATTCCTGCGCCTGTTCAACTCCGTCGTTAACTTCATTGAGCATGATGTACTCAAAGGTCACACGGCGGTTGGTTACCTTGATATAGTCCTCGATTGCCTCGAACAATACTTCGATTGGATAACGACGGTTGATCCGCATGATGCTGGAACGAAGGTCGTTATTTGGCGCGTGGAGAGAAACTGCCAAGTTGACCTGAACACCTTCACGGGCAAAATCACGGATTTTTGGTGCCAAGCCAGAAGTCGAAACCGTGATGTGACGGGCACCGATTGCCAAGCCCTTGTCATCATTGACCACACGCAAGAAGGTCATAACATTGTCATAGTTGTCAAGCGGCTCACCGATACCCATAACTACGATATGGCTGACACGCTCATTCTGATTACGCTCATCCAGGTATTTCTGCACCAACATAATCTGAGCCACAATCTCACCACTGGTCAAATCACGTTGCTTAGGAATCAAACCAGAAGCACAGAAGGTACAACCAATATTGCAACCTACCTGAGTTGTTACACAGACTGACAGACCATAATGCTGGTGCATGAGAACTGTTTCAATCAGCATGCCATCTGGCAATTCAAACAGGTATTTGATCGTCCCGTCCTTAGACTCCTGTACAATCCGTTGCTTGAGTGGGTTGACCACAAAGTTTTCTTCCAATTTTTCAATCAATGACTTGGGCAAGTTGGTCATTTCCGCAAAGGACTGGACACGGGAACGATAGAGCCATTCCCAAATCTGTGTCGCACGGAATTTCTTTTCCCCATTTTCTAAAATCCAATCCACTAGATTGGCTTGACTAAAGGCATAAATTGATGGTTTCATCTTTCTCCCTACTTCTGACGGATAACAAAGCTACGCTTAGCCTCATTCATCTCCCGATTATTTTCTTTACGGTCACGCTTCTGACTACGCTCCGTCTGACTAGCCTTGGCACCCGCATTTTTCATAGTAAAATGACGCTGTTCCGACTGCTTGTTCTGCTGCTTCCCTTTTTTCTGACGGTCATTACGACTATTCTTACTTTCCTTTGGCGCAATCGGCTCCGTCCGCTGCTGATTTCTGTTGCGATTACGAGAACGACTCCGCTTGCGACGGGGTCTGTCCTCCTCCTCAACAGGCAAGTCCTGCGGATTTGGATTGGCTAAGACGAAATAAGCACAGCCAAAATTACAGAATTCTGTCAAATAATCATCCAAACGACTGATTTTAGAGTCAGACTTAACAGTCTTATCATCCTTATAAAAGCCCTTCAAACGCAATTGCTCATTGCCCCAATCGCCGACAATATAGTCAAACTTGAGCATCAACTGTGAAAAACGCTGACCGAAAATAGTCTGGTCAAAAGCCTCTTTATAGTCTTCCACAAGGTCTAGTTCAATATTTTCAGATACAACCTTATCCCCCACACGAGCAAAACTTGGTCCAGGATACTTGTTGTAGTTGTACATTTCTGGTGAAATATCTTTTTTCATGAATCCTCCAATCTTGTAATTTCTTCATACAGTATATTTCTATCTAACCCTACTATTATACCACGATTTGACTTGAAATTCTTCTAGTTTAGGTTATCAAAGAAATTTCAGACAATTTTAATGAAATAGCAAAAAGGACGATTTACTCGCCCTTGGTTTGCTTCAAATAGTCAATGGCATCCTGAGCTGTCTTGACAGGCACAACTTCAATGTCCAGACCTGCCTTCTCAGCAGCTTCTTTAGCCTCTTCATAGTTGGTTTTAGCTGTTGGATCCTCTTTCAAGATTTCTTCATCAACTGGATTATTGGGAACAAAGAAGATACTTGCTCCAGCCTTGGCTGCAGATAATACCTTCTTATCTGCTCCACCAATATCACCAACGCTACCATCTTGCTCAATGGTTCCGGTACCCGCAATCACGCGCCCATCACGCAAGGTTGGGTCAGCCAGTTGCGTATATATTGCAAGGGTAAACATCAGTCCGGCACTTGGTCCACCGATATTGCCAGTTTGGAATTCAATCGGCACTGAACTTTCCACTTCCGTATGGTCAACTAGAGTAATCCCGATCCCGTTTTTACCATTTGAAAGCTTGATAATGTGACCATCTGCTGATTTTTCTTGACCACCACTTATATAGCCAACGGTTACATCACTGCCCAATTCCAAACTGCTGACATATTTAATGAGGTCTGGTGAGGATTCAAAGGTTTTTCCATTGATACTAACAACAGTGTCCGCAATATTGAGAATTTCCTTAAAAGTTGAATCTTCGGCTAAAGCTAGAACGTAAACTCCGAAGAAATCCATGCTGACCTCTTTACCAGCCAAGGTCAAACCTTGGTACTTGGCCATATTTTGCGAAGTTTCCATGTAGAACTGGGCAATGCGGAAGTATTCCTCGCTGTCTGCCCCACCTGTCATCTCCTCTGCTGAACTAACACTTGTGTAAGGGTCAAACTGGGCCGCCAAGAGTTGCAAGGCCGTTGCCTGTTGGACTGAAACGTAGGTAAAATTGTAAGAACCAGTTTCCTTGTCTTCTTGGTCATTGACTGTCAAGACCTGACGGATATCCGAAGCCCCTCCCGGCTTTTCCAGATAGTATGGCAGGGGGACAAAGACCGTAAACCAAATCAATAAAGTACCTAAGACAATGGAGCTAATCAGTAGTAATTTCTTATTTTTCTTCATTCTTTTTTATCTCCTCACTGACAACTGGGGGAACATAGGGACTAATATCTTGCTGATAATGAATCAATTCTCTGATTTGACTAGAAGATATATTCCGATACTCTGGTTTAGACATGAGATAAACCGTTTCAAGTTCCGGAGCTAGTTGGCGATTAAAATAGTCCAAATTAGCTTCATATTCAAGGTCAATTCCATTACGCAGGCCTCGAACGATATGACTAACCCGTCGCTCACGGGCCACATCAACCACCAATTCCTGACCAGCTAAAAAGACCTCAATCTTCTCATTTCCCTCAAAAACTTTTTGTAGAAGGGCTTGACGCTCCTGCCCTGTAAACAAACCAATTTTATTGGGATTGAAAAAAATACCTACATAAAGCTTATCAAACAGGCCACTTGCTCGCTTGATGATATCCAGATGCCCATTGGTAATGGGGTCAAAGGATCCTGTGAACATTCCTATCTTATCTGACATAGACTGTTACCTTACTAATTCCATATATTTTTTCTTTCCAAATGCCCAGCTCTGCTATTTCCTCCGGAAGAGAAACGGCCTTATCCGTTTCGCAAACCACCATGACCTCTTGGGACAAAAGCTGGCGCTGACACAGCTCAGTAATATCTGCTACGATGTCCTCGGCTGCATAGGGAGGGTCCAGAAAGACCAGGTCGAAGGATCCGCTCAAGTGAGCCAAAGCCTGCTTGGCTTCCATGGATAAAAGCTGAAACCTGCTATCTTCCTTGGTCATGCGGATATTGTCGCGGATAATGGCTTGCGCTCGCCGATCACGCTCGACCAGAACTGCAGCCTCCATGCCGCGAGAAACAGCCTCGATAGACAAACCGCCACTTCCTGCATAGAGGTCCAAGACTCGACCACCCTCAAAATAAGGACCAATCATATTAAACATGGCACCACGGACCTTGTCCGATGTGGGCCTAGTTGTCTTACCCTCTAAAGTTTTTAGTGGTCGTCCGCCATAAATTCCTGATACAATTCTCATAAAGAATATTATAACAAAAAAACGACTGGACGGCTCAATCAAACTAAAAAAAGGAGATTGCTCTCCTTTTATCTATGGATTATCTGTAGATGATGTTGCTGGCGTTTCACTTGCAACTGGACTTTCTACGCTAGTTTCAGTAGCAGTTGACGCTTCCGTCACTGGTGTTTCCGCAACGGGCGCTTCACTGACCTCGGACACAGGAGTTGTGCTTGTGTCTGCTTGGCTAGCAGGTGGGGTGTAAGTCGTTGTAGCATCTAAACTGCTGTATGTATTTTGAACAGATGCTACATCGTTAGAGGTTGCTGATTCATGGGAATATTCCGTTCCCGTTTCTGTTGCAAGACTATCATTAACAGAACTACTGTCCGCTGATGTAGAAGCCTTTTTCTTCTCCTTTTCGAGACTTGCTTTAGTCTGTGCATCAATCAATGTAGCAATCTCTAGCTGCACCTTATCTATCCTTGCCTGTAATTTAGCTTTAAGTCCACTATCTGTCAATGAAGCTACAGCCGCTTGAGCAAGGTCAAGTTTTTCTTTTGTCTTATTGCCTTCTAATTCGATAACTGCATTTTCTACAGCATTATAGTTAGAATCATCTGGAACAAGCTCTTGATTTACCTTTGATGTCTCAACTAACTTTTGGGAATCAAGATACCAACCAGCTCCCAAACTAATGAGTAATATCAACACCATTAAAATAAGTATCCCTAATTCAGCTAGGGATAACTTTTCATATTTCCTTTCCATTCCCACGTTCCTTACTGTTTACCAAGCCGGCATACATAATCTTACCGATTAAAAGACTATTTAGCAGTCTTTACTTTTCCATTCCAGCCATTTAAACCGTAGCTTAAAATATAGATCTCCTTAAAACCTTGTTTCTTTAAGTAAAGAGCTGCTGGCGTAACCAACTGACCACGATCATTTTCATACATCAAAACAGGCTTGTCCTTGCGTAAAGCTGCTGTTGATTGGCGTAATTGCTGGTAGGGAATATTTCTGGCACCCAGAATATGCTTACGACCGAACTCACTTGGATCTCGTAGGTCAATCAGCTGACCTCCATGAATTTTCTCTGCAAAGGCAGCATTGTCAATAACTGTCGCTGCTTGACGCAATCTCCAATAATTAAAGCCCATCCACGAACCTAAAATGACGACAAAAACAATAAATACCCACAAGGTTTCCACTACTTACTCTCCTTCAACTGCTGATACTCTAATTCCAAACGATGTTCCCGTCGCAAAACCAATTCGGCCTCCATGTAGTCCAACCTATCCAGAAGACCTGCCTGATAGACACGATTTAGCTCTATCTGCATCATCTCAATGTCATACAAACGATTGCCCATATAGATGATTATACCAAAACGTTTTAGCAACTGTTGTACATCGTATAGTCGTTTCATATATAAAATTTTAGCAGAATATCCGAAGATTTTCAATACAAAAACGCAATCGGTCTTGTCATTTTTTAAGCCAAAAAAGATTGGGTTCTAGCCCAATCTCATTCGTTTATACTAACCAACCCTTTTCCTGTGCCACCTTAACAGCAGCGGTGCGGTTTTCGGCACCTAGCTTGGACAGGATAGAGGTCATGTAGTTTCGAACCGTCCCATCAGACAGATAAAGCTGGCTGGCGATCTCCTTATTGGACAAGCCATCTGCCACCAGCTTAAGTAGCTGACTTTCTTGGGCTGTCAAAGGACTGCGTTGGGTCAGGAGAATGTCCATCAATTCTGGTGAATATTCCTTCCGCCCCGCCAAGACCGTTTCAATAGTCCGCATGAGGTCTGCGATGGAGCGTTCCTTGAGCACATAGGCATCCACATCTGCCTTGACCGCCCGCTCGAAATAGCCCGGTCGCTTGAAGGTGGTCATGATGACAACCTTGACGGGCAAGGTTTTTTCTCGCACCCATTCCAAGACATCTAGGCCCGACTTTTCAGGCATTTCTATATCTAGTAGCACCACATCTACTGGCTCTTTTTCCAAAAGAGAAATGGCCTGACTGCCGTTTTCTGCTTGTAAAACAGCCTCAACCGCATTTTGAAAGCCCAAGAGCTGACAGAGGGCGTCCCGCAGCATTGCTTGGTCTTCTGCGACTAAGATTCTCATTCTACCACCTCCTCAAACGGAATTCGGATGGACAGGCGGGTGGGCTTGGCTAGAGAAAGAAACTCCAAACTTCCTTTCACCGTTACCAACCTATCCTTTATAGTATGCAATTCCTGACCAGTCAACTGGGCAAAGCCCACACCGTTGTCTTCGTAGTATACAACCAATTCTTGCTGGTCTTTTTCAAAAACCAAACGACATTTGCTAGCCTGGCTGTGTTTGAGTAGGTTATTGGCCAACTCTCTCAGCACCATAGCCAGCTTATTCTGGACGGGCAAGCTGAGCTGCTCTGCTATTTCCCCGCCCAAGACAACTAAGTCCACTCCTGCTAAATCCAACATCTGCTGCAAAATCTGAAGCTCCTCTGCCACAGTGTGCTGCTTGAGGGACTGGACAATCTGGCGGACCTCCTGCATGGAGTCCTTAGCCAAGGTCTGAAGGGCTGCCACCTCCTTCTTGGCCTGGTCAATCTGGTCGTGGTCTAAAAGTGTCTGGACCAGCTCAGCCTTGACAGACAGCATGGCAAAGACATGACCCAGTGTGTCGTGCAAGTCCTGACCGATACGGTTGCGTTCATTCTCAGCCAGCAGGAGATTGATAGACGCATTCTGCTCCTGTAGGCGTTGCTGAAGGGCTTCCCGCTTGATCTCAATCCAGCTGAAAATCAGCAAGGCCAAGCCGAAAAAGTGAATGATGAGGGCAAAGGCTCTCATCTCAAAAGAAACTGGACCAAACAAAGCCCATAGAATAATAACCAGCAACAAAAGCCCGTAGGACACCGTCCGATAGGTCGGTCGATTCTCTTTATAATACCAGCCCAGCATATTGGACAGGTTGAAGATAAAGAGAGAGAATTGCAGATTGCCCCAAAAACTCATGACGGCGATATAGCCAATCAGGTAAAACCAACCCAGCATGGAATAGAGCTTGTGGTCGGTGTAAAAGAGGGAGCAATAGACCAAGGCAAAGAGAATAGTCGCTAGGACAACTGCCGTAGGATTGGGACTATACTGGGCATAGTAAAAGGGAAAATAGAGAAAGACCATGCCCACGAAGAACATGAGTGGTACCTTTCTTTTTTCAAATATCATCTGTCACCTCACTGCTGCTCCGATTTTCTATTCAGTATCAGAGCAATTCCTAAGAAAATTATCGCATAGCCTAGGACAATTAGCAAGGATTTCCAGAGAAAATCTCCCTCTTGTGCATAGGTGGTCACCAGCTGGTTGACATGGTAGCTGGGCATGAGTTTACATATCCGTTGCACCCAGTCTGGAAAGAGGGAAACAGGCATCCAAGAACCACCCATGATAGCCAGAACAAAGTAGAGCAAGTTTGCCACCACCGACATGGTTTGTTCCGACTGAATTTGCACCAAAAGCAAGCCAATAGCTAGAAATACGATAGAGGTTACTAAAAGTAAGAGAGCCGAAATTACCCATTCCTGAGCAGTCATCTCTACTCCCTTGACCAAGCCACCCACCGCAAAGACAATGACATTGGAAGATACAAAGCAGAGCAAGACCCGCACCAGTTTGGACAGGTAGTATTGCCAGATTGGCAGGGGCGAATGCTGGATAAAGGTCAACCAGCTATTTTTTCTGTCCTCTGCCAGCATCGTGGGAAAGGTGAAAAGGGCAAAGCCCGACATGGAAAAACCTGTCATGGTCAGCATGTAGGACTGGATAAAGGCCTTTTGCATGGTCGCATCGTCAAACTGGATCGTTGATGAAAAAATCAGGAAAAAGATGACGGGCATACCGATAGACAGGAGAAAAACTCCCAAACTTCTGGATAATTTTACCGCCTCTACTTGAATTAATGCTTTCATGATTCTTCCTCCCTCGTCTTGTCAAATAGGCTATTGAGCAGGGTTTTGTTCTGAACCTCTAGATCCGAAATCCGACAACCTGCCTCCTGCAAGCTAGCCCAAACCTGCTCAATGGCTCGGGTCTTGAAGCTGACCGTATCTTGTTTATAGCTGATTTCATTGATTTCAGCTAAGCTCTCCACCACCGCCGCAAAAGCAATCGGCAAAGTCACTTCTTTTTCTTGCTCCTCACTCCGCATGGCAAATGGCGTGGTATCTCTTAGTAGCCGCCCCTGGTGCAAGACCAAAATCCGCTCCGCCGTATGCTCCACTTCCTCGATATAGTGGCTGGTATAAAAAATAGTCACACCCTTTTCCTTCAACTCATGGACAATCTCCCAAAAACGCTGACGGGTCGACGTATCCATGCCCGCCGTCGGCTCGTCTAAGAAGAGCAACTTGGGCTTGCCAATCAGACAGATGACGAAAGCCAAGAGTCGCTTCTGACCACCCGATAGCTTGCCTGCCAGCTGATTTTTTTGTTCTGGGGAAAAGCGGAGCAGGCTGTCGATTTCCACATCTGTCAGACTGGCCTTGTAGATAGCTTGGAAAAAGCGGAGCAATTCCTTGACCTTCAGGTCTGTAGGAATGGCATTTTCTTGTGGTAAGACTGCTACCTTTTCCTTATTGGACTGAGCCTGCGGAGCCTTACCGTCCAACAAGACCTGCCCTTTCGTCGCCTTTCTATCGCCCAACAAACAGGACATGAGCGTTGTTTTCCCAGCCCCGTTGGGACCAATCAAGGCCACACATTCCCCAGACTGTATCTCAAAGGAAATATTGGACAAAATCGTCCGTCCTTTGATGATTTTTTCTAGCGCTCGTACTTCTATCATCTTTCTACCTCCTACTTCTTGAACATCTTATAGTCTTTTAGTTTACTTTTAGTACTAGGCAACGAGCCGCAGGCATAACTCAATGCTTTCTTGTTTCTAGGCATTGACTTGAAACAGTCCCCCAGACTGTTTCAATCAGGCAAGGCGAGTTCAAACACTCCAGTGGAGTGTTTGAAATTGGAAATAAGGAAACAACGTTTCCTCGCTCGTCGAAGTAATAAAAGAAAAACTAAATGACGATACATACATAGTATATATCGAAAATGAAACCCCCACTAGAAGCCTTTGTCATTGACTTATGTGACAAATGTCATGTTTGATATTCATCAATTCCAAACAAATCGCTTGCTTTTTAGGACATAATGACTTAGTATAGATATATCAACATGTTCTACCAGTTAGGATAACTCGGTGGAGAGCAACCACCCTTGAAATATAGAAAGAGGTTTCTGATGTCAGAAGATAAATTGAATGCAAAACTCGACCAGTTGACAGGTTCTGTCAAAGAAGGTTTGGGCAAATTAACAGGCGATAAAGGTCTTGAAGTCGAAGGACTTGTGGAAAAAGGCTTAGGCAAGGCTAAAGAATTAGTTGAAGATGCCAAAGATGGCATTGAAGGTGCTGTTGACGGAATCAAAAAGGCCTTCGATAAGGAATAAGCTCAAGGTTATGGAAAAAGCCTTGTGTTACTGAACCACACCCCAAAAGGTAGATAGAAAAATCTAACTTCTGGGGTGTTATTTTTGTTCAGTCGAAATCTATTTCGCTCACTATTTAATCATGATATATTCGCTTCGAGGCATAATCACTTTCAACTTGCTACACTCTTCATTAGTATCTTGCTTTACATGGGTTTTCCACCCTGTCTAATTGCAAATTCATTCGACTATCGTCTATGCAGCAAAAAAGAGTCCTACTGGACCCTTCATCTATTTATAATTTCGGAGCTTGTCCTAGTTCTGCCTGCAACATCCAAATATGTTTTTCAATACTAGCCTTAGCCACATTGAAAATGTCGTTGGTTACGCTATCACCTTCTTCATCACTGACATCAAATCCCTTTTGGAAAAGAGCAGCCAGATAACGGAACACCGCTACCACACGCGCCAATTGCTCTTCAATCGTTACAGTGTAATCACCAGGAACTTCCTTGAGCTGACTATTTTCACTAAACTCTTTAAGGGTAGAAAATGGTGCCCCACCTAAGGTGATTAAACGTTCACTCATCTCATCCAAATAGCCATCAATTTCTTCCATATATTCATCCATCTTTGGATGCCAAATCATAAAGCCACGACCACGCATATACCAATGAACTTGATGGAGAATAGAATGGGCCACTGATAAATCTGCTACAGCCTGATTCAATACTGCCTTAGAATCAGCCAATGATTGACGTGGGCTGAAGGAAGCAATTTCTGCTGGTGTTTGGAAATACTTTTGTTTCATAGTGTTCACCTTTTTGTTTTTATTTATAACTATTATAAATAAAAACATCATAAAAATCAAGAAATATACCTTATATTAGAAAAGTTCTAATTTTGTAACATATCTAAGAGAGTTACACCACATAAATGATATAATAAAAGAAAAAAGGAGTTCTATATGAAAAAAATCATTTTTGTTTGCTTGGGTAATATCTGTCGTAGCCCCATGGCAGAATTTGTCATGAAAGATTTAACTGATAGCCTGCACATTGAAAGTCGGGCAACATCCAGTTGGGAACACGGCAATCCCATCTACCCAGGTACACAAAAGATTTTCAAGCAACACAATATTCCCTACGACCAAACCAAGACCTCTCAACAAATCTCTCAAACAGACTTTGAAGAATTTGATGTCATCATTGGAATGGATAGCAATAATATCCGAGATTTACGGAAAATGGCTCCTGCCCATGCCCAAGATAAGATTTTTCAATTTGCAGACAAATCCGTCCCGGACCCTTGGTACACAGGTGATTTTGACGAAACCTATCGTCTAGTCAAACAGGGTTGTCAGGATTGGTTAGAAAAATTATAATATCTCCCGTGTAATATTTTTGTAATATTTGTAAGAAAATGGTAAACTATTTCTGACTGGATTGATACGCTTTTGTTTTATGCTAGAAAGAAGGGTTAAAAAAATCCAGTAGATTATTTCGAAAGGGTTTATCTATGAAAGAGTTAACAAACAAACGCTTAACATTGGAAGATGTTTCCCGTTTCTTCACACGTAGAAAAGTAGAAGTACTTTCTCTTCTACTGATTTTGATTTGTGCCTTATCTGTTTTTACAGGTCGGATTGGAAACAAGCAGGCCTTGACCTTAGACAATGGTAAATTACAATACAATGGCTATGTGGTCGCTTCCAAAATGAATGGCCAAGGCAAACTGACCTTCGAAAATGGCGATAGCTACCAAGGCCAATTTAAGAATGGCATTTTTCACGGTCAAGGAACCTACAAATCCGCTAGTGGCTGGGTTTACGTTGGCGAATTCAAAAATGGTTATGCTGATGGCAAAGGTAAATTAACAACCGAAGGACAGGCCATTTACGAAGGAAGATTTAAACAGGGGATTTATCAAAATGAAAATTAAATGGTTATCTACAATTCGTGTCATCGGTCTATCCTTTGTTCTCCTCTACCATTTCTTCATCAAGATTTTTCCAGGTGGATTTGTTGGGGTGGACCTATTCTTCACCCTGTCTGGCTATCTAACGACAGCCCTCTTGATTGATGAGTTTTCAAAGCATAAAAAAATTGATCTTATCTCCTTTTTCCGAAGAAGATTGTATCGGATCCTACCGCCTTTGGTTTTGACCATTCTGTTGGTGCTACCTTTGGCCCTCCTGATTCGGAATGATTTCCTTGCCAACATTGGTGGTCAGGTCACTGCTGCTCTGGGCTTTATGACCAATTTCTTTGAAATCCTGTCTGGTGGTAGCTATGAAAATCAATTTACGCCACATCTATTTGTTCACACCTGGACACTGGCTATTGAAGTCCAATATTACATTATCTGGGCAGGTTTGGTTTGGCTTCTAGCTCGGATATCCAAAAGTGTTGGGCAACTGCGTGGAACGATTTTCTTAACCTCCCTCAGCCTATTTGTCCTCACTTTCCTTGGAATGTTTATATCCAGTTTCTTCGTGGACAACTTCTCATCTATCTATTATTCGACCTTTACCCATACCTTCCCCTTCTTTCTGGGTGCTATCCTAGCAACTATAGCAGGTATTGGTCATACAACCGCTGCCTTCCAGCAAACTATTCAGACACTTAGCTTACAGAAGGTCCTCGGACTGTTTGTAGGTGGATTGGCAATCGAACTGATTCTACTGTTTACCTTACAATTTAGTTCCATTTGGACCTACCTGATTGGTTTCCTCTTATCTAGCCTGGCAACTGTTGCCATGATTTTCGCGGCGCGTATTCTTCATGAAAAAACAGAAAGCATTAAGGAACCTGGCTTCATTCAATTCTTAGCAGCAATTTCCTACGGTATTTATCTCTTCCATTGGCCACTTCTAATCATCTTTACACAGTTGAGCAATGCAACTACTGCTGCTATCTTGTCTTTTATCTTCTCCGTCATTTTGGCGACTATTTCGACCTATATCCTCGAACCCTTTGTCGCAGGAAGAGTAGGGAAATTGTTTGGTCTTGCAATTGACCTCAAACCCTATAAAAAATGGTTGGCTGGTAGTTTCGGCTTCCTCACTGTACTTAGTCTAGCAATCTGCCTCTTTGCACCACGACTTGGAAGCTTTGAGCAAGAGAATATGATTAGTAGCCTCTACCAAGCCCAGACCCAGCTGGCAACCACTCGTTCAGCCGCTGAAAACTCAAAGGTATCTAGCTTCGATATTCAAAAGGGTGTAACCATGTTTGGAGATTCTGTTACTGTTCGAGCAAGTACGGCACTTCAGGAAGCTATCCCAGGAATCCAAATTGATGGAACTGTCAGTCGAAACCTCTCAGAAATTGAAAGTTTGATTAAGCTCTACCAGCAGAACAATAGTTTGAAAGAAACGGTCATCGTCGCCTTAGGCACCAATACAAGCGATAATTACCAAGAGATTTTGGACAAATTAGTCAAGGACTTTCCTAAAGGACGTCGCCTCATTTTCGTGACACCTTATGATGGTAACTTTAGTCCAAGTAATTCTATTTCTTACCAAACAGGTCAATATGAAAAAGAGCTGGCTGAGAAATACGATTATATTTCAATTGCAGATTGGTACCAGGCCTCCCTGGACAATCCACCCATTTGGTATAACTCCGACTTGGTTCATTTCAACATCGATAATAACGGTGCAGAAATTTTTGCCCAAACTATCAGTCAAGCTATCAAAGCTGTAGAAAATGGACCCATTAAAAACTAAAATAAAACATTCTTCTGTAACTTTAGATTACAGGAGAATTTTTTATTGTTCGAGATAATCTAATACTCTAATCAATATATTTGACTTTGAGGCACTATACAAACCATGCTAGACTTTTCCTACACCACTTCACAGAATAAAGGCCAATAGAGCAAAAATCCCCCATCCAGCGGATAGGGGACACAAAATACAACTATTTCTGTTTACTCTGAAAACGCCATTCAAAGCGTTTCTGGTCATAAAAAGGATACATGACCTGCAAGAGAGTAAGAGCTAAAAGCCAACCTCCAATAATATCCGTCGGATAATGGACACCTATATAGATACGAGAGATGGCAACTAACATGGCTAGAAGGATTAAGCCAGCTTGTAGGACACGCTTAGCCAAGCCCTGCTTCATACGTTGTTGGATAACAATCACTACTGCTCCTGCAATCATCATGGTTGAGGCAGTATGCCAGCTTGGGAATGAATAGCCAATGGTATCAATTAACCATTCAATGCTAGGTCGCGGACGTTGGTAGACATATTTCAGGGCTGTAGATGCTACCCCCATAGCCGCAAAACTAGCAAGTAGGAAAAAGGCTTCTATCTTCCACCTTTTGTAATAATAGAAGATAGCAGACAAGAGCAGGGTAATCGCTAAAATAATAACCGTATTCCCTATGACAGTAATAGAAGTCCAAAACTGGGTCGCTCCACTAGGAAGATTTCCGCGAATGGCGGATTGAATAGCGGTGTCAAAACCAGTTAAGCTACTTGGGTAAAACTTGGCTACATAGCCTAAAAATACAAAGGCCAGAGCAAAGAAAGACGCGTTTCGTAAATGGATTTGTTTATTTTTCATAGATATAGTTTACTTTAAAAAAGTTAAACTTTCTTTAAAATAGGTTGAGCTGCCTTGTAGCAAATATAGAAAATAATGGAAAGGACCATTCCTTGCAAGAGATTAAATGGCAAAACCATAAAGAGTAGGTAATTGGTCAATCCTAAGATTTCCTTGATATCAAAATTTGCAAAGGCCGCGTACAGTGGTACTGCATAGACATAGTTCAAGACAAGCATGGCAAGGGTTGAACCAAGTGTTGCTACGACTGCTGTTTTTAGATAATTTTTGACAGTCTGGTCATTCTTCCAGAAATAAGCCACTGCCAAGATAAAAACCGACATGGCTGCAATATTCATCGGCAGACCAATAACTGTTGATACTCCTTGGTTGTTTAAAAGCAACTTTAGCAAGGTCCTGATAAACAAAATGGCAAAACTAGACTTGATATCTAGTAGTAGAAGACCAAATAAAATTGGTACTAGTGAAAAATCCACTTCTAAGAAATTTGCCGTTGGAATCAAGGGAAATTTCAAATACATGAGTAGAAATGAAAGTGCTGAAAGAATGGCGATAATCGCCATTTTCCGTGTGTTTGTCATAAAGGTTCCTCCAATTTTGAAAATTGAAGAAGCTTGGAAGGCAGGTCAAAAGAACTGCACTTCGTCTTCTCCCATCCAGACTATACTGTCGGTTGTGGAATTGCACCACATCAGCTTTCGCTCGCAGACTGTACGTGTCTTTCTTTCCATTTTATGGCTTCGTTAAGTCTGCATCTCCTTGCCTAGCCCTAAAATGAAACAAAAACACTTTTTTTGAGTGTTGCTTAAGATTTTTCTATCAGTCTAGGCGACAAGGCGAAGGCATAACTGGAGTTAGGCAAGCCTGGTCAACGACGAATGAGAGAAAAAGAAAAGCAAGAATCAAAAAAATCACTGCCGGTCGGGAATTACACCCTGCCCTGAAGACTCTTTCATGATACCAAAAAAGCCCTGCAAGTGCAAGAGCTTAGTTCCAGTTAGTGATATTCTTTATTTTAGCTTATCCTCTTCATAGGTATGTACCAAATCCAAGCCTGCAAAATCCTGCTGGCGAAGGGCTTCATAGACAATCATGCAAACTGTATTGGATACATTAAGACTACGGACATGCTCATCATTCATGGGAATGCGAATAGCTTTTTCAGGATGCATTCGCATAAATTCTTCCGGTAATCCCTTATCTTCACGACCAAAGAGGAAAAAGTGGATACCGTCCTGATAACTTTCTTCCGAATAAATCTTATCCGCAAATTTTGACACCAAATGAATCCGACCATGCTGACTTGCATAGTCCATAAATTCTGTCAGATTTTCATAGAAACGAACATCTAACTTATCCCAGTAGTCCAAACCTGCACGCTTCATCTTTCTGTCATCAATGGGGAAGCTCATTGGCTTGATGATATGGAGGGGGCTGTTGGTCGCAGCACAAGTTCGAGCGATATTTCCCGTATTTTGTGGAATCTGTGGTTCAAACAAGACAATGTGGTTTTTGGCAGTTTCTTCTGTATAATGCAAATCTTCAATATTCATACTTTTTATTTCCTCAAACTAGGGCAGTGATTATTCGGACAAAAAAATAGCCACACTGCCCGGAGTCAAGCTCAGCAAACAGCATGGTGAATGATGATTCATTCACTTAACTCACAACAGGTTTGAGTTAAATCAATGAAATCGTGTTTCTATTGTAACTTAAAAAAGGCTGAAAATCAAGTATTTTTGCCTAATTTTTTCATAAAATGATATTTAAATGAGATAAAGAGCAATAACGCTCATTTTTGAGTTGCAAAGCTGAGCAAAACGATATACTATTCTATATTTCCTTTTTGGTTATCATCGGTACCAGCTGAATCAGTCAATATCGTCAATAATAATTAGTAGGTATATTTTACTATGCAATTAAACAATCTGTCCAATCAGAACTTACGTTCAATTTTTCCAATTTCATTGTTTCCATACCTGTATTCATTACTTCCCCAAACTTTCCTTATAACGCTGGGACTTTTTACCATACCAGTCTTCTACTGAATAACCAAATTCTTTTCGATACTTTTCTTGATCTGCATTAAGTACATTCAAGGCAAGCAAAGTGGACAATATCCCTCTCAAGATAAGAGTAAATACAATAACAATGAGAGGTGGAAAAATCGGCATTGCTGCAAGCAAAACGCTAGCCAGTATATTTTGAAAGCCATCATGTATTAGACTGGATAACGCACTAATTCCCCATAATACTAAAAGAACAGTTGATAATTGCTTTGATGTAATGCGAGAAGAAATAGGTAGGCTTTGAACTGTTTTTGAAACATAATGCCAGAAAATATAGACTAACGAAGCTACAAACATCAACCAATTTAGCACTCTAACCAATAAGAACGGGACAAAAAATTGGATTCCATAAAATATAGAATAATAAATGGGAATAACCATCATCAGTAGAATGATTTGATTTAGTAAGTAAGCTTTAATGATATTTCTATGCATCATTCTATAAGCAATACTATACAAAAACCAAGAAAACACGAAAAGCCAACCCCAGAACACGTTAGGAAGACCTATAAGATACTCTAGACCAGTGACTGATACTGAGTTGAGCTCTCCGCTCAGACTAACAGATTTACCAAAAGTTGATACAAAGAAGCCACCAAATAGAAGAAAACCGATAAGAGCTGGAAAACCAAAAATTAAAACGAAAACATTCCATTTCCTACTTAACTCTTGAGCATCTTCAATAATATATTTATATTTGTCTTCCATCATTCTCACCCAAACCAAGACGAAACTGTCTTGGTTCCTCCCTCAAAGAAGTTAGAAATACTATCTCCTACTGATTTAATTGATTCTATGTTCATACTTACAGATTTTCCTAATTAGCCAATGAGGGAGTGGGAAAGAACTCGACCATTCCTAGAAGAGTTCGTCTTCCCACCCCCGCACAGTTGATTAGGTCAGATTTGGAGTGTAAAGCACGAACAAATCTGCCAATCAACCACTGCGCTGAGATGTTGACACTAACTTTGAGAAGCGGTGCTGACCTTTTTACCCAGCCTCTTCAAATGTATAAACACTATCTGCAATTTCCGCAGAGACCTCCACCCGACGATTAATATCAACCTTACTCATCTGCTTTATCCTCCATAACAAAGGAGAAGAAACAATTTATCTTGACATCAGACCTATCATACAATGAATAGAATAATATATATGAAAATGTTTTTTCATCATGCCTTCTTTTGCTTACTTCGATTTTAGCAACTGTTGGATCAGTTAATCCATAAGTTTCTATTAGTTTCTTTGTGTAGTCCGAAGGAGTCTTCTCTTGGTAACTCATATCCTTCATATAAGTATTGGGATGGTCCAGTACCTTCACTAGCTCTAGATTATTAAAATAGTCTTCTGAAAAATGGAATTCTTCAAACATCAGTTTTCTATCGGATAACACTTCACTAGTCGTATTTATTTTCAATTCTCCCCCTATATAAGACGTTGGATAGCCCTCCGTTTCAGAAACAGATAAATCATAACTCATTCCTTCAAACTGTCTATCTGAGTTGGCAGTCAAATCAGTCTGAAAGCCCTTGGCATCCTCCATACCATATATAGTCAAACTGTCTTCAATCGAAAGAATATCAAAATTCTCTATAGATTGCTGGTCCAACACCTCATACATCGGTGCCAACTCTGTCTTAATCTCTGTTTCTTTATTACAACCTGTCAAACCCATTATCGTAACACCTCCTAAAATGCACATCATTAGCTTTTTTATTCGATTCATCACTCCGCCACCTGCTTACTAATTTTTACTTTTTGATAGTCTTGGTCATGATATAGATACACTTCATCTACTTTCAAAGTCTCCTCACGACTTGTCATTTTATCTTGTACAATACTTTGATCATATAGTCTTTGAGCAACGATTGCCGTCACCAGATTCTCTTTAATATACTTAATAGATAAATCTGTCTTGAGTAACGATGATTTTCGTGCACCAATTTATAAACACTGTCTGCAATACCTGCAGATACCTCAACCCGACGACTTATCTCTTCTCTACTCATCCTCCATATCCTCCATTACAAATTTGAAGACACGAATGATTTCAATATCGCTCCCATCATATAAAGAGTAGGTTAGTATGTAAGAAAATGTTTTTTCATCATGCCTTGTTTTGCTTACTTCGATTTTAGCAACTGTTGGATCAGTTAATCCATAAGTTTCTATTAGTTTCTTTGTGTAGTCCGAAGGAGTCTTCTCTTGGTAACTCATATCCTTCATATAAGTGGATGGATGTTCAAATGCCTCTACTAACTCTAAACTATTGAAATAGTCTTCTGAAAAATGAAATTCTTCAAATAACATTTTTCTATCGGATAACACTTCACTAGTCGTATTAATTTTCAAATTTCCATCTATATAAGTCGTTGGATAGCCTTCCGTTTCAGAAACTGACAAATCATAACTCATTCCTTCAAATTGTCCATCTGGGCTAATAGCCAAGTCAGTCTTAAATGCCTTGGCACTCTCCATACCATATATCCTCAAATTATCTTCAATCGAAAAAATATCAAAATTCTCTATAGATTGCTGATCCAACACCTCGTACATCGGTGCCAACTCTGTTCTAATCTCTACTTCTTTATTACAACCAGTCAACCCCATTATTGTAACAACTCCTAAAATGCACATCATTAGTTTTTTTATTCGATTCATTACTCCGCCACCTGCTTACTAATTTTTACTTTTTGATAGTCTTGGTCAAGATATAGATACACTTCATCTACTTTCAAAGTCTCCTCCGACTTGTCATTTTATCTTGTACAATACTTTGATCATATAGTCTTTGAGCAACGATTGCCATTACCATTCCCTTGCTCTCTTCAAAAGAGGCGTTCCATACTGTTTTTTAATGTTTACCCATCTTATCAGTTCATCATACTTGTCTATTATACCAAAAATCCAGACAAGGTGATCTTGTCTGGGTTTACAAGTTAATAACTTAAGCATCAAAAAAATTATGCAACTTGGGATTTTGAAATACATTGCTTAGCCATAAACCCAAAGTAAATTAAGACGATCTAAACAAAACCTACTTTCCCAAACTTTCCTTATATCGCTTGGACTTTTTACCATACCAGTCTTCAATGCTATATCCTGAGAGAATACGATAGTCTTCCATATATTTACTGATATAATAGCCTTTTATCTGACTTGCACCAAGTGCGATAACAAAATATAAACCCACCAATCCAATAATAGGAAACGAAAGGATGCTAACCGTTCTTATTAAATCATTTCTATACAAATTTTCTCCGCTGGAAAAAAATATCCTATACAGAAAAACTGGAGTAAGAACGAGCCAACCAAATTTTCTAGAATGAGCAACAAAAAGCTCCACATATCTTTCTAGTGGGTTACTGAAATCTACATTACCATACAAACTATTGTACGAAGTCTTACTAAACCATTGATATCTTTCAAGAAGGGCAATCATGAAATCCACCGAATAGATGAATATTGACAAGAACTCACCAAGTATCATTGTAGAAAAAATAACTAGTAATATTTCTATTTAGTAATAGAATAGAAATGTAAGCAAAAACATATACTTATAAAAATAATAGTAAGACAAGACTCGTTTTTGATGGATTTTTTTTCAAGGAAATGAAATACAAAAATGTAACAAGTAGCCCTAGAAAGAAGGGAATACTTACTAATACCTCCGTACTTTTAAATAGAGTTAATATGATTTGTGAATCAATATATCTACCTATAAATGTTATTAAATACATGAAGAGATTAACAGTCAAAAAACCTATTATTTTCTTTCCATAACCTTTTTTCTCTATGTCCTCCATTGAAGTCTGAATGTAATGATCCGTTACCAACCCCATACTCTCTTCTAAAGAGGCATTCCATACTGTTTTTTTCATGTTTTCTCATCCTTATCAGATTATCATAATTGTCTGTTATGTTAATAAATCAAAGAAACTGGCCTTAGCCTGAAAAAATATTGGCCCTGTAAGACACTAGTTAGCGTGCTCAAAAAAAGAGGAAAACAATTATCCTCTTAACCTCTTTCAATCGGGAAGACAGGATTCGAACCTGCGACACCTTGGTCCCAAACCAAGTACTCTACCAAGCTGAGCTACTTCCCGCTGTTATTAAAAATAAAGCTCCCCTAATGACATCATT
>NZ_POJD01000252.1 GCF_002960445.1 Streptococcus suis
TAGTGAGTGACAGGCATTACCTGCCGGGTTCCCCCATTCGGACATCCCTGGATCATTGCTTACTTACAGCTCCCCAAGGCATTTCGTCGTTAGTCACGTCCTTCATCGGCTTCTAGTGCCAAGGCATCCACCGTGCGCCCTTATTAACTTAACCTTATAATCGTACTCAGACTAGAAAACTAGTGATTTAGACAAATCCTCTTGTAGTCCTTAGACTACTGCGATGATTTCCTAAAATCATACGTTTTCCTTAACGTCTTCGTAACTTGTTTTAACCTAATTTTTTCAAAAATTAGAAAACTCATTAAATATTCACAGCGTTTTCGGTTTATTTTCTTGTTACTATTTCTATACGTACTTTTACATACGTTTAGGAATGTTTGATAGATATTCAATTTTCAATGGACAAAATCTTAACA
>NZ_POJD01000253.1 GCF_002960445.1 Streptococcus suis
AAGATATTTGAATGAATGAAATCCAATAGTCTCATACAAACAATCCCCCTCGAACTTAGAAGACGAGGGGGATTATTCTATAGCGGAAATTACAGCCCAAAATTATTACTCTGTGAATCACGCTTTCACTTCGTAGCCCATCAAAAGTCCACCTTCTTCAGCATAAAAACTGCATAGACCTGATGTTGCAACTTCGTCAATAACAGCCGTTGGAAAACTTGCTTTTACCAACTCTGAGAATTGTTGGAAGAACTTAGCATTGTTGCGGTGGGCCATAACAATTCGACCACCATCATAGCCTGCTTTTTTCATTTCTTCAAAGGCT
>NZ_POJD01000254.1 GCF_002960445.1 Streptococcus suis
CTCGTTCACTACGGAGAATAAGGGATTCGAACCCTTGCGCCAGTTACCCGACCTAACGATTTAGCAAACCGTCCTCTTCAGCCTCTTGAGTAATTCTCCATCAATATAATATGGGCACGAGTGGAATCGAACCACCGACCTCACGCTTATCAGGCGTGCGCTCTAACCATCTGAGCTACGCGCCCAAGATAATAAACTTGGACAAAGTTAAATTAATGGCGCGAGACGGAATCGAACCGCCGACACATGGAGCTTCAATCCATTGCTCTACCAACTGAGCTACCGAGCCAAATTCTTAAAGAAATTGCGGGAGCAGGATTTGAACCTACGACCTTCGGGTTATGAGCCCGACGAGCTACCTAGCTGCTCCATCCCGCGGTAGTAGAAAAGGAGGATGTGGGATAGA
>NZ_POJD01000255.1 GCF_002960445.1 Streptococcus suis
CCAACCAATCGCAAGGCAACACTGGTTTGGTTCTTAAACCTACAATTGGAATGAAGAAGTTGATTGAAGTGCCGACTGTATCAGGCTTTTCTAGTTGGGGACCTACGGTCAACTTAGAATTGAAGCCAGAGATTGTGGCGCCGGGAGAGGATGTTTATGCAACCTTGAATGACAATCGTTATGGCTCCATGTCAGGGACTTCGATGGCTTCGCCAATTGTGGCGGGTGCCAGCGCACTTTTATTGCCACGGATTCGCCAAATGACACCACCAGAAGGCATGACTAGGATGGATTTGCTGAGAATCATTTTG
>NZ_POJD01000256.1 GCF_002960445.1 Streptococcus suis
AGTCAAAGAAAAAGTTGTAAACTTTGCTAATGACTATAAAGAAAACCATGAAGAAATCAATGCTGATTTTGTCACTAAGGCACAAGATTTAGGCAAACAAGCGACTGAACGATTTACTGAAGTAAAAACTCAACTTGAAACTGGTGAATTGACAGTAGAAGATTTGGTCAAGTCTGGTAAGGAAAAATCCTTGGAAACCTTTGAGCAAATCAAGGAAAAAATTGCGGAACAAAACTTATCAACGGCTGACATTTTGGAAGCTATCAAGGCAAAAACTGCTAAAGCTCCGACAGTGGATTTGACAGAAGAAGATATTGAGGATGCTGTAGTTGTGTCTGAAGATATTGAAATTGATATCGAAGATGTTCAAACTGAAGTGGTATCAG
>NZ_POJD01000257.1 GCF_002960445.1 Streptococcus suis
ACTCTTTTTTACACGAAACCTTAGTCCAAAAGAAAACAATTTTCTTATTTTGACTATTGAACTCAACATATTTTTCATCAAATACCTTGATAGACTTGACAAATGGTAGAAAAAAGCCAAGGCCGACTAGCCTTGACTGAACACTACCAACGAGGATTGGCTTCAAAGATCCAGCGACGGGTCCAACTATGACTTTGCCCCGGCGAAAGCCTAATGGTCTGAATAATTTCTGGACTGACAATGTGGTCAGTAGCCCATAGGAGTAAACTGGTCGGCTTGACACTATCAATCCCAGTTACGCTAGCCTGGGCTCCCTTATGACTGAGTTTCCAGGTAAATGTATCACCGAGGTTTGCCTTATCGGTGCTAAGAACACTGAGGGAAACATCCGTTTCACATTTTTCGAAGGTGATGGCCTTACCATCCGCAATAAAGTTGTTATGGTCATAGCCACCAAAACCTTCTAAGCGATCATGACCCAGATCATTCATATCTGGCAAGTCCAGATGGTAATCCGGTGAAATAGCCATACCGTCGATACTCAAGAAATTATGGCAATATTCTTCTGTTTCAAATGCCTTGTCGCCAACATTGGTGATTGTGGCTTCTAAAATAAGAGCATTCTCCTCGATCCGAATAGTCTTTTCAATCTCAGCAGCAATTCCCAAACAAGCTACCGCTTCTGTAAAAAATGTAGCAGAAGTTTCCGTATGGCTGTAGGTGACAGGATAGGGAATGACCTCATCGTATTTATGGGCAAATTGGTAACCTAGTTCACTATCCTGCTTAATCAAGCCCACACCTAATTTTGGGAAATAGTCACCAACTTGGGCCCCAGCAGAAAAATCTCCTGAAAATTCGCAACACAGCCCTCTACCACCAGACGATAAATGCCGTAGGTTCATAGGCTCATTAGCACCAAAGTGTGTATCGCCATCCAGTGTAACATCTGAAATAAAGCCTGCTCGATCAAAACGAAAAGTATCATTTGGCCGTTCGCCTGGTTCAGAAATTTCAACACGTAAACGATTATTGGTCAGTAAAATCATAAAAACCCTCCTTGATTCAGCTTTATTATAGCACATCAAAGCGGGTTATTCAATATTCATTATATTATTCTTTTGAATTTTTGTCTGGTAATTCCAAGACCATTCGGTATTCTATTCGCTCTGCTCCTAGATTGACAATTTTCTTTAGGCCATCAAAACGGAAGCCAACCTTTTCATAAAAGGCAATCGCACGCGCATTCCCCTCCAATACCCAGAGAGAAACCCGATGGTAGCTCTGCAATTTTTCCAAGGCCGCCTGCATAAGCTGGTAGCCAATTCCTTGATCGTAGTAATCCGCCAGAACATAAAGGGCATAAAGCTCGCCAGCCCCCTGTAAATCTTCCTGACTGCTGGCACCGTAACAGGCAAAGCCAACCACTTGCTCATCCACCATAGCCACCAGGATATTTTTAGGATAGCGAATAGCCCAGTCTTGACACCGTTCCAAGGTGTAGGTCTTTTGGAGAAAATCCTGCGGTAACAAATCAGCATAGGCCTCCTGCCAAGCCTTCCAATGAACATAAGCCTTGCCTTGAATTTCCTTCTCGGTTTCCATATCTTTGATAAACATATACTACCTCAAACTTTTAAGAGTACATTTTATATTATATCATTCTACATGGTATTAACAAGATAAAAAGGCTCTTCCTTACCAAGACAGCAATACCTGACTGGAGAATAGAGAGCCTTTTACTTTCATTAAATTGGATTTTATTGTAAATCGTACCAAATTACAAGCTCTTCCATTATAACTACTAGTCACATCTGAATAAGAGCTACTTATCTTCGCTAGGTTTGATAGGGTCCATCTAGGCTAGATTGACCCTGCCATTTTCTGCAAAAAATCTACAAGAAACCAATTATTTTCCTGATAAAATTTTCTTAGTGATAGTTAGATTTTTTTGGGGGGGGAGAGTTATCTTTAATAAATCATTTGATTGGTAAACAATCATTTTCTAGTAGACAATCTTGCAGCTTTTACCCTAGCTAGAAAGGACGATATATAAAATACCACTACTAGTATATCACCCCCCCCTCATTTTTCAAGGGTTTTGCTTGAATTGTATAAACAATTTTAATATTTACTATTCCAAACCCAAAGCTCGAAATAATCTATCTAAAAATGGGAAAAAGGGAGTGGGAAAGAACTCGACTAGTTAAAAAAGAGTTCGTCTTCCCACCCCCGCACAGTTGATTAGGTCAGATTTGGAGTGTAAAACACGAACAAATCTGCCAATCAACCGCTGCGCTGAGATGTTGACACGAACTCTGAAAAGTGGTGCTAGGCTTGAGCCCAGCCTCTTTCAATAGATTATGGATTGAAAATAGATGTTCTAAAGTCGTTTGTTGATTGCATCAAGGCTTGATAAATCTTGATTTTCAAAGTTGATAGTCGGCTCTTATCGCTACCATAGGATTTATTTTGGATATCCGCATCAATCGCTTCTCTAATCAATCTTTGAAGGTCATCATAGCTCGCAATACTTACTTCTTTCGTTGAGTTTGCAACACCTAATTCATACTGAATCGTGAATGGTTTCAATTTACCTGCTTGGGCCTTATCCACACGCTCCATGAACATGGCTTTCTTGAACTCTTCCCAACTTGCATACTGGCCATTAAAGACTTGGTCAAAGACGTGTTTATCTGTAATCAAGCCTGTATTTTTCTTGTTCCAAGTATCATAAGTAATAGAGTTTTGGTTCATGGCATAATCAGACAACTGATTAGATGCGTATGGTATGAAACCATCTGTGTAACCTTTGGCAGCAATTAACTCAAAGGCCATGCGACGGAACATAAAGTCACCTGGTGAGCCATTTGGATTAGACAAGGCTGAATAGTTACCTGCAAACATCGGAACGCTGTAGTAGCCATTACGTTGTAAGTTTTGGTCGTATTTAGCACTTTGATAGCCATAGCGATCAATGATACTTCCATTGATTAGGTCATCAAACGTAGTCAATTTAGCAGCATCTTCCTCTGTCAGGGTCGTCATTCGGTTACCAGCATGGGTATCTTTACCATTTTCTTGAATGTAGTAATTTTCCAGTTTGAGGAACCAGTCCTTCTTAACGGTATTTGGCTTTTCAAGGACAGTCATTCCTTCGATGTAGTCTAGTAGATAGAGAACATCAAATTGATTGTGGAAATACTGGTTAAAGTCCGCTTCGCTGTTGAAACGAGCAGTCGGATCTCCGACATGCACACGATTAGCAGCGTCACTATTGAAGACAGCATTGAAACCAAGGATTGTTCGGTCGACAGAAGATACGTTTTGGAGCAAGCCATCTGCATATACTTCCATTCCTTGTCCCATCCGGCGACCATATCCTTTAAGATAGGTACTTCCATCCTGGTTATGCACCATTTCATGGGTATAGAGAGTTGTACCATAATTGTCTAGCATATTATAGAGGACATAGAAGGTTTCTTTTCCGTTTGCATAGGCAGTTTTGGTTCCACCCTCTGCATACCACTTGTTAATCGGGCCATAGTAGTCTTGAATTGCATCTACATCGGCGAGTAAATTACGATAGACTTTCTGACCATCTGGGCCATTCATTAGGAAGCCTTCATTATTTAGCACCGTGCGGAAGAGCTTGTCACGATTTTCTTCATCAAGGATCTTATACCAGAAGTCAGCATTGTCCCGCTGCATTTCAGCCGCCTTATCGACCAACTGACGGACACTATCTCGCTTGACAGGATCTTTATAGTCATCTACATAATGTTCATAGGAACCTACTGCTAAGGTGTTCATGTTGCTGATGATGAAGATGTCCTCTTGCGGCAGGGTCAATAGAGGCAAGAGCATCTGACGGTATTCCCAAGCTGGATTGGTAATCTTATCGTAAACAGCAAGTGCGTACTTGCTATGTTTCTCAGCACTTTCTTGCTTGGCTGCCGCTTCTGCAACCTGTGATTTACTCTCAACAATATAGGCCTTGGTTGTTTGTTTGAACCAGTCATTGTCTGATAGATTTGGCAAGAAGAGTTTACGGTAGGCTTCCACCATGTCGAATAGACTAGCCTTGTTATTTTGCTTACCAATAGCTGCAGCATAGGTACTTACGTTGTTATGGGCACGAAGAACCTCATAGCCACCATTGCCAATTGCCAAAATCATATCAAGGGCAGAGGCAGCATCATTTCCAAAGAAATCAGGCTCAAAAATGGTCAATTCTTTGGTATTCACATCCCCGTAATTGATATCATACCAACGGTTCAAGTAGGTCAAACCGAGAAGAAAAGCATCCTTATTATTGGTAATTTTCTCTTTAATATAATCTTCCGCTGCCTGACCTTGACCGTTTAGGCTAGCAACCAAAATCTTACGTACATTACTCTCTAGGTTAGCCTTAACTTGGTCAAAACTTTCGCCAAAGTAGAAATCTTTTGCTGTCCCTGTTTGTCGGTTGGCATCCAATTTAGTTGGATAATTGACAACGGCTTTCATAGCATCTGAATCCAGAACCACTGTAGACAAGCTGCTTACCAAATCATTTACAAGAGAACTTCTATCATTCAAGAAGGACTCTGGCGTGTAAATCAAGTCCGTACCAGCAATGGTGTATTCTACCACATGGTTATTCTTGAAATCTTCAAGGTATGAAACCGCCTTATAATCCACCGTGCCATCCGCATAATGGAGCATGATTCTGTTGATATTAGCTTTTTCAGTATGCACATCTGCTATAAAGGCAGTATCCTTCATTGGAACAACATCAAGCAAACGAACTCTGTTGAGTTTGTCATCTGTCGCAATCTTATTTCCATAGTAAACAAGGAGTTCCTTGTTGTAGAATGGAAGGATTTTCTCCATGTTGTAGTAGGCCGTTTCGTGGTCTGCCTGTGCCTTATCTAGAGTTAGATAATTGACGGAATAAGGGTTAAGATTGAGAGGTTTTGAATCTTCCAAAGTCGCTTGGATGCCCATTGCTTGAACTTTTGCTTGTGCTTCTTCATTCGTGATAGCCTTGACATTGCCCAATGTATCTGAAGTTGTTGTGAAGCCGTCTTTAATCTTACCGGTTGGATTTGCTGGTTGACCGATAATACTTGTCGCACCAGTCATATCGCTGATAACGTTATTAACATTACCACTATATGGAGCATAGGCACCAGTTACTTGGTTGGCACCTGCAATGCCGCCGACTATACCACCTGTTTCTGTCGTCACTATAGAGCCTGTTGCGTACGAATTATAGACACTTCCTGGTACATCGTAGACAAGCATGGTACGTCCGACAATACCACCAGCTACTTGGTTTTCTGTACCTGGGAGAGTAATAGTTGCATCAACCTTGGCATTTCCAACACTTGCCATCGTACCGTTACCCAAGATACCACCAGTTAGACTTGCAGCGGTTCCAGTTAATTCGATACTACCCTTGAAGGATACATCCTTGATAGTTGTATTAGTTGCCGAATGAACTAAACCAGATACGTTTTGCGGTCCTTTTAGGTTGGCTTCTACAGCCACGTTTGTGACTAATGCATTATTAGCATTAACGGCAATGGTAGCAAGAGGATTGGTAGTGCTTGTGCTCAAGTTTGCATTCTTGATATCCAAGTTTTGAACTTTACCACCGAGGTTATAGAAAAGTGGAGCTTTCAAGTTACTAATTGAGAAAGCATAGCCATCATTTACTCCATCCAAACTACCACTAAAATTCTGAACATAAGAAGCTACATCTCCAACAGGGACTTCACTTGCGTCCAAATGAGAACCCAATTTAAATGTGCCGCCTGGATTTGCCTTCATGGCGTCAATCAAGGCCTTGAAGGAGGTATAGGTATTTGCATCCGTCGTCATCTTCGGAATGTAAAACTCACGATTTGCAACGTATTGGCTGTTCTTATCCTCTACCAACTGGTCAAAGGAAGAAACCAATTTGAAGACTGTCTTGCCATCTAAGGTCGTTTCTTCAACGCTAGAAACCGGAAGGTAAACTTCTTTAAAACGATCGGATGTTACCTTGATAAATAGTTCATTAGCCGATGCTGGAAGTTCTTCTAAAAACTCTTGACCGACATACTTACCATCTTTACGGCGGTAAACCGTCACTGCATCAATGTCCTTGATTTCAATCTTCTTGTAAACTAGATCAAACTGGCGCATACTTTCAAGAATAGCTTCTTGCTCAGAGCTTTGTTCCTGCTCTACCATTGTATAGAAAATCTTAGTTTTGACTGTATAGTCTGTGTAGAAGTCCAGATTTTCAAGTGTTAACTGACCATTTGGATCGTCAATAGCTTGTTCCTTAACCAAAGCACCTGTATTGTCATAGAGGAGGGCAACAGCACGGAGGAAGTTGGCTGTTTCATCTGTCAACTTATAGCTGATTGTCGCTGACTTAGCATCGTCATTTTCTACCAGATCTGTGATAATCACTTGTGGTACTTTCTCAACTTTTGTACCACGCGCAATCACTTCATTTACCGGTTGTTCAGTAATTTCTTCGGTAACTGTCGGATTTTCCTGACGAACGCCCTTGATGGTCTTATAGGTTGTAGTAATCGTCTTAGAACCATTGACACCCTTGGTCACTTCTTTAGTTTTACCTTCTAAAAGTGTTGGGTCATCAATGTATTCTGTTTCAAATGGAATATCGACCGTTTCTTTGTCTTCTTCCGTACCTTCAATTGGCTTGGTTCCTTTGAGAACTTCCTTTGTCGTTGGCTCAAGGATAACTTTTTCTGATACGGTTGGATTTGGCTGGCGAACACCTTTGATAGTTTGGTATGTAGTAGTTATTTCCTTGCTACCGTCCTTACCTTCAACCACTACTTTTTCTTCATCCGTGTAGAGGTCAACACTTTCGCTTACCTTGGTTTCAAAGGCAATGGCTACAGTTTCCTTATCTGTTTCTGTTCCTTCGATTGGTTTGGTACCTTTGAGAACTTCTTTGGTCGTTGGCTCAACTAGAACCTTTTCAGTCACAGTTGGATTTGGCTGGCGAACATCTTTGATAGTTTGATATGTAGTAGTTATTTCCTTGCTACCATCCTTACCTTCAACCACTACTTTTTCTTCATCCGTGTAGAGGTCAGCACTTTCGCTTACCTTGGTTTCAAATGGGATTTCAACTGTTTCTTTTACAGCCTCTGTCCCCTCAACTGGAGTTGGGCTAGCGGGTTTCGTGCCACGAGCAACAACTTGAGCCACTGGCTGAGTAGTTACCAATTCAGTAACCGTAGGATTTGCTTGACGAACACCGTTAATGACCGTATAGGTTGTCGTAATAGTGGCAAGACCGTTTTGACCAGCAGTAATGATTTTTTCTTCTCCAACTGGCAAGGTCGCATCGTCCTGATAACTAATCTCGAACGGAAGGACTTTGGTATCTTGCTCTGTTTCCGTGGTAACCACATCAGCTTTCTTTGTACCAAGACGAACAATTTCCGTCACTGGCAAGCTTGTTACGGAGCTTGAAACTTGCTCAGATTTAAGCAAAACACCATCAGCGTAGAAATTCTTGATAACAGTCGTTTGAACTCCAGCTTTACCAACTTGTTCCACATTTCGAGTTCCTTCCGCCAAGGTGTCATCATAGATGACTTGACTTTCAAAAGGTATAGATTCCGTATTTGTCGTCGTATCATCCGTCAGGACTACTGCTGGTACTTCATGCGTCGGAGCTGTATCTGGTAGAGCAGTAATGGGTTTGGTACCAATTTTCACGACCTGATTAACAGGAGCTTGGCTGACCATTTCTGATACAACTTCTGACTGAACCAAGACACCACCAATAAATGTTTGCTTGGTTGCAATAGTCTTTTGACCAGCCTGACCAGCCTGAGCTGTCTGTCTAGTTCCCTCTGGTAAGGTATCATCATAGACTTCCTCTGTTTCAAAAGAAATAGATTCTGTATGTGATGACACTTCTTCAGTAATAGCTACAGCTGGAAGCTCATGAGTTGGAGCAGTTTGAGGAACTTCCGTAACTATGGTTGCCTCAGCTTTCTTGGTTCCAATCTCAATGATTTTTGGTGTGACTGTCTTAGAAATTTCTGACGAAACTTCCTCTTCCTTCAAAAGCTGACCATCTGCAAATGTCTGCTTAATTGTGATAGTACGCTCACCATTTTGACCTTCTTGAACAATTTTTTCTGTTCCTTCAGCCAAAGCAGTATTTTCTACAATCTGAGTATCAAAAGCAAGCACTTCTGACTTTGTAATAATCTTTTCAGAAATCTCAACAGTTGGCACTTGATGACTTGGTGCTGTATTCGGAACTTCCGTAACTGTTTCTTCCGTAGTATCCTTTACAGTTTCTTTTTCAGGCGTTTTTGGGGCTTCAGTAGACAATTTCTCTTCTGCTCTGCTATCTTTAAAATAGCCCACATAGACATAGCCTTCAATTTCAGCAGGCGCTGGCAAGGCCTGGCCTGCTGATCTTTCTACCGCATGGTTGAACTGAGCCAAAATATGACTGGTCAAGGCAGAGCTGGTTGGTGCCAAGAAGCTTGCACCAGTAGCCGCTAATAAAATAACACCTGCAAGCTCCTTCTTCCCTTTTTTGCCAATTTTTATGGCAAGAACAAGGAGAGAAATTCCAGCAAGGGCCATTACGCCTGTTTCCATAACACCTGTTTTCGGTAAAATTTCCAAACGACTGTTTGTATCTACAGCAGTGGATGGCTTGCTTGCTCCGACCGGACGATAGACTAAATAATAATTAGCATCCGTCGCCTGAGCCAAACCTGGCAGGTCACGAATAATCAATTCTTTTTCCGCATCTGTCAATTCTTGCTCAGTTACATAAGTATAATTGATTGACTGAGCACTAACAGATGGTGCAGCCGCAATGGAAGTCGCAAAAAATAGGCTTGCTACCGTTGCTGAAACAAGACCTACTGATAGTTTACGCAGTGAAAAACGCTCTTGTTTCTCGTTAAATTGTTTCTTCATTATCTCTCAAATCCCCTTAAAAATATACCCCTTCATTATACTCTCTCAAGGATAAGGAAACAAGTATTACGGCTCATTATTCGTAGAAAAAATGAATTCTGTCAGAGCGCTGAATAATAGACATATTTACAAGGATTAACTAGTCTACCATAAGAGAAATAATTCAGATAAAAAACGACTGGAATCCTTTTCCAACCGCTATTTATCTTCTTTGATTACATATTCTTCAACTCAATGACCATATCACGAATCTGAGCTGCCAGTTCAAAGTCAAGCACTTCTGCAGCTTCTTGCATTTGTCCTTCCAGTTTCTTGATCATAGCCTTGCGTTCGTCTTTGTTAAGAGCATTGAAGTCCACCACTTCTTCCTTGTCCTGAGTGACAGCCTTGGTCACGCTAATCAGGTCACGGATTTCCTTCTTAATGGTCTGTGGAATGATGCCATGTTCTTCATTATAAGCCATCTGGATCTGACGGCGGCGGGCTGTTTCTTCCATAGCCTTCCGCATAGACTCGGTGATCTTGTCCGCATACATAATCACGTGGCCTTCAGAGTTACGAGCTGCCCGACCGATTGTCTGGATGAGCCCCCGTTCATTACGGAGGAAGCCTTCCTTGTCAGCATCTAGAATAGCTACCAGACTGACTTCTGGCACGTCAATCCCTTCACGTAAGAGGTTAATCCCTATCAGAACATCAAAGACACCTAATCGAAGATCACGTATAATCTCCGTACGCTCCAAAGTCTTGATGTCCGAATGCATATACTTGACCTTGATGCCCATTTCTTTCAGGTAGTCGGTCAAGTCCTCTGCCATTTTCTTAGTCAGGGTAGTGATAAAGGTCCGCTCGCCTTTCTCAACACGGGCATTGATTTCACCTAAAAGGTCGTCCATTTGGCCCATGGTTGGACGGACTTCCACTTCTGGATCCAAAAGCCCTGTCGGCCGAATGATCTGCTCGACAACGGTATCGGTCTGCTCCATTTCATAGTCACCCGGCGTCGCAGATACATAGACAATCTGGTGGACATGGCTCTCAAATTCTTCCCTGCGCAGCGGACGATTGTCCAGTGCACTTGGGAGGCGGAAACCATAGTTGACCAACATCTCCTTGCGAGAGCGGTCACCATTGTACATCCCCTTAATCTGCCCCATGGTCATGTGGCTCTCGTCAATCATAATCAGGTAGTCTTCAGGGAAAAAGTCCAGCAGGGTATAAGGAGGCTCGCCCTCGCTTCGCCCGTCCATGTGTCGTGAATAGTTCTCAACTCCGTTGGTGTAGCCCATTTCCCGTAGCATTTCGATGTCGTAGTCGGTCCGTTGTTTCAATCGCTGAGCTTCTAAGAGTTTTCCTTCTGCCTCGAAGACCTTGAGCTGCTCTTCTAGCTCCGCCTGAATCTTGGCAATAGCCGTTTCCATATGGTCATCGTTGGTCACGAAGTGGGTGGCAGGGAAAATCGCCAAGTGGTCCACATCACCCAAAACCTTACCTGTCAAGCTTTCAATCTCACGAATGCGGTCAATTTCATCCCCGAAAAACTCCACACGGAAGGCGTGTTCATCACGAGAAGCTGGGAAAATCTCCACCACATCTCCACGTACACGGAAACGTCCCCGTTGGAAGTCGATGTCGTTGCGCTCGAACTGGATATCAACCAAGGAATTGAGCAACTGGTCACGGGAAATCTCCTGACCTGGTCGCAGGCTGACCACGCTATCAGCATATTCCTTGGGCGATCCCAAACCGTAGATACAGGAAACAGAGGCCACGACGATGACATCGTTGCGTTCGAGAAGAGCTGAGGTCGCTGAGTGGCGAAGTTTGTCAATCTCATCATTGACCGAGCTGTCCTTCTCGATATAGGTATCGCTGGAAGGAACATAGGCTTCTGGCTGATAGTAATCATAGTAAGACACGAAGTATTCGACCGCATTTTCTGGGAAGAATTCCTTGAACTCACTGTAGAGCTGACCAGCTAGGGTCTTGTTGTGGGCGATGACCAAGGTAGGCTTATTGACACGGGCAATGACCTGGCTCATGGTGTAGGTCTTACCAGTACCTGTTGCTCCCATGAGAATCTGGGCTTTTTCACCCCCCTCGATATTATCCACCAAGGTTTCAATGGCTTGGGGCTGGTCACCAGACGGTGAGTATTTAGATACAAGTTTAAATTGGTTTTCAGTATTTCGATTAATCATAGGTCTATTATAGCAAATTTTTCTTGTGGATAGGATTTGTGAGTTTCTTAACTTTTTTCTAAAAAACTATTGCAATTGTACTAGCTCAGTAGTATAATAATTGTAATTTATTATATTTATCTAGGAGGTTCTTATGATTCAATTTAACCACGTTAGTAAAGCCTATGGCGACACCTTAGCCCTTGATGATTTGGATTTGACCATCGAAAGTGGGGAAATTTTCGGCTTGATTGGGCATAACGGTGCTGGTAAGACAACAACCATCAGCCTGCTCACTTCCATTATCCAAGCCAGTCATGGAACCATCTCCGTCGACGGGCTTAATCTGGAAGAAAATCGAGATGAGGTCAAAAAACGGATTGCCTATGTACCAGACTCGCCTGATATTTTTCTTCACTTGACTGCTTTTGAATATTGGCACTTTATGGGCAAGGTTTACGGAGTGAACAAAGACACTGTTGACCAACGTATCAACAAGCTGGCTACTCTATTTGATATGAGCGCTCGCCAGTATGAGCCCATTGACAGTTTCTCCCACGGTATGCGACAGAAAACCATTATCATCGGCGCCCTCATTCCCAAGCCAGATATTTGGATTTTGGATGAACCCTTGACTGGACTGGATCCCCAGGCCTCATTTGACCTCAAGCAGATGATGAAGGACCATGCCAAAGGTGGTAACACCGTTCTCTTTTCGACCCATGTCTTGTCTGTTGCAGAACAACTCTGTGACCGTATTGGCATTCTCAGAAAGGGACGACTTATCTTCGTAGGTAGTCTGGAAGAATTAAAATCCCAATATCCTGACAAGGACTTGGAAACCATCTACCTAGAATTAGCAGGTCGCCAACAAAGAGAGGCAGGTGAGGTCGGATGAACAAATCTCTGATTTGGGAATTGGTCAAAATCAATATCCTCTACTCCAACCCGCAACTGCTAGCTTCCGTCAAGAAAAAACAAAATAAGAATAAAGATGGACGTTTTTCAGCCTATCGGAGCATCCTTATCCAACAAGGCTTCCTCATTCTGATGATGGCTATTCTCTACTCCGTCTTCTTTCTAGGGATTGATTACAAACGGTCCACAGGTTTCTTCTCCCTACAACTAGCCCAATTTGCTATACTGGCAACCGTATACGGTTTCACAGGCTTCTTTTCTGTCTTCTACGACAGCAAGGACACCAAACTCTATCTACCTCTTCCCTTAAAAGCAAGCGAGGTTTTTATCGCCAAATTCTTATCGGCTCAAGGTATGGTCTTGCCCTTCCTCATCCCCTGCCTCTCTCTTCTTATCATTACCTATTGGCAAATAGGTGGACCAGCCTTTGCACTTTTTGCCTTGCCAAGTTTTATTCTCCTATGGTTCCTAGTCAACCTTCTCAATATGATTTTTATGCACTTTATCGGAGAAATCTTGACTAAGAGCCCACATAAGACAACCATTTCTACCATTCTTCTGACAGGCTCATCTCTGGTTTCAATGGGAGCGCTTATGTTTCTCCAATCCCAGCAGACTGTTTCCCTCCAATCAGATGGTTTTGTTCAGTTTCCAGAATTGCCACTTTTTGTCGGTTTCCACTACATCATCAGCCAACCAATTTCGTTGGGGACAGTTATCAATCTCATCCTTCCTATTTTCTTCATGTTGGGATTGGTCCACTTTGCCTTTAAAACTGTTATTCCGAATTATTTCCAACAGGTTTTGGCGATTGATACTGCTTCATCAAAACGTAAGGTCGGCAAACCAAGGAAATTACCTCAGAATTTAAATCAGGCCCTTATCAAACACCATTTATCTACCCTCAACGATAGCAACCTGATGGTACAGACCTTCTTGCAGTCCTTGGTGATGGGGGTTGCCCTGCTCCCTTCAATTTCAAAAATTACTGAAGGTGGTAGACTGGGTGTTCTTTCATGGGAATATTTCGGAATTGCTTTATTGGCTGGCTTCTTGCTAGGTAGTATGTTTGCTGGGTCAACGACCTTTATCGGAACAGCCATGTCCTTGGAAAAAGAAAATTATCACTTTATCCGTACTTTGCCCATTAACTTCAAACAGTTTATTATTCAAAAGTTTTGGGTGATTGCTGCGGTTCAATTCCTGGTTCCGACTTTGCTCTATCTCATGTTAGCCCTATTTGTCATGAAAGTAAACATGATCTTAGCCCTCTTCTTTGGTCTAGGCATACTTGTTTCTGCCCTACTAACTGGTCAAATATACTACTGGCGGGACCAACGCCTACTCATGCTCAACTGGCAGAATTCCAACCAGCTTTTCGGTCGCGGAGCAGGGCAGTGGCTGATTGCTGGTTCCATCATACTAACAATGATTCTCGGAGCCATCTTGCTCGTCATCAGTAGTATAATGGCTGGTATCATTGGTCCAACCTTAGTAAGCTCTGGTCTGGCAACCTTAATAGTCGTCCTTTCAGGATTACTCCAGCTCTTTCTCTATAAATCCTATTGGCAAAAATTGTAAAAAAAACCAGATTTCGCTCGTCGAAATCTGGTTTTTGAATGCTATTAGTCTTGTTCAGCGTAGTATTCTTGACCGTAGCCTGCTACTTCAGCATTGACTTGCCAGTGGATACCGAATTTGTCTTGCAAAGAACCATAAGCAGGTGACCATGGCACAGCTTGCAAGTCCATCGTAATCTTCATGGCACCTTCAGATAGTTTTGTGAACAAGTCTTGGGCAGTTTCTGCATCATCCGTAATCAAGGCAACTGTAATGTTGTCACCAACTGAATAAGGCATTTCTGGATTATTGTCAGAAAGCATGAACCGTTGTCCGTTTAAACGGAATTGGGCATTCATGACAAAGTTTTCCAATTCTGGTGGGCAGTTTGGCACAAAATCTTTATACAGATTGACTTGCTCTACCTCTGCACCAAGTGCATTTTTGTAGAATTCAATCGCTTCTTGACCGTTACCGTTAGTTACCAAGTAAACTTCCATTGCTTTTAGCATGGGATACCTCCAAATTTTTGATAGCCCATTATATCACGAGTTAGTTATACGGACAAATTTTTTGTTTAAAAAAGTTGAGTTGCCATCAACTCAACTTATACTTTATTCATACCCGCCACCAGGAACTCCGAAGTATTCTTCTAATGTTAGTCCTGAATTGTAAATATCCGTCGCTTCTTGTCCAATATAACGGACATGCCAGGTTTCCGCCATGTAACCTGTCGAGCTTTCTTTTCCAGGCAAATAACGTACGATAAATCCATAATGATGGGCGTTATCAGCCAACCACTGGGAAGCAACTGGTTCTTCCAAAAGATTGCCGTAGCTATCTAAAAGATCAAAGGCAAGACCTGTCTGATGCTCACTATAACCTGCACGCGCTGAATAGGTATCCGCTGCTGCTTGACCATCTTGATTGACATAGGATTGGTAGAGGCCAGCCTGGGTTTCATAGGAGCGGAAACCACTATAATTATTGGAAATGGCAAAACCGTATTCCTGCATATCTGCAATCAACTGCTGGAAAGCTGCCAAGGCTTGTGGATCCTCACCAGGAGCATAAGTTGCGGCAAGAGGGTGCTTCTTATTAGCGATAATGACTTCCCCATATTTTCCTTGAACACTATAGTAAGACCCGTTATAAGTAGCGGTTGTTGCTAGCTCAGTCTGACTGCTTGTAGCTTCCTCACCAGTCGTCGAACTTGTTTCTGTTGAACTGGTAGAACTTTCCTGAGTTTCTTGACTAGAGCTAGCTTGCACCGGCGAACTACTAGTGGTAGACTGGCTTGATGCTGAACTACTGCTACTTGATGGACTGGCATCCGTTAACTTCTGACCACAGGCTACTAATAAAAGCACCATCGGAAGTAATAAGCCTAGTTTCTTATACATTTCTCTCCATCCTTTCGTCTATTCGTCATATACCTTTATTCTAACATAAAATGAATTAAAAGATTGGACAGAACCAGCTCCAATCCCTAACTTTCCAATTAGCAACTCCATATAGAAGGGCCAGCTATTATTTCAAAATCCCAAATAATTCCTGGTAATTGGAAATGATATAAGTCGGCTGGGCTGAACCAGTCAAGGCAGATTTTGTTGGATTATACCAGACCGAATCCATGCCCGCATTATTTGCGCCTTGGATATCAGCTGTCAAGCTGTCACCAATCATGAGAAATTTGGCCATATCTGAACAGCCAATTTGCTCTGCTATTTTTTCATAAAAATCAGCCGCAGGCTTCTGTGTCCCCATCTGTTCTGAGATAAAGACCTGCTTGAAATAGGGAAGGATTGGCGAATTCTGCAATCGATTTTCCTGAATATAGGTCACGCCGTTGGTCGCCGCATAGAGCTGGTAACCACGGTCAACCAGTTCTTTAAGTAATAGGTCTGCACCTTCAAATATCTGACCTTGCTGACCAATAAATTCTTGATAGCGGAGGGCCATTTCACGACCATCCACTTCCCTCCCAAAATGTGCAAAGGTTTTGGAAAAGCGCGTGTTAATCAATTCTTTCTTGGTAATTAAACCTTTTTCAAGTTCCTTCCACATGCCTTGGTTGAGCGGACGATAGATGGCTTTAAAGGCCTCTATATCCTCCACATCCATGAACTCCAAAAATTGAGTGAGGGCTACTTCTTCTCCTTGGTTAAAATCCAAAAGTGTGTGATCAAGATCGAATAATAAATATTTATATGACAACTTTATATCCTCTCTTTTACTAGTGTTTCTGCCTTTTCCGTGCCTAAGCTCTCCAGCGTTGGGTTTTCTTCAACATCATTGGATAGCTTGCTTTCATGAGAAATTTTATAAATGCATTTCCTTGACCATTTGAAATAGCATGTTTCCCCTTTATAAGCATTTGTTCAAAGGTAATATCTGGCTCTAAAAATTCACCATTGGCATAGCAGTAAGAGCAAAACAAATTAGAGTGGCTGCCGTCTTTCTCTGATCCACGAACATCTTGACCATGCAAATTTAAGGGCATGGCACAAAATTGACAAAATTTTTCCATTATTTTCATACCTCATTTTCGAAAATAGTCTATTCTATCATAAAGAAGTCTGTTTTTTCTACTCTTCCCTACTAATCGGTGCCAGACTTGCCAGGACCTTCTTAAGTCCCATCTCTGGGAAATTGATTTTGAGTTCTTGGTTGCTGCCTGTACCTGATACTTCAAGAACAGTTCCGCGACCCCATTTCTTATGGACAGCGATGTCACCAACTGACCAGTTGGTGCCTGAGCCTGACGATTTGTTGCTTGATGCGAAGGGCATACTGCCTCCGAGCTTGGCAGATGGTTGTACGGTTGCTTTTCGACCTTGCATGGCCTCTTGTAAGCTCATACCTTGTCCAAACTGTGTCGCTCTGCCATTGACATAAGAGGCCTTAAAGCTGGTATTGGCTGGACGAGCAAGACCTTGATAGTCCAATAGGTCGCTGGAGATTTCTCGAATAAAGCGGCTTGGCTGATTGTAGTTGCTGCGACCAAAAAGGAGTCGAGAATTGGCATTTGTCAGATAAAGGGTCTTCTCTGCCCGTGTGATACCCACATAGGCAAGTCGACGTTCTTCTTCTAGCTCATCCTCATCTTCTGCTGCGCGACTGAGTGGGAAGACATTTTCTTCCATACCAATTAGAAAGACAACAGGAAATTCCAAACCTTTGGCTGCGTGGAGAGTCATGAGGGTGACCTCCGATGCCTCACGGCTATCGTCGTCCGTATCAGCAATCAATGCCAAATCAAGCAGGAAACGAGTCAAGCGATCCAGACCTGTTTCTTCTTCCTCAGTATTCTTCTCATCGAAGTTTTTGGTCACAGATAGGAATTCTTGGATGTTTTCAATGCGGGCATTGGCTTCTAGTGTGTTCTGAGCTGCAAGGGCATCGACATAGCCTGTTTGCCGCAAGACAGCCTCGACTACTTGGGTCACGGTCAAGTCATCCAGTTGATTGCGGAGCTTATAGAGAAGGTTGGCTAGGTCGAATACTGCCTGCGCTGCCTTGCCCTTGACTGGTGACAACATAATATCCTGCGAAGCCTCCAGTAAGGACATGCCATGTGTGTTGGCAAAATCGCGGATCTTATCGACTGTGCCAGGTCCCACACCACGCTTAGGCTCGTTGACAATACGTTCGTAGGAAATATTATCCGATGGGTTGGCGATGATATTCAAATAGGAAATGACGTCCCGAATTTCCTTGCGGCTGTAGAACTTGGTACCACCGACCATTGTGTAAGGAATGTTGGACTTAAGCAGGGCTTCTTCAATGGTACGGGATTGGGCATTGGTCCGATAAAGAACGGCAAAATCCTTATAAGCCTTGCCTTCTCTGTTTAACTGGTCAATCTGCCCTGCAACATAAATCGCTTCATCATTCTCATCTCTGGCACGATAATAGGTAATCAAACCCCCTTGGGCATTCTGGGTCCAGAGTTTCTTAGGACGACGGTTGCGGTTGTTTTCGATGACTTCATTGGCTGCCTGCAAAACAGTCTTGGTCGAACGATAGTTTTCCTCCAAAAGAACGACCTTGCTTTCTGGATAGTCCTTTTCAAAGTCTAGGATATTCTGCATATCTGCCCCACGCCAGCCATAGATTGACTGGTCCGCATCACCGACCACACAGATATTCTTGAAACGCGATGCCAAGAGCTTGACCAACTGGTACTGGGCATGGTTGGTATCCTGATACTCATCAACATGGATATACTGGAATTTCTGCTGGTAATAGGTCAGGACCTCTGGATTTTGATCAAAGAGGCGGAGCGTTAACATGATCAAGTCATCAAAGTCAACAGCCTCTGACTGCCTTAGTTCCTTTTGATAAGCCGTGTAGCATTTTGCGACAATCTGCGTGTATAGATCACCTGCCTGGGCTTCAAATGCCTTGTCATCAATCAAGTCATTTTTGGCATTGGAAATGGTTCCCAGGATAGAACGTTCACTCCACTTTTTCGGATCTAAGTTAAGATTTTTCAAAATCCGTTTCATGAGTGTACGCTGTTCACCTGGATCGACAATCGTAAAATTGCGATTGTAGCCGATATGGTCGGCATCACGGCGCAAAATACGGACACACATGGAGTGGAAGGTCGCAATTAAACAATCCTGAGTTGCAGGATTGAGGGCATAGGCCCGCTCCTTCATCTCCCGTGCTGCCTTGTTTGTAAAGGTAATGGCCAAGATGTTCCACGGGTTTACCATCTTTTCATCAATCAAGTAAGCGATACGATGGGTAAGAACACGGGTTTTTCCCGAACCAGCCCCTGCCATAATCAAAAGCGGGCCTTCAGTTGTCTGCACCGCTTCCGCCTGTCTGTCATTCATTCCGTTTAATAATAGGTTCATTTTCTCATACTTTCTCTAAAAAATCATTCTCTCCATTATACCAAAAAATCTCTCGATAGGCAGTTCAATGTGATAGATGGCAAGCAAAAAAGCCCAGAGATAATCTCTGAGCCTTATGTATCAAAAGATATTATTTAGCACCAAGTGCTGCTACTGTGATGTAGTTGTATGGTTTGTTGAAGTGAGGCAAGAAGAACAAGTCAGTCAATGCCAATTTCTCAATTGTTACGCCTTCTTGGATTGCCAATGAGAAGAGGTGGATACCCAATGAGATATCTTCACGAGCTGCCATTTGAGCACCAAGGATACGACGTGAATCTTTATCGTAAACGATCTTGATAGTTACTGGGAAGTTACCATGCTCCATGAATTCTGGTTTTTGGTTGTCAGTTACTTCAGTAACAGCAGCGTTCAAGCCAAGACGAGTAGCTTTTTCAAGTGTCAAACCTGTTGATACAAGGTTAAGACCATAGATAGAGATACCGTTAGAACCTTGTACACCGATACCTTCAAGGTCAGTACCACAGATGTTGTGAGCTGCTACGATACCAGTACGTACTGCGTTTGAAGCCAAAGCGATGTAGCTTGTGTCGCCAGTAGCGTTGTCGTAGATAGTTGCACAGTCACCGATAGCGTAAACGCCTGGGATTGAAGTTTCTTGGCGTTTGTTTACAAGGAAGGCACCGTTACGGAAGCGCTCAATTCCTTCACCTGCAAATGCAGTGTTTGGGCGGAAACCAACAGCCAAGATAACCATGTCAACATCGTATTCGTTCTTGTCAGTGATGATTTTTTCAACTTTACCGTTACCAGCAACTTCTTGAACTGTTTCACCGAAGGCAAGTTTGATACCGTTGTCTTCCATGTTTTTAGCCATAAGGTCTGACAAGTCGCGGTCATAGTAACCAGCCAAACATGTGTCTACAACGTCGATAAGGATAACTTCTTTACCTTTACGTTGGAAAGCTTCAGCAAGCTCAACACCGATATAACCAGCACCAACAACTGCTACGCGGTTGATGTCTTTGTTTTTCAATTTTTCAATAACATCTGCTGAGTTTTGGTACAATTTAACGAATTGCAAGTTTTCAAGAGTTGCTTCAAATTCAAGAGAACCTTCTTTGATTTCCGCACCTTTGATTGGTGGCAAGATTGGTTGTGAACCAGTAGCAAAGAGAAGTTTGTCGTATGCTTCAACATGTTCTTGACCGTTTACAAGTGCAGTAACTGTTTTTGCTTCGTAGTCGATAGCTGTAACAGGTGACTCCATGTAGACTTTCGCGCCCATGCTTTCCAATTGTTCTTTATCTGAGTAGAAAAGTCCTTCTGGACCAGCAATTTGCTCACCAATCCACAAAGCCATACCACAACCCAAGAATGAGATGTTTGAGTTTTGGTCAAATACAACGATTTCGTTTTCTTGACCGTAGTTTGTCAACATAGTTTTGATTGCGGCAGTACCTGCGTGGTTAGCACCGACAACAACGATTTTAGACATAAGTAAAATCTCACTTTCAAAATAAATATTTTTTTACATCATCCATTATACTACAAATTTGTTACCGATTTCAAAATTTTTGCTCAGAAAATCACATTTTTTTCTTTAAACCTGTGGCTAAGCCTTAAAAGCAGCCTAAACATAGTCTACATTGTAGCCATTATTTTTTAAATCATTGCCAAAGACAGGTTGTCAACATAAAAAATCCCATAGGCACGAACTACGGGATTCAACTAGTTAGATTGGGATTAACTAATTTGATTATACGCTAATGGTTGGTTGTTTACAAATACTTTTTAAATATAGATTGTTATAGCTTTTGACTATAACAAAAAGAACAGGGAAGAAAGTTAACTTCGCCACTCTCCATATCTTTTCTTTATCGAATTTGCTCAAAGCGTAAATGAACGACAATCTTGTCAGCATATCCATTACGTTCCAAATCACGTTGCAAACGATAAGAAATATAATGTTCAGCTATGGTAATATAACCGGCATCCAATAAACGATGCTCAACTTGTGACTGAACCATGCTAATAGTTGGACGTTCTGTATGAGCTTCTTCCAAATCAAGCACGACTTTTTTAGTCACTTGTGCTAGGTTCTTCCGCCATGTATCGTCGATTACATATACAGTTTGAGCTGCCTTGATAATGGCTTGGTAAATTTTTTCTGGATCAAATTCAACAATTTCACCACTTCGTTTAATAACCTGCATATCAAACTCCTTTCTGGTTTTCAGTAAACCCTTTCATACTTCTATTATCTAGGTTTTTCCGCATTTTGTCAAGTTTTCTTTTCATAAATTGGTCTAACATTATTTCTCCTCAAACCATTTCTTATGTTATAATGTAGCTATCACTATCAAACAAAAGGAGAATTGTATGATATCTGCAATGCCAAAGCGTCAAGAAATTGATGTGCAATTAACATGGAATACAGATTTGTTGTTCCCAACCCCTGAAAATTACCAAGAACACCTATCTGCCTATGCCAAACAGGTCGAAGCTTTCGAAGTCAACTATAAAGGAAAGTTGTCTGATAAAGAAACCATCGTAAGTGCTCTCACAGAATATGAGAAAATTGTTATTCTGGATAGCAGACTTTCTCACTATGCGTTTCTTCCACTCGAAGTCGATAAGATGAACACTGAGCTTGCTAGCCTAGCCAACGAATACGACCTCGTTTCTGCCAAGGCACGTCCTCAACGAGATTTCCTCTATTCAGAACTTGGTCAGTTAGATGAAGCCTTTCTTCTTGAATTAAAAGAAGAACAACCACAATGGGCTGCTTTCTTTGATGCTATTCTACGTGACAAACCTCATCAACTCCACCCACTTCAAGAAGAGCTTCTCTCAAACTTTGCACCAACATTTGGTCAGCCTTATAACAATTACGGTGTGACCAAGTTTGAGGATATGACCTTTGATAGTTTTGAAGCCAATGGTGAAACACTTGGAAACAGCTATGTTCTCTTTGAAAATGATTATGAACTCAGCCACGATACCGAAATCCGTCGCAATTCAGCTGCTGGTTTCTATTCAACCTTGAAAAAATACAAGAATACTACCGCAGCGACATATCTATCTCATATCAAGAATGAGCAAATCGAAGCTCGCTTGCGTGGCTTTGACAATACCATTGACTTCCTCTTGCATCGTCAAAACGTTTCCCGTGACCTCTTCGACCGTCAGATTGATGTTATCATGAAGGAATTGGCTCCACACATGCGCCGCTTTGTGAAATTGGTTGCCAAGGCTCATGGTTTGGATAAAATCACTCATGCTGACTTGAAAATCAGCTTGCCATCGGAATACAACCAACGCATCACACCTGAAGAATCTAAGCAATTCTTGATTGACTGCTTAGGCATTCTTGGTGAAGATTATGTGAAAATGATTGAACAATCATTTGATGAGCGTTGGATTGACTTTGCTCAAAATGAAGGTAAGGCTACTGGTGGCTTCTGTGCTACTCTTTACGATGGACCATCCTATATCCTACTCTCATGGACAGGCTTGATGAATGAGGTCTTGGTATTGGCTCACGAATTGGGGCATGCTGGTCATTTCCAATGGGCGAAAAAACAAAGCGTACTTAGCTATGAGCCTTCTCTTTACTTCATCGAGGCTCCATCTACTGCTAATGAAGTCTTGACATGTAACACCCTTTTGAAAAACAACCTAGACCCTGGCTTCCAGGCTTACTTGATTAGCGAGTTGATCAGCCGTACTTACTTCCACAACATGGTCACTCACTTGCTTGAAGCAGCCTTCCAACGTGAAGTCTACACTCGTTTGGACAATGAAGAATACCTCAACGGTGATATTCTCTGCCAAATCAAGTTGGATGTCATCAAGGAATTCTGGGGCGAAGATTTTGAAATCGGTGACGATGCAGGTCTGATCTGGATGCGTCAACCTCACTACTACATTGGTTTGTATCCATATACCTACTCAGCTGGTTTGACCATTGGTACAGCCATGGCGAAACAGTTGGAAGAACATCCTGAAGAAGTTGTTAAAAAATGGTTGGAAACCTTGTCACTCGGTGCAAGTCTTTCTGCCCAAGACCTTGCAAAACACGCAGGTGTCGATGTTTCGACTGATCAACCACTTAAAGAAACCATTGCCTATGTCGGCTCATTGGTGGATAAATTGGAATCACTAATCTAAGACACATAAAAGACTTGAACGTATTGGTTCAGGTCTTTTTGTCTATTCTTTCTTGATACCAATCTTTGATATAGGTCAATTCATCCTGACTTAAAAAATGTCCCTTGTCAAAACGAGCTAGGTTGGCTCTGGGAAAGGCTGACACTCTCCAGTCATCTACAAGATTTTTAAGAGTCACTGGCTCAATCAACACATCATTCTGTCCCAGTGTAAACAATATCTCTGCTCTGCTATTTTCCATAGGAAAAGCATAATCTAAGGCTGAAGGGTGGAGCAAGATATAATTGTCCGCCAGATTTGACTGCTTGGTCAACAAGCCCATGATAAAGTTTGCACCGTTTGAAAAACCTACGAAAGAAATCTGACGATAATCTCGGATGCCCAAGTCCTGCCAAAAATCCAGAAAAGCCGACAAGCGAATTTCAAAATCGACAAGATCCAACTGACCGTCAATCAGCGGTGCAAAGAACCGCCTTTCCCTGCCTTGGCCCCAACTTCCATCCAAGGAAAGGACAAAAGCTTCTGGATCCAGCTGTTGACGGAGAAATAGCATGGATTCCTTATTGCCACCTGTGCCGTGGAAAAAGACCAAAAGACGGGGACTGGTCCCTTTGATAAAGCGATAATCCATATCTCTTTTCTCCTAATAACGGTGGGAGAGATTTTTTTCGATTTCCTGTCTGTCCTCTTCAAAAAAACTTGGCAAAAACAGTTCAACATTATCTAGCTGCTTATCTTGTCTTGGCATAGCAGCCTCTCTTTCGCCAGCCATGGTCGCAACTTCAAACATGAGATAATTTGGCGCTTGGAAGTACAAGGAATGCATGAAATCTCGATTGATAATACCAGAATGTGGACGATTGATGAGATTTAAGCGACTAATCAGGTCTTCCAAGTCGGACTCATCTAAGACACCAAACGCGATATGATGAATAGCCCCAACTCCCATCACGCTGATTGGCGACCCTTGGTCAAGAATCAAATAAAGTCGATGTTGGAAGGTGTTGTCAAAGAGTAGAGAAATCACCATCTTATCTTCAAAGACAAATCGGCTTTCCTCGACAAATCCAAAGGTTTCGGTCAGCAAACTTAGTAATGCCTTTTCTTCACGAATTCGCATGTGAAGACTGGCAATACCAAGTATGGCGTATTCCGATGAAATTTCATCTGTTTCATACGGAAATATTTCTCCAATTGAGTCATGATAGCTCAAGCCAAGCAACTGCCCATCTTCATCTTGGAAATACAAGATATGCCCCTTTCCAAAGGCCTGAATTCCTTCGTTTTCCACTGCAAACTCTGTCAGTCTTTTCTGCCAGAATTCCAAGGCAGCAAAATCTTTAACCAGAAAAACGGTTCGTTCCAAACGATTGCTGCCAGTCCGATGCCTAGGATGATTGGGCATATCAAAAATGGTAAATTCCGTTCCATAGCGGCCCTCATCATCACCGAAAAAGAGATGATACATGCTTGAATCTTCTTGATTGACAGTTTTCAAGGTCAATTTTAATCCGAGAATATGATGATAAAAATCATAGGCCTGGTAAATATTGCCAACTAAACTTGAAATATGATGGATACCTGTATTATTCATAAGCACTACCTCATTTCTATCTGAAATTTTATCACTAATTAGTTGTAAAATCAAGAAAAATGCACAAAGAAAACACCTGAATGTCTTCAAGTGCTTCTAGGAGATTATATGAAAAAGATGGTTTTATTATAAGGCACTTTCCTTAAACTAATCTAAACTAAAAACAACTAGAATAAATGTTCTAGCTGTTTCTATCTATTATAAAATGAAGGAGAGGATTAAGCCACCTAGTATACCACCTACAAGTGCTGCAAGTAGATTATTTGTCGCTTTACCAACTTTTCCGCCTCTGGCTGCCGAAGCAACAAATAAGCCGATACCTGCTGCCAATCCCATGTCAACCCAAACTGCGCCAGACTGGGTCATGAGCCCAACACCGTGGTTAAGGGTCCAAATTGTTCCGACAATCATAGAAGCTGCCATCCATCCTCCAATGGCACCCCAGTGCTCAACCATTTTTCCCCACATCATGCGAATGACAAATGGGAAGATAAAAGCACCTACAATTGTTGCGATTGCTTGTTGAATTGTCATTTCTACTCCTCCTTAATCTTTTTCCATATCTTCTTCGACTTTTGCAGCAACCAAGCCACCCAAAACAGCGCCTACTGTAATCAGAAGAATGGTTGGAAGAGAATCTGCCAGTGTTCCAAATCCATTGAGAAAGGCATCACGGAAAATACCACACAGCGCAATTCCCAATCCCATATCGACAAAAGCTGAATCAGAATCGTGTTTGATTAGACCTAGATAGTGGTTCATAAACCACATAGGTCCAATGATAATAAAAGCCGCGAAGAAACCACCGATAATACCATAAGCTTCTGCAAATGCTCCCCAGACACTCATGACAATCATACCAGCAATCATATAGCCAATAGTTGAACGTAAAAATTTCATAACTTCTCCTCTTGTATCAATCTCTTATTGATAAACTGGTGGGGAGCTTCTTCCATAGAAGAACAAGCTCCTACCTACCAATAGATTATTTTTCTTTTAGATAGCTCAAATCATTTTTGTGCAAGGTTTCCGCAAGTAAGCCTTCCTGTTGAGCCACTTCTTCCTCTGACCAAGCATAATAGGCTGCCATTTCCTTGATGATTTCAGGTGCTACTGCATCCAATTGCTCACGCATGAAGAGCATGTAGTTGGTACGACGGAGAAGATAATCCACTACTGTCAAGGTCATTTCTTCCTTCATAGCATAGTGAAGAGAAAGCAAATCACGCTTGTTAAGGGCAGACACAGCCTCTACTTTATGGTTCAAGGCAAAGACTTTTGGAGCATTTGATCCGTACAAGTTAGCAAGATAGAGGGCATCGTCGTAGTCCAAACCTTTTTTCACACCTAATTGAGCCAAGTGTTCGATTTCTTCTGCTACATTAGCTGGGTTCAATTCACCACCAGATACAGGATAGGTCTTAGAATTGATGAGTTTAAAGCTACGACCATGCTCTTCTTTGAGGATATCTGCTACTTTTTCTAAAGCACCTTCTGCCATCTTACGGAAATCGGTAATTTTACCACCGGCAAGTGTCAGCAAACCATTGTCATCACGGTCAAGGGCAGAACCACGCGATACAGCAGACGGATCCAAGTGTTTTTCAGAAACACTACCTTCCAGATGGGTCAAATCGTGTTCCACATCGTCACGAGTCTTTTCATTGTTCAAGTAGCCTTTGACCGTTTCAATCAGGCTATTAAAGCTGTCATCGCTGAGCTTACCATTATTTCCACCATTGTAGTCGGAAGCACCATTTCCAGACAAGAGAGGACGAAGACCTGCCCAACCGCTCTCAATGTCATCCAAGGTCAAGTTTGCTTCTGGGAAGCGATTGTTGACAATATCAAGCAGGTAGTCAACGTCTTCTTGAGTTACCATCGGATTCGCCAAATCACCAGTATAGTCCGTATCGGTCGTACCAAAGTAGGTTTTATTTTCACGTGGAAGGACAAAGACCATGCGACCATCTGCATGACCTGTATCAAAATAAGTCGGCTGTGGCACAGACAAGCGAGAGCTATCGACAACTAGGTGCACACCCTTGGTTGGACGCATTTGAAGGACACCTGAACCTTCGCCACCCAGATTTCGTACTTCATCACTCCAAGGTCCTGTTGTATTGATAACCAAACGCGCACGAATTTCAAAGGTGCTGTCTGTCAATAAGTCACGAGCGACAATTCCGACAACTTTTCCAGCCTCATCCTTGATGAATTTCTCCGCTTTGACACGGCTAGCAATCAAGGCACCATCTTTGGCTGCCCGTTTGATATTTTCAATTACTAGGCGAGCATCATTGTTACGGAAGTCAAGGTAAACTCCACCTCCAAGTAAGCCTTCTTTTTTCAAGTGAGGTGCCCGTTCTAGGACTTCTTCTCTCGTCAACACCTTATTGGCAAGGTCTGTATTGTTGACGCCAGCCAAGAGGTCATAGAGGTCCATAGCCACTTTCAAGCGAAAGAGACTAAAGGTCGAACCTTCTTCATCATAGACTGGAAGCAACATTGGGTCTGGCTTGGGAATGTGAGGCGCAATATTTTGTACAACCGCACGTTCTGAAACTGTATCGGAAACCACTTCTACATCAAATTGTTTGAGGTAACGAAGTCCACCGTGAACCAATTTTGTTGAACGGCTGGATGTCCCCTCGGCAAAGTCTTGCATTTCAATCAAGGCTGTTTCCATGCCACTAGCAGCAGCTTGGAGGGCTACGCCAGCCCCCGTAATCCCACCACCGATAACCAGCAGGTCCAACTGTCTATCTTGCATTTTTTCAATCGCTAAGCGACGTGTTTCTTTTGAAAATTCCATGTTTTCACACTTTCTACTTCTTTACTCTTCATCCAACTGTGCAAATAATTGCGTTGCAGCAACTGCTTTTTTCCAGCCTTTATAGAGCTGTTCTTTGCGCGCTTCGTTCATAGCTGGCTGGAAGGATTGACCAACTGCATTTAATTCTTTCAATTCATCCAAATCTTTCCAGAAACCAACTGCCAAACCTGCCAAGAATGCTGCACCAAGAGCAGTTGTTTCAAGGTTTTGAGCGCGTGCGATTTCGATACCCAAGATATCTGCCTGGAATTGCATAAGGAGACTGTTCATGGCTGCACCACCGTCAACCTTCAAGACTGAAATATCAATCCCTGTATCCAATTGCATGGTATCAATAACATCACGAACTTGGTAGGCAATGGATTGTAGTGTAGCTTTGACGAAGTCTTCTTTGGTTGTTCCGCGAGTTAAGCCGAATACTGAACCACGCGCATCTGAATTCCAATACGGAGCACCAAGTCCAGTAAAGGCTGGTACAACATAGACTTCATCATTGCTAGTAGACTTACGAGCAAGTTCTTCTGACTCAGGTGAAGTTTCCACCATTCTCATGCTATCACGAAGCCATTGAACCGCAGAACCCGCGATAAAGATTGAACCTTCAAGAGCATAGTAAACTTTTCCGTTGATTCCATAACCGATGGTAGTCAAAAGGCTATTTTCAGATAGCTGCATTTCTTCACCAGTGTTCATCACAATGAAGGAACCAGTTCCGTAAGTATTTTTCACCATACCAGGCTCAAATGCCAATTGTCCAAAGAGTGCTGCCTGTTGGTCTCCTGCCATACCTGAGATTGGAACTTCTGCGCCGTAAAAATGGAATGGAGCAGTTGTACCGTAAATTTCAGAGTTTGAACGAACTTCCGGCAACATGGCTTTTGGAATGTTAAGCAAACTTAGAATCTCATCATCCCACTTCAACTCTTCGATGTTGTACAACATGGTACGAGCCGCATTTGAGTAATCGGTCACATGGCACTTGCCGTTGGTCAATTTCCAAACCAACCAAGTATCGATGGTTCCGAAAAGAATTTCACCTTTTTCAGCACGTTCCTGCGCACCTGGTACTTGGTCTAGAATCCAACGAACTTTCGTTGCTGAGAAGTAAGCATCGACTACAAGACCTGTCTTTTTATGAATCATATCCGCATGTCCATCAGCCTTGAGTTGGTCAGCGATATGAGATGTTTGACGAGATTGCCATACAATGGCATTGTAGATTGGAAGACCTGTTTCTTTATCCCAGACAACCGTTGTCTCACGTTGGTTTGTAATCCCAATCCCTTCGATTTGGTCAGGACGAACACCACTTTCGATAAAGGAACCTGCAATAACAGACTGAACAGAATTCCAAATTTCGTTTGCATTGTGTTCTACCCAGCCTGGTTTAGGAAAAATTTGTGTAAACTCTTTTTGGTAGCTACCGACTTTTTCACCCTTTTTGTTAAAGATAATGGCACGCGAACTCGTTGTGCCCTGGTCAATGGCCATGATGTATTTTTCAGTTGACATAAGATGTCCTCCTAAATTTATATTGTTTTTGAAAACGCTTCCGTTTTCTTGGTAACTCTATTCTAACTCATTCTTGTGAATTTTTTCTATCATTTTTTTTAAAAAAATAAAAAAATCTGATAAAAACTAGTTAGAAACGGCATTCTAACAAGCTTTTACCAGCTCATAATATTTTTTAATCGTCAGTATTAAAGAATTGAATATTTCACAAACTCGCTCTCACAGATTATCTATGTTCAATCGGAAATTTATGCTCCTGGATAAGCTTTTTTGATTCAAGTAATTTCAATTGATACAATTCTTGAATCATCCCTTTCAAGGCATGGATATCCCTTTCCTTGATCCTATCAGTTATATAATAAACAGGCAAATCGGTAGTCTGAAAATAATCTGTAATCAATAAATCTACTACTGTCTCTGCATTAAAGTAATCAATCTGGACCTGTCGATTGCCTTCCAGTCTTTCCCTTAGTTGCATCAGTTTAGGATAGGAAAATACTTCGTGTTGAGAAGAAGCAAAACCAACCTTTACCTGAATCGGCTCAACTTGACTTAAGTAAGTGAACAAACTTTCCAGCATGGAAACTAGATGACTACTAGACTCATTCTTCCAGTTTCTCTTTCGGTAAATTGTCTGGTTGACCTGCTGAATAATTCTCTCCGATTCCTCCCTGTATGTTCCATTTTCGACTTCTTCCAATAGGATAGAGGATTGAAAAAAGTAGAGTTGACTCATGATTTGGTTAATATGGTACAAACCTTCTTCTGACACAGCATATTGCCCACCAGTAAATTGTCGAATCTCTTGAACGACTCTTGAGGTAGCTTCCATAACCGGACCACCAAAACCTAAAACTTGTTCCAATTGGTGGGGAGCCAAGATAAAATGACTAAATAGAAATGCAAAAAGAGACATACTTTCGCCTTCTTGAAATGTAACTGCTTGTTGCTGAATAAGTGTAAAATACATTTTTCTCAAGGCCTTATAAAATTTATGTTCTAGATAGGGCTCCATCAACTGATATAAGGGCTTAAAATCTAATTGATTCAGTTTAAATCGCTTTTGAGCAATCACAAGCCATAATAAAACTGAGTCAGCCTGTCTTTTGTTCAAGTTTGATTGGTAGAATCGTTCAAAAACAGGTAATAATCTCTCTAAATCCGTCAACAAATGACTGCTTTGCCAACTAGATAGCTCATTTGTCAAATTAAATAGCTGATGATAGAAATAACGAATTTGGAGTTCACTGCCCTTGAGTCGCCCTCCTTTGATACTAATTTTAAATTCAGATAAGAGTTGATTGAGACTTGCTAACTGGCGATTCAAGGTCGCTTCACTTAACAGTGTATCCTGCGCTAACATTTGAACTGATAGATGATCCTTATCAAAAAGAGCGCAGAGAATTTGGTATTTCACACTCGACCCACACAGAAATGCTATGATTTCTTGACGACTCAAGTTTCCCTCTCTCTTTAAGAAAATCTGCTCTTTTGACATTTGGAATTCCAAGCCCAATCCTTCATCGTTGGCTTGCTCATTAAAGGTTTCAATATAGCGAACAAGAGTTGATTTGGAGAGTTCGAGATAGGCACAGACTTCCTTTAGAAATGGTTGATCTTTTCGATTTTCCAAATAAAGAAGCAGTTGATAGATAGCACGTTCTCGTTTTTCAAATAGACGGTCAATCTGCATATTCCTCCTCCTTCTCTCCATTATTTTGTCGAATCCATTCTTGGGCTGCCTCCACCATCAGTGGGATTAAGGGGGTCTTTCCAGGCAGGCAGAGCCATGATTGCTTGACCAAGTCATAGACAGTTAATCCTTGTGAGATAGCCAAGGACAAGGTATTCATTTGCTCGTAACAATCACTTTCAGAAACCAACTGACTTCCTAAGATTCTCCCGGTTTCTTTTTCTACAATCAATTTGAAATCTACTAACCTGCTATCCCATTTTGACAGCTCACGCTGAATCCGAATGGATTGACTGTCCAACCATAATGTTGCCTCACTCTCCGTCAAACCAAGGCTGGTCACACTATATCCAAACACATGGGTTGAAACAATTCGTTGGGCTTTTGATAACGCAGATTTCTTGGCAAACAAGTTTTGAGCTGCCATGCGTCCCGTCATTATGGCATGCTGAATCATTGGATAATAGGCACGACCAAAATAGTCAACTGGCAGACTAACTAAATCTCCTACCGCAAAGATATTTTTCTGACTCGTTTCCAAGTAATCATCCGTCCAAATAGTCCCATTGGGCAATAATTCAAATTTTTCTTTCACAATCACTTGATTGGGACGCAGATTTGTCGATGGTAATACTAGGTCAACCTGATATCTGCCCTTCATGGTAGAGACTTCAAGCCCCTGTTTTCCTTCATTCAACTCAATACGATTGACCGTTTCCCCAAAATGAAGGCTAATCCCGCTTTCTTCCAATGACTTACCAAGATTGTCCACCATTTCAGCATCTACATATTTTGCAAGGATGGAATCCTGGGCTTCAAAGACATGTAGTTCTAGGTCTAATCTTGACAAAGCATCCAAACTTTCTAAACCAATTTGACCTGCCCCAATAACCGCAACTGACCTTGCCTTGGACAGAAGGTGGAAACTCTGTTGTAGTTGGGAGTAGGTTTTGGTTTTTATAAAAAATGGTTCAATAGATTGGTCAGCCCAATCCCATGACTGACTTGCCCCCATCGCAAGTATCAATTTGTCAAATTTTTTTGTATCTCGTTTCCCCTTGTGTTCAAGAGTAATTGAAGAATTTTCTGGCGAAATGTCGATACATTCTGTAGAAAATTGGCAAGTAATCTCCAATTGCAAAACCTGGTCCAGTAATTCGATTCGTGCTTGGTGCCAATCAGAAATTTTTCCAGTCAATTTCCAATTCAAGGCATTTGGAAAATAGCCAACCTCTTCTTCGCGATCAATAAGCGTCACTCTAGCATTTTCATATAAAGTTTTACATTCTATCGCTGCACTCAAACCAGCAAAAGAAGCTCCGATAATAACAATGTCCATACTTAATACTTAATCCTTTTATCTTTTTTAGTTATTATATCAGGAATGACAAAAATTTGAAAAGGCTTGCAACTGAAAAACACACCAGATAACTGACGTGTTTCACTTTATTATTAATTTTTAATAATCTGGTCGTACAACTCCTGTTACTGTGGCCTTAGTTGCTTCGTAGTCGCCGTCTACTACAACTTTGATAATGCGTTTGGCATCTTCTTCTGGGCATGGTACCAATGGTAAGCGGAGCGGGCCAACTTCAAATCCAAGATAGTTGAGAACTGCCTTAACAGGAGCAGGACTTGGATAGGAGAAGAGGGCATTGACTTTTGGAATGAATTTGCGTTGAATAGCGGCTGCTGTTCGGATGTCTTGTTGTTCAATGGCAGTAAACATCTCATACATTTCATCGCCATTTGTATGGGAGGCAACCGAAATCACACCATCTGCCCCCAAGTTCATGGCATGGAAGGCATCTCCGTCTTCACCAGTATACACCAAGAAATCCTCTGGCTTGTTTTCAATCAAGTAAGCCATATTGGCAAGGCTGGTACACTCTTTTACACCAATGATATTTGGATGTTCTGCCAAACGCAACATGGTTTCTGGCGTCATTTCAACTACGACGCGACCTGGGATGTTGTAGATAATGATTGGTAAATCAGAGGCATCTGCAATAGCCTTGAAGTGTTGATACATTCCTTCTTGAGAAGGTTTGTTGTAATATGGCACGATGGCAAGACCTGCCGCAAAGCCTCCGAATGCCGCTACTTCCTTAGCAAATTCAATCGAATCGCGCGTATCGTTGGTACCGATACCTGCAATCAAAGGAACACGACCGTTGACAATTTTTTGCACGGCAGCAAATAATTCTAATTCTTCCGCGTGAGTAAGGGTTGGACTTTCAGCAGTTGTTCCTGCCAACAAAATCCCTTCCGTATGGTGAGCCAATAGATACTCAACCAACTCTGGTAAGACTGCATAATTTATCGAACCATCCTCATTGAATGGTGTAATCATGGCTGTAATAATTTTTACATCTCGTAACTCTTGAATAGACATGGAACCTCCTAGTCAATAATTTCATATCCAGCTTTCTGAAGAACTTCGATAGCCGCTGGGAAATCCTTAGCTTTAGTTAATATGTAGTCAGTATTGAAAGTAGATATTGCAAAAATACTAATTTTTGCTTCTGCTAGTAATTGACTAATTTGTGAAAGGATACCTACTAATGAGAAGTCAAGTACCCCCTCAACACGAAATGCTAGCCATCCTTTATCCTCTTCAATAACATTACTTGGAACTTCTTGGCTCAGACAAACGAGTGAGTTTTCTTGATCTGTCTTACCGATAAATACATAGGAGCTCGCCAAATTAACCTTTGTAAAATCTTCAAGTTTACAAACTGAAAAATCACCTTTAATAATTTTAAGTTTCATATATTTACGTATACTTTCTAATCACTCGCTAGAATTTGACTGATTCATATGGAATATTTAATAGTTTAAAAAGAGGCTAAAAATAAACTTATTTCAATTCAAATTTCAATTCTGCAGTTGGACGGACCAAGCCACGTTCATGGAGGGTTTCAGCAATTTGCACAGAGTTCCATGCAGCACCTTTGAGCAAGTTGTCAGAAACCACCCACATGTGGATTCCATTTTCCTTGTCCAAATCCTTACGGATACGACCGACAAAGGTATCACGGCTACCAACGGCGTTAATAGCTTGCGGATACACTTGGTTCGCCACATCATCTTCCAAAACAGCACCTGGGAAGGCTGCAATGGCTGCTTTTACCTCATCAATCGGAGCAATTTCTTTGGTTTCAATGTAAACAGACTCAGAATGGGCAGACAAGACTGGGATACGGACACAGGTTGCAGAAACGGCAATGCTGTCATCTTCCATGATTTTCTTGGTTTCTTTTGTCATCTTCATCTCTTCATAAGTGTAGTCATTTTCAGTGAAGAGGTCGATTTGTGGAATGGCGTTGAAACCGATTGGGTAGTGCTTCTTATCGCCTCCAGAAGGAAGAATGTTCGCTTCTACCGCTTTGGGCTCAACACCGTCATTCAAAACAGAACGAAGTTGAGCCTGAGTTTCCAAGATAGCTCCCATACCAGCACCAGAAACTGCCTGATAGGTTGATACGATAATCCGCTCCAAGCCCCATTTTTGACGAACAGGTTCAAGAGCAACCATCATCTGAATAGTTGAGCAGTTTGGGCAAGCAATGATACCATTGTGAGCATCTAGTGCGTGTGCATTGACTTCTGGAACAACCAAGGGCACATCTGGATTTTGACGGAAATACGAAGTATTGTCCACGACAACCGCTCCTGCTTTTACTGCATAAGGAGCATACTTGGCAGATGTAGAACCACCAGCTGAGAAGAGGGCAATATCCACTCCTTCAAAGGCTGTTTCTGTTGTTTCTTCAATGACAATGTCCTGTCCCTTAAACTGCAAGGTCTTGCCTGCTGAACGAGCAGAAGCCAAAAAACGCACTTTCTCGATTGGAAGGGTTGACTCTTCCAACATTTTAATCATTTGGGCACCAACTGCACCAGTCGCACCAACAACAGCTACTACATAAGCCATAGAAATCTCCTTTAGGTCAATTCTTCAAAATTTTCTAAAAATTTGTTATTTCATAATTATACCATAATATTTTCAAAAGAAAAGCCCTGAGAAAACTGAATTTCTCAGGACTAACTTCTACTGACTTAAACAGATGAAACAACCATCCGTGAACGTTGTTCAATTTCCTCAGGTGTCAGAACACTATTATAAAACATGAATTGACGAAGATTGAGCTCATCAACTGTCCAACGTAGTTCTGTCTGACGGCGTGTGCCACCAACCTGTACATAGTCCATAGCAGTTGCAGAGGTAAATGGAGCTTGTGTCATGGTCGTTTGTCCAGACAATTTTCCATTCACATATAATTTGACCAAGAATTGACGACTTGTCCCAACTTGTTCATAGGTCATGGCAACAGTATTCCAGTTCCCATTGATGAGGCGCTGGCTGGCATCTGTAATATGACCAATCGTCTGACCGCTACTGCCAATACGGCTTTCAAATCTTAATTGACCATCCCGCACAATGAGAGCTGAGTACTCATTTTTTAGACTGGCACTCGATGTGGAGAATAGGCTATAAAAACCTGAAGTTGTGCTGGCTTTAAAGTCCATGAAAATTGTTCCACTATTGATAGCTAGAAGACTATCTTTGACAGTGCTAGCTAGCTCAATACGCTTACCATTCTGGGCATTGGTTTGAAGTGGCTCCAAACTCAGTACCTGATGATTGGCAAAGGATGGCTCAGCTTGACTTGGAATGTATTCAAATAATTCCACTTCTTTCAAGGTCATCATGCGATTATTGATTTGATTTGGGCGTACACGCGCCTCCAAAATAAGCAATTCGATTCTATCTGCTCGAATATCTCGACTAAATTGATAGGTTTCAATTTCTCTTTCGTAAGGCACAGATATTTCAGCCGACTGGTGAACCAAGTTAGCGCCATTGTAAGCCTTTACTTGATACTTGGTAACCGTACCATTGTTATTGATACGCTTGGTCATAACCAAACTATGCAATCTGGTTGCTTGACCATTTGTCGTCTGAATAGTGATTGTCTGAGGCAAGGTAATTCGATCTGTCAAATTCCAACGCAATTCTGTCAGACTTTCCTTATTGCCATCCATCAAATTGGACAACCCACGTCTAAAGGTATCCTCATAGACATTTTCACCACGAACAGTTAAACGAGAACTGTCAATCTTTTCCACTCTAAACAAGGGCTGTTCTTCAACGCTACTTCCCACCTCGTACAATTCAACCTCTTTGATTGTCATCGTACGATTATTGAGAACTTCTGGTCGGAATTTAGCTTCTATAATAATCAAGTCAACCTTATTCGCAAACACTCTGCTTGTGAACTTATAATGATCTTCTGTCTGGGCATAAGGAACTTCAATAATCCCTGAATCATGTGTTAAGTTTGTCCCATCGTAAGTTTTAATACGATACTTGGTTACCGTACCGTAATTATTGATACGCTTGAAAAGAGCCAGCTTATCGAGTTGAATAGCCTGATTATTACGTGTCTGAATTGAAATAGTCTGCGGAAGTCTTACCTTGCTATTACTCAAATTCCATCGCAATTCTGTTAGTGTATCTAGGTTGCCATCCATCAAATTAGCCAGACCGCGTCGATGACCATCCTCATAAACATCTTCTCCTCTCACTAAAAGGCGGTCCACTGTAACTTTCTGACTAGACGTAGCCAGTGACGGTTCAAAAATAGCCTTTAAATAGACCTGTTGATTTTCCGGTGTCACAATAGCCCCACTAACAAGCCCGTCAAAAACAAGCACTCCTGTCGTAGAATTCCAATTATAAACCAAGGTCCTAGCATCCAACTGTCCGATGTAGCTCAGTTGGTGACCTGATTGGATCCGTAATTGAGGACGTCCCAAGGCCAACACCGGTTTAGTGAAGGACAGATATAACCGATTATCACGACCCAAACTAACAGTTTGTACGGCACTGGCGTAACTTGTACTCACAGGTTTTGTCAAATAATCCCAAGTGACCGTTTTGTAATATAAACTATAGGCATTCTGATTACCAGTCGTATGCTCGTAGAGAATACCAAAGGTATCATTGCCCAGATATTGAATGGAGTTGTAGGCGAAATTTCCTTCCTGAATAAGAGTATGATGGGTCCAGATTAAACGACCATTAGTCGTAACCTCTGCCAAATGGATAGTACCATTGGTACGATTACGGTCAGGACCAGCTGCATTGGCTAAAAGAACATATTCTTTACCATTACGAACGTGACGAATAGCCGACAATTGAACATAAGGATCATGAACATCTTCCATCACCTCTAGCTCTTTCAACCAGGTTTGACCTCCATCTAAACTTGTTGCCACACGTACCTTACCAGCTAAACCACGCATAAACATTTTCAACTGACCATTCCCCAGTTGCACTAGGCTTGCTTCTGTTCCCTGTTCTTTTCGATTATTCATCGTACTAGAGTGCAAAACAGTTCCATCAGCTAAGGGACGATCATCATTGAAGCTTTTACCAGATTTCCAGGTCCTACCATGATCATCTGAATAGAGTACAAGAGCCGATTGAGAACCATGTAAACCAGTCACCCAGTTGGCAGAATAGGCAGGCACAACCAAACGCCCTTTATTTGGACCAGTATGAAGGACAATGCCTGTACCAGGACCCAGACCTAAAAACTTCATGTAGTCTTTTTTTACACTAGGTGTAATATCTGTAGGTCTAGACCAAGTTCTTCCATCATCATCACTATAGGACATCCAAATATAGTTGGCATTTGCTACACGAAATAGACCTGGGTCGGCAGTTTGATTATAAATATTCCCTATCAATTCTTGATCATAGTACAAATCGCCCATATTTGCATAGGCTGGACTTGTGTCGCGAATATTAACACGATAGAGGGTAATTTGTCCATCTGGTGTATAAACATAGCCATTTTCTCTCAAAGTAAAGGGTCTATCATTCTTGTTACTATAAAGATTTAGATAGGATTTTCCATCGATGACGGTATACTCTACCTCTCTTTGAGACGGCATTCCAAATAAGGCTTGGCCTTCTGGATACATATCGTAAATAGCAAAAATTCGTTTCGTTGTAGGGTCTTGAACAAGAGCTGTATCGATGGTTAAAGGAGCACCAATCGTCGGATTACTTGCCTTGGCATTATTTTTTAAATCAACTATTTTAATGGTCGGTCCCCAAGTAGTTCCATTATCCGAACTCCGTTTAACAGCCTGCGCAATATCGCCCCAGTCACCTGAATGGTCATGACGCATATCTGTAGCAGCAATCAAGGTTCCTTTATCCGTTCTTAACAGAGCTGGAATACGAAAACTTGCTGCCCCTTCTGGACCTTTCTGACCAGCTCGTCCGCCTTCAAAAACCACAACTTTTTCAGAGATTCCGGTCCTTTCCAAACTATCTACTGGGAAAGTTTCACGAGCAAACAAAGCAGAACGACGAGCAATCTCCTCAGCTGTCAAAACTTTATTATAAAACGTAAAATTGCGAACGTCCATCTGTTCAATACCCCAACGCAAGTCGTTACCACGTTTGGTTGCACCAAGCTGAGCATGACTCATTGCTGTCGCACTGGTAAAAATTCCTTGACTGGCTCTGGTTATACCAGACAATTGACCATTAATGTAGAGTTTGATATCCATTTCTTGGCTATTCAAGACTTTTTCATATGTCATGGCAACAGCATTCCATTCACCATTGACCATATTGGCATCCATCTGAGTAACATTGGCAATGGTCCGTCCGCCATCTACACGACTTTCAAGAATAATACTGCTATCCTTTGCAATCAGAGCTGTATATTCATTTGCCTTTGTATCACTTGATGTCGAAAATATACTATGAAAACCTGCATTTTGGCTAGCCTTATATTCCATATATATAGTGCCATTCTCAGACTGCTTAATCAACTGTTCAGTACCTTCGTCTAGGACGTGGCGTTTATCGTTACTAGAATTTAATTGGGCACCTTCGACCTTGGTAACTTCATTAGCTTCAAATTCCTTGGCTGGACTATCTTCATTTATTGTGACGGATCCGCCACGAAATTCCATTGCAGTATTGGAGTGGAGAAGGGAACCTTCTCCTACTGGTAATTGCTGTATATGAGGGTCAGTAAATACTGGAACCTCTACTCCAACAGCAGCTGGGTCTACCACCTCTTCACCATCTAACTCCGTATTTTCAACTACTGGTTGAAGGACAGCAACTGCTTGCTGGTTCTCAACAGTCGTCACAAGCTCTTGCCCCTGAACTTGTTTGACAAAGAAGAAAGCAGGTAGTATCATGCTTGAGAATAGGGACACCTTGTAAATTGATGATTTGGTAATCTTTTTCATATAATCTCCACAATTATTTTCCGTCCTAGTTAATCACAACCAGGAAGTAGTAAAAGAAAAACACTAATTCCTTATCTCAGCTAAAAACAAGGAATATATCTAGTATTAGATTATCATCAAAAATTGATTATAGGAAGCATTTGGTGCAATAGGAACATGAACTACTAGAAAAGAAAAAAGCCCACCTCAAGGGTGGGCAAGGGCATCGTTTCCGATGAGATTAGAAGGTTCACAGCATCTAACCAAGGTCCGCTCCTGCGTTTCAATCTAATGAAGACCTCCCTAGCGTCGAATGTGACAAAGTCACTACTCGGCTCATCGCATGAACCTATTCTACCATAATCTGAAAAAATTGCAAGTCACACTAATCTAAACGTTCTTGAATAGTCACTTGTACTCTATCACCAGCCTGTTTTCCAATAGCAACTCGAATAGCCTTTTGAACGCCAATAATGTAAGAGATATTGCCTGCTTCATCCTTAACTCCCATATTGACAATGGAACCATCGTAGGGATGACCGTCAAATGTCGCGGTTACCTTGACCCTCCCCTTGCCAAACTCTTCTCGTATATCATAGGGAAAGATGACATAGGCTCCACCCTTGTCTGGCACTGGATGGATAAGGGCTTCAAATTCATAAACTTTAGACATGGTCCCTCCTAGATGTACTTACTAGCCTCGCGAATGGACAAGCCTGCCATTTGGGAACGGTATTTGTCAAGAAAAGTTCGGACCCAGTCAGGATTGGTCTTAGAATAATCCCGTAAGCTCCAACCAATTGCCTTGTTGATGAAAAATTCTGTCTGATTGAGATTATTGACCAGGATTTTCTCCAACAACTCTATATCTGTCTTTTCTTTCTGCAAGAGTTGGTGGTCAATGGCAATTCGCCTCAACCAGAAATCATCATCCACACTCCATTCCAAAATGGTCTGCTTGGCCTCTGGATTGTCCAAGACAATCTTACCAACTAGCTTGTCTAGACCGTCAATACTATCCCACCATGACTTTGTCTGAGCAAGCTTTTTCAAACGGGGTAGGTCGGCTAAAACCAAATCCTTTTTCTTTGTCACCAGATAATCAATAGCGATATACTGAAACTCACGATAGGGGCTAGCCCAACAAGCCTCTACAAAATCCCAGTTAATTCCCTGAGCCTTGAAATCTTTGAAAAACTGCTTGGCAACTTTTCGGCGGTCAGGCGTTCGTACACCTAAGAATTCAAAGTTATTTTTCATATAAGCTTTCATAGGCTGGGCTTGACTAGCATCAGCCACAGCATTGAGCCGTTTCTCTAGTTCTTCAATTTTCATCCATTTCACCTACCAAAGATTTTTGAAGCCAGACAATATCGTGCCAGGTATCAAATTTATAACCAACTTTTTTGAAATGAGCCACCTGTTCGTAGCCCCGTTTCTCATGGAGGGCTAGGGAAGCTGGATTGGGCAGGGCGATACAGGCTAAAAAATTCTTAAAGCCACGCGCCGTCAAGTCTTCTTCCAAGGCATCATATAAAAGACTTCCGATTCCTTTTCCACGTGCCTCTTGAGCAACATAAACAGACAATTCAACTGTCCAATCGTAAGCGGCACGATCTTTGTAGGTTGAAGCATACGCATATCCCACAAGAGCTCCTTCTTCTTCAGCGACTAGATAGGGAAATTTCTCCAAAGTCTTTTTAATCCGACTAGCAAATTCTGCCACAGTCGGCACTTCTGTTTCAAAAGTAATGGCGGTACCTTCAACATAAGGAGCGTAGATAGCCACCAAATCTGCAGCATCCTCTATCTGAGCTGACCGAATGTTTATCATCTAGTTCTCCAACAATTCTCTGTCATAAATAGTATAGTCACAACGGTAGATAATCAAACGCTTGCCGTCAATTAAGAGTTCAGAAGTCTTAGGCGCATCGGAAGCATAGAGGGACACCTTATCACCAGCATAGGTCGCTAGAGGTGTTCCGTTTTGCGAACGAATTAAAACAACCTTTGCTTTTCCTGTAAAATCATTTTTTAAGCTAGAAACCATCCGATTAACAATGGGAATAGATGGATCATAGTTGACCATATCTACAGAAGATTGATACTTGGCAAATAAATCCTCCAAACCTTCTTCTGCAGCAATCAAGGACGAACCAACATGGTCAATTTCATAATTACCAAGTGTCACCTTCAAAACAGACGAATCCGCATTGGAATAGCCTTCGGCATCCACGGAGTCAAACTCCTCATTCCGCGAAATCGATAAGGATTTACCAGACATTTCATCGATTAACTGAGAATTTTCATCAAATGTCCGAACTGTCATTTCCAAACCAATCCATTCTTCCTTGGTATTTTTCCACCAATTTGAAATCGACTGACAGGCTGACAAAGTAAACAAACTTGCGACTAAAACAGCACTAAGTGCTAGTTTTTTATTCAATCTCATATAAAACCTCCAATGGTTGATACCTTATTGTAACATGGAAGAAGAAAAACCGCCCTATCGGACGGTCATTACACCATTAAAAATTAAAGACGTCATTCAAATTCTCAGCCATAGTCGGATGGGTGAAAATCTGTGTTTTAAAGTAGGTATAAGGGATTTTATTATCAATGGCCATAGCAATCAGGTTAATCAGCTCCTCAGAATTGCGACCAAAGAGAGTCGCACCCAGAACAAGCTTACTTTCCTTATCCACGATAACCTTGAAAATGCCTTTGAGGTCATTATTGACATGGGCGCGTGGCATATTGGCAACAGGCAATTCATTGGCAATGTAGTCGTAACCCGCTTCTTTGGCTTCCTTCTCGGTCAGACCGACACGAGAAAGCACAGGCGTGATAAAGACGCTGGTTGGGATTGACTTGCGTTGGCTCAAGCTGTAAGTTCCAGTTCCAGTCAACTTGCCAAAAACGATACGGAAGTCGTCTAGAGATGTGTAAGTGAATTGTGGACCGCCATTGACATCGCCCACTGCATAGACACCTGGAACAGTCGTTTCGCAGTAGTCATCCACCTTAACAGCACCATTTTCCAAAAGCTCAATCGCCGTATTTTCCAAGCCCAAGTCAGCAGTATTTGGTACCCGACCTGTCGCATAGAGGACAGCATCAAAGTTAGCTGTTTCACCATTGACAGTCACGGCAACTTGCTCTCCTGCAGCTGCTACTTGCTCGATTTTCGCACCCAAGACAAAGGTCACGCCAGCTTCTTCCATATACTCCTTAGCTAGCTTGACAACCACTTCCTCTTCTCTTTGTAAAATAGCAGAGCCAGCTTCATATACCGTCACCTGACTGCCGAGTTTGCTGTAAAGTCCAGCAAATTCAAGGCCAATGTTACCACCACCGATAATTGCCAACTTGTCAGGACGAACCTCCAAATTCTGAATGCCAGTACTGTCATAAACGTGAGCTGTATCCAACAAGCCAGGAATTGGAAGAACACGCGACTTGGCACCTGTGTTAATGATAACAGTTTCAGCAGTTAACTGAAGGCTTTCTTCTCCGGCAACTACCTCCACAACCTTGTCAGCCACAAAGCGCGCGTGACCTTGATAGAGATAAGCTCCACTGCCTTTCAAGACTGCTTCATTTTTATTCCGTAAGCGAGTGGTCACGGTTTCTTTTTGCTCCATGACCTGTTCAAAGGTCCAGTTTTTATCTGCTGCTACCAAGAGGGTCTTGGTTGGAATACAGCCGATATTGATACAGGTGCCACCAAACATGGCAGGATTTTCCTCAACCAAAGCTACCTTTTTACCAGCTGCAGAAAGCTTTCCTGCTAAGGTCTTTCCAGCCTTACCAAAACCGATAACTAACAAATCAAATTGTTCCATAAGATACTCCTTTTGTTTTTTCAACCCTAGTCTATCAAAAAAGAACAGTTTTGGCACAATTCTGCTACGGCAGTAGAATTTTGAATTACTTTAGCAAAAAAACAGATAAAAATTAGACAAGATGGCATAATTTTTGCTACAATGTATCCATACACTAATTTATTAATACAAAGGAGTTTTCAATGCGAAACATATTACACTATTGTAAAACCTACTTCCCCATCCTTTTAGCCAGCTTTGGTTTTGTAAAAGGCTGTCAAATGATATTTGAAGAGTTGGCCAAACCAAATGGCATGGAAGCCAAGTATCCCTTATTTTTACTGACTATTTCTGTTGCTGCCCTTTATATCATTCCCCTGGTCTATTTTATCCGCTATTTGGAAAACCGCTATGCTATTTCCAAAAAAGTCAGTCATTTAAGTTGGATTTTGGGACTAACTGCCGGAGTGGCTTTTTCAGACTATGGACACACTGCTATCGGTTACTTTTTGCTAGAGATTGTTAAGGTCAGTGATGATTTTCGTTATGACTGGGGGGCTGCTGTTTCTGCCCCGTTTGCAGAAGAGTTTGGCAAGGCTCTGGTTGTTCTCTTGGTTTTACTAATTGCAAGAAAAATAACTCTCAAACATGCCTTGGTCAGCGGTATGATTGCGGGTCTCAGTTTCCAAATTGTTGAAGATATCATGTTCACTTTTCGTGATATGTTTATTGGTAAACTGGATGGGTTTGAGACCATTATCGGTCGTGTTGGACAGGCTGGTTGGACCCACTGGGTATTTACCATGCTCTTTGCTATTGGCATGGTGGCACTTTTTACCAAACAAAAAGCCATGTCAATAGTTCAAGGTCTATTTTGGATTGCGGCAAGTATCAGTCTGCACTTCTTCTTCAATTCTCCATTACACACTGGTATGTTGACAACCCTACTCCCAATGGCTAGTGTCTTGCTGGGACTTCTTGCCTTTCGAACTGTTGATACATTTGCAGAATAAACTAACAAAGAGACTAAATGATAAGCATAAAATCACCTTTACTAATTGTGATTCTATGTTTTTTTATCTAATCATCTTTATGCTATCCTGACTTTCCAACCCACCTCACCAGTTCCTTTATCCTAGCTTTATCTTAACTTTTTAAATTCGTTTTAGAAAGGTTTGTAAATACCGAGAAGTATGATTAAAAAGTTCTCTCACATCCTACTTTTTCATCAAAAATATATGGTATATTGACATCTTGATTTTACTCTTGTATAATTAAAGTGATAAAAATAAGTTAGGAAGATTTACTATTAGAAGTTGAAAAATAAAACATGTCAATTGGACTGTGGTTCGTTAATAGAAGGGAAACAAGATGAAAAACAAAACTATTTTTATGATTGCATTGACTCTAGGATTATTATTACTATTTTGGAGAGGTTCACCCCTTAATGCAGCAGAAAGCAACTCTTATATAGCAGACCATAGTCAGAAAGTTGAGTTGGACAATCTAACCCTACCAACAGAAGTTAGAGTGGGCGATTTTGGACAAATACGCCGTAGCCTCTCGGATAGTTACTACGACTTAGAATTCAGTCTTGATTTTGAGGTAGAGGATGCTTCTGTGCTATCAATAGGAGAAAAAGGAGATTGGAAAGCACTTAAAGCTGGAATAACATCCGTTACCGTCCTTCCAGCACAACCAGATAAAAAACAAAGTTTTTTAAATGAATTATCACAAAAAAATTGGACTTATTTTCCTGGTGTTTATTTAGGACAGACTCCCGTTTCTTCACATCAACAATCTTCCCCAGAAAAGACGACCTTCACTGTAACCGTCCTCGAAACAAATGAACCCGACCAATTAGACACTCCAATTCCTATGTATAGACTATATAATCCAGTTAACCACGAGCATTTTTATACCTCAGATGAGCATGAAAAAGATTATCTGGTAAAAATTGGATGGGGAAATGATGAAGGAATTGCTTGGCATTTCATAAATGCTACTTCAAATGACAAACCTGTTTATCGTCTCTATAATCCCATTCTCAAAGACCATCACTATACCTTGGATAAACATGAGGTAAACGTTTTAACAAGTCGATTTGGTTGGAAACAAGAAGGTATCGGATGGTATTCAAATGGAAACAAAGAAGTGCATCGTTTGTTTCATCCAGGATTAGTCAGTGGTTCCCATCACTATACCTTGGATAAAAATGAAGTCAGAGTACTTCAAGAAAGAGGTTGGATCTATGAAGGTGTCGCTTGGTATGCTTATTAGGTGGAGATGGAACATTCATTTCAAGAATTATAAAAATTACTGAGGAGACACATTCTACAAATAGTCAGACTATTTCTCTAAATAAAGAGCGTCTAAACTCACATAAACAGAAAAGCATAGACTCATTTTACCTAAATAAAATGAGTCTATGCTTTTTTCTTGCCAGCAATCCTATTTTATAAACTTCTATTGTTCTATCTAGAACAAACCAATAGCTGTTCCATCTTCTGCCACATCCATATTGAGGGCTGCAGGGGCTTTTGGAAGACCTGGCATGGTCATAACATCACCTGTAAGAGCAACGATGAAACCTGCTCCCAATTTTGGAACGAATTCACGGACTGTAATGTCAAAGTCTGTGGGTGCACCAAGAGCAAACTGATCATCTGAGAAGCTGTATTGGGTCTTGGCCATGCAGACTGGCAATTTATCCCAACCATTCTTAGCAAATTCAGTCAATTGATTACGAGCCTTCTTCTCGAAAACGACACCAGTACCACCGTAGATTTGGGTAACAATCTTAGTCACTTTTTCTTCTAGGCTATCGTCTGCCTTGTAAAGACATTGGTAATTAGCTGCTTGGTTTTCAATAGTAGCAACAACTGTTTCAGCCAATTCAACACCACCGTCAGCACCATTTGCCCATACGCTAGCCAATTCAACAGGTACACCAATCTCAGCACAAAGTTCTTTCAAAGCTGCAATTTCGTCAGCTGTGTCAGATACAAATTCATTGATAGCGACGACTGCTGGAATACCGTATTTCTGAATATTTTCAACGTGACGCTTCAAGTTAGAAAAACCAGCTTTCACTGCCTCTACATTTTCAGTTGAAAGTTCTGTCTTAGCTACACCACCATGCATTTTTAGGGCACGAAGAGTGGCGACAATGACCACTGCATCCGGTGCTTTTGGAAGATTTGGAACTTTAATATCGAGGAATTTCTCTGCTCCAAGGTCAGCACCAAATCCTGCTTCTGTGACCGTATAGTCGGCCAAACGCAGAGCTGTTGTGGTAGCGAGCACTGAGTTACAGCCATGAGCGATGTTAGCAAATGGACCACCGTGGACAAAGGCTGGCGTGCCATAGATAGTTTGGACAAGGTTTGGTTTGATAGCGTCTTTCAAAATGAGGGTAAGAGCACCTTCTACTGCCAAATCCCGCACGTAAACTGGACTGCGATCGAAACGATAACCAATCACAATATTTGCCAAGCGTTCTTTCAAGTCATTGATGTCAGTCGCCAAACACAAGATTGCCATGATTTCAGACGCTACCGTAATGTCAAAACCATCTTCACGTGGAATACCATTGAGCGGCCCACCCAAGCCAACCGTCACCTTACGAAGCGCGCGGTCGTTGAGGTCCACGACACGTTTCCAGATGATACGGCGCTGGTCAATGCCAATCGCATTTCCTTGATGTATATGGTTATCAATCAAGGCAGAGAGAGCATTGTTGGCAGTCGTAATGGCGTGCATATCGCCAGTAAAGTGTAAGTTAATATCTTCCATTGGCAAGACTTGGGCAAAGCCACCGCCAGCAGCTCCCCCCTTGATACCCATAACTGGACCCAAAGAAGGCTCACGGAGGGCAATCATGGTTTTCTTACCAATTTTTGACAATGCATCAGCCAAACCGATAGTAATGGTTGACTTGCCTTCTCCTGCAGGTGTTGGGTTGATAGCAGTCACCAAGATTAGCTTACCAGGCGCATTGTCTTTTACCGCATTGATTTTATCAAAGGACAATTTTGCCTTGTATTTTCCATAGAGTTCAATATCGTCAAAACTGATACCAACTTTTTCAACGATTTCAGTAATGGGTTTCAAGGTCACACTTTGTGCAATTTCAATATCTGTTTTCATGAGAGCTCCATTTCCATATTTTTCACAAACATTATACCATAGAAAAAATGATTTTCGCATATTTTCCGAAGTTATTACAGATAATGTACGGTTTTTAGATACAATTATTCCCGATGAAACCACAATCATTTCAGTTAGGGAGATGATTTAGTAAATCTTTGTGAAAAGACCTTCTCAGAAACTTTACGAAAAATGGAAATTCTAGTACAATATGAACATGAAACTATTGATTACATCAGGTGGTACCAGTGAAGCCATTGACCAAGTTCGTGCTATTACCAATCATGCCTCTGGCAATCTTGGAAAAATCATTGCTGAACAGGCTTTGAGGATTGGACATGAAGTCACGCTTGTCACTACCAAGCAGGCTATTAAACCTGAACCACAGAAGAATTTAACCATTATTGAAATTACAAATGTTGAAAGTTTACAATCAACTTTAGAACCCTTGGTCAAGACCCACCATGTCCTCATTCATAGCATGGCCGTATCGGATTATACACCTGTTTACATGACTGGCTTGGAGGAGGTTCAGGCAACCGAAGATATTACTAGCTTATTGGATAAGAAAAATGCTGAAAGCAAGATTTCTTCCAAGGATGACTACCAAGTCCTTTTTCTCAAGAAAACGCCTAAAGTCATCTCCTACATCAAGAAATGGAATCCTTCTATCAAACTGATTGGATTTAAGCTATTAGTCGATGTTTCTAAGGAAGAATTATTTGCTGTTGCCCGCCAAAGCATTGAACGCAATGGTGCAGATTATATCCTTGCTAATGACTTGACAGACATCAAGGGCAATCAACATATTGCCTATTTAGTAGACAAGACTTCCGAAGTTCAAGCTCAGACGAAAGAAGAAATTGCCCAACTCATTTTGGAAACTCTCGAAAAAGGAGAAAAACATGGCTAACATTACTCTGGCTGTAACTGGCTCCATTTCCGCCTACAAGGCTGCTGATTTAACCAGTCAATTGACCAAGCTCGGCCATCAGGTAACTGTCCTCATGAGCCGCTCTGCTATGGACTTTATCACGCCCTTGACCTTCCAATCCCTGTCAAAAAATCTGGTCCACACAGATGTCATGCTGGAAGAAAATCCTAGTTCTATCAAACACATTGATATTGCCAAGGCGACAGATTTATTTATAGTAGCCCCTGCTTCTGCCAATACCATCGCTAAACTTGCGCACGGACTGGCTGACAATATGGTCACTGCAACAGCCCTTGCCCTGCCCCCTGGAACTAAAAAGCTGATTGCCCCTGCTATGAATACCAATATGTACCTGAATCCTGCCACACAGCAAAATCTCAAAACCTTGACAGAATACGGCTTTGAGGAAATTAAACCACGCGAAGCCCTGCTGGCCTGTGGTGATTTTGGGACAGGTGCCCTAGCTGAAATCGAGATTATTTTAGAGAAAGTGAGTTCTATTCTGAATGAAAACTAAGAAAGCCAACCAAGTCGCAACCCTAGCTATTTTTATCGCTGTTATGGTCGTCATCGAAACCATCAGTCAAGCTATCTTTGCAGCCTTTGTCCTCCCAGTCAAACCGACTGTTACCCATATACCCGTTATTATCGCAAGTATCATCTATGGTCCTCGTATTGGGGCTCAACTAGGTGGTTTTATGGGGATTATGAGTATCATCCGCAATAGTATTATTCTTTCACCTTTGAGCTATGTCTTCTCACCTTTTGTTGAGAATGGAAATCTCTACTCAGTGCTCATCGCACTTGTACCACGGATTTTGATTGGGATTACTCCTTATTATATTTACAAATTGTGGCAAAACAAGGCTGGTCTTGCACTTGCAGGATTAACCGGAACAGTCACAAACACCTTCTTTGTACTGTCAGGAATTTTCTTTTTCTTCGGCGGGGTCTTCAAGGGTGATATAAAGGTAGTCCTAGCAGCCATTGTTTCTGTCAACTCAATTGCTGAAATGGTGATCGCAACTATTCTAACCCTTGCAATAGTCCCAGTCTTACAGAAAGTTAAAAAATAAATATCAGAAAATCACGTGAAAGCGTGATTTTTCTTTTCAAACATGGTATAATGAAAGCGGTTAAAAGAAAATTATATAAGGAGATATGCGATGACTTATCAAGAAACCTATCAAACATGGCTCGACTTTGCAGACCTTCCAGACTACTTGCGTGAAGAATTAGTCGCAATGGATGAAAAGACCAAAGAAGATGCCTTCTATACAAATCTTGAATTTGGTACAGCTGGTATGCGTGGCTATATTGGCGCTGGTACTAACCGCATCAACGTATTCGTAGTCCGTCAAGCTACTGAAGGTTTGGCAAAGTTGGTAGAATCAAAAGGTGAAGAAGCTAAAAAACGTGGTGTAGCTATCGCTTACGACTCACGTCACTTCTCTCCAGAATTTGCTTTTGAGTCTGCTCAAGTATTGGCAGCACATGGTATCAAATCTTATGTATTTGAAAGCCTTCGCCCAACTCCTGAATTGTCATTTGCTGTTCGTCATTACAACGCCATCGCAGGTATCATGGTGACTGCCAGCCACAACCCGAAAGAATTTAACGGCTACAAGGTTTACGGCGAAGACGGTGGACAAATGCCACCTGCTGATGCCGATGCATTGACCAACTTCATCCGTGCCATCGACAATCCATTTGCAGTTGAATTGGCTGACCTTGAAGCAAGTAAGGAAAATGGTTTGATTACAGTTCTTGGCGAAGAAACTGACGTTAAATACCTTGAAGAACTCAAAGACCTCAACATCAATCCTGACTTGATTGCTGAGTATGGAAAGGACATGAAGATTGTTTACACACCACTTCATGGTACAGGGGAAATGTTGGCTCGTCGTGCTCTTGCACAGGCTGGTTTTGAGTCTGTTCAAGTTGTGGAAGCTCAAGCAACTGCTGACCCTGACTTCTCAACTGTCGCTTCACCAAACCCAGAAAGCCAAGCTGCCTTTGCCCTTGCGGAAGAATTGGGCCGTGAAGTCGGTGCAGATGTCCTTCTTGCAACTGACCCTGACGCTGACCGTGTTGGTGTTGAAGTTCGTCAAGCTGACGGTTCGTACTGGAACCTTTCTGGTAACCAAATCGGCGCTATCATTGCTAAGTACATCCTTGAAGCCCACAAGCAAGCAGGTACACTTCCAGCAAATGCTGCCCTTGCTAAGTCAATCGTATCCACTGAGTTGGTAACTAAGATTGCTGAAAGCTACGGTGCTACCATGTTCAATGTCTTGACTGGTTTCAAATTCATCGCTGAGAAAATCCAAGAGTTTGAAGAAAAGCATAACCATACTTACATGTTTGGTTTCGAAGAAAGCTTTGGTTATCTCATCAAGCCATTCGTACGTGACAAGGATGCTATCCAGGCTGTACTTATGGTTGCTGAAATTGCTGCCTACTACCGTTCTCGTGGCATGACCTTGGCTGACGGTATCGATGAAATCTTCAAAGAATACGGCTACTTTGCTGAGAAAACAATTTCTGTTACACTTTCTGGTAAAGATGGTGCAGAGCAAATCAAGGCAATCATGGCTAAGTTCCGTGACAATTCACCAGCCCAATTCAACGCAACAGACATCGCTGTCTTTGAAGACTTTGCCCTTCAAACTAAGACAGACAAGGATGGCAACGTAGAAAAACTCACTACTCCTCCATCAGACGTCTTAAAATACACCTTGGCAGATGATTCATGGTTTGCTGTTCGTCCTTCAGGAACAGAACCAAAAATCAAATTCTATATCGCAACAGTCGGTGAAACACTTGCTGAAGCAGAAGAAAAAATCGCCAACATCGAAAAAGAAATCAACGAATTTGTTGGGTAAAATTAAAAGCAAAAAGAGTCGCAGATGAACTGCACCCCAAAAGTTAGACACAAAATCTAACGATTGGGGTGTTTTTCTTATGAAATTAAGTTATGAAGATAAACTAGAAATATATGAGCTTAGAAAGAGTGGCGTGTCGTGGGTCAACCTTAGCCAGATATACAAGGTCACTATTGCCAATCTCACCTACATGATAAATCTCATGGATCGATATGGCGTGGAAATCGTTGAAAAAGGTAAAAATAGGTATTATTCACCTGAATTAAAGCAAGAAATAATGGATAACGTCTTGATTCATGGATGTTCTCAACTCTCAGTTTCCCTTGATTATGCCTTGCCAAATCGAGGAATGCTTCCCAATTGGATAGCACAATACAGGAAAAACGGGTATACTATTCTTGAAAAACCAAGAGGGAGACCGAGCAAGATGGGACGTAAACGCAAGAAAACCTGGGAAGAGATGACGGAATTAGAGCGCCTTCAAGAGGAAAATGAACGTCTTCGAACTGAGGTGGCCTTCCTAAAAAAGTTGAGAGAACTTCGCTTGAGGGACGAAACACTAGTGCGCGAACAGCAGAAACAATTAGAGATATGGTCCAAGGAGGATTCCGACTAGACCTCCTACTTGCGACAGCTAAAATGCCTCGCTCAACTTATTATTATCAAGTCAAGCAACTGGATAAACCCGACAAGAACAAAGCAATTAAGGCTGAAATTCAAGCCATTTATGATTACCATAAAGGTAATTACGGCTATCGTCGGATTTATTTAGAACTCAGAAATCGAGGTTTCTTCATCAACCACAAAAAGGTGCAGCGCTTGATGACAGTCATGGACTTAGCTGCTCGTATTCGTCGTAAGCGCAAGTATGCTTCTTACAAAGGTGAGGTGGGTAAGAAGGCTAATAATTTGATTAAACGTCAGTTTGAGGGCTCTAAGCCTTATGAAAAATGTTATACCGATGTGACGGAGTTTGCTTTGCCTGAAGGGAAACTCTACTTATCGCCTGTTCTTGACGGCTATAATAGTGAGATTATTGATTTTACCCTGTCTCGGTCACCTGACTTGAAGCAGGTTCAAACCATGCTTGCGAAGGCTTTTCCAGCAGATTTATACAGTGGGACTATTCTCCACAGCGATCAAGGTTGGCAATACCAGCACCAGTCTTACCATTACTTTTTGGAAACCAAAGGCATTCGACCATCCATGTCCCGCAAAGGGAATAGCCCAGATAATGGGATGATGGAGTCTTTCTTTGGCGTCTTGAAAACAGAAATGTTTTACGGATTTGAAAAGAGTTTCAAGTCTCTGGATCAACTGGAGAAAGCTATCACTGATTATATTTTTTACTACAACAACAAACGAATCAAAGCAAAATTAAAAGGACTTAGTCCTGTCCAATACAGAACTAAATCCTTTCAATAATTATTTGTCCAACTTTTTGGGGTCAGTACACAGACGCGACTCTTTTTTTTTATGAATAATGAGAGAGCAAAGTATTCGCTCTCTCTAACTCTAGCTTTCAACAATCCACTCGGTTGACAATGGGCAACTTTAATACAAGTAGTTTCAATGCACTAGTTATTTCTTCTTATTAAAGTTCCAGCCAAAGATAAGCTAGCAACAATAGCACCTCCACTCATAATCAATATGAATGTTGAGTCTGTTTCACCTGTATTTGGCAATACCGCTACTTGTGTCCCTGGAGTTACCACAACTTTAAGTGGTTCTGATTGAACTGGAACACTTGGAGTAACCAGTGGGGTAGGTGGAGTCAAAGCAACTGGAGGAATTGGAACTACTGGCGCAGTTGGAACTGCCGGTTGAGCTGGAACTACTGGCGCAGTTGGAACTGCCGGTTGAGCTGGAACTACTGGCGCAGTTGGAACTACCGGTGGAGTTGGGACTACTGGTGGAGTTGGAACTGCTGGTGGAGTTGGAACTGCTGGCACAGTTGGAACTGCCGGTTGAGCTGGAACTACTGGCGCAGTTGGAACTACCGGTGGAGTTGGGACTACTGGTGGAGTTGGAACTGCTGGTGGAGTTGGAACTGCTGGCACAGTTGGAACTACCGGTGGAGTTGGGACTACTGGTGGGGTTGGAACTACCGGTGGAGTTGGAACTGCTGGCACAGTTGGAACTACCGGTGGAGTTGGGACTACCGGTGGAGTTGGGACTACCGGTGGAGTTGGAACTGCTGGTGGAGTTGGAACTGCTGGCACAGTTGGAACTACCGGTGGAGTTGGGACTACTGGTGGGGTTGGAACTACCGGTGGAGTTGGAACTACCGGTGGAGTTGGGACTACTGGTGGAGTTGGAACTGCTGGTGGAGTTGGAACTGCTGGCACAGTTGGAACTGCCGGTGGAGTTGGAACTGCTGGTGGAGTTGGAACTGCTGGCACAGTTGGAACTACCGGTGGAGTTGGGACTACTGGTGGGGTTGGGAGATTTGGATCACAACCACAATCTTGACCATCTACACCGTCTCTACCGTCTTTACCGTCTCTACCATCTCTACCGTCTCTACCGTCTTTACCATCACGGATAAAGGTGGTTTCTCGTGTGCCGTCTGGTTTGACAATAGTAATCGTTTGACCTGGGTTACCATTTTGGTCTGTGCCTGGGGTTACTGTGACTTCTGAATTCTTACCGTCGCGGCCGTTGAGAATGGTTTGACGGCTGATTTCCTGACCATCACCATCTTTGATGATAATGGTAGTACCGATAACCTTGTCTCCCTCACGAACTTCGATTTGTTCTACAAGTGGAGACTTGCCATCCTTACCGTCAACACCGTCTCTACCATCTTTACCATCACGGATAAAGGTGGTTTCTTGAGTGCCGTCTGGTTTGACAATAGTAATCGTTTGACCTGGGTTACCATTTTGGTCTGTGCCTGGGGTTACTGTGACTTCAGCACTCTTACCATCGGCACCATTCTTACCGTCTACACCGTTGAGGATAGTTTGACGGCTGACTTCGTTACCATCGCCATCTTTGATGATAATGGTTGTACCGATAACCTTGTCACCCTCACGAACTTCGACTTGTTCTACTAGTGGGGACTTGCCATCGCGACCATCTTTACCATCTACACCATTCTTACCATCTTGACCTTTGGCTCCATCTTTACCGTCGCGGATGAAGGTAGCTTCTCGTGTGCCATCTGGTTTGACGATAGTAATCGTTTGACCTGGGTTACCATTTTGGTCTGTGCCTGGGGTTACTGTGACTTCAGCACTCTTACCATCGGCACCATTCTTACCATCTTTACCATCACGGATAAAGGTGGTTTCGCGACTACCGTCTGGTTTGACGATAGTAATCGTTTGACCTGGGTTACCGTTTTGGTCTGTGCCTGGGGTTACTGTGACTTCTGAATTCTTACCATCGCGACCGTTGAGAATGGTTTGACGGCTGATTTCCTGACCATCACCATCTTTGATGATAATGGTAGTACCGATAACTTTGTCGCCTTCACGAACTTCGATTTGCTCTACTAGTGGAGACTTGCCATCCTTACCGTCAACACCGTCTCTACCGTCTTTACCATCACGGATAAAGGTAGTTTCATGACTGCCATCTGGCTTAACGATAGTAATCGTTTGACCGGTATTACCATCTTGGTCAGTGCCTGGGGTCACTGTGACTTCTGAATTCTTACCATCGCGGCCGTTGAGAATGGTTTGACGGCTGATTTCCTGACCATCACCATCTTTGATGATAATGGTAGTACCGATAACTTTGTCGCCTTCACGAACTTCGATTTGTTCTACAAGTGGTGACTTGCCATCTTTTCCGTCGCGACCATCTGCACCGTTCTTACCGTCTTGACCTTTAGCGCCATCTTTTCCGTCGCGGATGAAGGTAGTTTCTCGTGTGCCATCTGGTTTGACAATAGTAATCGTTTGACCTGGGTTACCGTTTTGGTCTGTGCCTGGGGTTACTGTGACTTCAGCACTCTTACCATCGGCACCATTCTTACCGTCTACACCGTTGAGGATAGTTTGACGGCTGACTTCGTTACCATCGCCATCTTTGATGATAATGGTTGTACCGATAACCTTGTCACCTTCGCGAACTTCGACTTGTTCTACTAGTGGTGACTTGCCGTCTTGACCTTTGGCACCATCTTTACCATCACGGATAAAGGTGGTTTCTTGAGTGCCATCTGGTTTGACAATAGTAATCGTTTGACCTGGGTTACCATTTTGGTCTGTGCCTGGGGTTACTGTGACTTCAGCACTCTTACCATCGGCACCATTCTTACCGTCTACACCGTTGAGGATAGTTTGACGGCTGACTTCGTTACCATCGCCATCTTTGATGATAATAGTAGTGCCGATAACCTTGTCACCTTCGCGAACTTCGACTTGTTCTACTAGTGGTGACTTGCCATCTTTTCCGTCGCGACCATCTACACCGTTCTTACCATCACGGACAAAGGTAGTTTCACGACTGCCATCTGGTTTGACAATAGTAATCGTTTGACCTGGGTTACCGTTTTGGTCTGTGCCTGGAGTAACAGTGACTTCGGCACTCTTACCATCAGCACCATTCTTACCATCTTGACCATTGAGGATGGTTTGACGACTGATTTCATTACCATCGCCATCTTTGATGATAATAGTAGTGCCGATAACCTTGTCACCTTCGCGAACTTCGACTTGTTCTACTAGTGGTGACTTGCCATCCTTACCGTCAACACCGTCTCTACCATCTTTACCATCACGGATAAAGGTGGTTTCGCGACTACCGTCTGGTTTGACAATAGTAATCGTTTGACCGGTATTACCATCTTGGTCTGTGCCTGGTGTCACTGTGACTTCTGAGTTCTTACCATCGCGGCCGTTGAGAATGGTTTGACGGCTGATTTCCTGACCATCACCATCTTTGATGATAATGGTAGTACCGATAACCTTGTCTCCCTCACGAACTTCGATTTGTTCTACAAGTGGAGACTTGCCATCCTTACCGTCAACACCGTCTCTACCATCTTTACCATCACGGATAAAGGTGGTTTCGCGACTACCGTCTGGTTTGACAATAGTAATCGTTTGACCGGTATTACCATTTTGGTCTGTGCCTGGGGTCACTATGACTTCTGAATTCTTACCATCGCGACCATCTACACCATTATGAATGGTGGCGATTTCTGTACGCTGACCTGTAGAAGACACATTGTAAACTTTTACACTGCCATCTGGTTGAAGCTCTGAAACGACGGAGCTACCATTGGCACCATCACGACCGTTGGTACCGTCGACACCGTTGCGAATGGTGGCGATTTCTGTACGCTGACCTGTAGAAGACACATTGTAGACTTTTACACTGCCATCTGGTTGAAGCTCTGAAACAACTGAGCTACCATTGGCACCATCGACACCGTTGCGGATGGTGGCGATTTCAGTGCGCTGACCTGTAGAAGACACATTGTAGACTTTTACACTACCGTCTGGTTGAAGTTCTGAAACAACTGAGCTGCCATTGGTACCATCCTGACCTTTGGCACCGTCGACACCGTTGCGGATGGTGGCGATTTCAGTGCGCTGACCTGTAGAAGACACATTGTAAACTTTTACACTACCGTCTGGTTGAAGTTCTGAAACAACTGAGCTACCATTGGTACCATCTTGACCTTTGGCACCATCGACACCGTTGCGGATGGTGGCGATTTCAGTGCGGTCACCTGTAGAAGACACATTGTAGACTTTTACACTACCGTCTGGTTGAAGTTGTGAAACAACTGAGCTACCATTGGTACCATCTTGACCTTTAGCACCATCACGACCGTTGGTACCGTCGACACCGTTGCGAATGGTGGCGATTTCAGTACGCTGACCTGTAGAAGACACATTGTAAACTTTTACACTACCGTCTGGTTGAAGTTCTGAAACAACTGAGCTACCATTGGTACCATCTTGACCTTTGGCACCGTCACGACCATCGACACCGTTGCGGATGGTGGCGATTTCAGTACGGTCGCCTGTAGAAGACACATTGTAGACTTTTACACTACCGTCTGGTTGAAGTTCTGAAACAACTGAGCTACCATTGGTTCCATCTTGACCTTTGGCACCGTCACGACCATCGACACCGTTGCGAATGGTGGTGATTTCAGTACGCTGACCTGTAGAAGACACATTGTAAACTTTTACACTACCGTCTGGTTGACGTTCTGAAACAACTGAGCTACCATTGGCACCATCGACACCGTTGCGGATGG
>NZ_POJD01000258.1 GCF_002960445.1 Streptococcus suis
CTGCCTCCCTACCTAGTTTGTAATACCGACTAGTTTGATAAAAATAAAAGTGATTTTCTTTGTCTTCTATCACTAGTTTGTTTTACCTATTAGCTTTGTATCTATAGTCTAACACAAGGTGGCTAGTTTGTAAAACAAAATAGTGAAAAATATTCAAAAAAAATCATGACCACCCGTCAAACGGGTGGTTTGAACAAGGGCTATAAGCCCACATCACCAGCCAGCGCCTAAAGACGCTGGCTTTCACTTTGTTCAAGCCTCACTGCTTTTGACTCGTCACTAGCCTCTTAAAGAGGCATTCGTACTACTTGCCATTATCCCTAAAGGGATCTTCATACTCTTTTACACTCAACTTATCAAGTGCTATATCATGTTTTTCCTGTTCTTGTAT
>NZ_POJD01000259.1 GCF_002960445.1 Streptococcus suis
AGACATGTCTGGTCTCCAATCGAATCCACACCTACATCTGCTCCAAGTTTTTCAAACAGTCCGGTATGGTTATTCCGTAAGGCACCGAAGTGAACTTGTGTCACAAAGCCATGTTTCTTGTACAATCGGCACAATTCTCTAAAGATAGCAGTCTGCCATTTATTGATACTGGATTGACCAGCTTCTTTACCTGCAAGTCTTGCTAGTAAAATTTCATCCAACTCTTCGAGGGTAGCCTCTTCATAGGAAATAGCCGTAAAACTGATGTCACTTGCTCGGCAACCGTGTTGAGCAAAATAGGAAACACGCTGACCAAGTGCCTCTACAAAACTTGCAAAGTCTCTTACTGC
>NZ_POJD01000026.1 GCF_002960445.1 Streptococcus suis
CCCCACTCTATACCGCCACAGCCCCTTATAGTCTCCTACCAAGGCCTTCCCAAATTGTCTTGGATTCTCCAAACCGTCCAAACGTTTTTTCAAATCCTTAGCAAGCATCATCCCCACATGCCTGTCCATTTTTTTCAACTGCTTCAAAGCATCATCGCTGAGAACAAGCTTATAAGCCATCTTCTAACTCCGCAAGAACATCATCAATCGAGTGTGTAACAGGATTTTCTTGGAATTTCTTCAAAGCCTTGATACCAATTTCATAGTCCAACTGGTCTTCTATCTGT
>NZ_POJD01000260.1 GCF_002960445.1 Streptococcus suis
AGTCACACCTTTCCTCAATTCTCTGTATCATTCTAGCTCTACTCTTGCCTTTTCCAATTTCTTTAACCAAGTTAAGGCAGGTAAGACCTCTGATGCCGAAACCATGATTGAAACCTCTCTTTTTGGACTCAATCAAGGCTCTTTCATGGTCCAATATGGCGGAAGCAATACCCAACAAGCTGCACCATATATTCTCTCTCAAAATGGAGGATATACATCTGCTGTATTCCACGGTAATGCAGCCAGTTTCTGGAATAGGAACAACACCTATAAACAATGGGGTTACAATTACTTCTTTGATCAATCCTATTTCT
>NZ_POJD01000261.1 GCF_002960445.1 Streptococcus suis
CCAACACTGCATCTGGATTGTGAGCTTGGATACCTGCTTCAATATCACGCATATCACTTGAGAAGCCAGATACACCGAATAAGCCTGACTGTTTATTCAACATGTTAACAACGTCTGCAGCATCTTTCAGTTCTTCAACATTCGCAATCAAATAAGGAATGATAGCAGGATCAATATCCCCTGAACGAGTTCCCATCATTGGACCAGCTAGTGGTGTGAAGCCCATTGAAGTATCCACAGATTCACCATGATAGTTAGCAGTGATGG
>NZ_POJD01000262.1 GCF_002960445.1 Streptococcus suis
TCCAAATGATTCAATGGCATGGGATGTGGATAACACTTATATGTTGGGAGACTCTATTTTAGTAGCCCCTATTGTAGACTATCAACTCAGAGAAAGGATAGTTTATTTACCTGATGATAGAGAGTGGGTGCATCTGTTTAGTGAAAAGGAGTATCAAGGCGGTAGTTCTTACCTAATTCAAGCTCCTCTTGATGAGATTCCAGTATTTATTGTAAAAAATAAGTGGAGAGAAATTTCTACATATTTAGGCTCAATATAAGACTTTTATAACTAGTGGGGATGTATAAATGGTCGGTATGGAAGAT
>NZ_POJD01000263.1 GCF_002960445.1 Streptococcus suis
TATTTTTAAGAATGAATAGAAAACTAGACTGAAATTCCTAGGGAATTTTCTTTGCCTTGATATTGATAAAATGATATTCTAAAAAGGCAGATCAACTTAAGTATTCTCATTTTGAAAAGAGATGGAGAGTGGGATGATAGAGTGGATATTTTTTGATTTGGGTTCGACGCTTTTAGATGAAGAGGCTGCTTATGGTTATTATATAGACAAGTGTGTGAAGAAGTTAGAGTCTCTGGATATAGAGGTTTCATCAGATTCTTATAAAAAGAAAATGGTGGAGTATGCTCATAAGTCGCTGGATCCCATTCGTTCGACCTGGCACTATT
>NZ_POJD01000264.1 GCF_002960445.1 Streptococcus suis
TTTCAAGCATGGTAAAGGTGGTGTCGTAGATGTTTGTCGGGAACTCATCCGTATCCCAGCCCAGAAGCATATCGCCTTGGTTGGCGTCAATCGACCCAAGAGCATTAAAGTCACGCGCCACATTTAGCTCATGTTCAAAGGTGTGCCCTGCAAGGGTCGCGTGGTTAGCTTCTAGGTTCAACTTGAAATCTCCTTCAAGACCGTGTTTGAGAATGAAGGCCATGGTAGTCGCCGCATCAAAATCATACTGATGTTTTGACGGTTCTTTTGGTTTTGGCTCAATCAA
>NZ_POJD01000265.1 GCF_002960445.1 Streptococcus suis
AAGGATCAAGGTCATGAAGCCTCAGGGAACCTACCTCATCTGGCTTGATTTTTCTGCCTATGAATTAGAGTATGCGGAGCTCTTTGATATTCTTCATTGTAAAGCGAAGTTGATTTTGAATGATGGTTTGACCTTTGGTAAGGAAGGTAAGCACCATGCACGTCTGAATGTAGCAGCACCATTCAACATGATTGAAGAAGCCTGTCAGCGACTTGGTAAGGTTTTTGGATAAAGAAATAAGGACTAGGTGTGAGTAAAATCACCTAATCCTTATTTTTTTGTGTTTTTCTAAATTCTG
>NZ_POJD01000266.1 GCF_002960445.1 Streptococcus suis
AGCGAAAGACTTGACTGTTCCTCAGGCTGCTTTTATTGCAGGCTTACCGCAAAGTCCGATTGTTTATTCTCCCTATGCATCAGATGGAACACGTAAATCAGATGAAGATATGGTTTACGGTATTGAACGCTATCAAGATGTTCTCTTTAATATGTATCGGGCGTCATTCTTGACCAAGGAAGAATACGAAACCTATAAAGCCTACGATATTAAACAAGATTTTATTGCTCCAGCTCCTGTAATGGCGGATACGTAAGATTATCTCTATTACAA
>NZ_POJD01000267.1 GCF_002960445.1 Streptococcus suis
AAATTAGCCGAGAAAATGGACTTGGACATTCTTGCTTTTGATATTTCTAAGGATTCTATTCTCCTAGCAGCCAGAACAGACAGGACCAAGTCGGTCAAATGGTTTGTCGGTGACTTGACCAAGTTGCCCATTCAAGACAAGACCATCGACGGGATCTTGGACATCTTCTCCCCAGCCAATTATCAGGAATTTGCCAGAGTGCTGAAAGCTGGTGGGGCTATTCTCAAACTAGTCCCAGGCCCCAATCACCTCAAGGAGCTCCGCCATTTAGCCAAAGACCAACTCCGCAAGGAGTCCTATGACAACCAAGATATCGTGGACCATTTCAAGTCTTACATGGGACAGGTGGAGCAAGAGGTGGTCAGCCGGACCCTGCCGATTGGTATAGAGCAGGCTGGT
>NZ_POJD01000268.1 GCF_002960445.1 Streptococcus suis
ATTTAAAGATGTCAATAAATACTATGGTGACTACCACGCCCTACGCAATATCAACTTGGAATTCGAACCTGGACAGGTTGTCGTTCTCCTTGGACCTTCCGGATCCGGAAAATCTACTCTCATTCGCACGATTAACGGTTTAGAGGCAATTGATGAAGGAACGCTCATCGTCAATGGACATGATATTTCCTCTACTTCTATCAAAGAGCTCGTATCACTTCGCAAAGAAGTTGGCATGGTTTTCCAGCATTTCAACCTTTACCCACACAAAACCGTGTTAGAAAATGTTACCTTGGCACCGATTAAGGTTTTGGGAATCAATAAGGCTACAGCTGAAAAAACCGCTCAAAAGTATCT
>NZ_POJD01000269.1 GCF_002960445.1 Streptococcus suis
ATCATGGGAATAAATCCCATACTGAAACGATACTCAGATCCACCTAACAACATCGCTAATTCAGGGTAAATTGTTAGAAATCCAAAAGTCACAAACAGGCCAATCGCCAGATAGTAACGGACATAACTGAGCAAATCTTTATCTGCACCTCTCTTTTTCTCAAAATACCACGGACACCATACCGTATTCAAGCTCGAAAACACAATTTGTAAGATAGACGCAAGTGTGTAGCCGAAACTGTATAGGGCTACATCTGACAGTGTTAGCATCTTGCCGAGCATGATTCTGTCAAATTGATTGAGTACATTATGACCTAATCCATGAAAAATAAGAGGAATCGATATACTTAAACCATACC
>NZ_POJD01000027.1 GCF_002960445.1 Streptococcus suis
CGTTAAATATCTTGAAGAACTCAATGACCTCAACATCAACCCTGAATTGATTGCTGAATACGGTAAAGACATGAAGATTGTCTATACACCGCTTCATGGTACGGGTGAAATGTTGGCGCGTCGTGCCCTTGCACAGGCTGGTTTTGAATCTGTCCAAGTTGTTGAAGCACAAGCAACTGCTGATCCTGACTTCTCTACTGTCGCTTCACCAAACCCAGAGAGCCAAGCAGCCTTTGCCCTTGCAGAAGAACTCGGCCGTGAAGTCGGGGCAGATGTCCTTCTTGCAACTGACCCTGACGCTGACCGTGTTGGT
>NZ_POJD01000270.1 GCF_002960445.1 Streptococcus suis
TCAGCGTTATGGAAATGCCAAAGGTTTTATAGTAGAAACATTGGATTATCAAGCTGGTGATGAGGCAGGTATTAAGTCTGTGACTCTAAGCTTTACTGGTCCAAACGCCTATGGCTTGCTTAAGTCAGAAATGGGTGTTCATCGTTTGGTGCGCATCTCACCTTTTGACTCAGCTAAGCGTCGTCATACTTCCTTTACATCTGTGGAGGTAATGCCTGAGTTGGATGATACCATTGAAATTGAAATCAGAGATGATGAAGTGAAGATGGATACCTTCCGGTCAGGAGGTGCTGGTGGACAGAACGTCAATAAGGTTTCAACGGGTGTTCGATTGACGCACATTCCGACAGGGATTGTGAC
>NZ_POJD01000271.1 GCF_002960445.1 Streptococcus suis
CAGATTGATTTTAAAAAAAGATTAAACAGGAAACTGTCTAATCTAGTGTTTGTAAATAGCGATAGAGATCTCCGATTGTCCCTTTGTAATCCAGAGCTTGTCCGTTTTGTGTAATGCTGGTAACTGGATAATAGTCTGGGAGGGTTAAGCAACCGGAAAAAGCCAGAATGGCTGCATCCTTATTCTCAAATGTTTGGATACGTTCTTGCTTGTAAGCGTCAAGATAGTGAATTTCAATCATACTAACTCTCTTTTGTAAAGATGTCACGGTCAATCAAGCTATCCATGAGGAAATAGAATTTTTCTTGAATAACCTTGT
>NZ_POJD01000272.1 GCF_002960445.1 Streptococcus suis
TGGAGCGATTCCAAAAATTATTGACATTGGCAAAAAATGACCCTAACAACTATTACCATCGTTTTACCCAGATGACGTACCCTGAAATTCTATCTATTGCCCAGAATACTTGGAAAAACATTAATCTAGCTAACTTAGAAAAATTCATTGAACCAACCAGAAACCGTGCTGATATTATTCTTCATAAGGCCGAAAACCATGAGATTGATAAAATTTATCTAAAAAAATAAATTTCACTTGTCAAAAATACTCTTTTCAGATATAATGGTGTAGTTAGTACAAGAAAGGGTGGAGGTGAAACCATTGGCAAACATTAAGTCAGCTATCAAACGCGCTGAATTGAACGTTAAACAAAACGAGAAAAACTCAGCACAAAAATCAGCTATGCGTACTGCAATCAAAGCATTT
>NZ_POJD01000273.1 GCF_002960445.1 Streptococcus suis
AAACAGTTCCTGGAAGGGATATAGTAATGGCGTTCTCTTTAACGAGATAGAAGTCTTGGCGCAGGTTGAAGCAGATGCTGGTACGAATGAAGAACCACAAACCGAGCTAGTCAACCTCGCTAAATTGAAAAAACCATATTTCTATGGTAAGGCTCCAACTAATCCAGAAGCCATTAACGATGGAAAGTTCGACGAGAATTATACTACTCAAGAATCAATAGGGGATAAAGCTTATCTTCAATATGAATTTAGAAATGTCTATACTATTGAGGAAATCAAGGTTCAGTTAGCTCCTGGAGAGTATCGTAATTTCCGGATAGATTTGGATGATGATTATAATGATGGTAATAATTATAATACAATCTATAAGAATGAAAATTTCACCATTGACAAGGAACAGATTATAACAATTAAAACTCCGAAGAACTCTAAAGCGCGTTATGTTCGCTTTAGAGGTACGCGCGTAGATGATACTCCTCTTCGATATTCAGAAATTCAGATTATGGGACGAGGAAAATCTTATGACGAATCTGCTCCAGAATATGTTCCACCAAAATCTGAATACGATACATTAGTCTGGTCTGATGAATTTAATGGC
>NZ_POJD01000274.1 GCF_002960445.1 Streptococcus suis
AAACTTAGATTTCTTACCAAGTTCTGGGAACTTGAAGGCACGTTTACGGATATCCATGAATTTTTGAACTAGGTCATGGAAATCAACTGTTGGTTGTTCGTAGAAGAGCCACATAACTTTGGCAGCATCCATTGGTGAACCACCACCGAGTGCGATGATTGTATCTGGTTTGAAGGTACGCATCAATTCTGTACCTTTATAAACCGTTGTGATGTCTGGATCTGGCTCAACGTCTGAGAAGATTTGGTAAACAACTTTATTACGACGAAGGTCCAATTGTTCGATGATACGATCTAGGAATCCAAGTTCTACCATGGCACGGTCTGTAACGATCATGACACGTTCAACGTCACGGCATTTTTGGAGATATTGGATAGAGTCACGTTCGAAGTATGTTT
>NZ_POJD01000275.1 GCF_002960445.1 Streptococcus suis
AAGGCAATTCCATTTTCTGTCGGGCGAATGACACGTAATATCCTAGTTAGGTCAAATTCACCATAGTTCGCACCTGTGAAGTAGGAATCTCGTAATAGATAATCCATCCGGTCAACATCAATCTGGCTCGAAATGAGTTGAACGACCTGTTTATTTGGATAGGTATGTTTGATAACACTAGCAACCTTGTCTGGAAACTCAGGTGAAACTTGTTTCAACAGAGCATTGATTTCCGTTTCTGGACTAGTAATAATAGCACAGGTCATTTCCTCATGGTCTGTATCAAATAGACGCTCGAAGGTATGAGAATAGGCTCCGTGTCCGACATCATGGAGTAGCGCAGCAACCATG
>NZ_POJD01000276.1 GCF_002960445.1 Streptococcus suis
ATCGTACACCATTCATCATCTATACGATTTTCTATAAGGCGTGCATGTTTCTTTATGCTTCCAAAGTGTTTCTGAATATAGTTTTCACTCATCACAAGACAGTAATATCTGATATGGTCAAGGTAGGCTGTTGCAAAGTCGTTTGCCCAATCAAAAGGGATATAGATCCCTTCAACAATAAGGTTTTGCTCATTTTCTATAGCAGTTTTAATCATTTCACGAACAATAGGCCATAGATATGCTGTAAGTTTATCATCTTCTTCGACTGAAAGTTTAGTATTGCCGCTACGAATTAACCCCATTTTCAAATGGTCTATTGATAAATAAGGATAGTGATATTTTTCAAGTAATTTTTGAGCTAGCACAGTCTTCCCAGTGTGAGATGCTCCT
>NZ_POJD01000277.1 GCF_002960445.1 Streptococcus suis
GAATGGTACCAAACCTGATAAGCCAATATAACCCGATGGAGTTTTTTCTTCTTTGATATAGTAAGTTCCTGGGGTAAAGTTTTTAGGAAAGCTAAATTCTCCATTGTCAAAGTTTGCAATTTGCCCATCAATTACATTCCCTTGGCTATCCGTAATACCAATACGTGTCTGCACAGTTACTTTCTGTCCAGTCAGTGCATCAATTTTCTGCACTTTAACTTTATAAGTTGGAGGGCGGTTAATAATACGCTCACTAGTACCAGATTCAAAACTGATAGTTCCAGTCTCA
>NZ_POJD01000278.1 GCF_002960445.1 Streptococcus suis
AGTCACCTTTTTCTTCAATCTGAAGATCATCATGTAAATGCTGTCGGAGAAAATTTCCAGCTTCCAGGACAATCGTTTGGGCAAAGTGATACTTAGTTTCCAAAACAAATAACTCCTTTCCCTTTATCTCGAGCAGCCTTAACAACTCGATAGGTTGAATAACCAGAAACTGCTTCAAAGTCACGATCAATTTGACGTTCCTGTCCCTTACTTTTAACAACATCTTTGAAGCTTTTATAACTAGCTAATATAGCTACCGCATCTGCTCCTTTTTCATAAGCT
>NZ_POJD01000279.1 GCF_002960445.1 Streptococcus suis
CTGAACAATCAGTGTCCGTTGCTGGGCCAAGGCCTTGGCCGCCACATTTGGCTTATAGTTTAATTCTTCCATCGCAGCTGTTACGAGCGTCCGCAGCTCTTGTGTAACTTGTTCTGGATGGTTGATGACACGCGAAACAGTCATCTTTGATACATTGGCTAACCTAGCCACATCGGCTAATGTCGTCATAGAACTCCTCCCTAATTCTATTTCTGTTGCTTATCTTTTAGCAAGCAAACAGTCAAAATTGTGCAAACGTTTTCTTTAGGTTATTATATACTATTTATTACTAAAAAGTAAAGACCTTTCGAATACATTTAT
>NZ_POJD01000028.1 GCF_002960445.1 Streptococcus suis
TGACAGAGTAAGCTAGAAGGCTGATAACAACTGAGATAGAAGCCAATCCATCAATGCCATCTGTCAAATTAACTGCATTTGAAAAACCGACCAGCCAGAACAGAACAAATGGGAAATAGAGAACTCCCAAATGTACCATGTGACCAAATACATTCAATTCTCCGCCACCTGCTCCTCTTACGTGGACAAAGTAGAAGACAATACCTCCTAAAATTTGTAGAGCAAGCTTTTGTTTAGGATTAAGACCTTCATTTATTTTACGGAAAATTTTTAAAAAGTCATCCAAAAATCCTACTACACCATAAAGGGCAAGG
>NZ_POJD01000280.1 GCF_002960445.1 Streptococcus suis
AATCATCAACGATTTCAAGAACGCAACAACGGCCTTGCCCCTCTTGAAATGAGGAACAAGGCCGTCGCCTAATCTTTTATTATTTCATTGTCCACTTGACAGGGAGCAGTTCAGATAGATTACTGAGAGGTTTTCATTTACTATAAATTTTTTAAAAAAATAAAACCTTGATTTCTCAAAGTTTCCTAGTCTTTATTTACTCCGCCAACAGGGCTCGAACCTGTGACATCATGATTAACAGTCATGCGCTCTACCGACTGAGCTATGGCGGAAAGAATAGTCCGTACGGGATTCGAACCCGTGTTACCGCCGTGAAAAGGCGGTGTCTTAACCCCTTGACCAACGGACCATTTTTTCAGAACAATAACTAGTATAATACACCGATAATTTTTTGTCAATAGTTTTTTAAAAATTTTTGCACTATTGACAGAGTTAATCGTTTAATGTACAATTAAATAGTTAGGGTTCCATAGCTCAGCTGGATAGAGCATTCGCCTTCTAAGCGAACGGTCGCAGGTTCGAATCCTGCTGGAATCATCTTGGCCTATCGTGAGATAGGTCTTTTTTCTTGCCATAATTGATAGTTGATATAGAGGACTGGTAGGAGAATGCCGATTAAAGCATATTCTTTAAACTGAAATGATAGCTGCGTTGCACTTATAACACCAAGCATAAAACCAATAATCGTAAGTAAAATATTTCTTCCTGTCTTTTTCAGCTCTGCATCCTGTTCAATCATGCCTTTAAACCATAGATAGGCTGCATTCTTTACATTTCCAGTCATCATGACATTGGCATAGGGAGCACCTCTCAACCTTCTAAAGGTTTCTACCTGAATAGAGGCTACAAAAGCCAAACTAGCTATGGTGAAAGAAGCAGGCATAAGAGGAGATAAAAAAATTGTCAAAAGAATGCAAATTAGCATAATCAAGCTACTACCAAAGTGCCAGGACCAAGATTGTTTTTCAAAATACCTTCTAGCTAAGTAAGTGAAAAATTGACCAAATACAAAAAATAGAATTGGAATACAAAAGTTTGCTACCTGAACAAAATCCCCCTTGGCCATATAGTAGGCAAGAGAAATCACATTGCCAGATTGTACACCAGCAAAACGACCACCTTGGGTCACGTAGGTAAAGGCATTGAGATAACCACTAATAAAGGTCAAGCAACAAGCTACCCGCAAGCCTTCAAAAACACGATAATCTTTCTGCTTCATTCTAACTCCTTGTTTCACGTGAAACTATTTATGGTAGGGACTGCCTTGTTGAATCATAAAGGCGCGATAAATTTGCTCGATAAGAACCAATTTCATTAGTTGGTGAGGGAGGGTCAATTGTCCAAAACTCATCAGTAAATTGGCTCTTTTTTTCACTTGTGGATCCAATCCAAGACTTCCACCGATAATAAAAGTAATATCAGAATAGCCACTCACTGTAATGTCAGCTAGTTTCTTGCTAAATTCTTCAGAGGGAAACTGCTTTCCTTCAATGGCCAGAGCGATGACATAATCTCTTTCACCAATTTTAGCCATAATTCGCTCAGCTTCCTTTTTCAATATCTGCTCATTTTCTGCCTGACTAGCCTTATCTGGCGTCTTCTCGTCAGCCAGTTCAATCAGTTCCAACTTTGTAAAACGACCTAAACGTTTACTATATTCAGCAATACCATCTTTAAGGTATTTTTCTTTCAATTTTCCAACGGTTATCAATTTTATTTTCATAAAAATATTGTAACATATCCACAGGTTTCTGCTAGTAGATAATCCGAAAAAATCTCAAAATTTCAAAGCAAATTCACATTATTCACATAGTTATCCACAGGTTGTGGATTGATTTTTGAAAACTTTAAGCTATAATTAAGAAAGCAAGAGTAATCTTAAGGAAAATGTAAGAAAGGAAAAGGATCCTCTATATGAAAAAATATTTGAAATTCGCTATTCTATTTGTAGTTGGTTTTGTGGGCGGATTAGCTGGTGCATTGACAGCCCCCCTATTTCAACCTCAAGTCCAGCAAGCTAGCTCAGCTATTACTAGCGTCAGCAATGTCCAATATGATAATGAAACATCGACAACCAAAGCTGTCGAAAAAGTACAGAACGCTGTGGTTTCCGTGATTAATTATCAAACTGCAGCAAGTAATAGCCTGAGCGCTATTTTTGGAAATATTGCCAGTTCCGACGAATTAGCAGTAGCTGGTGAGGGATCTGGGGTTATCTACAAAAAAGATGGGAATACTGCCTATATTGTAACCAATACTCACGTTATCAATAATGCTGAAAAAATTGATATCCTTCTAGCTTCTGGAGAGAAAGTAGCTGGGGAATTAGTGGGTTCTGACACCTACTCTGACATAGCTGTTATCAAAATCACTGCAGACAAGGTGACAGCAGTAGCTGAATTTGCGGACTCAGACACCATTAAGGTTGGTGAAACAGCTATTGCAATCGGTAGTCCTCTAGGGAGTGTTTACGCAAATACCGTCACACAGGGGATTATCTCCAGCCTCAGTCGTACTGTCACCTCTCAGTCTGAAGATGGTCAAACCATCTCCACTAATGCCATTCAAACGGATACAGCCATTAACCCTGGTAACTCTGGTGGACCACTCATCAATATCCAAGGTCAAGTTGTCGGAATTACTTCTAGTAAAATTACTTCAAGTTCTTTGACTAGTTCTGGAGTTGCAGTTGAAGGTATGGGGTTTGCAATTCCTTCCAACGATGCGGTGGCCATTATCAATCAACTAGAAACAGATGGTAAGGTCAGTCGACCTGCTCTGGGTGTTCACATGGTTAACTTGACAGATTTGTCAACTAGTCAACTTGAAAAAGCAGGACTTTCCAATACTGAATTAACATCTGGTGTTATCGTTGTTTCTACACAAGCAGGCCTACCAGCAGATGGAAAATTTGAAACCTATGATGTTATTACTGAAATTGACGGGGATGTCATCGAAAATAAAAGTGATCTACAGAGTGCGCTTTATAAGCACCAAATTGGAGATAGCATAAGCATCACCTATTATAGAAACAATAAGAAAGAAACTGTTGACATCAAGTTGACACACTCTACCGAACAACTTCAATAATAGTAGTATCTAAACTAGACTTTACATGATTGTAAAGTCTGTTTTTTTTTGCTAAAATGAACATTATGGAAGAACTACGTACTATCAATATTTCAGATATTCAGCCAAATCCTTACCAACCAAGAATACATTTTGACCAAAATAAGCTAGAAGAATTAGCTCAGTCTATAAAAGAAAACGGATTGATCCAACCAATCATTGTAAGAAAGTCGTCCATTATTGGTTATGAACTATTAGCAGGTGAGAGAAGATGGAGAGCTAGTCAATTAGCTGGATTAACAGCAATTCCCGCTATCGTCAAAGAATTGAGTGATGATGATTTGCTCTATCAGGCAATCATTGAAAATTTACAGCGTTCAGATTTAAATCCTATCGAAGAAGCAACATCCTATCAAAAACTACTCAGCAAGGGATTGAAGCATGATGAAATTGCTCAAATCATGGGAAAATCAAGACCGTATATCAGTAACTTACTACGTTTATTAAATCTTTCCAAAGAAACACAGCAAGCAATAAAAGAAGGAAAAATTTCGCAAGGCCACGCGCGTCAGTTAGTTGCATTTTCAGAAGTAAAGCAAGCTACTTGGGTTCAGGAAATCATCGAAAAAGATCTAAGTGTGCGGGCTCTTGAAAAAATTCTATCCAAGAAGAAAAAAATAAAGACACAACCAAAAAATCAATTTCTCAAGGAGCAAGAAGACTTACTGACCAGACTACTGGGAACCTCTACAAAAATTCTTCAGAAAAAAAATGGCAATGGAGAAATTCGAATCAGCTTTAATAGCCTTGAAGAATTTGAGCGAATTATCAACAATTTAAAATAAGCCTGTTTATAGAATATTTTCATAAACACTTTTTTCCACAATTAAAAAGACCGAGAAAGCTAGAATCTACACAGGTTCTAGCTTTTATTCACATCCTGTGGAAAACTTTTATGAACATTGTGAATTTTAAAAAATATCTGTGGAAAACTTTTGCTTTTTATGGTACACTATTCTAGCCAATAGAAAATGAGAGGAGGAAAATATGAATAAAGAACAACAATTCTGGCAACGATTTATTGAACTAGTCCAAGCAAGTTTCAAAGCTTCCATTTATGATTTTTACGTTGCAGATGCAAGATTACTAAACTTAGAACAACAAGTAGCCACCATCTTCTTAAATCGCCCATTTAAAAAAGATTTCTGGGAAACAAACTTTGAGGAGCTAATGATTGCGGCTAGTTTTGAAATTTTCGGTGAACCGCTCACTACTCGCTACCAATTTACAGAAGAAGTGACTGAAGTAGTTTCTACTACTAGAACAACATACAGCCCTTCCACCCCGTCTTCTATAACTGATATAGCAGAGGGAGTACTACAGCCTGTCCATTCTGATATAAAATCCCAATATACCTTTTCAAACTTTGTTCAAGGAGATAACAATCATTGGGCAAAAGCGGCTGCACTAGCTGTTTCTGATAACTTAGGAGAGCTCTATAATCCACTATTTATCTTTGGTGGACCAGGTTTAGGGAAAACTCATATTCTAAATGCAATCGGTAATAAGGTCCTAGCTGACAATCCTCATGCAAAAATCAAGTATGTTTCATCTGAAACTTTTATCAATGAGTTATTGGAACACATGCGATTAAATAAAATGAAACAGTTCAAAGAAATCTATCGTAATCTTGACCTGCTCCTCATTGATGATATCCAATCCATTCAGAAAAAAGAAACCACGCAAGAAGAATTTTTCCATACTTTCAATGCACTCCATCAAAAAAATAAACAAATAGTCCTGACAAGTGATAGAAACCCTGACTATCTAGACAATCTTGAAGAACGATTAGTAACTCGTTTTAAGTGGGGCTTAACGAGTGAAATCACACCTCCTGACTTTGAAACACGTATTGCTATTTTACGCAATAAATGCGAGGCCTTCCCTTATGATTTCAATAATGATACCCTGTCCTACTTAGCAGGTCAATTTGATTCTAACGTCCGTGATCTTGAGGGAGCATTGAAAGACATTAACCTACTTGCTACTATGCGAAATCTGTCTGAGATAACAGTAGAAGTAGCTGCTGAAGCCATTCGCTCTAGGAAGCAAACAAACCCTCAAAACATGGTCATTCCGATTGAAAAAATCCAAACAGAAGTTGGAAATTTCTATGGAGTTAGCCTCAAAGAAATAAAGGGCTCAAAACGTGTCCAACACATTGTTCACGCGCGCCAGGTTGCTATGTTCTTAGCCCGCGAAATGACAGACAACTCTTTGCCAAAAATTGGTAGAGAATTTGGTAATCGTGACCATACAACAGTCATGCACGCCTATAACAAGATTAAAAGTTTGCTAATGGATGATGATAATTTGGAAATAGAAATAACCAGTATAAAAAATAAAATTCGATGACCTGTGTATAAGTTTTAAAAAATCCATCTACTTTTCCACAAGTTGTGAACAAGCTATTTTTCTTGAAAGTTATGGCTTTGACCTACTTTTCCACAGAATACACAGGGCCTACTACTACTACTAACCTTATAAATAATAAATAAAGGAGTTTCCATGATTCAATTTTCAATTAACAAAAATGTATTTCTCCAAGCACTAAACACAACCAAACGAGCAATCAGTACAAAAAATGCTATTCCAATTCTTTCAACTGTTAAAATCACGGTTACTAGTGATGGAATTACTTTAACAGGTTCTAATGGACAGATTTCTATCGAACATTTTATTTCTATCCAGGATGAAAATGCAGGTCTGTTGATAAGCTCTCCTGGTGCTATTCTTTTAGAAGCAGGCTTCTTTATCAATATTGTATCTAGCCTACCTGATGTCGTAGTTGATTTTAATGAAATTGAGCAAAAGCAAGTTGTACTAACAAGTGGTAAGTCTGAAATTACTTTGAAAGGTAAAGATGCGGAACAGTATCCTCGTCTGCAAGAAGTGCCAACTTCAAAACCTTTGGTCCTAGAAACAAAAGTACTCAAGCAAACGATCAACGAAACAGCTTTTGCAGCTTCCTTGCAAGAAAGTCGCCCAATCCTAACAGGTGTTCACTTTGTTTTGACAGATAATAAAAATCTAAAAACAGTTGCGACAGATTCACACCGCATGAGCCAACGTAAATTGGTTCTTGAAAAAGCAGGTGATGATTTTAACGTGGTAATTCCAAGCCGTTCTCTTCGCGAATTTACAGTTGTTTTCACAGATGATATCGAAACTGTAGAAGTATTCTTCTCCAACAATCAAATTCTTTTCAGAAGCGAGCATATTAGCTTCTATACACGTTTGCTTGAAGGAACCTATCCAGATACAGACCGCCTGATTCCAACAGAGTTTAAAACAGTTGCTATATTTGACACAGCCAATCTCCGTCATTCTATGGAACGTGCACGCCTACTTTCAAATGCAACTCAGAATGGCACAGTAAAACTTGAAATTGCGAACAATGTCGTCACAGCTCATGTCAACTCTCCAGAAGTTGGACGTGTAAACGAAGAATTGGACACACTAGAAGTGACTGGAGAAGATTTGGTGATTAGTTTTAACCCAACTTACTTGATTGAAGCCTTGAAGGCTACCAATAGTGAGCAGGTCAAAATCAGCTTTATCTCCTCTGTTAGACCATTTACACTGGTTCCAAATAACGAAGAGGAAGATCTTATCCAACTGGTAACTCCAGTTCGTACCAATTAATTGATTGAAAACGGCTAGCCTAGCCGTTTTTATGTTATACTGAAAGAAATAGGACTAAAGGAGTATTTATGTACCAATTAGGATCATTTGTTGAAATGAAAAAGCCTCATGCCTGTGTCATCAAATCGACCGGCAAGAAGGCCAATAAATGGGAAGTCATCCGTCTAGGAGCGGATATCAAAATCCGTTGTACCAACTGTGACCATGTAGTCATGATGAGCCGGCATGATTTTGAACGAAAAATGAAACAAGTGCTACCAAGCGAAGCCTAGTTGACAGTTTGCAACTGCTGGTTGCGAATATTTCCTAAAAAGTGCTAGTCAACTATTCCTTTCTAAGCTATAATAGACTTAGAAAAAAGAGGAGGACATGACCATGAATCAGTTGGCACAGCAAATTAAAAAGTTACGTACTGGTCAAAATTTGTCTCAAGATGACTTAGCAGAGAAACTCTATATTTCCCGTCAGGCTGTTTCTAAATGGGAAAATGGTGAAGCAACGCCTGATATCGACAAACTGGTCCAGCTGGCAGAAATCTTTGGTGTCAGTCTGGATTATCTGGTTTTAGGAAAAGAGCCTGAGAAGGAAATTGTGGTGGAACAGCGAGGAAAAATGAATGTTTGGGAATACTTGAACGAAGAATCCAAACGACCTCTTACAAGAGGAGATATTATCTCTCTCATTTTTGTTGCAGTTGTTGTTTTAGGTTCATTTTTCATTATGCATTATTTTTAACGAAGCTTGCCAATCGGCAAGCTTTTTCTCTATTTTTCTGCTATAATAGTCATGATTGAATTTTTAATTGGAGAGTAAAAAAACATGGCTTTAACAGCAGGAATCGTCGGTTTGCCAAACGTTGGTAAATCAACCCTATTTAATGCGATTACAAAGGCAGGAGCAGAGGCTGCTAACTACCCTTTCGCGACCATTGATCCAAATGTCGGTATGGTGGAAGTGCCAGATGAGCGTTTGCAGAAGTTGACAGAACTCATCACTCCTAAAAAGACAGTTCCAACCACTTTTGAATTTACCGATATTGCCGGTATCGTAAAAGGTGCCTCTAAAGGTGAGGGACTTGGAAATAAATTTTTGGCAAATATCCGTGAGGTTGATGCCATTGTCCACGTGGTGCGTGCCTTTGATGATGAAAATGTCATGCGTGAACAAGGCCGTGAAGACGCCTTCGTGGATCCAATCGCTGATATTGATACCATTAACCTAGAATTGATTTTGGCGGACCTAGAGAGCATCAACAAGCGTTATGCGCGTGTAGAAAAAATGGCTCGTACGCAAAAAGACAAGGATTCTGTGGCAGAATTTGCAGTTCTTGAAAAAATCAAGCCTGTCTTGGAAGCTGGAAAATCTGCCCGTACAGTTGACTTCACAGATGAAGAACAAAAAATCGTCAAGCAACTCTTCCTCTTGACCACTAAACCAGTCCTCTATGTTGCCAACGTCGATGAAGACAAGGTAGCAGATCCTGAGTCTATCAGCTATGTTCAGCAAATCCGTGACTTTGCGGCAACAGAAAATGCAGAAGTTGTAGTCATTTCTGCGCGTGCAGAAGAGGAAATCTCAGAGTTGGACGATGAAGACAAGGTTGAATTTTTAGAAGCCCTTGGTTTGACAGAATCTGGCGTGGACAAATTAACCCGTGCAGCCTACCACTTGCTTGGACTTGGCACCTACTTTACCGCAGGGGAGAAGGAAGTTCGTGCTTGGACCTTCAAGCGTGGCATGAAAGCTCCTCAGTGTGCTGGTATTATCCACTCAGATTTCGAAAAAGGCTTTATCCGTGCCGTTACCATGTCTTATGATGATTTGATGACCTACGGCTCTGAGAAGGCTGTTAAGGAAGCAGGACGCCTCCGTGAAGAAGGAAAAGAGTATGTGGTTCAGGATGGGGACATCATGGAGTTCCGCTTTAACGTCTAATAGACAATCAGGTTGGAAAGTATTTTCCAGCCTTTTGGTATTAAGGAGAAAAAATGACACGATTGATCATCGGTCTGGGAAATCCCGGAGACCGCTATTTTGAAACTAAGCACAATGTCGGCTTTATGCTGCTGGATAAGATTGCCAAGCGTGAAAATGTGACCTTTAACCACGATAAGATTTTTCAAGCGGACATTGCTACTACCTTTATTGACGGTGAGAAAATTTTCCTAGTCAAGCCAACTACCTTTATGAACGAATCAGGTAAGGCTGTTCATGCTCTGATGACCTACTATGGTCTAGATGAAACTGATATTCTGGTGGCTTATGATGATTTGGACATGGCTGTTGGGAAAATCCGTTTCCGTCAAAAAGGCTCTGCAGGTGGCCATAATGGAATCAAATCCATTGTCAAGCATATTGGAACGCAGGAATTTGACCGTATAAAAATCGGTATCGGCCGTCCCAAAGGAAAAATGAGCGTTGTCAACCACGTCCTATCAGGTTTTGATACAGAAGACCGTATCGAGATTGACTTGGCCTTAGATAAACTTGACAAGGCTGTCAACTTATATTTAGAAGAAGATGACTTTGATACCATTATGAGAAAGTTTAACGGATAATGAATATACTCGATTTACTTCATAAGAACAAGCAAATCAATCAATGGCAGTCAGGATTGAATAAATCAACTCGTCAGTTACTTTTAGGATTATCCGGAACTAGTAAGTCATTGGTAATGGCGACAGCCTATGATAGTCTGGCTGAGAAAATAGTGATTGTGACTGCTACTCAAAATGAAGCAGAGAAGTTAGTTGCAGATTTAACAGCCATTATTGGAAATGAGCACGTTTACAACTTCTTTACAGATGATAGTCCAATTGCGGAATTTATCTTTGCATCAAAAGAACGAACTCAGTCAAGAATTGATAGTTTGAATTTTTTGACCAATCCAACTCAATCAGGAATTCTGGTAGCTAGTGTGGCTGCCTGTCGGATATTGTTACCAAATCCAGAGGTTTTTAAAGCTTCTAACATCCGACTGGAAGTTGGTAAAGAAATAGAAGTTGACAATCTTGTAAAGAAACTTGTCAATATCGGATATAAAAAGGTAGCTCGTGTCTTAACTCAGGGAGAATTTAGCCAACGTGGTGATATTCTAGATATTTTTGACATGCAAGCAGAAACTCCTTACCGAATAGAATTTTTTGGAGATGAGATTGATGGTATTCGTATCTTTGATGTTGACAGTCAAAAATCCTTAGAAAATCTTGAAAGTATATCCATCTCTCCAGCTTCCGACATCATTTTGTCTTCGGAAGACTATAGCAGAGCTATCCAATACATTCAGACAGCTATTGACCAATCTACCCTAGAGGAGCAAGAATCTTACTTACGAGAAGTTTTAGCGGACATGCAGACGGAGTACCGGCATCCAGATTTGCGTAAATTCTTGTCCTGTTTGTATGAACAAACCTGGACCTTGTTGGATTATTTGCCAAAGGGTTCTCCCTTATTTTTGGATGATTTCCATAAAATCGCTGATAAGCAGGCTCAATTTGAAAAAGAAATTGCAGACTTGTTGACAGATGATTTACAGAAGGGGAAATCAGTGTCAAGTTTGAATTATTTTGCCTCAACTTATGCTGAATTGAGAAAATACAAACCAGCCACCTTCTTTTCAAGTTTTCAAAAGGGGTTAGGAAATGTAAAATTCGACGCTCTTTACCAATTTACCCAGCATCCTATGCAGGAATTTTTCCATCAAATTCCTCTATTGAAAGAAGAACTAGCTCGGTATAGAAAATCAAAACATACAGTCATTATTCAAGCAAGTTCTGAAGCAAGTTTACAAACTTTACAGAAATCTTTACAAGAGTATGACATCCAACTTCCTACCTATACTTCAGATAAATTAGTAGAAGGTCAGCAACAAGTGACCATTGGTCAGTTAGCTTCTGGCTTTCATTTGATGGATGAGAAGTTAGTACTTATCACTGAAAAAGAGATTTTTAATAAAAAGATCAAACTCAAGGTCCGTCGAACAAATATTTCCAACGCTGAGAGAATTAAGGATTATAGTGAACTAGCTGTCGGTGACTACGTTGTTCACCATGTCCATGGGATTGGACAATATTTAGGGATAGAAACCATTGAAATCTCAGGTATCCACCGTGACTATGTAACGGTTCAATATCAAAATGCTGACCGCATCTCCATTCCAGTAGAGCAAATAGATCTACTTTCTAAATATCTAGCATCCGATGGAAAAGCTCCAAAAGTCAATAAACTAAACGATGGCCGTTTCCAACGAACCAAACAAAAGGTTCAAAAGCAGGTGGAGGACATTGCGGATGATTTGATTAAGCTTTACGCTGAGCGTAGCCAGCTGAAAGGTTTTGCTTTTTCGCCAGACGATGATAATCAGGTGGAATTTGACAACTACTTTACACACGTGGAAACAGATGATCAACTCCGTTCTATTGATGAAATCAAGAAGGATATGGAAAAAGATTCTCCAATGGATCGTCTTTTGGTTGGGGATGTCGGCTTTGGTAAGACAGAGGTAGCCATGCGGGCCGCCTTCAAGGCTGTCAATGATGGCAAACAGGTAGCTATCCTTGTTCCAACCACAGTTTTAGCCCAACAACACTATGCTAATTTCCAGGAACGATTTGCTGAATTTCCTGTCAATGTCGATGTCTTGAGTCGTTTTAAAACAAAAGCAGAGCAAGAAAAAACGCTAGAAAAGCTAAAAAAAGGTCAAGTTGACATCATCATTGGTACTCATAGGCTATTATCTAAAGATGTTGTGTTTGCTGATTTAGGTTTACTGGTCATTGACGAAGAGCAACGCTTTGGTGTCAAGCACAAGGAACGCTTGAAGGAACTCAAGAAAAAAATCGATGTCCTGACCTTGACAGCAACTCCAATTCCTCGAACATTGCAAATGTCCATGTTGGGAATTCGCGATTTATCAGTCATAGAAACACCGCCGACCAATCGTTATCCTGTTCAAACCTATGTCATGGAAATAAATCCTTCCGTTATTCGAGATGCTATTCTCCGTGAAGTTGATAGAGGTGGACAGGTTTACTATCTTTACAATAAGGTTGACACTATAGAACAAAAAGTTTCAGAATTGAAAGAATTGGTCCCAGAAGCAAGCATCGGTTATGTTCATGGACAAATGTCGGAAATTCAACTTGAAAACACTCTGTATGCTTTTGTTGAAGGGGAATACGATATCTTAGTGACAACAACGATTATTGAAACTGGTGTTGATATTCCAAATGCAAACACCCTTTTTATAGAAAATGCAGACTATATGGGATTGTCAACTTTGTATCAACTTCGTGGGCGTGTCGGGCGTTCTAGTCGGATTGCCTACGCCTATCTCATGTACCGTCCAGACAAGTCCTTGACAGAAGTAGCGGAAAAACGATTGGAAGCTATTAAAGGCTTTACTGAATTAGGCTCTGGTTTCAAAATCGCTATGCAGGATTTGTCGATTAGGGGTGCTGGAAATATTTTAGGTGCTGCCCAGTCAGGCTTTATAGATTCTGTAGGATATGAATTGTACTCTCAATTGTTAGAGCAAGCAATTTTAGAGAAACAAGGGAAGACTGCCCAACGTCATAAAAGTAATTCTGAGGTTCATTTACAGATTGATGCCTACCTACCAAGTGACTATATTACTGATCAACGGCAAAAAATTGAAATTTACAAGCGTATCAAGAATATTGACAGTCGTGTAAACTATCAAGATTTACAGGAAGAGTTAATGGACCGTTTTGGAGAATATCCAGACGTAGTTGCTTACTTGCTGGAAATTGGTTTGCTTAAGTCCTATCTTGACCAAGTTTTCTGTCACTCAGTTATGAAACGACAACACCAAGTAACTGTTACATTTGAACCAATGGCAGGTCAACTATTCTTAACGCAAGATTACTTTGAAGCCTTATCCGCTACCAAATTGAAGGCTCAAATAACGGAAAATAAAGGCAAACTGGCAGTTATTTTTAATGTTCAGCAGAAAAAAGACTATGAGATTTTAGAAGAATTGCTTGCTTTTGCTGAAAAACTACAAGAAATCAAGACTAGAAAAACATTATAAATTTTTCAATTAAATGAAAAAATGGTAAAATATGTAGTTGAGGTAAAGGTATGAGATTAGATAAATATTTAAAAGTATCTCGCATTATCAAGCGCAGAACGGTTGCAAAAGAAGTTGCAGACAAGGGACGGATTAAAGTCAACGGTATTCTTGCCAAGTCATCAACAGATTTAAAAGTTGAAGATCAGGTTGAAATCCAATTCGGCAATAAGTTGCTAACTGTGAAGGTCCTTGAAATGAAAGATTCTACAAAAAAAGAAGATGCACTGAAGATGTATGAAATCATCAGTGAAAAAAGGATAGACGCGGATGAGAAAATCTAAAATCCTGCAATTGAATAATGCCTTTATTCAATCAGAACGCACAAAATCTCAACATAAACTGGCAGAGCGACAAGAGAAAAATCGTTTTATGGCTGCTATTTTGATTCTGGTTATTTTTCTGTTTATGTTGCCAGCCTATAATCTTGTGGTGACCTATACAGATATTCAGAAGCAGGAAAAAAAGCTTGCTGAATTGGAAAAGAACTATGCTGAGTTGACAAAAGAACAAAAACAAGTAGCTGAAATGGTCACCAAATTAAAGAATGAGGACTATGCTGCCAAGTATGTTCGGGCTAAGTATCAATACTCTAAAGAAGGGGAATTTGTCTATAATATTCCGGGGTTACCAAAATGACAGATTCTATTTTTAAAGTCGTGGAACAATTTTTACAACATTCTGAAGAGAAGTTGGAAGAGTTATCCCAAAAAAATCAGGAATTAAAATTAGACGAAAAGGATTTATAGAAAGGAGGGAGTATGCAAAAGAAACTGCTCGTATGGTTATTGCCAGTTTTATTTGGATGGCAGGTGGTTGATAGTACAGAAATACCGTTTAAACTCACAGCACAAGAAGAATATGAATTGACACGGACTGTATATGATCAGTATTTTCAGACTATCCCTCAAAATCCAAATGTATTTCAAACAGAAACACTTTATTCTGATTTAGAACTGACAGATGTAGCTGGTCAATTGCAGCCAAATCAAGCTTTTTCGATTACAGATGTAGCTGTGAACTCCAAAAAAGAGTTGGTTTTTCAGGTTGATAATACCTCCTATATTCTGGCAGATACCAGCAAACTATTTGCTGATGTCGTTTTAGCAGAAAAACTTGTTGAACAGACCTATTGGACCAATAAAAATGTTGTAGTCCTATCTTCTCCTATAGCAAATCAAGCTAAGGAAGTAAAAACAGATTTGAAGTCCTATCAAGCTGTTAATGTTACTAAAATTGCTACAACTCCTCTGGGTGATTTTGCTTATATCGCAGATAAGGGATGGATAGCTATAGACGATTTAGCTACAGTTGACAATAGAATGGAAGCTGTTCAAGACTTGCTCACACAGAAATATTCCAAAAACAACATAGGAATATATGTTAAGCAACTTTCAACTGGTCAGTCAGCAGGTCTTAATCAAGATAAGGTATTTTATTCTGCTAGTATTGCTAAACTACCTATTCTTTACTATGTTCAGGAGCAAATCAATGCAGGACAGGTTGATTTGACGACTAAAGTGAAGTACACGGCAGATTCTATGTCCTTTCCAGGTGCCTATGTTGTTGGTGGTAGTGGCTCTTTATCTAAAACACCAGACAATAAAGAATACTCGGTAGAAGAATTGATCAACAAGACTGCTAAAGAGTCAGATAATGTAGCCAGCAATTTACTTTCTTACTATGTGACACATCAGTTTAATGACGACTTCTACCAGAATATTACTGCTATTACAGGTAGTAAGTGGGATATGGTTACACGTGAAACCACAGCAGAAGTTGCTGGAAAAATGATGGAAGCCTTGTATGAACAAGAAGGCTATGTTTTAGAAAGTCTTATATCAACGCAGTTTGATAACCAACGTATTTCAAAAGACATTGCTGTTCCGGTTGCTCACAAAATTGGTGATGCGGATGATGTCAAGCACGATGTAGCCATTGTTTATGCAGAATCTCCTTTTGTCCTATCTATTTTCACGGATAAATCAAGCTATGATGAGATTACACAAATTGCAAATGATGTTTACGGGATTTTAAAGTAAATGAAAAATAAATTTTTAAAAGTGACACTGGATGGTCACTTTTTTGATAAACATAAGAAAGTACTAGTAGCCGTGTCAGGTGGATTGGATTCCCTGAATTTATTTCACCTCTTATACGAATTTCGGAAAGAGCTAGGGATTGAACTTGGTATAGCCCATATAAATCATGGACAACGGGAGGAAGCCGCTCTTGAGGAAAGTTACCTCAGGCAGTTAGCAGAGGATTATAATGTTCCTTTCTACCTATCACATTTTGAAGGAAGATTTTCAGAAGAAGCAGCTAGAAAATGGCGTTATGCGTTTTTTGCGGACATCATGGGGCAAGAAGGCTATACAGCTCTCGTCACAGCCCACCATGCTGATGACCAAGCAGAAACTGTTTTAATGCGATTGATTAGGGGAAGTCGCTTGCGTCATCTGTCTGCCATTCAGCCTATCCAGCCTTTTGCAAATGGAGAACTCATTCGTCCGCTTCTGTCTTTTAAAAAGTCCGATTTTGACAATATATTTCATTTTGAAGATGCTAGCAATCAAAGTTTAAACTATTTCAGAAATAGGGTAAGGAATACCTATTTACCACAATTCAAACAGGAAAATCCTAAAGTTGAGCTTGTTCTCAATAATCTGGCAGGTGATACCAGTACTCTATTACAGGCGTTACGAGATTTAACAAAAGATTTGTCTGTTACAGATTTGACAAGTTTTCGGCAGCAGACACAGGCAGTCCAGAGGTATTTACTAGAGGAATATTTAGAAGTCTTTCCTGATTTACAATTATCCCGTTCCCAGTTTGACGAGGTTCTTCATATTTTGCAATCAAAAGCGAATTATAAACATCTGTTAAAAAATAATTATGTTTTAGAAAAAGATTATCATCGTTTCACAATTGATAAAATAGGACCTCAGACGGATGAGCAACTAGAACCAATCATGATAGAATCAGAAGGTATTTTTTCTTATGGTTCGTATATTTTCTCACTCAATCACCCAATGGAAGACGCAGAGCAGGTTTTGCATTTTCCAAGTCATTTACCCATTCTAGTACGAGGAAGACAGGCGGGAGATACTATCCGAATAAACGGCGTCACTAAAAAACTCCGTCGCTGGTTTATTGATAATAAAATACCGCAGAAAGTTCGACAAGAGGCTGTTGTGATTGAACAGGCTGGTAAAATTTATGGAATTGTCAATCTTGCTAGCAGTGATTTGAGTAAATCAATAAAAAATGATATAATCAAAGCTACCTTATATATTAAAATGAAAGAGTAGAACAACTATGTTGGACAAAGATATTAAGAAAATTCTTGTTTCAGAAGAAGAAATTATTGCAAAGTGCAAAGAACTTGGTCAAATTCTAGCAAAAGACTATGCGGACAAGAACCCTATTCTTGTTGGAATTTTGAAAGGTTCTATTCCATTCATGGCAGAATTGATGAAGCATATTGATACGCATATCGAAACGGACTATATGGTTGTTTCAAGTTATCATGGTGGTACAGAAAGTAGCGGAACAGTTAAAATCATTAAAGATTTGGATAACAGTGTTGCTGGTCGCCACATTATCTTTGTTGAAGATATTATTGATACTGGTCGTACATTAAAAGAACTAAAAGAGCTGTTTGCTCTCCGTCAAGCTGAATCTATCAAAATTGCTACCCTCCTTGATAAACCAGAAGGTCGAGTGGTTGAGATTGAGCCAGACTATACTTGTTTCACTATTCCAAATGAATTTGTAGTTGGATTTGGATTAGACTACGATGAAAACTACCGTAACCTTCCTTATGTTGGTGTACTAAAAGAGGAAGTTTATACAAAATAGAAAAAGGTTTCCTACTATATTATGAACAATCAACCAAATAAAGGATTTATTAAAAATCCTTTTCTCATTATTCTAGTTATTGCGACCATTCTAACGGCATTCCAGTTCTTTAATGCCGGTCAGCAGGTTGCTACTCAAGAAATTAGCTATTCACAAGTTATTACTGAACTTAAAAATAATAATGTATCAGAACTGACCTATCAACCAGATTCAAGCGTTATTGAAATTACTGGTAAATATAAGACAGAGCAGACAGCTAAGGATGAATTAGCTTCTTCTATTAAGTTATTCCAAGTTTCTAATACTGTTACTTATAAAAACTTCAAATCGCTTATTCTTCCATCTGAAACAAACTTATCAGAATTACAAACCCTAGCAAATGAAAATGGTGTTAAGGTAACGATTAAACCTGAAAGTTCCAATGGGCTATGGTTAAATATTATCTTTAATTTGTTACCACTTGTTATCGTTGGTGTATTCTTCATGATGATGATGAACCAAGGCGGTGGTGGAGCTCGAGGTGCCATGAACTTTGGACGAAACAAAGCAAAAGCTCTTGAGCAAAGCAATATCAAAGTTCGTTTCTCAGATGTCGCAGGTGCAGAAGAAGAAAAACAAGAACTGGTAGAAGTGGTAGAGTTTTTGAAAGATCCAAAACGCTTTACCAAGCTTGGTGCCCGTATTCCGGCAGGTGTCTTATTAGAGGGACCTCCAGGAACAGGTAAAACCTTGCTTGCCAAGGCTGTAGCAGGCGAAGCAGGTGTGCCATTCTTCTCTATCTCTGGTTCAGATTTCGTAGAAATGTTTGTCGGTGTCGGTGCCAGCCGTGTTCGTTCACTTTTTGAAGATGCAAAAAAAGCAGCACCAGCTATTATTTTCATCGATGAAATTGATGCTGTCGGTCGCCAACGTGGTGTCGGAATGGGTGGCGGTAACGATGAACGTGAACAAACCCTTAACCAACTCTTGATTGAAATGGATGGTTTTGAAGGCAATGAAGGTATTATCGTCATTGCTGCAACCAACCGTAGTGATGTTCTCGATCCAGCCCTTCTTCGTCCAGGACGTTTTGACCGTAAAGTATTGGTTGGTCGCCCAGATGTCAAGGGTCGCGAAGCAATCCTTAAAGTTCATGCTAAAAACAAACCTCTGGCTCCGGATGTTGATTTGAAATTAGTCGCTCAACAAACACCAGGATTTGTTGGTGCTGATTTGGAAAATGTTCTTAACGAAGCAGCTCTGGTTGCGGCACGCCGAAATAAGACTGTAATTGATGCGTCAGATATTGATGAAGCAGAAGACCGTGTTATTGCTGGTCCGTCCAAGAAAGACCGTCAAGTTTCAGCTAAGGAGCGTGAAATTGTTGCCTATCACGAAGCTGGTCATACGATTGTTGGACTTGTTTTGTCAAATGCTCGCGAAGTTCATAAAGTTACTATTGTACCTCGCGGTCGTGCAGGTGGCTACATGATTGCTCTTCCTAAAGAAGATCAAATGCTACTTTCAAAAGAAGATATGAAGGAGCAATTGGCTGGACTTATGGGTGGTCGTGTAGCAGAAGAAATTATCTTTAATACTCAAACCACTGGTGCCTCAAACGACTTTGAACAAGCAACACAGATGGCGCGTGCTATGGTTGCTGAATATGGTATGAGTGAAAAAATGGGACCAATGCAGTATGAAGGTAGTCATGCTATGTTTGGTGGCCAGACAACTCACAAACACATATCAGAACAAACTGCCTATGAATTAGACAATGAAGTCCGTGATTTACTAAATGAAGCTCGCAATAAGGCGGCTGAAATTATTCAGTCTAATCGTGAAACACATAAACTAATCGCAGAAGCATTACTTAAATATGAAACTCTCGACAGTGTTCAAATCAAATCTCTCTATGAAACAGGCAAAATGCCAGAGAATATTGAAAATAACGACGAAGATGTTCATCCTCTTTCTTATGAAGAAGTCAAAGAGAAGATAGATACAAAATAATAAATCTACAGCTGATAATCTTTTTAGGTTATCAGTTTTCATTATTTCATAAAAAAATCTACAAAAAGAGTTGACAACAGGAAATGAAGATGATAGACTTATTGAGTTGTCTTTTAGAGAACCTGTTAACCGTTTGAAAAAAAGTTTCAAAAAGTAGTTGACAAGGTCAAATGAAGATGATAGAATAATTGAGTTGTCAAATCTGAAGCGACA
>NZ_POJD01000281.1 GCF_002960445.1 Streptococcus suis
GCTAATACCTCTGCTTTCGGCAAGGATAAACTTCCAACTGATATTTCTGTTATCCGTAACAAAATACTGCCATCTTCCATTTTGCTAGGTTGAAAATAAATATAGAGTGGGATAGTCACACCAAAAATCTGATAGCTGCCTTCAAAAACAACTTGCTGACTCGTTACGAATAATTGATAGGAAAACTCTTCCGTCTGATACTCTTTTAGATAGTTAGTGAGGGTTTGGTTGAGCTGTTCCCTATTAGTGGAGAAGGTCCCAACCTTTGTGTCTTCTGTACTAGT
>NZ_POJD01000282.1 GCF_002960445.1 Streptococcus suis
TCGGATGCACAGTCAGTTTTGGCGTTTTTGGACCAACATTGAAATTCATCCAGGTGCAGAAATTGCCTCGGGAGTCTTTATTGATCATGGCGCGGGATTGGTAATTGGTGAGACTGCAATTGTCGAATCTGGTGTAATGTTATACCATGGAGTAACTCTTGGAGGAACAGGCAAGGATACAGGGAAGCGCCATCCAACAGTTCGAAAAGGGGCACTCGTTTCTGCTCATGCCCAGGTGATTGGCCCAGTTGAAATCGGAGAAAATGCGAAAGTAGGTGCTGCTGCTGTTGTCCTAGCCGATGTTCCAGCAGATGTGACAGTGGTCGGTATGCCGGCTAAAATCGTCCGTGTTCATGGTCAAAAAGATGAGAAGATCATTCATGACATGGAAGAT
>NZ_POJD01000283.1 GCF_002960445.1 Streptococcus suis
CACCCTTTACCAAGGTTGAATTAGAGGTTGAAAAGAAAGAAACCAATCGCAAACAAGTGGGGATTCTGGGAGGGAATTTCAACCCTGTCCACAATGCTCACTTGATTGTGGCAGACCAGGTCCGTCAACAGTTGAAGCTGGATCAAGTCTTGCTCATGCCAGAATTCATTCCACCTCATGTGGATAAGAAAGAAACCATTGACGAATACCATCGCTATTCCATGCTCAAGATGGCTATTGCAGGTATTGAGGGCTTGGGGATTGAAACCATTGAACTAGAACGCCGTGGTGTCAGCTATACCTACGACA
>NZ_POJD01000284.1 GCF_002960445.1 Streptococcus suis
CCATCCGCAACGGTGTCGATGGTGCCAATGGTAGCTCAGTTGTTTCAGAACGTCAACCAGACGGTAGTGTAAAAGTTTACAATGTGTCTTCTACAGGTCAGCGTACTGAAATCGCCACCATTCGCAACGGTGTCGATGGTCGTGACGGTGCCAAAGGTCAAGATGGAACCAATGGTAGCTCAGTTGTTTCAGAACTTCAACCAGG
>NZ_POJD01000285.1 GCF_002960445.1 Streptococcus suis
GCAAGTATGACTCCAGATGAGTTTTTCAAGAGTTTGGAGCAAACCGTTCGTGAGAAAAGTGCACCGGATGCAACAGCTGTTCGTCATTTGGAAGAGGTAGAGCAAGAGGAAGAAGCAGATGAAGAGGAGCAGGAGCGCTATATTTACTATATTTTGGAATTTCCAACGATAGAGGATCTGTTTACTTTTGTTGGTACGGTTGATTATCCAGTAGAAGAATCGGAATTATATAAAATGGATGGTCACTACTACTTGACCGTTCTTATCA
>NZ_POJD01000286.1 GCF_002960445.1 Streptococcus suis
AGAAGGGACTGGTACGATTGTTGATACGATTTATGAAAAACGTGTTGGTCATGTGCAGGAGCTTGCAAATCTTGGAGCAAAAATCTCTACTCGTAACAACCATATTGCCTTTGAAGGTCCAAATCAACTGACTGGTACATCTGTTAAAGCTACTGATTTGCGTGCGGGAGCCGCAATGGTTATCGCTGGTTTAATGGCTCAAGGGCGTACAGAAATTACAAACATTGAGTTTATTCTACGTGGTTACTCAAATATTATTGATAAACTGACAGAATTGGGTGCAGATATTCAATTGATTGAGGATTAGAGAGTCTAATTGAGAACTACTTTCTCAAAACGTAATCGATTTAAAAA
>NZ_POJD01000287.1 GCF_002960445.1 Streptococcus suis
TCTTTTTTACACGAAACCTTAGTCCAAAAGAAAACAATTTTCTTATTTTGACTATTGAACTCAACATATTTTTCATCAAATACCTTGATAGACTTGACAAATGGTAGAAAAGATGCCCTCATCCGACTGAATAGGAAGCACTTCCTCCATACCAATGAAACAATAACATGCTCCAACAAAACTTAATAGGATAGAAAGCCCAATCACAAACCAATTCCATACTCTCTTCATAGCAAACCTCCGTTTTATATAGTATAACAGAAAAAGACTAGGAAACCTAGTCTTCGCTTGTTTTTTTTAGTAATCTTATTCTTAGGAATTTGGATCATCCAAACTACGTCCATGCAAGCCTTTTTCACGTTGGACTTGACGAAGTTTTTCAGGCGTCACATCATTACCGTCCTCATCGACTACCTTGATGCCTTCGATATGGGCACGCACGCTACGGCGGTAGCCCTCGATGTACTCCTCACGAAGAGCTGCTTGTTCCTGCAACTCCTCCTCTGTCAAGCCTTCCGCCTTTTTCTTGCGGGCCAGTTCATTGATGCGATCGATTTTTGCTTGTTCCATGAATGCCTCCTACTTACTATTCAAGAGATTGAAGACCGCCACAGCACTTGCCTTATCCGCCAGAGCTTTCAAGAGAGCCAAGCGGTTGGCTTTGACTGCTGCGTCATCTGCCATAACCATGGTATTGTCGAAGAAGGCCGCGATGACTGGGCTAAGAGCAAATAGCTTGTCCAAGTTGCCCGCCATGTCTTCTGTCAACTCCAAGCTCGCCACTGCAGCAGCAAGGGCTTTTTCCTGGTCGTTTTCGAAGAGGGCCTCATCAATGACAGTCGCCTCCGCCTTTTCAGCCAAGTTGAAGACACGTGACAAGTTTTCCACGGCTTCCTTATAGTCAGCCTCTTTTGATTTTTGGAAAATAGCAGAGCTGGCTGCCAGTTGTAGTCTGACCACAAAGGTTGAGCTGGCAAGTACAGCCTCACGGATGTCTTTCGGAATCGCCTTATCCATCATCTTCTCTACACGAGCACGGATAAAGTCCATCACAGCTGGCTGGTTGTCATAGGTCAAGCTAGCAAAGTTCAAGCTGTAGAGCTCCGCAATCAACTGATCCAATGGAATTTCCCAACCAAATGCTTCCAAAATCCGCACGATACCCTGTGTCGCACGACGAAGAGCGTAAGGGTCGTTTGAGCCAGACGGAATCAAACCAACTGAGAAGAAGGATAGAAGGGTATCGAATTTGTCAGCCAGTGCCAAGACCGCACCAACCTTGCTCTCAGGCAATTCGCCCTCTGCAGAGTTAGGAAGATAGTGCTCACGGATAGCTACTGCCACCGCAGGTTTTTCCCCTGCAAGCAGGGCATACTTCTCACCCATGATCCCTTGTAATTCGTCAAACTCGCCGACCATACCTGTCAAGAGGTCAAACTTGTAGATGTCCGCCGCACGTGCCACATCCGATTTTTCATCTGCAGACAAACCTGCCAAGTCAGCCAGTTTTTCTGCGATAACTTTGGTGCGTTCCATGTGCTCGTAAAGTGAGCCGATTTTCTCATGGAAGGTCACGACTTTGAGGCGTTCTACCAAGTCGGCAATCTTGAGTTTTTGGTCCTCACGCCAGAAGAACTCACCGTCTTCCAGACGAGCCACCAAAACTTTTTCATTTCCTTTGATGACATTGTCAAGGTGCTGGTCGTTCCCGTTGCGGACGGAGATGAAGTTTGGCAAGAGTTTGCCAGACTTATCACGCACCACAAAGTAGCGCTGGTGGTTTTTCATGGAAGTCACCAAGACTTCTTCTGGCACTTCCAAATACTTGGTATCAAAGGAGCCCATAAAGGCAGTTGGGTACTCGACCAGGTTGAGAACTTCATTGAGCAGATCTTCATCAATCTCAACCGTCACATTGTGTTTGTCCTCGATAGCCTTGATTTGCTCAACAATCATATTTTGACGCTCTGCAGGATCTGTAATGACAAACTGTTCACGCAAGTCTGCCTCGTAAGAATCTGCACTTGCAATCTCAGTTTCATTTCCAAGGAAACGATGACCACGGCTGATGCGAGCGGATGTAATGTCCAAGAAATCCATATCCAGTGCCTCATCGTCCAAGAGAACCGTCAAGGTGTGGACAGGACGGATGTAGGAGAATTTGTTGGACGCCCAGTTCATGCTGACTGGGAAGGTCATAGCCTTCAAGACCTCTGGAATGCCCGCAAAGACTGCCTTAGCTGGCTGACCAGCTTCGTGTTTGGTCACATAGACATACTCTTCGCCCTTGATCTCGCGGAATTCGATGTCCGCTGTCGTCAAGCCTTTGCCACGGACAAAACCTTCAGCCGCCTTGGTGAAGTTTCCGTCTGCGTCCAAGGCAATTTTCTTAGCAGGACCCTTGAAATCTTCCGTCAAGTCAGTCTGCTGGTCTGCCAAACCACGGACACGCACAGCCAAACGGCGTGGTGTTGAAAAGATATCGATGCTATCAAAAGCCAAACGGTTGTCTGCCAAAAAAGTCGCCATGCGGTCACGCAACTGGTGCATGGCTGGGGTTACGATGTAGGCAGGGATTTCTTCCAAGCCAAGTTCAACAAGTAAATTCTTTGTCATTATTCTGCGTCCTCCTTCAACAATTCTGCTCGTGTTGCTTCGTCTAAAAGTGGGAAGCCCAGTTTCTTGCGCTCTGCCACAAAGGTCTTGGCAACGACACGAGCAAGGTTACGGATACGGGCAATGTAGCCTGCACGCTCGGTTACAGACACAGCTCCACGCGCATCCAACAGGTTAAAGGTATGAGAACATTTGAGCACATAGTCAAAGGCTGGGTGAACCAAGCCTTCTTCCAGAGCGCGCTCTGCTTCTTTTTCAAACTTAGTGAAGTTTTCAAGGAGCATATCTTGGTCCGATACTTCAAAGGAATATTTTGAATGCTCATACTCTGGCTGGATAAAGATTTCACCGTATTTGACACCGTCTGCCCACTCGATATCGTAAACGGAGTCAACCTCTTGAATGTAAGAAGCCAGACGCTCCAAACCATAGGTTACTTCGGCTGTGACAGGACCTGTCGCCAAACCACCAACCTGTTGGAAATAGGTAAACTGCGTGATTTCCATACCGTCCAACCAAACTTCCCAGCCCAGACCAGCTGAGCCTGTTGATGGGTTTTCCCAGTTATCCTCAACGAAACGAATGTCGTGTTCCAAAGGATTGATGCCCAAACGCTCCAAAGATTCCAAGTAGAGTTCTTGGATATTAGATGGAGATGGTTTCATGACCACTTGGAATTGGTGGTGCTGATACAAACGGTTTGGGTTTTCCCCGTAACGACCATCCGCAGGACGACGAGATGGCTCTACATAAGCCGCATTCCATGGCTCAGGACCGATAGCACGCAAGAAAGTGTAGGGACTCATGGTACCCGCACCCTTCTCCGTATCATAGGCCTGCATGAGCAAGCACCCCTGCTCATTCCAAAATTGTTGTAAAGTCAGGATAATTTCCTGAAAGGTAAGTTTTTTAGACATATTCTTCCTTCTTTCTATTTTAAATAATCTTGCGACGTGAGCCTTCCTAGCCGATATTGCTAGGAAAGGCGAACTAGTACAGCGTCTAGCTCAATCGCACTAGCGATGAGCGTGTGGCAATTCGACTGAAAGGAGACGATGCCACTGACGATGTGAAATGTAAGTTTTTTAGACATATATTTTCTCCGTTTTTGTTAGACAGACAAAAAGAACCACATTCTCTTCCCCTGTCAGCAGACATAGGGGCGTTGAGAACGCGGTTCCACCCTAATTTATTACTTCATTTATATGATTGATAAGTAGTCGGATGAGGTCACGACTGGGAAAGCGCCAATTATTTCAAGACTGGCTTGGCTTCCACTCTCCCAAGCTCGCTAGACAGGCTTTTGAAACAACCTTCTTTCATGCTTAGTATTGTAGCAGAAAAAGAATATTTTGTCCAGAAAGAGCACTATTTATCCGATTATAAACCCATAGTAGGACTGTTGTAATCCAATAGATATTTTTCTGGCAATACTCCCAAGAATTTTTCTGCCTGTTGACTGATAAAATCTAGGGCATTTTCCAAATCCTCTACTCTATCAGAATTGACCAGTTCCATAACCAAGAAAGCATTCTTCGTGCTATCTGTAATCATGGTCCGCTCACCATCACGCCAGTTGAAACAGCGACAAACTGCTCCTTTATCATCCTTGTAGCAAACTTCCCCTGGTAGAGTTGGATTATTGGTTTCATCACCAATGAGATAGAATTCATCCCCACCCTCAGTGACCGTTAGTTGAAGATCGCCTACAAATGTATCTAAATCTTCAGCACCACATGGAAGACCGAAACGCAAACTTGCCGCATTATAGATATCCACTAGCGGAGAGATAGTTGAAACTGGACGGTCACTAGCAGAACGCTTCAAAAGGGCTTCGATACTAGAACGTGCGCCTTTTTTTGTTTTAAATTTTTGATAGGCTTGACGATATGTACGAATGACCTCGTTCTCACTAAAGGTATCTTCCGTAAGAAATTTCTGGGCAATTCCGTTGCTTTCTTCCAGTAATTTCACTAATTCATCAGGTGATTGCGCCGGCGTTTTATACCCCTTCAATAATAGCACTCCTATTTTTGCATCTGGAAATAAACTCCAAAACGATGAATCAACAATAAATTGTGACATATTCTCACTCCTTTTATAGAAAAATCAGCACCCTATGAACATCTTCTAAGACCTAACGATGTTCATAAAATGCTGTTGCATGACTACCCGATGGCAGTGTTTATTTAATTAAATTTATTGTATAAAAATGCTTTAAATAAGTCAAGGACTTTCCAAAATTTGAAAAAACACGGCAATATTTCTATCTATGACTAATCTTTCTGGTCAAGAAATCACCAATGAATTGAATGGCAAAGATGATAACCAAAATCAAAAGAGTTGCTAAAAAGGTCACATCATCATTGTAGCGCAGGTAACCGTAGGATAGTGCAACCTGCCCCAAACCACCTGCTCCGATGGCTCCTGCCATGGCAGTGTAGCCCACCAATGAAACCAGGGTCAAGGTTGTCACACGAATCAAGTCAGGCAGTCCCTCACGCAGATAGACAAGGACTATATCCCAGAAAGTCGCACCTGATGCCTGAGCTGCCTCAATGACACCACGGTCCAATTCTGACAAGACCACTTCAACCTGACGGGCAAAGAAAGGAAAGACTGACAGGGCTAGAGGCACCAAGGCTGCCTCTGTACCAATGGTTTTGCCAACAATAATTTTGGTTAAGGGAGAAATCGCCGCCAACAAGATAATAAAGGGAATGGCACGGAAAATCGAAGCCACCTTGTCCAAAATCCAGTAGGCAGTCTTATTAGCAATGACCCCACGTGGACCTGTCAGAACTAAGAACAAACCGGATACCAAGCCCATAAAACCACCAAAAGCAAAGGAAACAAAGGTCATATAAAGAGTCAAATTAAAATGTGTTAACCAACCTGTCTGACCATCCCAGCCCAATTTATAAATATCTGGAAAATTCGTTTGAATCCATTCTAACATCTAGTTCGCTCCTTTCAAAATCGTCACTTCTACACGGGCCTCTGTCACAGCTTCTAAAGCACGGTGTAACTGTCCAGGTTCTCCTGAGAGAATGACTACCATTTCACCGACTGGCGTATGGTCCAATATCTCAATATTACCATACAAAATATTGGCAGACACTTGATAGAATTTATATAAGTCATTGACAATCGCCGTATCCGTATTGGAACCAGCATACTTGAGTTGTACTAAAATGCTATTTTCAGGTAAATTCTGAACAATATCCTGCTGGTAAATTTTCACCAAGGCCTCATCAATTCCTGTTGCTGTTTTGATGAAATCCTGAGTCAATTCTTCTTCTGGATGTGAGAAGATTTCTAACACCGATCCCTCTTCAATCAAGCGACCATCCTGCATAACAGCCACACGGTTACAAATATCTTTTACAATCTGCATCTCATGGGTGATCATTACAATGGTCAAGCCCAATTTTTCATTCAATTCCTGCAAGAGTGCTAAAATTTGCTTAGTCGTTTTCGGATCCAAGGCAGAAGTTGACTCATCTGAAATCAAGATTTTAGGATCATTTGCCAAGGCACGCGCAATGGCAACACGTTGCTTTTGACCACCGGACAACTGAGCTGGATAGTTTTCAGCACGGTCAGAAAGCCCAACCAAGTCCAAGAGTTTGGCTACTTTTTCCTTCTTCTCTTCCTTGCTCAAACCCGAATGCTTAAGGGCAAAGGCTACGTTTTCTTCTGCCGTCATCTGCGCCATCAGATTGAAATGCTGGAAAATCATGCCAATCTCACGACGTTTGCTTCGCAATTGAGCTGGGGTCAGAGTAACCTTGTCCCCCTCGTAAATCACATCTTCATCAACGGTAATCTTACCCGCAGACGGCACCTGCAATAAATTGATGACGCGGACAAGGGTAGATTTACCAGCTCCAGAATACCCTACGATACCGTAAATATCCCCTTGATTGATATGAATGGTCACATCCTTGACCGCTTCAATGGTCCGTTTTTTCTGCTGGAAAGTTACATCAATATTATCTAGCTTAATCATTTCCTTACTCATAACTTGCTATTAACTCCTCTACTAATTCAACATGGCTATAGTAGTCAGCAATGCTGACATTCTCATCACCTGCATGGTCACGACTGTTGGCATTACCCAGACCAAAGCCCGCAATCGGTACTCCTAAAGCATGAAAGACGGTGTGCATTGGTCCAGTACCTGGCGAGGTAGGTAAAACTGCCACACCCTCTGGGGTCAACTTTTTAGCCAATTCAATCACATTGACAATGGCTGGAGCTGACATATCACTTCGATAACTCTTTTCACCCAAGGTAAAGATAACTTCTACCTGTTCAAAACCATGCTTAGCTAAATGCTGACGAATTTTTTCCAAAACATCATGGGGGTCCAAACCTGGCACCAAACGAACTTCCATCTTAGCAGAAGCCTGAGCTGGAATGATGGTCTTGACACCTTGACCAAGGTAACCTGTCGATAAACCTTCGATAGTGATTGAAGGCTCAAAATATAAACGCTTGAGAAACTCGCGCCGTTCCTCTACCAAAGTAGGCAGTGTTAGACCATAAATCTCCTTCATAGACTGACTGGTCGCAAGAGCAAATTCCTCCACCAAGGCCAGTTCACGTTCATTTGGTTCTTGAACTTGTTCGTAAATACCATCTACCAAGATTCGTCCATCTGCCGCTCTCATGGATTGAAGAGCTGACAACAAATACCAACTTGCCGAATCAATAACTCCTCCATAAGAAGAATGAATGTCCAAGTCAGCTGATTTAACCTGAAGATCGAAGGTCACAATTCCCTTATTGCCCCCAGCAATTTCTAGCTGATGCAAGCTATTGCGATGCCCCTGCTCCCAGACCAGCAAATCAGCACCAATCAAGTGTTCTTTGTATTTTGAAAGATACTTATCCAAGTCGACAGAAGCTGACTCCTCTGCCCCTTCCATAATAAAAATCACATTGACTGGTAAATGGCCATTCTGTCTAGACTGATATTTTTTCAAGGCCGACAGACGAGCTGTGATATGGCCCTTATCATCATCCACCCCACGACCATAGATATAGCCATCAGAAACAGTCAATTCAAAGGGTTTACCCTTCTCCCAGACCTGATCGGCATCAGCAGGAACAGTGTCATAGTGATTGTAAAAAATCAAGGTTTTGGCATTTGGAACACTTGCCTCAAACCTAGCCATGACAAATGGCGCTGCGTAGCTGTCATCTAAAACAACAGTTGCCCCAGCCTCTTCAAACATTTCTTTCAAATAAGTGGCTACATCCAGTAAACCAATCTGTTGAGCAAAGATGGATTTCTTTGAAATCAAGACTTTTAATTTTTCAAAATAGGTCTGAATAATCGCATCTTGCTCAAAAGCTTGAATTTTCACTTCTGACATATCTTCTCCTCTATCCAATCTACTAACCACAATCAAAAATACTATACTATTTCTAACTTTAGTTAAGAGATTGTCTTATCTCTATAAAAACAGATAGAGGGCTGAACAATTCTGTCCAGTCCTCGACCTATTTGCATTTTACCAAACTGGCTCATCCATACCGTCAGATGTTGTTTCAATAACTTCACGAACTTCATCTGTGTGGTAAGCAGCAACGATTTTCTTAATCGCTTCAGCTTGTTCTGATTTTTCCCAATCACTACGAGCCGCAATCAAGTTATACCATTGTGCTGAGTTTTCATCTTTTTGCTCTTTATAAAGGGCATTTTTGTAATCCAAACCAGCTTCCAATACGAAAGTGTTGTTTACAACCGCTGCATCAACTGAGCTAAGTGAGCTTGCTGTTTGGCTCGCATCCAACTCAGTAATCTTCAAGTTTTTCTTGTTTTCAGTAATGTCAGCAATCGTTGCCAATTCTGTACCAGATACACCAACCTTGATCAAACCTGCTGCTTGAAGAAGGTAAAGGGCACGGCTTTCGTTTGTTGGGTCATTTGGAACCGCAATTTCTGCACCATCAGGAATTTCTTCCACTTTCGTGTACTTGTTTTTACCATCAGCTGTACCTGAGTAAAGACGGATTGGTGAGATATAAGTATCCGCAATAGCCACCAAATCTTCACCGTTTTCTTGATTCCAGTTATTCAAGAAGTTGTAGTGCTGGAATGCGTTGATGTCTACTTCATTTTCAGCTACTGCCTTGTTTGGCTGTGAATAGTCCGTAAATTGAGTGAACTCCAATTTCACTTCATCACCAAGAATTTCTTGGATTTTGTTCCAACGTGCTTCTTCTGATTCGCTCAAGCTCATCACACCAACACGAACAGTTGTCGCTGAACCTGCAGCCTCATTTGAAGTTGAGCTACCACACGCAGCAAGAACACCTACTGACAAGGCAGCTGCTGCTAAACTAAACAATTTTTTTAATTTCATAAGAATATCTCCTTAATTTTTGAACTGAAACTATCTTAACACAGAAAAGACTATCTGGCTAATTGGCTTTTTTTATAGAATGTTATAACTTTTACTTATAACAAATACCCTTGCAATTATAAGGATTGATAATAAAAAGAGGGAAGTCATTTCCCTCTTAAAACACATCCACCAAATACTGAAACAAATCTCTGTGCTGCTTGCAATCCTTGTATAAAAACTCTGGGTGCCATTGAATACCAAACAAGGCCTGTTTGCCCTTGCTTTCATAGACCTCAATGGTCCCATCTCGTGGATCTAGTCCAGTTGCCACTAAGCCTGGCGCCAAATCCTTGATCCGTTGATGATGAAAGGAATTGATTTGACTGCCCTGTGCGAACAATTGACTGACACGACTTTTAGGTTTAACCTGCAAACGATGCGAAGTTCCTTCTATATCCTCTTGCCAATGGTCAGCCACTTCCTGTTCCAAACTTCCACCTAAAGCAACATTGAGCAACTGCATCCCTCGGCAGACTGCAAAAATTGGTTTTCCTTGCCGAATTGCTTCCTTAATCAAGGCCAATTCAAACTCATCCCGCTCCAAGAGGTAATCCTCACTATCTATCAAACGTTTTTGACCATACAAACTTGGATCCACATGCTGACCACCGGATAAAATCAACTTATCAATCATATCGATATAATCCTTGGCTAAGTCAGGAGTTCCCATGGGAATGACCAGTGGCACACCACCAGCCTGACGGACACTATCTGCCAATTCACGCGCTACCGTTACATAAACGCGACCAGATTTTGTTGGAAATTCTTGCTCATTGCCTGAAATACCAATAATCACCTTTCCCATAAAAAAACTCCTTTCTGTGATTTTCTACATTGTAACACGACCAGCCAAGTCTGTCTAATATAGAAGTTTTATAGACCGATTAAAAAATATTTATCAAGGATACATATAAATCATAATTTTAATTCCCTCTACCATCTCATAGATAAAACCTATCTCCCACATAAGAAAAAACTATACCAGTTCCAAGACCCAAAAATGCGATAGGAATAAATAGCCGTATTTCAGGCTTTTATATAGAAGAAATAGTGTCTAAACCCATCTCGTTCCAGTTTGTTATAGCCAAAACTTATAACATACCCTAATTTTTTCCAATTATACAAGTGGGATTTTTTCTGTTAGGATAAAAGCATAGAAATATTTTTGGAGGAAATCCCATGACGACAACTATTATCGGCTTCCCACGTATCGGAGAAAACCGCGAATTAAAATTTATCACTGAAAAATACTTTAGAAATAAAATTCCACAGGAAGAACTTTTGACGGCAGCTAAAGACTTGCGTGCCAAGCACTGGACTATTGTTAAAGAAGCAGGCATTACTGAAATCCCAAGCAACGACTTCTCTCACTATGACAATGTTTTGGATGCAGCTGTCCTCTTCAATATCGTACCCAAAGCAGTTCAGGAGCTTGAATTGACAGACCTTGAAAAATACTTTGCCCTTGCGCGTGGCTATCAAGGTGAAAAAGGTGACGTTCGTGCTAGACCCATGAAAAAATGGTTCAACACCAACTACCACTATATCGTTCCTGCCATCGAAAAAGACACAGAGATTAAACTAGCAGGTCATAAGATTTTCGATGAGTTCCAAGAAGCAAAAGACTTGGGCATCACTACTCGTCCAGTTTTGATCGGTCCATTCACTCTCTTGCAATTGACAGATTTCGAAGAAGGTACGACTGCTACTGATTTCGCTGACAGCTTAGTTGCAGCCTACGGACAAGTCTTTGAAAAATTGGCAGAGCTCGGTGCGGAAAAAATCCAGTTAGACGAGCCTAGCTTGGTCAAGGACTTGACTGCAGAAGAAAAAGCACTTTTCCTAAACATCTACCAAACACTCTTGGCAGATAAAAAAGGCTTGCAAGTCCTCATCCAAACCTACTTCGGTGATGTTCGTGATATTTACACAGAATTGACCAACCTACCAGTCGATGCCATCGGTCTTGATTTTGTAGAAGGTAAGGAAACGGCTGCCCTTGTGGCAACAGGCTTCCCAGCTGATAAAACGCTCTATGCAGGTATCGTCAACGGTAAGAACATCTGGCGCAACAATTATGAAAAGAGCCTGGCTGTACTCGATGCCATCCCTGCTGAAAATCTTGTCTTGACAACTTCTTGCTCTCTACTTCATGTACCATTTACAACAGCCAATGAAGAATTTGAACCAGCTATCCTCAACCACTTCGCTTTTGCAGTTGAAAAATTGAGCGAATTGCGTGACTTAGATGCTATCCAAAATGGTCAAGGAGATGCAGCTCTTGCAGCCAATAAGGAACTCTTTGCCCTTGAACGTGTTGGTCGTGATGCAGCACTTGCTGATCGTTTGGCAGGTTTGACAGACGCAGACTACACTCGCCTGCCTGTCTTTGCAGAACGTGAGGCTATTCAACGTGAAAAATTGAACCTACCCCTTCTTCCAACAACTACTATCGGATCCTTCCCTCAAACCAAGGATGTCCGTAGTACCCGTTTAGCTTTCCGCAAAGGAAATATCTCAGAAGAAGAATACGATACATTTGTCAAAGCGCAAACAGATGAATGGATTGCTTGGCAGGAAGAAGTTGATTTCGACGTGCTTGTACACGGTGAATTCGAGCGTAACGACATGGTAGAATACTTCGGTGAAAACTTGTCTGGCTACCTCTTCAGTAAAAACGGTTGGGTACAATCCTACGGTATGCGTGGAGTTAAACCACCAATCATCTGGGGCGATGTGACACGCTTGAACCCAATTACTGTCAAATGGTCAAGCTACGCACAAAGCCGTACCAATAAACCAGTCAAAGGCATGTTGACAGGTCCTGTAACCATCCTCAACTGGTCATTCCCGCGTGAAGATATCTCTATCAAAGAATCAACTCTTCAAATTGCCCTTGCTATCAAGGAAGAAGTTCTCGACCTTGAAGCAGCAGGTATCAAGATTATCCAAATCGACGAAGCAGCACTTCGTGAAAAATTGCCACTCCGTCGTAGCGACTGGTACAGCGAGTATCTTGACTGGGCAATTCCAGCCTTCCGTTTGGTTCACTCAACTGTTGCGCCAGACACACAAATCCATACCCACATGTGCTATAGCGAATTTACAGACATCATTCCTGCTATCGACAACATGGATGCGGATGTTATCTCCTTTGAAGCTAGCCGTTCAAATCTAGTCATCCTCGATGAACTCAAGGCTAAGAACTTCCAAACTCAGGTAGGTCCTGGTGTCTATGACATCCACTCTCCACGTGTCCCTGCAGTTGATGAAATTGCACACACTATCCAAGCCATCCTTGCCAAAGTACCGAAAGAAAAAGTTTGGATTAACCCAGACTGCGGTCTTAAAACGCGTGGCGAATCAGAAACAAAAGCTAGCCTTATCCACTTGACCCAAGCAGCTAAGGCAGCCAGAAAGGAACTCTAATTTATGATCGGTCAAACCCCAAGTCTATCATTTGAAATTTTCCCTCCAAAACCAGAAGTAGGCAATGAAAAGATTATCCAAACCCTTGATCAGATGCAGGGTTTGGCCCCTCATTTTATCAGTGTTACCTGTAGTAATAACAACCTCAATATTGAAGAAACCACTGTTCGCCTGGTCAACCATGTCCGCAACGAGTTGGGCATTCCAACCATTGCCCACCTACCAGCAGCCTATTTGACCAAAGAAAAGGTCAAATCTGTCCTTCAATCACTTGATGAGGTCGGAGTGCATCAGATTTTAGCACTGCGTGGAGATATTATCGATGGACTTCCACCCAAAGAGGACTTCCAATATGCAACGGATCTCGTTTCCTTCATCAAACATGAGGCTCCCCACTTTGATATCATTGGAGCTTGTTATCCAGAAGTACACCCTGAGTCCCAAAACTCTGTAACTGACATCAAAAATTTGAAAAAGAAGGTTGATGCAGGATGCTCAAGCTTGGTAACCCAGCTCTTCTTTGATAACGAAGCCTTCTATGACTTTCAAGAGAAATGTTCGCTAGCGGACATCGAAGTGCCGATTATCGCAGGTATTATGCCTATCATCAACAGGAATCAGGCACTTCGTCTCTTGAAAACCTGCGAGAACATTCGCTTGCCACGCAAGTTCAAAGCTATCTTAGAAAAATATGAGCACAATCCTGAGTCACTACGTGCAGCAGGCTTGGCTTACGCAGTTGATCAGATTGTCGACCTAGTGACCAACGATGTAGCTGGTGTCCACCTCTACACCATGAACAACGCGGAAACTGCCCGTTATATCCACAAGGCTACACACTCTCTCTTTAACCACTACCAAGGAAATTTATCAAGCGTAACTGGTAGATAGAACACCAAGAAGACTTGAAAAGTGTTTTAGAAGACACCTTCCAAGTCTTTTTTCGATGGCAAGAAACCCAAATATGATTGAGATAAGTGATAGGCATTCGAATAAAATAGACAGACAAATGCCATTCCTAGCAGTATCAGGAAGAAAAATTTGCCAACACTTCCTAAACCCTTCTCACTCCCCAAAATATAGATAATGTTTTTGAGGCCCTCTTCATCAAATTCCACTGACATAAATCAATTCTTTCATATTTATAGGTGAATTTGAAACAGCCCATTAGATGTCTTGAACAGCCTCTATTTGACAGAGTACAACAAGGCAAGTTCAAAATTCGGTAGGATAAAGTGTCCAAGGATTGGTTTTATCCAAGCCAAAAACTCGCAAACAAGGTTAAGAGATCGGAGATAGAGAAACAAAGTTGCAAACTCCAATCTGATATTGACAGGTGATAATACAAGAAATATTATAGCAATAAAGAGAAAACTAAATAGCGATAACTTGCACTAAAGTCTACCTAATCGAGAACAGTAACTAGAAGCCTTCGCTAACCGAAATGACTACTTCTTCTCGAACAAATAATAAGCAAACACAAAAGCTGACCACTTAAAGCAGTCAGCTCAGATAAATAAATGTTAGTTGTTTATCTTCTTATAAGAAGGCAAGAATGATAAAGTTAAGAATGAAGAGGGCAGTTGCTCCCCAAAGGATTGGGTGAATTTCTTTTGTTTTACCAGTTGAAATTTTTACCAAGCAATAGAAGATGAAGGCTGCTGCAATACCGTATGAGATAGAGAAGCAAAGTGCCATGAAGAAGGCTGCAAAGAAGGCTGGAAGCGCATCTTCAAAGTGACTCCAATCAACATCAAGGAATGATGAAACCATCATAACACCGACGATAATCAAGGCTGGAGCTGTTGCAGCTGCTGGTACAATACCGATAAATGGCAAGATAAGGATTGAAAGCAAGAATAGAACTGCTGTCGTAACAGCTGTCAAACCAGTACGACCACCCGCAGAGATACCTGCCGCAGACTCAACATAAGTCGTTGTATTAGATGTACCGAAAATAGCACCAATTGAAGTACCGATAGCATCAGCAAAGAGCGCTCTATCCATCTTAGAGTTAAATCCAGTACCATTTTCAAGAGCTTTCTCATCTTCTTCTGAGAAGATACCTGTCTTACGACCAGTACCGATAAAGGTACCGAGTGTATCAAAGGTATCTGACAAGCTGAAGGCAAAGATAGTCATCAAAACAAGTGGAAGACGGCTTGAATCAGCAAAGAGAGAAGACAAACCACCGAAGGCTGCTAGGAAAGTTGTACCCAATTCTGCAAAGGCAGTTCCAATATTGTTATTAGCCAAGTCAATTGTAGAAAGGTCTACAACACCTGCTGGAATACCTGCCAAAGTTGTCGCAAGGATACCAATCAAAATCGCACCACGAACATTTTTAATAACCAAGACAGCTGTCAAGAGAAGACCGAAAACAGTCAAGAGAACACTTGGATCAGTAAAGGTTGAAATACCAGGTACGACACCACCACCAGCAAAAACTGAGAAGACCCCATTTGCGAAAGTTTCTGCTGTAGCATCTGCAGGAGCAACCCCGTTAACAGTAATAATATCTGAACCAGAAGTCAAGAAGGTAATCAAGTTAGAGTTCTTGAAACCAAGGTAGGCAACGAATACACCGATACCACCACCGATAGCGTGTTGCAAGCTAATAGGAATAGCCTTAATGATGCTCTTACGGACCTTAGTAACTGTAATAAAGATATTGAATAAACCACAGAGGAAAACCATAGCCAAAGCTTCTTGCCAAGTAAAACCAAGACCGATAACAACTGTATAGGTAAAGAAAGCGTTCAAGCCCATCCCTGGTGCCAAGGCATAAGGAACATTTGCAAATAGGCCCATAACAAGCGTTGAAACCGCGCTGGCAATGATGGTTGCCAAGAATACTGCCTGAGTTGGCATACCAGCAACACTGAGGATGCTTGGGTTAACAAACAAAATATAGCTCATGGCGAAGAAAGTCGTAAGACCAGCCATAATTTCAGTAGAAACGGTCGTTCCATGTTCTTTTAGTTTAAAAAACTGTTCCATTTTTCAATTATTCTCCTTTTATTTACGAACGATATAGCTATTATATACAAATCGCTTTTATACTTCAAGCAATTCGTGTATGAAAACGTTATTTTCTCAAATAATGTTCGTTTTTAACGAACATTTTCTATTGATTTTGCTTCACATCCTAAAAACGATTAGCTTTTTGCTTTTCTACAGGCATTTTGCTATACTGGAACTTATTAGTTTCAAAAAGGATAAGACAAGTATGAAGAAAAAAATTATTTCCATTGACCTAGATGGTACCTTACTAAATCAAGATAGTCAACTAAGTGACTACACAGTTTCTACTATTAAAAAAGTAAAAGAGGCTGGACATACCGTTTTGATTGCTACAGGTCGTCCCTATCGTATGGCAGAGCAATTTTACAACCAATTAGAGCTAGATACGCCCATGATTAACTTCAATGGTTCCCTCATTCATCTCCCAGGAAAAAAATGGGCGTGGGAAAAGAATATTCTTATTGATAAAAAATACCTACTCGATTTTTTGAAGGAAGAGGAGCGGTTTGAAGCAGACTTTATCGCAGGAGAATACAAAAATAAATTCTTCATTACGCAAAAACATTTAGATAAAATCGACCCTTCCCTCATGGGAGTTGAGCAAATTACACCAGACACACTCATTAAACCTGAGCTGATTACCAGCGATCCCCACTCTATCCTCATGCAAACACGGGCTACAGATAAGTATCAGCTTGCCAAGGAAATGAAGGCCTACTTCAATGATGAACTGGAAATCAATACTTGGGGAGGTCCCTTAAATATTCTAGAAACTTGTGCTAAAGGAGTTAATAAAGCTACCGCCCTTAGCTATGTCTTAAACCTCTTCCAAGCCAGTCCGAGCGATCTAGTCGCTTTCGGAGATGAGCACAATGATGTCGAAATGCTGGAACTGGCTGGCATTAGCTATGCCATGAAAAACTGTAGTGATACCCTTCGTCCCCACGCAGACCGCTTGACTGAATTTACAAATGTTGAAGATGGGGTTGCCAAAGAACTAGAAAAATTATTTCTATAAGAAAGAACTGCGTCTGCAGTTTTTTTCTTTTGTTTTGCATAGCCAGCAACAGATTTCTGAAAAGAGTATGTAAAAATTTCGGAAATTTTTTCTGTTTTTAACACAAATTTGCTTGACAAATTACATGAAAACGTTTTATAATATACAAGTTCAAGGAAATGTAAGCCCATTCATTAGTTTTACATTTCAAAGGAACTAGAAAAAATTTAGGGGGAACAATAATGAGTATTGGAATCATTATTGCAAGTCATGGTGAATTTGCAGCTGGCATTCATCAGTCTGGTCAAATGATTTTTGGCGAACAAGAAAAAGTTCAAGTTGTAACTTTTATGCCAAGTGAAGGACCAGATGATTTATATGCTAAGCTCAATGCAGCTGTTGACTCATTCGATGCTGATGATGAAGTGTTGGTATTGGCGGACCTTTGGAGTGGTTCTCCATTTAACCAAGCAAGTCGCGTTGCTGGCGAACGTCCAGACCGTAAATTTGCCATCATCACTGGACTTAACTTGCCAATGCTAATTCAAGCCTACACAGAGCGTCTAATGGATGCATCTGCAGGAGTTGAAAAGGTTGCCGCAAACATTATCAAGGAAGCCAAAGATGGTATCAAGGTTCTTCCAGAAGAACTTCAACCAGCTGAGGCTGCTCCAGCTGCAAGTGCTGCTCAAGCACCTAAAGGAGCAATCCCTCCAGGGACTGTTATCGGAGATGGTAAGTTGAAAATCAACTTAGCTCGTATCGATACTCGTCTCTTGCATGGTCAGGTCGCTACTGCTTGGACTCCAGCTTCTAAGGCTGACCGTATCATCGTCGCTTCAGATACAGTTGCACAAGACGACCTTCGTAAGCAATTGATCAAGCAAGCGGCTCCAGGAAACGTTAAAGCAAACGTTGTTCCTATCAAGAAACTGATTGAGGTTTCTAAAGATCCTCGCTTCGGTAACACACACGCTTTGATTCTCTTTGAAACACCTCAAGAAGCTCTTGAAGCAATCGAAGGTGGCGTAGAAATCAAGGAATTGAACGTTGGTTCTATGGCTCACTCAACAGGTAAAACAATGGTGAACACTGTTCTTTCTATGGATAAGGACGATGTTGCAACCTTTGAACGCTTGCGTGAACTTGGTGTCAAATTCGATGTCCGTAAAGTTCCAAACGATTCACCAAAAGATTTGTTTGACTTGATTAACAAGGCAGATGTTAAATAATAACTGATTAACACTGTGTGATTATCAGAAATATGAAAGGATTATAAATATGTCAGATATTTCAATTATTTCTGCAATTTTGGTCGTTTTTGTGGCCTTTCTTGCAGGTATGGAAGGTGTCCTTGACCAATTCCAATTCCATCAACCAATCGTTGCATGTACCCTCATCGGTCTTGTTACCGGTAACCTAACAGCTGGTGTTATGCTTGGAGGAACTCTCCAACTTGTTGCTCTTGGCTGGTCAAACATCGGTGCTGCGATTGCACCAGACGCTGCCCTTGCTTCTGTTGCTGCCGCTATCATCTTGATTAAGGGTGGTGACTTCTCAGCAACTGCTATCTCAGTTGCTCAAGGTCTTGCTATCCCTCTTGCTGTTGCAGGTCTTTTCCTTACAATGCTTGTGCGTACTGCATCTGTTGCCCTTGTACACGGTGCTGACGCTGCTGCAGAACGCGGTGATTTTGGTGCACTTGAGCGCTACCACTTGATCGCTCTTTCACTTCAAGGTCTTCGTATTGCTGTTCCTGCTGCCCTTCTTCTTGCTATCCCAACTGAGGCTGTTCAAGCTGCTCTTGAATCTATGCCAGCTTGGTTGTCAGGCGGTATGAACGTCGGTGGTGGTATGGTTGTTGCCGTAGGTTTCGCTATGGTTATCAACATGATGGCTACTCGTGAAGTATGGCCATTCTTCGCTATCGGTTTCGCTCTTGCTGCTGTTAGCCAATTGACACTTATCGCTCTTGGTGCTATCGGTGTATCTCTTGCCTTCATCTACCTTAACCTTTCTAAAAAAGGTGGAAACGGTGGCGGAGCTGGTTCTAACGATCCAATCGGCGACATCCTAGAAGACTACTAAGAAGAAAGGAAGAACACAATCATGACAGAAAAAATTCAACTTTCAGTAAAAGATCGTAAAGCGATTTGCTGGCGTTCAACCTTCCTTCAAGCATCATGGAACTTTGAGCGTATGCAAAACTTGGGTTGGGCTTACACAATGGTTCCAGCTATCAAAAAACTTTACACTAAGAAAGAAGATCAAATTGCGGCTCTTAAACGCCACATGGAATTCTTTAACACACACCCATACGTTGCTGCACCTATCGTCGGTGTAACACTTGCCCTTGAAGAAGAGCGTGCAAACGGTGCTGACATCGATGACGCTGCTATCCAAGGTGTGAAAATCGGTATGATGGGACCTCTCGCTGGTATCGGTGACCCAGTATTCTGGTTTACAGTACGTCCTATCCTCGGTGCCCTAGGTGCTTCACTTGCTGTGTCAGGTAACATCCTTGGCCCAATCCTCTTCTTCGGTCTTTGGAACGCTATCCGTATGAGCTTCCTATGGTACACTCAAGAGTTTGGTTACAAATCAGGTAAAGAAATCACTAAAGATATGTCAGGTGGTATCCTCCAAGACATCACTAAAGGGGCTTCTATCCTCGGTATGTTCATCCTTGCCGTACTTGCTCAACGTTGGGTATCTATCGGCTTCAACTTCACGGTTTCTGAAGTTCCACTCTCAGAAGGTGCCTACATCGAGTGGGATAAATTGCCAGAAGGCTACGAAGGTATCCAAAAAGCCTTTGAATTGGTTGGTCAAGGTTTGTCACAAACTCCAACTAAAGTTACTACTTTCCAACAAAACTTGGACGGTCTTATCCCAGGCTTCATGCACTTGCTTCTTACCTTCCTATGTATGTGGTTGTTGAAGAAAAAAGTTTCTCCAATCACTATCATCGTTGGTTTGTTCGCATTCGGTATCGCAGCTCGCCTACTTGGAATTATGTAATCCATTAAGAAACCCCGCTCATGCGGGGTTTTATGGTATAATTAAACAAGAAATGAGGTAACTATGGCACAATCATTAAACAAACACGTCGAACTATCCACAACAGGCGTTTCCTATCTCAGTCTTGCAGGTGGAACGGTTGGCAAGTTCCTGCTAGGTGATCAAGCTCTGGAATTTTATGCTGATAACAACGTTGAAAATTACGTTCAAATTCCTTGGACATCTATCGATCAAATCGGTGCCAATGTTTCCAACAAGAAAATCAGTCGCCACTTCGAAGTCTATACTGATAGTGGCAAGTTCCTGTTTGCTTCTAAAGATTCTGGTAAAATCCTAAAAATTGCTCGTGAACATATTGGCAATGAGAAAGTTGTCAAACTGCCAACTCTCCTGCAAATTCTAGGACAGAAAATCTCAAATCTATTTGCAAAAAAATAAAAAATCAAGTATAATAAGACAAACGGATAAGTAGTATCAGGCGTTTTTCAGAAAGTCTGCGGTCGCTGTGAGCAGATAAACAAAGGATATGAAATTCTACCGTTGGCTAAAAATGACATACTTAAAGTGCACAGAATGTGAAGCTGGATGGAACCGCGGTAAATATCGCTCCAGCATCTCTCATTCTGTGTTTTTTATTCTAAAGGAGACAACTATGCTAGATATCAAACGTATTCGTACAGATTTTGAGGGAGTGGCTGCTAAACTTGCTACTCGTGGTGTGGCTGCTGAAACCTTGGCAAACATCAAGGACTTGGATGCTAAACGCCGCGAAATCTTGGTTACTGTAGAAGAATTAAAAGCAGAGCGCAACACCGTTTCTGCCGAGATTGCTCAAGCAAAACGCAACAAGGAAAATGCTGATGACAGGATTGCGGCTATGCAAAAATTGTCTGCCGATGTAAAAAACTTGGATGCTCAACTCTTGGAAATTGATGAAAAACTAAATGCCATCCTTGCAGTTCTTCCAAATACGCCGCACGATTCTGTTCCTGTTGGGGCAGATGAAGAAGAAAACGTGGAAGTTCGCCGTTGGGGTACTCCTCGGGAATTTAGCTTCGAACCAAAAGCTCACTGGGACTTGGGCGAAGACCTGGATATTTTGGACTGGGAACGTGGGGCAAAAGTAACCGGAGCCCGCTTCCTCTTCTACAAGAACTTAGGTGCCCGCTTGGAGCGTGCCCTCTACAACTTCATGTTGGACGAGCATATCGCAGAAGGCTATCAGGAAATCATCACACCTTACATGGTCAACCACGACTCTATGTTTGGTACTGGTCAGTATCCTAAGTTCAAGGAAGATACTTTTGAGTTGGCAGACACTAACTTCGTCCTCATCCCAACTGCGGAAGTACCATTGACCAACTACTACCGCAACGAGATTTTGGAAGAAAAAGACCTGCCAATCTACTTCACAGCCATGAGCCCATCTTTCCGTTCTGAAGCAGGTTCTGCTGGTCGTGACACCCGTGGTCTGATCCGCCTTCACCAATTCCACAAGGTTGAAATGGTCAAATTTGCCACACCAGAACAGTCTTATGATGAATTGGAAAAAATGACAGCAAACGCAGAGAATATTCTCCAAAAACTAGGCTTGCCTTACCGCGTTTTGGCCCTCTGTACAGGAGATATGGGCTTCTCAGCTGCTAAGACCTATGACTTGGAGGTCTGGATCCCTGCCCAAAATGCCTACCGTGAAATCTCTAGCTGTTCAAATACTGAGGATTTCCAAGCCCGTCGCGCTCAAATCCGCTACCGCGATGCTGCTGACGGCAAGGTCAAATTGCTCCACACCCTCAACGGTTCTGGTCTAGCAGTTGGTCGTACCGTAGCTGCCATTCTTGAAAACTACCAAAACGAAGACGGCTCTGTCACTATTCCAGAAGTTCTCCGTCCATACATGGGTGGGGTTGACGTGATTAAGCCTTAGAGGTAAGGAATATGAACAAGAAATGGTATAAGGACAAAAGTCGTGGTGAACTGGCTGGCGTTATCGCAGGACTTTATGACTACTTTGACCTATATGAAAACTACGGTTGGAAATTAGAGAACGTTCGTTTAGTGGTCATTATATTAGCTATTGTGACCAACCTACCCTTTCTAACTGCCTACATCATTCTGGCTATACTTTTACCAGACAAGTCTGAACTCACCTAAAGCACACAAAAGACGACTCCGAACGGAATCGTCTTTTCGTTTCCCTTATTGAAAATAGTAGAAAGCCACTACCGACCAGGCATTATTGATAAAATGCACTGCCATGGGGTAGATGAGGTAATCTGTCTTGTAGTAGAGGTAAGCCATTAAAAATCCTGGGCTGGCATAAATGATCCAAGAACCCAAATCTGTCGGTCCATGTAAGACGGCAAAAATCAAACCAGATACTACAATTCCTAGTATCTTGTGCTTTTCAAATAACTTTTTGAATAGATAGCCTCTGACAATGATTTCCTCGGTAATGGCTGCCTGACAGGCTATTCTTACAAAGGCTAACCAAAATGGGATTGTTTGTAACAGCTTTTCAATGCCAATCTGATTAGCGGTATCTTCAATCCCTTGAAGGTCCATGATAAACTGCCCGAGATACTTGAACAACTGGGCCACACTATAGGTTAAGAGAACAATACCCAGACCCTTCCAAGTTAAGATTTTTCTATCCCAAATGGCTAGCCCTTTCCTTTCTGCCAACCAACACATAAAGACCATTATTCCAATAGAAGATAGGCCTGCAGTCCATTGAGCGACTGGCGAGGTGGATTGTTCCAATATGGAAATTGGAATATGATCGATAAGCAACAATAGAAAGGCCAGCAGTAAAATCCAGATTTTCCGACAAAACCACTCTAATTTTTGACTGAATGTTTCTAGCATTTCCAAACTCCTAACCACTTCTTCATATAGTCCATGTCTATACCTTCCTGCTCAAAAACTATAGATAATAGTAAGCCAAAAAGGCCCAAGCATTATTGATAAAATGAACTGCCATGGGATAGACAAGATAATCTGTCTTATAATACAGGTAGCCATATAGGAAACCCGGAAGAGAATACAAAACCCAAGAGCCCAAGTCCGTTGGTCCGTGTAAGAGGGCAAAAATCAAACCAGAGACTACAATTCCCAAAACCTTGTACTTTTCAAATAACTTCTTGAACAGATAACCTCTAACAATTATTTCTTCTGAAATAGCAGGTAGACATACAAAATTTATGAAGGCTAACCAAGCTGGTATTTTCTCCAAAATCATTTCAATATACAGCTGATTAGCGGTATCCTCAATTCCTTGAAGATCCATGATAACATAACCTAGTTTTTTACTTAAATAAATCCCTGAAAATGTTAGTGCTACCAGTCCAAAGCCCTTCCAGGTCAAGATGTTCCTATTCCAAATAGCGAGGCCATTCCTCTCAGCTCGCCAGTACATAAAAACAATCAAAACCAGTGATACCAAACCAGCAGCCCATTGCGCGACTTGCGCGACAGAGCTATTCAATATTACAATCGGAATAACAGCAAGGACTAACAAGCCAAGCACTCTCACCAAAAGCCAAAGTTTTCGACCAAGCCATTTCAATCGTTGACTAAATGTTTTCATATCATCCTCCTACTCTAATAAAACAGCACACAAGTATAGCTCGTCGCTACAGAATTTATTATATTATTTAACAAGATTTTACAACGATAGTTTTCTTTTGTCAATATCAGCAAGAAAAAAATACTAGGTCTTCCTAGTATTTTCTAAAGCGTTGATAGCGATTTTCGAGTAGCTCATCAAGCGGCAAGGCTTGTAGTTGAGCCAAGTGGCTGACCAAGTTTTCCTTGATGTCAGCCAAGACTTCCTTGGTCGCTCTGCCATTTTCCAAAACAACCCGATCGACCACTTGGAGTTTCTCCAACTCGTAAGAAGTGATCTTCATGAGTTCTGCCGCTTCCATGGCCCGACTGCCATCTTTCCAGAGGATTGAGGCGAAACCTTCGGGGCTGAGGACGGCGTACATGGAGTTTTCCAACATCCAGACCTGGTCTGCGACCGCTAGAGCCAGAGCTCCACCAGAGCCCCCCTCGCCGATGATGATGGCGATAATGGGTACCTTGAGGTCGCTCATCTCCATGAGGTTACGGGCAATAGCCTCGCCCTGCCCACGCTCCTCGGCACCGACACCTGGATAGGCTCCAGCGGTATTGATAAAGGTGACAACGGGACGACCGAACTTCTCCGCCTGCTTCATGAGGCGAAGGGCCTTGCGGTAGCCTTCTGGGTGAGGCTGACCAAAGTTGCGTTTAAGGTTGTCCTGAAGGTTCTTCCCTTTTTGGATACCGATAACTGTCACTGGCTGACCTGCTAGAAAGCCGATGCCACCCACTACAGCACCGTCATCGCGGAAATTCCGATCGCCGTGCAGTTCGATAAAGTCATCAAAGAGTTGTGTGGCATAGTCCAAGGTCGTCAGGCGAGCCTGGTCACGTGCCAAACGGATCATACGTGCTACATCACTGGTCATCTGACACCTCCATGCATTCTCAACAAGCGACTAATGGTCGCTGGCAAGTCCTGGCGTTTGACAATGGCATCGACAAAACCATGTTCCTGTAAAAATTCCGCCTTCTGGAAATCGTCAGGTAGATTTTCCCGAACGGTTGACTCAATAACCCGCCGTCCTGCAAAACCAACCAAGGTCTGCGGTTCTGCTAGGATAATATCGCCTTCCATAGCAAAACTAGCCGTCACACCTCCTGTTGTGGGGTCTGTCAAGACCGTCAGGCAAAAGAGGCCAGCGTTGGAATGGCGTTTTACAGCTGCCGAGATCTTGGCCATTTGCATCAGGCTCATAATGCCTTCCTGCATGCGAGCACCACCAGATGCGGTAAAGAGGACGACTGGCAGTTTCTCTTCAGTAGCCAACTCAAAGAGGCGGGTAATTTTCTCACCAACTACCGTTCCCATAGAAGCCATGATAAAGTGCGAATCCATGATGCCAAGGGCAACTGGCTGACCGCCGATGGTCGCCTTGCCTGTCAGAACAGCCTCGTCCAAACCTGTCTTTTGACGGGTGGCTGCCAATTTCTCTAAATAATTGGGGAAGTCCAGCGGATTTGTGGTTTCAATCCCTGTAAACAATTCCTCGAACGAGCCTTTATCGACTGTCAAAGCCAGGCGTTCCTGGGCTGTAATCCGAAAATTATAGGAACAGTGTTGACAGGTTTTCTCTAATCCCAAATCATTCTTGTAAAGGATGACCTTACAAGCTGGACATTTAGAAAATAGTTCATCTGGCACCTCTGGCTTTGCTTGAGGTGCTGACTCTATCCGCGAACGATTGGGATTGATGCGGATATATTTGTCCTTTTTGCGAAACAAAGCCATAGCATTCTCCTAGTTTACTTTTTTAATTCTTCCTGATAGCGAGGTAAAAATTCTTCCATGAGGTAGGCAGTATCGTAGTCACCTGCCACCACTCGCTTATCGGAAATCAAATCCAGCTGGAAGTCGGTATTGGTCACCACTCCGTCAATTTCCAATTCGTAGAGAGCTCGCTGCATCTTCATCAGGGCTTCAAACCGATTTTCCCCATGCACGATGACCTTGGCAATCATAGAATCATAGTAAGGCGGAATAGTGTAGCCCGGGTAAACTGCCGAGTCCACACGCAGACCAACGCCACCGCTTGGCAGGTAGAGATTGGAAATCTTACCTGGACTTGGGGCAAAGTTAAAGGCTGGATTTTCAGCATTGATGCGGCATTCAATGGCATGACCAGTAATCTTCACATCTTCTTGGCGGACACTGAGTTCCTGACCAGCCGCAATCTTGATTTGCTCCTTGACAATATCCACACCAGTCACAAATTCGGTAACAGGATGTTCTACCTGCACCCGTGTGTTCATTTCCATGAAGTAAAATTCGCCCTTGGCTTCGTCCAAGAGGAACTCAATAGTCCCTGCATTTTCATAGCCGACTGATTGGGCTGCACGGACTGCAGCCTGACCAATACGGTCCCTCATGGTCTGACCAATGGCGATGGATGGAGCTTCTTCCAAAACCTTCTGGTTGTTGCGTTGCAGGGAACAGTCCCGTTCTCCCAGATGGATGACATGGCCGTGTTGGTCCGCCAAAATCTGCACCTCGATATGCCGGGCTGGATAGACAACACGCTCCATATACATGGCTCCGTTGCCAAAGGCTGCCTTGGCTTCGCTAGAAGCTGATTCGAAGGCTGGCACTAGGTCTTCAGCTTTTTCCACCTTACGAATTCCCTTACCGCCACCACCTGCCGACGCTTTAAGCATGACGGGGTAACCAATCTTTTCAGCGATTTCAAGGGCTTCTTGGCTGGTCAAAACTTCGCCGTCTGATCCTGGAATGACAGGGACTTGGGCCTTAATCATCTCTGCCCGTGCATTGATTTTATCTCCCATGGTATCCATGACCGCCCCAGAAGGTCCTATAAATTTGATACCGACCTCTTCACAGAGGGTGGCGAATTTAGAGTTTTCACTCAAAAAACCAAAACCTGGGTGAATGGCCTGGGCACCTGTCACAACTGCCGCCGAGATAACCGCCTGCATATTGAGATAGGAATCTGTCGAACGGGCTGGGCCGATACAGATAGCCTCATCTGCCAACATGGTGTGGAGAGCTTCCCTGTCCGCCTCTGAATAGACAGCCACCGTCGCAATTCCTAGCTCTCTTGCCGCACGAATAATCCGCACCGCAATCTCACCACGATTGGCAATCAAAATCTTCTCAAACATGATGAATCCTATCTCCTTTTTAACATAGAATAATTGTTATAACAATCTCAAGGTGAGAATATTAAATAATGGTTATCAATAGCAGTTCTTCATTTTACTTTTAGTGCTAGGCAACGAGTTGTAGACAGTACTTGGGTACGGCAAAACGAGTTAACGACTCAATAAAAGATAAAATGGAGAACTGATTTATTTCCCGATAGCAAAAGTCAACGTCCCCGACGCAGCCAGTTTTCCGTCCACCTCTGCCTTTGCCTCAACAACCGCAATGGTTCCACGGCGTTTGACAAATTTAGCTGTCATGATCAACTGGTCACCAGGTACAACTTGCTTCTTAAATTTAACCTTATCCATGCCGGCATAAAAAACCAGCTTGCCCTTGTTTTCTTCCTTGGACAACTCCAAGACACCTGCGGTTTGTGCCAAGGCCTCCATGATAAGAACACCTGGCATGACAGGATAGTCTGGGAAATGCCCGTTGAAGAAGGGCTCGTTAATGGTCACATTTTTGAGGGCGACAATCTCATCTTCCGATACTTCAAGGACACGATCGACCAAGAGCATAGGGTAGCGATGAGGAAGAGCCTCTTTAATTTTCAAAATATCAATCATTTGATGCGTACCAATCCTTGTCCAAATTCTACAACATCCTGGTTGGCCACCAAAATCTCTGTGACCACACCGTCACGGTCAGCAGGTACTTCGTTCATGACCTTCATGGCTTCGATAATCATGAGGGTCTGCCCTTTTTTGACCGTATCACCAACTGCTACAAAGGCTGGCTTGTCAGGAGCTGGGGACAAATAGGCCACACCAACAAGTGGACTCTCCACTACCGCACCCTCTGCCACAGAGCTGGCACCTGCTTCTACTGGAGCTGGCTCACTGGTTTCAACTGCTGGCACAGGTGCTGGGCTTGCAGGAGCTACTGGAGCAAGCGAAGCTTCTACGATTGGACTCGGAGCCGCTATCGCCTGCTGGTTTTTACTGAAATGCAAGGTCTCCCCAGCATTGCTATATGAAAATTCTCGCAAACTTGACTGGTCAAACTGACTCATCAGGTCCTTAATTTCTGTAATATTCACTTAGACCTCCCAACGTTTGAAAGCGATGACTGAATTATGCCCACCAAAGCCAAATGTATTTGAAATGGCATGACGGATTTCCATGTCACGACCTTGACCATAGATAACATCCGCTTCGATGTAGTCAGATAATTCCGTTGTACCAGCTGTCTTTGGTGCGTAAGAATGACGCATAGCCTCAATAACAGCTGCTGCTTCAACGGCACCTGCTGCCCCCAACAAGTGACCCGTGAAGGACTTGGTGGAAGAAACTGGCGTATTCTTACCGAAGACGGATACGATAGCTTGACTTTCCCCTTTTTCATTAGCCGGTGTCGAAGTCCCATGGGCATTGATGTAGTCAATATCAGCTGGCTCCAAACCTGCCTCTGAAATAGCCAACTTCATGGCCTTGATAGCACCCAAACCTTCTGGGTGCGGAGAGGTCATGTGGTGGGCATCGCAGGTATTTCCATAGCCGACGATTTCAGCCAAGATGGTTGCCCCACGCGCCTCTGCATGCTCCAAACTTTCCAAGACCAAGACCGCAGCCCCTTCTCCCATGACAAAACCATTGCGGTCCTTGTCAAAGGGAATAGACGCACGTTCTGGATCCTCAGTTGTCGACATAGCTGTCAAAGCCTGGAAACCACCGATGGCAAAGGGAGTAATAGCCGCTTCTGAACCACCTGCCAACATAACGTCTTGGAAGCCAAACTTGATTTCACGGAAGGCTTCACCCAAGGCATCATTTGACGAAGCACAGGCTGTGATGACACACTTGCAGACACCATTGGCACCAACCTGCATAGCAATATTTCCAGCAGCCATGTTTGGCAAGGCCTTTGGAAGAGCCATCGGACGAATGCGTTTTGGACCTTTTTCGTTCATGCGAGCAACCTGCTCCTCGATTTCCAAAATCCCACCGATACCAGTTGACAAGATAACACCGAAACGATCGCTGTCAACTGCTTCTGTATCAAGATTGGCATTGGCTACTGCCTCTTGAGCCGCATAAAGAGCATAGAGGGAGTAGTTGTCGTAGCGGTTAGTATCTTTTTTAACAAAGTATTTGTCAAAAGGAAAATCCTTGATTTCCGCTGCATTATGGACAGTGTACTGGCTAGTGTCAAATTTGGTAATCTTTCCGATACCAATCTTGCCATTGACCAGGCTATCCCAGAATTCTTCTGGCGTATTACCAATTGGAGATGTCAGACCGTAGCCTGTCACCACTACACGATTTAGTTTTGTCATTTTCAAACCTCTCTTAAAACAACACACAAAACAATATTGAATTCAAAGTGCGGCATTGCAGTCTTTCAGTTTGCTTTTAGTACTACGAACAAAGTTCATTTCAACAAGCCGCAGACAGCTTCAATAGTCCAGTGGACTATTGAAGATTGAAAATCGTACTTACGATAGTAAGTACCGCTCCGTTAGTACGGCAAAGCGAGTTAACGTAGTAATAAAAGATAAACTGGAAGACTGGATTACTGCATGGTCAAGCCGCCGTCAATAGCAATCACTTGTCCAGTTAGGTATTCTTGCTTAGCCAAGAACACAGCTACATCCGCTACTTCTTCCGTCAAGCCAAAGCGTTTCATAGGAATTTGCCCCAACATGGCATCCTTGATTTTATCAGACAGAACATCTGTCATATCTGACTGGATAAAGCCTGGTGCGATAGCATTGACACGGACATTGCGACCAGCGACTTCACGAGCAATGGATTTTGTAAAGCCGATCACACCTGCCTTAGAAGCGGCATAGTTGGCCTGACCAGCATTCCCTGTCAAACCGACCACACTGGAAAGGTTGATAATAGCCCCTTCACGTGCCTTGGTGATGGGCTTCAAAACAGCCTGGGTCATATTGAAAGTACCAGTTAAGTTGACACTCAAGACACTCTCAAAGTCCTCTTCCGTCATTCGCAAGGCCATACCGTCTTTGGTAATTCCTGCATTGTTGACCAAGATATCGACGCTACCGAGAGCCTCAACTGCCTCAGCCACCATCCGTTTGGCATCTGCCGAGCTAGAAATATCTCCTGAAATGGCCACTACTTTGACACCGTAGCTTGAAAAGCTATCCAGCAAGTCCTGCCCCAACTGACCACGACCATTTAGCACCACATTGGCACCAAGGCTAGCAAACTTATGGGCAATGGCCAAGCCAATCCCACGACTCGAACCCGTTACAAACACATTTTTATTGGTAAGTTCCATGTTTTCTCCTTATTGGCTAGTCAATAAGCCTTCTAGACTTGCCACATCTTCTACTGTCACAACCTCGGCTGTCTTATCAATTTTCTTGATAAAGCCTGCCAAGACCTTACCTGGACCGATTTCGATAAACTTGGTCACACTAGCCGCCTGCATGGTTGCAATGGACTCGTAAAAACGGACAGGCTCCATAACCTGACGGGTCAAGAGGGACTTGATGTCCTCTTTTCTCATGACCTTGGCTTCCGTATTGCCAACTAATTCTACTTGGAAGTCTGTAAACTCCACCTCTTCCAGAGCTTGAGCCAATTGCTCCGAAGCTGGACGCAAGAGAGCTGTGTGGAAAGGCCCCGACACGTTGAGGGGAATCATGCGTTTGACACCCGCCGTCTTCAAGGCTTCCACCGCCTCATCCACAGCAGCGACCTCACCACCGATAACGATTTGGGCTGGTGTATTGTAGTTGGCTGGGGAAACAATCCCAGAGGTGACTGATAAACAGACCTCTTCGATCAAGTTGACATCTGCATTGAGGACAGCGACCATCTTCCCAGTTCCTGCTGGTGCAGCCGTTTCCATAAACTCACCCCGTTTGGCAATCAAAGAAATGGCATCTTCAAAGGAAAGAGCACCTGAAGCCACTAAAGCTGCATATTCTCCCAAGGACAAACCAGCCACCATGTCTGGCTCAATTCCTTTTTCTGCCAATAAGCGATAGATAGCAAGGGAGGTTGTCAAAATCGCAGGTTGAGTATAGCGGGTCTGGTTGAGTTTATCTTCCTGGTGGTCAATCAAGTCCCGCACATCATAGCCCAGAATTTGACTAGCCTGGTCGTAGGTTTCCTTGACAATGGGATAGGTGTCATAGAGGTCACGGGCCATACCGAGTGTCTGAGCCCCCTGACCTGCAAATAGAAAGGCTGTTTTTGTCATCTTATTCTCCAACGGAAGCCCAGCGATTCGCCTCTTCGCGAATCACCTTGGCAGCTCCAAAATATAAATCTTTCAAAATTTCTTCACAGGTTTCTTCTTTAGTCACCAAGCCAGCAATCTGACCTGCCATAACCGAACCATTGACCACGTCACCATCAACAACGGCATTGCGAAGGGCACCTGCACCCAGTTCTTCAATGGATTCTGCAGATATTTTCCCAGCAAGGAAGTCTTTTTCCGCAGCCGCATAGGCTGTCGAAAGCTTGTTCTTAATCGCACGCACCGAGTGACCTACAACGGATGCCGATACTGTTGTGTCAATATCCTTAGCCTTGAGGACTTTTTCCTTATAGGCAGGGTGGGCGTTGGATTCTTTTGCTACAACAAAACGTGTTCCCACCTGAATTGCTTCTGCTCCCAACATGAAGGCAGCTGCAGCACCTGCACCATCTGCAATACCACCTGCAGCAATCACAGGAATAGATACGGCATCCACAACCTGACGAACCAGGGTCATAGTTGTCAATTTACCGATATGGCCACCTGCTTCCATCCCTTCTGCGATGACGGCATCAACTCCCAATTTTTCCATGCGTTTAGCAAGAGCCACACTCGGTACTACTGGAATAACAATAATACCAGCTGCGTGCAAGCGTTCCATATATTTACCAGGATTACCCGCACCCGTAGTCACCACCTTGACACCTTCTTCAATGACCAAGTCAACAATGTCATCCGCAAAAGGCGACAAAAGCATGATATTAACACCGAAAGGTTTGTCTGTGATGGACTTGACTTTATCAATGTTTGCCTTAACAACTTCTTTGGGAGCATTGCCTCCGCCAATGATACCCAAACCACCAGCATTTGAAACCGCACCAGCCAAGTCACCATCAGCCACCCAGGCCATACCACCTTGGAAAATCGGATAATCAATGTTTAATAATTCTGTAATCTTTGTTTTCATACTTCCCTCAATCTATATTTGCTTAGCTAATCATTTGAACATCAAACAATTAGCTAAACAAGCGAGGGTCAGGCCCTCACTTGAAAATTAGTTTGATACTTCAATGTTTTGAATATCAAACTATCTATCCAAAGAAAAATGCTCACTAGCACTTTTCTCTTGAAATCTTATTTAGTTTTTTCTTCAACGTAAGCAACCAATTCGCCTACAGTTGTCAATCCTTCTTCTGTGTCGATTTGGATGTCAAACGCATCTTCGATTTCAGAGATAACTTGGAAAAGATCCAATGAATCTGCATCCAAATCTTCAAAAGTTGTTGTAAGGGTTACTTCTTCAGCATCCTTACCCAATTCTTCAACGATAATTTCTTGTACTTTTTCAAATACTGCCATGATAGTGCTCCTTTTTATATAAAAATATTTTTAATCTTGCCAGAGGCAAGGAATTAACTAAAGTTTAAGTAGTAGCGTTCCCCAAGTCAGACCGCCACCAAAGCCTGCCAACACAACCGTTTGGCTACCGTCCAAGCGCAGACTACCTACCTCCACACATTCTGATAAGAGAATAGGGATACTAGCTGCACTGGTATTGCCATAGTGCATCATATTGGCTGGAAATTTCTCAATGCCAAGGCCCAGCTTTCGTGCCATCTTGTCCAAAATCCGACTATTTGCCTGATGAAGCAGGAAGTAATCCACCTCATCACCCGTCAAACCTTGGCCTTCTAGCAACTCTGCAATGGTCTTGGTCACATCGCGAACAGCAAACTCGAAAATCGCTCTGCCATCCATCTGCAAATAGGGTTGCTTGCCTTCCTCTTTTGAAAAAGGAGAGTGCAAACCTATTTGACCAGAAGTTAAACTAAGACCACGACTGCCATCGGTTCGGTTGATTTCCGCTAGAAAATGCTGCTCAGGACTAGCTTCAAGCAAAACCCCACCAGCACCATCTCCAAACAAGACTGCCGTTCCACGATCTGTCCAGTCAAGAGTCTTGGACAAGACCTCCGCTCCAATCACAATTCCCTTTTGGTAAATCCCAGAGGAAATCAGTTTGTCTGCGGTGGATAGTGCAAACACGAAACCCGAACAAGCGGCGACTAGGTCATAGGCAAAAGCCTTCTTAGCACCGACTGCCGCCTGAACCCTAGCTGCCGTTGACGGCATAGCGGAGTCTGGCGTGATGGTCGCAACGATGATGAAGTCAATGGCTTCAGCAGCTACACCTGACTTGTCTAGTAGGTCTTGGGCAACACGACTAGCTAAATCGCTGGTATTCTCATCAACTGTAATTCGTCGTTGTCGAATACCGGTCCGTGCTACAATCCAGTCGTCGCTGGTATCCATGATTTGGGCTAAATCATCATTGCTCACAATTCGTTCAGGAACATAGTGGGCAACCTGACTGATTTTAGCGAAGGTTCTCATTTCAAATCCTCCAAGAAATTATAGAGTTTGTAGAGCCCTTTTTTCATCACTTGGTATTCTGCCTCGTCCATCCCGTCTGTAATCTGCTTGACCATTTCATTATGAAATTTTCGATGCAAACGATAGACCAGACGACCTTTCTTGGTCAGATAGAGATGAACCACCCGTCTATCTTTAGTGGAACGGATTCGCTCAACATAGCCTTTTCGTTCTAAATTATTTAGACTGGTCGTTACCGTACCAAGTGTGACCATCAAAGTACGAGCCACATCGCTCGGCGTCGCTCCAGCGATTTCACCGATGACGTCAATGGTATGCATTTCCTTAATGGAAATATCATTGAAACGACTACCTCGAAGACTTGTTTCTTCAATCACCAACACATTATTAAATATAGCGGTCAGATATTCATTGATTTTTGGATCTTCCAAAACAGGCCTCCTTTACTTTGATATTCAAAGTATAAGCCAAAATAATTTGAATGTCAAATATTTTTTCTAAAAAATTAAATTATTTTCCTGTGAATACTGGTCTTCTCCGCTCAGCGTGGGCCCGAACACCTTCTTTAAAATCTTCTTTAAAAGCCAAGCTTTCTTGCAAGTTCAACTCTAAGCGGCGATAGGATTGCCAGTCCTTGAATTGACTTCCCCAGACCAGTTGCTTTATGGCAACATAAGAGTTGATAGATCCACGCGTGAGTTTCTTAAGGACCTGCTGAACCGTTTTTTCCAACTTTTCTGGCTCAACCAGCTTATAAACGATGCCGTATTCCAAGGCTTTCTCAGCAGATAAGCCTTCACCAGTCATAGCCAACTGGCTGGCACGATTGGCACCAATAGCACGACTAAGCAGAAAAATTCCACCCGCGTCTGGTGCAAGACCAACACCAACAAAGGCTTGGATAAATTTAGTCTTAGTAGAGGAGATTACAAAATCAGCCGCCACTGCCATATTGGCTGCCGCACCTGCCACCACACCATCGGTGACCATAATGACAACTTTAGGAAGTTGTTTAAGGGCGAAGGAAATATCATTAACCAACTCCGCAATGCGGACCAAAGAAGGAATATCATCTTCATCCACTGCTCGCTTCATCTCTACCAGATCACCACCAACAGAGAATATAGGTCCCACAGCAGCTATCTGGAGAAAGTGGACTTGGTCATTCTGAGCCGTTTCTTCGATGGCTGCAAGAATTTCTTCACACATAGGGATGTTAAAACCATTAGCCACATGGGGACGATTAAAGGTTAGAACGGCAAGATTTCCTGTTACCTGATAGGAAATTGTTTGGTAGGTCATCTCTTCTCCTTTGAAAATGATTTGATCGTTAAAACATTTGAATATCAAATTTCAAACTCTTGTATCTCATTCTAGCACAGATTTGCAATTTGTCACTGTTTTTCCAAAAATATAGTGTGACATCCGAAAAAAAGCTGGCAAAACCAACTTTTTCTATTAAACATCTAAGTCATTCATTGCCTGTCCTAAGCTATCTACTAACCTATCAGCTTGGGACTGGTCGATACCGTAATGCCGATCCCGAATAGCCCAGACAGCCAGATCTGCCGCTTTTGCTGCAGCTATCCCTTTGGAACTGTCTTCAAAGACCAAAATATCCTTTTTATCCACTCCTAAAGCTTGGACCGCCTGTTCATACACTGCTGGATGTGGCTTTGGTGCTTGACAATCCATACCCGAAAAAGTTTGATCAAAGTATTTTGCAATTCCCACCTCAGACAAGGCACGTTCAATCTCTGCTCCATCTGTATTGGAGGCCAATGCCAAAGGGAGGCCCTTGTTTTTTAACCGCTCCAGACTATCTCTTACATCTGGAAACAGGCGCTCAGCATAAGGTGTTGGACGTTCTTCTTTATAGAGCCGGTATTCTGCTTCTAAGGCTGGAACATCCCAATTTTCATAATCATCTCCTAAAATCCGCTTCCACATTTGGCTGGCTCTTCCACCAACAAAAATAGATGGTTCCAAGTGCTCTACTGATAAATCCTTAGTAGCTAGAAAATCAATTCGGCGTTGAAAATAAAACGTTTCCGTATCAAACAGGACACCATCCATATCAAAAATAATTGCTTTTACCATGTCTTTCTCCTCTTTCCTTCTATTGTAACATAGGCAGAAGTTTTTTGTTTTCAGAAAATTTTCAAAAGAGCAATTGTTCGTTTTAAAGGCCAGTAGCCATAAGATTTGTTTATATGTACTGACAATCCCTTACTATTCTGCTATAATAGAAAAAAATATCCAAGGAGTTTGAAATGAAAGTCATTAAATTTGGCGGAAGTTCTCTTGCATCTGCTGGGCAAGTTGAAAAAGTATTCAATATCGTACAGTCGGATCCCGAACGACGCTTTGTTGTGGTATCAGCACCAGGAAAACGAAATGCTGAGGATACAAAGGTTACAGATGCCTTGATTAAGTACTACAAGGACTATATCCATGGAAAAGATGTTACTGCAAGTCAAGATTGGATTATCAATCGCTATCAGGCAATGGTCGACGAACTTGGTTTCACTGCCAAGAGCATGAAGAAAATTACCGAAAGCATCAAGGATTTAGCAAGTTTGCCAATTGAGAACAACGATTTTCTTTACGATGCATTCTTGGCAGCTGGTGAAGATAATAATGCTAAGTTGATTGCTGAGTATTTCACCTACAAGGGACTGCCTGCACGCTATGTCCATCCCAAGACGGCTGGCATCATCGTCAGCTCGGAACCAGGTAACGCTCGTATTCTTCCATCAAGCTATGATAAAATTGAAGAACTGCGTAACTCAGATGAAATCTTGATTATTCCTGGTTTCTTTGGTGTTACGATTGACAATCAAATTTGTACCTTCTCACGTGGAGGGTCAGACATCACTGGTTCTATCGTAGCAGCAGGGGTAAAGGCTGATCTTTACGAAAACTTTACCGATGTAGATGGCATCTTTGCTGCCCATCCTGGTATTATCAAAAATCCACATTCTATCAAGGAATTGACTTATCGTGAGATGCGCGAATTGGCCTATGCTGGTTTCTCCGTTCTTCACGATGAAGCTCTTCTTCCAGCCTATCGCGGTCGCATTCCATTGGTTATTAAAAATACCAATAATCCTGGTCATCCTGGCACTCGCATTGTTCACAAACACACTGAAGAAACTGTTCCTGTTGTTGGTATTGCGGCAGATGATGACTTCGTAAGTATCAATATGTCTAAGTACCTGATGAACCGTGAAGTTGGTTTTGGACGCAAGGTCTTGCAAATCCTTGAAGATCTCAATATACGGTTTGAACATATGCCGACTGGTATTGATGACCTATCTATCGTTCTCCGCGAGCGTGAGTTAACGCCTATCAAGGAGGAAGAAATCCTTCGTCAACTCAAGACCAAACTAGAAGTTGATAAGGCAGAAATTGAACATGGGCTCTCTACCATCATGATTGTTGGTGAAAATATGAAGAGCCATGTCGGTGTAACTGCTACTGCAACGGCTGCACTTTCTCAACAAAATGTCAACCTGGCCATGATTTCGCAAGGTGCCAGCGAAGTTTCCGTTATGTTCGTTGTCAAAACAGAAGAAAAAGAGAAGGCTCTCAAGGCCCTCTACGATGCATTTTTTGAGGAGAAATAAGTAAAAACCATGCTAGATTACTTCCTAGCATGGTTTTTTTATTCGAAAAAGCGTGGCAAACGGTCAGTTAATAGGCAGACAACCTCATAATTGATAGTACCAATATAGTCTGCCCAATCTTGAACGCTAATGCTATTTTTATTATCTTGCCCGATTAAGGTAACTCTTTCACCGATTGGATAGTAATCTGGTAAGCGAATGGTAATTTGGTCCATCGAAATACGACCTACTATTTCACAAGGTTTGCCATCGACTAAAACATGAAAACCTTGCAAACTCCTCACCATTCCATCCGCATAGCCAATCGGAACGGTGGCAATCCACTCTGTTTCTGGGCTAGTATAAGTAGCTCCATAACCAATTACAGTCCCAGCCTGAACCTGCTTGACATGGACAATTTCCGAAACCAGGGACAAGGCTGGTTCCACCGAAAATGGTAATTCTAGGGTCCTCCCACTTGGGTTCATTCCGTAGAGAATATTGCCCAGACGAACCAGATTAAAGACAGTGTCTGTATGCCAAATGCTGGTCGCAGAATTGCTGGCATGAACCCAGCGTGGCAAACGTGGCAAGAGAGCCAAATAAGCTTTAAAGCTAGACAACTGTTCTTGGAATTGCCTTTCATCTACCTCGTCTGCTGTTGCAAAATGGGTAAAAATACCTTCTAGCTCAAACTCTAAATCATCTAACAAATCCAGAGCCTGTTGCAATTCCTCTTCACTTCGAAAACCAATTCGCCCCATACCCGTATCGATTTTTAAATGAACTGCTAAGCCTGATAAGTCCTCATTTACATTTCGCGCTTGCTCCAGCCATTCTAAACTAGCAACCGTCACACTGATATTTAACTGATGGGCTAACTGTAAGAAGTGCGGAGGCACGATACCCAAAATCAAAATCGGGTCTTCGATGCCTGCCCTGCGCAACTCTAAAGCCTCATCCAAGTTAGATACACAAAAGCCTGCTACTTTATTGGATAATCTTTTAGCTACTGCAACTGCACCATGACCATAGGCATTGGCCTTAACAACCGCAAAAGCTTCTGCCTTAACCGGTAAGTGTGCCATCACCTGCTCAAGATTTCCAACTATAGCGTCTAAATTGACTAGAACTTGCGTGGGGCGATGTTCACTTTCAATCATCTTTCTCCTCCAAAATAACACTGGCCTGGGCAAAATTCCCTGAATGACTAATACTCAACCAAACTTTCCCTGAAAAATGGCTACAAACAATGTAAGGTGCACCACTGCTAGCATTTAAAATTTCAATTTCCCGAAAGGTCACCTTACCTATACCAGTCCCCATCGCCTTTACAAAAGCCTCTTTTGCCGCCCAACGACCTGCTAGATATTCTAGCTGACGACGTCCGTGTAGTTTTTGATAGCGTTCAAATTCCCTATCCGTGAGAATTCGTTTGGGAAAACCATCATGTTTCTGCCTGGCACGCTCAATCGCTGCTATTTCCTGAAGGTCAATTCCATATCCAACTATCATTGAAGAGTTTCTCCCTATCAAAAATTTTCTCTAAAATAGCGAAAAGGATTGGACAGCCGTCCAGTCCTTTCGTTCTTTCTATTTACGGCCGTGACAATTTTTGAATTTCTTGCCAGATTGGCATGGACATGGGTCATTTCGATCCACGCCTTCAAAAGATACTTGTTCTTCTTCAGCTTGTGATTGAACCGGCATAATATTTTTGGCTGCTGTTGTATGAGCCTCTTGAGTAGCACGTTCACGCTCAATATTGTCGTGGATTTGCGCTTTCATCATCAGGCGAGTAACCTCAAATTCAATAGCACCGATCATATCATTAAACATCGTAAAGGCTTCTGATTGGTATTCTACAATAGGATTATTCTGAGCATAGCCACGCAAGCTAACTGCATTACGCAATTGATCCAGAGCATCAATATGGTCTGTCCACTTGCTATCTACTACACGGAGAATTAGAACTTTTTGGAACTCCCGCACCCTCTCCTCATCACGTAGTTTTTCAAGCTGTGAAGCATACACTTTCAAGGCTCGGTCATAAAGCTCATCAATGATTTCTTTTTTATTTAATCCTTCAAAGTAATAAACACTCAAAGATCCTTCATCAATCAAATTAGCATGAGCAAATTTTAGAATTCCTTCAACAGCCTCTTCTTTAGAACCAAGGAAATGCCCCTCGACTTGGCGCTCAATTGTACGCTTGATCATAGCTTTGATTTCAGGAGATAAATCGCGATTAGATGTGATGACATCCTGACGTTGGCGGTAAATAATCTCACGCTGTTCACGCATCACATCATCATATTGAAGAACTTGTTTACGAGAATCATAGTTATTTCCTTCAACACGCTTTTGAGCCGCTTCGACTTGACGAGTTAGCATTTTAGACTTGATGACAGATTCTTCCTCAGTCAAGTTCATACGTTCCATAAAGACCTTGATACGTTCTGAACCAAAACGCTTCATCAAATCATCTTCTAATGAAAGATAGAATTGCGATTCACCCGGGTCACCTTGACGACCAGAACGACCACGCAACTGATTATCAATACGGCGACTTTCATGTCGCTCAGTACCAATCACACATAGACCGCCTAGCTCCAAAACACCTGGACCTAACTTAATGTCTGTTCCACGACCTGCCATGTTGGTCGCAATGGTAACTGCTCCACGCTGACCAGCATTCATAATAATTTGGGCCTCACGATAGTGGTTCTTAGCATTCAATACTTCGTGAGGAATTCCAGCAGCCACCAAACGTTGAGAAAGGTAATCAGACGTTTCCACAGCCACTGTACCTACAAGTACTGGCTGACCTTTTTCATAGCGACGTTTGACATCTGCAACCACCGCATTGAACTTATACTCCAAACTTGGGTAAAGCAAATCTTCATGGTCAATACGTTGAATTGGACGGTTGGTTGGGATTGGAATAATGCGAATGTTATAAATTTCGCGGAATTCTTCTTCTTCTGTCTTACCAGTACCTGTCATTCCCGAAAGTTTTTTATACATACGGAATAAGTTTTGGTAGGTAATGGACGCACTAGTTTTGGATTCGTTCTGAACTGGCACACCTTCTTTAGCCTCAATAGCTTGGTGCAGACCATCAGAATAGCGACGACCTTCCATGGTACGACCTGTAAATGGATCAATGATCATGACTTCTTGTTCGTCATTCACAAGGTAGTCCACATCGTAGATCATAATATAGTTGGCACGAAGAGCATTGTCCAAGAAATGTGTAATGGCCACATTTTCAATATCATACAAGTTATCCAGCTTAAAGAATTTTTCAGCCTTATCAATCCCCGAATCTGATAGACCAATCGTTTTTGATGGAACATCAATGATGTAATCTTCGCTGTTCAGGGATTTAACTAGTTTATCCGCTAAGAAATAAAGTTGATTGGTTTCTGAACTCTGTGGACCAGAAACAATCAGAGGCGTACGTGCTTCGTCAATCAAGATTGAGTCTACCTCATCAACCAAGGCATAGTTGAGCGGACGTTGTACCATATCTTCCGCACGAACAACCATGTTGTCACGAAGATAGTCAAAACCGATTTCAGAGTTTGTAGAATAGGTAATATCACAGCTATAAGCTTCACGCTTTTCAAAAGATGATTTTGCCGCCAAGTTGATTCCAACAGATAGACCTAGCCAAGAATAGAGTTGCCCCATTTCCTCTCCGTCACGAGTTGATAGGTATTCATTGACTGTAACAACGTGTACACCTTCTCCAGAAAGTGCATTTAAGTAAACTGGCATGGTCGCAGTAAGGGTTTTTCCTTCACCTGTACGCATCTCTGGCACATCACCATTATGGAGAACAATTCCACCCATAACCTGGACTTTATATGGATACAGACCTAGGACACGTTTTGCCGCTTCACGTACAACGGCAAAAGCTTCATACAATAAATCATCCAAGGATTCTCCGTTTTTATACCGCTCTTTAAACTCATTAGTCTTGGCTTGTAATTGTTCGTCGGTCAGGGCTTCCATCTCATCTGCATAAGAGAAGACCTTATCTGCCATTCTTTCAAGTTTTCTTTGTTCTCCTTTGTCATTTTCGATAAGAGAACGAAGTTTATTTGCTAACATATATTTCATCCTATTTCAAGTTTTAATCAATAATCTATTGTAGCAAAAAAATAGTTAATTTTCAAGGTTTGTATGATTAGTCCAAAGCATACATTGTATAAAATTAAAAATAGTGTACTGCCCTTTATCGTTTTATTCATTTTGAATATAATGTCAACTTTAATTCAGCAACACCTATATTATTCCATCCAACACCTAAGCTCTAAAGAAATCCATTAGTAAATAGAAGTGTAAGACAAGTTAAGTAGTACGAACGAAACACAATTTCTACTATAGTCGAACATAACTACATTTATAATTGTCAATAAACTCTTATGTGAAAAATAAAAAATGCAAGGCCTAGCCAGACCTCACATCATATTCTGTGGTTCATTGTCAATAATCAGCCGCAAATCTTGATTTTCTCTCTCCTGTGTCCAATCCAAAATCTGATTGAGCACCTCTTCCAACCGGTCTTCATGCCGGTATTTCAAGATAATCTGGTAGTGGTAGAGATTATGGGTTCTGGCAATGGGCTTGGGCGTCGGTCCCAGGATTTGAATTGAATCTGTTAAGTGTTGACGTAGAAAGGCTACAGTTTCATAGGCTTTTTTCACGACAAATTCTTCCGACTTGTGCGAAAATGTTAATCCAACTGTGAAATAGTAAGGCGGATAGCCAAGATTTTTCCGAATGCCCATCTCATAACGATAGAAACCTTCATAGTCCTGCTCTTTGGCAAAGGCAATAGCATAGTGGTTTGGGTTGTAGGTCTGAATTAAGACCTCCCCCTCCTTATCTGCCCGACCAGCCCGACCAGCTACCTGAGTTAGCAACTGGAAGGTTCGCTCAGAAGAACGAAAATCAGGCAAATTGAGGGCCGTATCAGCATTGAGCACCCCAACCAAGGTGACATTTGGAAAATCCAAGCCCTTGGCAATCATCTGGGTTCCCAGAAGAATATCCGCATCTCCTCGACCAAAGCGTTCTAGTAAGTCCTCGTGAGCCCCTTTTTTCTTTGTGGTATCTACGTCCATCCGCAAAATTCTAGCCTCTGGCAAGAGCTCCTGTAACTCATCGTAGGCCTTTTGCGTACCAGTTCCATAATAGCGAATGGAACGACTTTGACAGTTTGGACAAGTCTGGGGAATTCCTTTTTGAAAACCACAGTAGTGGCAATTCATGGTTTTTGTATCCATGTGAAGCGTTAGGGAAATATCACAGTTAGGACATTGGTCCACAGTCCCACAATCCCGACACATAACAAAAGAAGAATAGCCTCGGCGGTTCAACATAAGAACGACCTGCTCCTTACGAGCCAACTTTTCTTTTATCTTTTCAATCAAAACAGGGGTAAAATTACTAGCCTCCTGCTGACCAATGTAATCACGGAAATCCACAACTTTCACTTCTGGAATACGAGCCAAGGGATTGGCCCTCTGGTTAAGAGTAAGTCTTCCATAAACTCCGCGACTAGCCCGAGCCCGTGTTTCAAGGCTAGGCGTAGCTGAACCCAAAACCAGAGTCGCTCGATTGTAGTCTGCCCGCAACTTTGCCACATCACGCGCATGATAGCGTGGATTGCTGTCCTGCTTGTAGGTCGCCTCATGCTCCTCATCAATGATGATAACACCCAAATTGGTCAGAGGGGCAAAGATGGCCGAGCGAGCCCCGACAACTACTTGGGCATTGCCTGCCTCAATCTTCCGCCACTCGTCATACTTCTCTCCATCAGACAGTCCAGAGTGGAGAATGGCAACCTTCTGACCAAAACGAGAGATGAAGCGATTGGTCATCTGAGGGGTCAAGGAAATTTCAGGCACCAGCATAATAGCTGTTTTTTCCATTTTCAAGACCTGGTCAATGACCTGGAGATAGACCTCCGTCTTCCCAGAACCTGTCACTCCTTGAAGAAGAAAGGTCTGGCTTTCCTGACCGATAGAGGCTACAATCTCCCGAACCGCAATCGCCTGCTCTGGATTCAAATCCAAGGCTTGCGTTTTTTCCACCTTATCAAAAACTCCCTGAGTCCGCAAAACTTCCTCTTCCCATACTTCTATATAGCCCTTTTCTTGGAAATAGCGGAGCGTATCAGCTGAATAGTCCAATTTTAGATTTGAAAGGAGCTGGTCTTCCGAGTGTTCCAGCAAAAATTCCCTTAACTGCTGCCGTTTTTTAGCCCGATTACTGATTTCTGCTTCTCGTAATTTCTCCAGACAAACCCGATACCATTTTTCTGTCTTGATTTGCTTTTTATCCTTGGCCACATAGTCAACCAAGATTTTTCCAGACTGGGCCAGACGCATGATTTTTCCTTGCTCTTTCACGTCTAAGTCAGAAAAACGAATCTGGTCCTTATCACCGAACAGACTGACCTGCTCTGCTGTTTCCAAGCCAAGCCCCGGTCTGAGTAATTTGTCATAGGTCGAATTGAGCAAGCTGGGCAGCATGGATTTTAAGAGTGTAATTTTATAGGAGAAGACCGACTTTCTCATCTGGTCAGCCAACCAAAATTGCTCTTGATTGAGAACAGGACTATAGTCCAAGACTTCTACAATCTCTTTCAACTCCTGCAAATCAAGCCTATCATCTTCATCAATCAAGTTAACTACAATTCCTTGAATGAGGCGATTGCCTTTGCCAAAGGGAACATGGACTCGTACGCCAACCATGAGGCCCTCTTCCAAGTCAGCTGGAACTCGATAAGAATAAGCTTGATCCGTCTGCATCAAAGGAACGTCTACAATGACCTCTGCTAACATAGAACCTCCTCTCTTTCAATAATTATAAGTGAAAAGAAACCCGGATGGCAAAACCAACCGAGTTTTCTATTAGATCTTTTCGCCTTCTTCTTTTTCTTTTGCGATTTGTTCTTTGATTTTCTTCTCTTCCTCTTCTGCCAAACGCTTCGCTTCTTCCGCACGGCGACGAACTGCCTCACGTTTTGCTTCTGGATCTGGGTGAATAACCACATTGCCTGATTCAATTTCTTCCAAAGCACGAAGGGTTGACTTTACGGAAGTAAATTCTTGAGTTGGTTTTGCGCCAGCTTCTAATTCATGGGCACGTTTTGCCTCAAGAATGACCAAGGAATACTTAGATGGTACCTTGTCCAACAAGGTATCGATAGATGGTTTCAACATCATAGTTCTATTCTCTACTTTCTGTTAAGGTTCTGTTACTTGTTCACATCACGAATCATTTCGTCATAACGACCGATTACGCGATCGACACGAAAATGCTCTGCTTCGATAATTCGTTTGACACGTTCTGCTGCCAAAGGAACTTCATCATTGACAACCGCATAGTCATACTCACGCATGAGGGCAATCTCTTCCTTGGCACGTTCGATACGTTGCGCAATGACTTCCTCACTATCTGTCCCACGACCAACCAAGCGATCTTGTAATTCTTCTAAATCTGGTGGCGTCAAGAAGATAAAAACTCCATCTGGAACTTTTTTCTTGACTTGAAGAGCTCCCTGTACTTCAATTTCCAAGAAAACATCAATGCCCTTATCAAGTGTTTGATTGACATAGGTCAAAGGAGTTCCATAGTAGTTGCCAACATACTCAGCATATTCCAACATCTGACCCTGACGAATCAAATCTTCAAACTCCTCACGGCTACGGAAGAAATAATCTACCCCATCAACCTCTCCAGGTCTTTGCGGACGTGTCGTCATGGACACAGAATATTCAAATTTATTATCCGAACTCTCGAAAATTTCCTTTCGAACCGTTCCCTTCCCAACTCCCGACGGGCCGGAAAATACGATGAGTAAGCCTCGCTCTTTCATGATATCTCCTTTAAAATCTTTCATTCTAGTGTAACAAAATTCCCTAGGAATTTCAACTGATTTTAAATGAGCAGGGTATTTTTTCAAACAGAAAGGGAGCTAATCGGGCTCCCTCTGCACTATTTAGCAATATCTGTCGCTCTTGTTTCACGAATGACAGTAATCTTGATATTTCCTGGATAATCCAAGTTATTCTCAATTTTTTCACGAACATCGTGGGCCAAGATAGTGATTTGATCATCTGAAATTCTATTTGGATGAACAATAATCCGTACTTCACGGCCTGCTTGAATAGCATACGATTGTTTAATTCCATCGAAGCTATTAGCAATTTCTTCCAGGTCTTGTAGGCGTTTGATATAGGCCTCCATAGACTCACGGCGAGAACCTGGACGAGCTGCACTCAAGGCATCCGCTGCTGCTACAATAACTGCGATAGTACTTGTAGCCTCGACATCACCATGGTGACTGGCGATAGTGTTGACCACAATCGGATGTTCCTTGTACTTCTTAGCCAACTCTGTACCAATTTCAACGTGGCTACCATCTACCTCACGGTCAATGGCCTTACCAACATCATGGAGGAAACCTGCACGTCGAGCCAAGTTGACATTTTCACCCAACTCAGCAGCAAGGACACCTGCCAATTTAGCCACTTCAATCGAGTGACGGAGGACATTTTGACCATAAGATGTACGGAAATGCAAACGTCCCATAATCTTAATCAAATCTGGGTGAAGGTTAGGTGCGCCAACTTCGTAAGCAGCAGCCTCGCCATACTCACGGATGCGATTGTCCATTTCCACACGGTGCTTTTCAACCAATTCCTCAATACGAGCCGGATGAATCCGACCATCTTGAAGCAAGGTTTCCATGGTCATACGAGCAATCTCACGACGAATGGGGTCAAAACCTGATAGGACAACCACTTCCGGCGTATCATCAATGATAACATCGATACCGGTCAAACTTTCAAAGGTACGAATATTACGTCCTTCACGTCCGATAATCCGACCTTTCATGGCATCATCTGGTAGATGAACAGAGGTAATAGTCTGCTCAGCTACATATTCACCTGAAATCCGTTGCATAGCCTGGGCCAACAAGTCCTTGGCCATCTTATCCGAACGTTCTTTGACCTCACGCTCTGCATCTCGGATTTGAGTTGCAATCTCATGTGTCAACTTATCGCGTGTATCTGTCAGGATAATATCTTTCGCTTCTTCCTGACTGAGTGCTGCCACGCGTTCTAATTCTAGAGCCTTTTGCTCTTCCAATTTAGCAACTTCTTGCTCACGCTCATCAATGTGTTTAGATTTATCCGTTAGACTTTGTTCTTTTTGCTCCAAAGTCTTTTCTTTAGTCGTCAAATTGTCATCTTTTCGATCCAAATTGCTGGCACGTTCGGTCAAACGCACTTCAATTTGTTTCAATTCTTGACGCTCTGACTTAAATTCTTCTGCGATTTCTTCTCGGTACTTACGAGCCTCCTCCTTAGCTTCCAAGAGTAATTCTTTTTTCAAGGTCTGGCGGTCACGTTCAGCTGTTCTTAAAATAGCTTCTGCTGCTTCTTCCGCACGACCACGAACATTACTAGCTTCTTGTTCTGCATTTAAAAGGGTTAATTCTGCAGTTTCTTTTGCAGATTTCATCTTCAAAGAAATGGCAAAGTAGCCAATTACTAAACCAATGAGAGCAGAAACAAAAGTCACTACAAGTGTAATGATTTCCATATTTCTACCTCTTTTTTAAATTCGATTTTCACAAAATCTGTATCTATTTTACCATAATTGAACCGATTTCACAATTCCAAATTAACAAATATGTTATAATAAATTCATCACATAGTTTGGAGGAACAAATGAAAAAAGAAGTTACCGTTGAAAGTTTTGAATTGGACCACACTATTGTAAAGGCTCCTTATGTCCGCATGATTTCAGAAGAAGTTGGTCCAAAAGGGGATATTATCACAAACTTTGATATCCGTCTAATTCAGCCCAATGAAAATGCCATGGATACAGCTGGTCTGCACACCATTGAACACCTCTTGGCTAAACTCATCCGTCAGCGGATTGACGGTCTGATTGACTGCTCACCCTTTGGATGCAGAACTGGTTTTCACATGATTATGTGGGGCAAGCAAGATCCAGCAGAAATTGCTCAAGTCATCAAAGCGAGTTTGGAAGAGATCGCAGATGGCATTACTTGGGAGGATGTCCCTGGAACAACCATTGAATCCTGTGGAAACTACAAGGACCACAGCCTACATTCAGCTAAAGAGTGGGCAAAATTGATTGTTTCACAAGGTATTTCAAGCGATGCCTTTGAAAGAAAACCGATTTAAGAAGATAGGGTATAAAAAAAGCGGTTCAACCGCTTTTTTTGTTTTGCTTAATAATCCAAGGCATCCGAATGACCTGAGCCATTACCAACAAAGTAACCTGTCTTACAGTTAATCGAGAAGAGATAGCTACCATCCGGTGTAAACATATTGTAATAACCATTTCCGTTAATGATGTTCACTTTTTCCAAGATATATTGGTTGCCTGTAATATAACCACGCTGTTGAGAAATAGCTACAATATTTTCTAAAATACCAGGGTTGAAAGTCCAAGCTTCATTGTTGACATCGTCAATCATGGCTTGATTGTAAGGAACACGGCTGCGATCACGCTGTAGAGCAACTCCTTCTGGTACAGGAATTCCGTAAATAGTTGCTGCTCCACTAATAGCACCAACAACGCTATCATTGACTACCGCACTCTCGGTTGAGGCTGGAGCAGTGGTTTCTGCAGATGCCGAAGCAGCCTGAGAGTTTTCAGCTGGAGCAGCAACAGCTGTGGCAGAGCTAGCAGCAACTTCCTGTTGAGAACGTCCAAAATTGACAACAGAAGCCAATAAGCTATCCACTGAGCTAATACCCGTGTTAGTAGCAGAAAGACTGGCTTCCGCTTTAACAGTGGCAGTGGTATCAATTTCACCATTTACGATAACTTCTTTATCAAATTGCCCATTGATTGCCTGAATAGCAGCAATGGCTTTTTCAAGATTATCATACTGTTCCTTGGCTTTTTTATAACTATCTGAATTTTTCTCCATCTTGTCCAAGAGGGCCTTCAACTCCGCCAATTTACCAAACTCAGAATTCTTCAACTTTGTCAAACTACTATCTGTAAAGAAGCTAGCATAGAGTTGTTCAAAGGCTAGACTATTAGCATCTGCCGAGCTACTTGCAGTGGTCGATGTCTGACTGCTGCTTGAACTACTAGCTGTTTCCGTGGTCGATTTATTCACTGAGTTCAACCACATGAAAGCCGTTGCTAAGATAGTGACAAAAAGAGCTGCTAAAGCTGACCAGAAATAGATTTTTTTCTTTCTATCCTTCTCAGCTTCCTCCGCCTGACCCCAATCATCCACTTCTTGTTCTCGGGAAACAGTCGCTATACTGTCAACCACTGCCGCACCTGCAACAATTGTTTCTTCCAAAGGAGCAGTCGGTACTTCTACCTCCTCAGTCACAGCCTTGCCAACTGCAAGAATCTCATCAGTCACAGCCGTCGAAAGACTAGCTGTCTGAACATTCGTTTCTTCCCCATCGCCAGTAGGTTCTACCAGTGGCAAATGATTGACCTTGGTTTCAAATTTCTGCGACTCAATCTCTGTCCGATGTTGCTTGATATAACGATCTAAAAGACTATCATCCTCAGTCACACCTGCTTCGATTTCCTTATGTTTCTTTACGGCTTCTGCAATGGTTAAATCCTTAGCTACTTCAAAATCCAAAACTTTCTCATTTTCCAAGGGTAGCTTATTCTTATTTTCTTCCACGATATCCTCCTATTATTTCTCTTCTACCATTTGACGCTTGACACGTTGACCAAAAAATTGATACAAATCTACTTTTAAGGTACCATTATATAATTTTCTCTTTTTATCAGCCTGCCTACCAAAACGCTTCTCGAATTGCTCATCACTGGTCAAAATAAACTTAGACCAGGTTTCTAAAGGCTCAAAGGTTTGCCCCATCTCACGATACAGTGTGATGATTGCGTCGTCATCCAACAAACGTTCTCCATAAGGTGGATTTGAAATGATAACACCATTGATTTTATCCGTCCGCAAATCCTGAACTCGCATCTGTTTGAAAACAATGTCCTGATCTACTCCAGCCGCAAAAGCATTTTTCTTGGCAATTTCAACCATACGAGCATCGATGTCTGAACCCGCAATATCCAAGACCAAATCTGATTTAATAGCAGCCTGAGCTTCTTTTCGTACATCTGCCACTAACTGGTCATCAACCCATGGCCATTCTTCAAAAGCAAAGCTACGTTTCAAGCCAGGAGCCATATTTTTTGCCAGCATAGCAGCTTCAATACAAAATGTCCCTGAACCACAGGTCGGATCGATGAGAGGCTTATCAGGATACCAGTTGGACAGTTGCAAAATCGCTGCTGCCATATTTTCCTTGATCGGTGCTCCACCTTTTTCTACCCGATAACCACGTTTGAAGAGACTAGACCCAGTCGTATCAATCATGATTGTTGCTAGATCTTTCAAAATAGATACTTCAATCTTGAACTCTGCTCCAACTTCCTGGAGCGGCACTCCCTCTGGACGAGAGAAGTGTTTTTGTAATTTCTTAACAACTGCTTTTTTCGAAATAGCCTGTACACTCGGCTCATTGTGTAACTTGGATTTAACACACTTGGCCTTGGAAATTGGAAACTTGCATCCCAAAGGCAGATAATTCTCCCAATCCAAACCAAAAACTCCTTGGAAAAGCTCTTCAAAGGTTCTTGCTGGAAATTGACCAACAATAATTTTTATCCTGTCCGCCGAACGTAGCCAGAGGTTGGTTTCGATAATCGCCTTCACATCACCCTCGAATCGTACACGACCATTTTCCACCTGGCACTCATAGCCGAGATTGCGAATTTCACGACCAACAACTGCCTCTAAGCCAGCTGCAGCGGTCGCAATCAATTCAAACTGTTTTTTCATTTTTTTCCTTCTAAAATAAAAGCTAGCAAAGCTAGCTACCTATTTATGCAATTTTCTGTAAGCCATGTTTTGTTCCAGTGGCACTAGGTTCTACCACCTTCGATAATCATCTGTCTACTGTTTTCACAGTCAGGATTTCAGTTCAATTCCATCCATCCCATGCCCCGACCAAAGTTTGGGTTGCTAGCTTGAGGGGTTTACCGCGTTCCATTTTTTACGTTTCCATAAAAACTTCGTCACTGTGGCACTTTCAGGTCTACTTTGGCATATCTGATGACGTAGCCATTTTAACCGCCGTAACGTTACCAACGTCCCTAGGCTTATTGATTCGCCTAGCACAAACACTACCGGCATCGCAGCCAGTGCTAGCATGGACTTTCCTCATGGTTGAAACCTACCACGCGATTATCCAAAAATTGCACGCAATTTCTATCTATCAGTCTTGAACGATTTGTTTGCCGAAGACTTCTTTCTCCAAACGATTTAAACGACGAAGAATATCAAAGTTTGTAGCCGAGGATGGACGTTCCGTAGGAAGCACATCTTTTACTTCCTCAACAGCAGCAACTTTAGGAGTGTTTGCTACCTGAGCTTTCAAGCGAGCAATCTCGCCTTTCAACTCCTTGATAATAGCTTCGTAAGCATCATAATCCTTCATGATTTCATCTAAAAAGTCATTGACTTCATCTTGATCGTAGCCACGGAAACCGACTTTAAAATCTTGTTCAAAAATATCTTTAGTTGTAAATTTAATACTTGCCATTTCTCTCTCCCATATCTAAAACATCACTAGTCCTATTATATTAAAAAAAATAGGGAAAAATCAAGTCAAATCACTCAGAATTTGAAAAATTTTCTGCCACCTCATTCAGTTGTTCAAAGGTAAGCGTTTTTCTATCATACTCCTCTTTTTTTAAGACTTGATGATATAAATATTTCAAGTTGGTTTCATTTTCAGCATCGTAAAACAGATAGATTCCGTCAGTATTATCCACTAAAAATTTATTGTAATCTTTAAACTGACCAGGATTCTCATAACGAGGGTAGGCATACTTAATGAAATCCGTCTGCTTAAAGCGCTGCAATTTCAGCTGGTTGGCTTCATTCCATTGTTCTCCATGATTTTCAAACATGAAGATGGTCGCTATTTGAAAACCATAACCTTCCGACCGCAAATCCTCTAAAACTTCTAAAGTCCAATATTCAAAGCCCAACTGACCTGTCAGAACAAACCAGGTCACTCCATCCTCCAAAATTCGAACAAGATCCTGCTTGATAGCCAATTTTATGATGGCTAGCCGCGGGTCCTTGTCTGAAAAAATCCCTAGCTCGGTATGTGTATATCCCCTTATCAAAAGGCTCTTAGTATGCATTCCTTGTACTCTTTTCTCTAATTGTGGTATAATATGCTGATATTTATTTTATCAAGAAGGAGTTCTATGGTCAATTATCCTCATAAGATAGCTAAAAAAATCAATAGAACCAATTCTGTTTCATCTCAAAAAATTAGCTTCGCTAATCGGGGAATGTCCTTTGAAGCTGCTATCAATGATAGCAACCTTTACTATCTTGCTCACGAGATTGCGGTTATACATAAGAAACCTACTCCTGTGCAGATTGTAAAGGTTGATTATCCGAAGAGAAGCCGTGCGAAAATTGTAGAGGCCTATTTTCGACAGCCATCTACAACGGATTATTCAGGAGTCTTCAAAAAACATTATATCGATTTCGAAGCCAAGGAAACGCGACAAAAAGCATCCATGCCCATGAAGAATTTTCATGAGCATCAGATTGAACACATGAAACAGGTTGTAAAGCAGGGTGGCGTATGCTTTGTTCTTCTTCACTTTTCAACGCTAAAAGAAACCTATCTCTTACCGGCTGTCCACTTGATTGAGTTTTATCAAACAGATAAGGGGAGTAAATCTATGCCTCTCTCTTTCATTAGGCAATTTGGCTTTGAGGTTCAAATGGGACGTTTTCCTAGCGTACCTTATCTTGAAGTGGTTGAAAAAAATTTATTAGGTGGTGACTCTTTTGAAAACTACAAGTATTAAAAAAACTCTCCTAGTAGTTGCAAATATCTTATTAGCTGGCTTTATTATTACCTTTCTAGCTGGTTCTCTCTTGGTAGGCTACTGGATCGCAACAGCACCCAAGCTAACCGAAGAAAGCTTGATAGCCACAGTATCCAGTAAGATTTATGACAAAAATGGCAGTCTGATTGCTGACCTAGGAGCAGAAAAACGATCCAGCGCAAAAATCGAAGAAATTCCGACTGATTTGGTCAATGCCATCGTTGCCATTGAGGATCAGCGTTTCTTCAACCATCGAGGTGTGGACGTTATCCGTATCGCTGGTTCTTTGGTTAACAACCTGACTGGTGGACGCTTACAAGGTGGTTCAACACTGGACCAGCAGTTCATCAAACTGACCTACTTCTCAACTTCTTCCGAGGACCAAAACATCAAACGGAAAATCCAAGAAGCCTGGTTAGCAACCCAATTGGAAAAAGACAAGACCAAACAAGAAATATTGACCTATTATGTCAATAAAGTCTTTATGGCCAATGGAAACTACGGGATGAAAACAGCTGCACATTCCTACTATGGTAAAGAATTGAAAGATCTTACTTTAGCCCAGCTCGCCTTACTGGCAGGTATGCCTCAAGCTCCTAACCAATACGATCCTTATACCAACCCTGAAGATGCTAAAACACGCAGAGATTTAGTCCTAGCTGAAATGTTGGAAGAAAAGTACATCGACAATGCCCAGTACGAGCAAGCTGTGCTGACTCCAGTCACTGATGGTTTACAGGCTCTATCCAATGAAGCAGCTTATCCTGCTTATATGGATAACTATCTCAAGCAGGTTATCGAAGAAGTTGAGGCTAAAACAGGCTACAACTTGTTAACTACGGGTATGGATGTCTATACAAACGTAGATCCTGCTGCTCAACAGCAGTTGTGGGACATTTACAATACCGATATGTATGTCAGCTACCCGGATGATTTGATGCAGGTAGCCTCTACGGTCGTGGATGTATCAAACGGTAAGGTCGTTGCACAGTTGGGCGGACGGCACCAATCAAGTAATGTTTCCTTCGGTACCAACCAGGCTGTTGAAACCAACCGTGACTTTGGTTCGACCATGAAACCCATCACCGACTATGCTCCTGCTTATGAACATGGCATCTACACTTCAACGGCTGACATTATGGTCGATGGACCTTACAATTTCCCTGGCACAACTATCCCGATCAATAACTGGGACAAGCAATTCTACGGATCCATTTCAATCAAGACAGCTGTTCAGTATTCACGTAATGTGACAGCAGTCAAGGCTCTTGAAGCAACTGGACTAGAAAACTCTCTGGCATTCTTGAACAGTATCGGTATTGACTATCCAGAAATGCACTACTCAAATGCGATTTCTAGTAACACTTCCGATACAGGTCGTCAATATGGTGCAAGTTCTGAAAAAATGGCTGCAGCCTATGCTGCCTTCGCCAATGGCGGAACTTATTACGCTCCACAATATGTCAATAAGATTGTCTTTAGCGATGGAACAGTTTCGGAGTATGCTCCTCAAGGGAACCGTGTTATGACGGAAGAAACAGCCTATATGATGACAGATTTGATGAAATCTGTATTGAGTTATGGTTACGGACTAAACGCTACTGTCAGCGGTATTCCGATGGCTGGTAAAACCGGTACCTCAAACTATACCGACAGCGAAACAGAATCCATTCTTGCTTCTGTTCCTGAAGCTAACTATAGCTACAGTGTCGTTCCAGATGAGAACTTCGTCGGCTACTCTAGCCAGTATGCCATGGCCGTTTGGACCGGTTACACCAACCGTATGACCCCGATCTTAGATAATGGGATGCGAGTTGCTACAGACGTTTATCACCATATGATGGCCTATATGCATTCTGACTATACTGCTACTGAATGGGAAGTGCCGAGTGGTTTGGTTCGCTATGGTTCAAATTACTATTTGAAAGGCAGCCGTTCTCTATCCAATGCTTATAATAGTTATAATACTTACAATAACTATAGTAGCACAGTGTCTAGTTCCAGTGAATCCACTGAGCAATCAACACAAAGTTCCTCTTCAGAATCTCAAACTGAAAATACTACAGCTGACTCAGAAGCAACCAATACTTCATCCTCAGAGCAGTCATCGGATGGGGATTAAGAACAGAGTTGGGCCTAAGCCCAGCCTTTTCTTATTGTATTGGTGATAAAAGTATGAAACCACTGACATACTAAATTAGCACTCTTGTCTGTTCTTTCTTATCCACAATTTCAACAATTTATGGTAAGATAAAACTATGAAACCTGAAGTATTTTATAAGACCTTGGCGGACCAAGGCATCCAGCTAACTGACACCCAGAAACAACAATTCCATCGCTATTTTCAACTGTTAGTAGAATGGAATGAAAAAATCAATTTGACAGCTATAACTGAAGAAGAGGACGTCTATCTCAAACATTTTTATGACTCTATCGCTCCCATTCTTCAAGGCCATATCCAAAACGAACCCCTTCGCTTATTAGACATAGGAGCCGGAGCAGGTTTTCCAAGTCTTCCCATGAAAATCATCTATCCTCAATTAGATGTAACTATCATTGACTCTCTCAACAAGCGGATCAATTTCTTGCATTTATTGGCAGAGGAATTGGGTTTGGAGAATGTGCATTTCTATCATGGGCGGGCTGAAGATTTTGCCCAAGACAAGCAATTTCGTGCCCAATTTGACCTTGTCACCGCTCGGGCAGTTGCACGTATGCAAATCTTATCAGAGCTAACCATTCCGTATTTAAAACTCAATGGCAAACTCATTGCCCTCAAAGCCTCTAGCGCTGAGGACGAATTGGCTCAAGCTAAGAACGCCCTGACCCTCCTTTTTGGTAAGGTCATTGAAAACGTTGACTATCAATTGCCAAACGGCGATCCACGCACACTGACCATTGTGGAAAAGAAAAAGGAAACTCCCAATATGTTTCCACGGAAGGCTGGTATGCCAAATAAACGACCACTGTAAAAGAGGCTGAGCAAAAAGCCCAACCTCGCTTCTCAGGGTTTGTGTCAACATCTCAGCGCAGTGGTTGATTGGCAGATTTGTTCGTATTTTACACTCCAAATCTGACCTAATCAACTGTGCGGGGGCGGGAAGACGAACTCTTTTTTTACCAGTCGAGTTCTTTCCCGCTCCCTTTCTCTATCTCCACGGGTTGTAAAAACGTCCACCATTCACAAATAAAAGTCCAATTGTAATGAGAATAAGCACAAAAATAAGGGCTAGAACCAGATAATCAATACTTTGCAAGGCTTGGTAGCTATACCAGGTTCTTTTTTTATTTTTCCCGAAACGACGTAATTCCATGGCTGTTGAAATGGTATCAATCCGCTCTAAGGAACCAAAAATCAAGGGGATAACCAGAGCTAGATTACCCTTAATACGGTCCATTAACTTACCTTTCTTAGATAACTCCAAACCACGCGCTTCCTGGGACATCCGAATAGTATAAAACTCCTCCTGAATATCTGGGATATAACGCATGGTCAAACTAACCGCATAGGCTACCTTATAAGATACCCCAATCTGATTTAAACTTGAAGCAAACTGGCTCGGATGGGTTGTCATCAAAAAGACAAGAGCCAGAGGCACTGTACAAAAATATTTCAAGAGTAAGTTAAATAGATAAAAAAGCTGCTGACTAATCAAGGAATAGGAACCAAAACCAGAAAGGATAACCGTTTCAGCCCCATAGAGCTCTACTCCGTACCTTGGTGCAAACAGATGAACCATCAAGGCATTTAAGAGGGCAAAAACAATTGTAAAGAGCAGAACAAGGGACACATCCTTATAGCGAATACCGGATAGTTTGAATAAGGCCAGCGAAAATAGGGCAATAAAGGCAATCAAACGGGTATCGTAAGTCACCATGGCAAGAATAGTCACAATCAGGAAAAACAAGAGCTTGGTAACAGCAGACAAATCGTAAATAATGCCTCTTCCTTTATGGTAACCAATTAAATGTTGTTGGCTCATGCCTCCCTCCTTTCTTCCTGCATATAGAACATGGTCAATTCCAGTGGGTTTACTGCCAAGCGTTCTGCCAAGTGGAATATAGATGTTTCCTTCAAATTGGCTTCTTCAATGACCTGGCTATTTGACAAGATTTCTGCTGGACTAGCATCTTCGATAATCTGTCCATCCACCACAACAATAGCCCTATCTGAATAATCCAACATCAACTGCATATCGTGGGTAATCATCACAATGGTGTGTCCTTGAGCATTAAGTTGATCCAAGAAATCCATCATCTCCTGGTAATGACGTTGGTCCTGACCAGCCGTCGGCTCATCCAACAGAATAATCTCAGGATTAAGCACCAAGATAGTGGCAATCGTCACCCTCTTCTTCTGACCGTAGGACAGGGCTGAAATCGGCCATTTGCGGTACTGATACAAGCCACAAACCTCTAAAATCTTGAAGACCCTAGCCTCAATTTCTTCTTCCGCCACTCCCCTCATTCGCAAACCAAGGGCCACTTCGTCAAAAATCATGGTCTGACTGATCATCTGATTAGGGTTCTGAAGAACGTAACCAATCCGCTCCGCTCTCTCCTTGACAGAATCATCCTTAATGGATTTACCTTGCCACAATATCTCCCCCTCAGGTTGAATAAAGGCACACAAGGCCTTGGCCAAAGTGGATTTGCCAGCCCCATTTTTTCCGACGATAGCCAAACGCTCACCCTTATAGATGTTTAAATCTATGCCTGAGAGAATGGTTTTATCAGAGTAAGCGAATTGCAAATTGCGGGCTTCCAACAAGACTTCCTTTTCCACTTCTGTCAAGTTGACACTTGGGAGTTGCCCCATTTCTAAAGAACCTAGTTCAAGTTCCCAGACAGAAGAGAGGTGGGCAGCCCTTTCAATTGGATAACCTAAGCCTCGTAAGGTAGAAATATAGAGCGGCTCACGGATGCCGTTTTCTTTGAGCAGACTAGTCTGCAAGAGCTGATCTGGATGACCATTGAAGAGAATACGTCCATCGTTTATCAACACAATTCTGTCTACCTGTCGATAAAGGACATCTTCCAAGCGGTGCTCAATAATAATGGTCGTTGTTCCCTCTTGAGCATGCAAACGATCAATCAAGTCAATGGTATCTTGTCCAGATTTGGGATCCAGGTTGGCCAGAGGTTCATCGAATAACAAAATAGGACTTTCATCAATCAAGACCCCTGCTAGGCTGACCCGTTGCTTCTGACCTCCCGAAAGATCCTGGGGACGATGGTTGAGCAATTCATTTAGTTCCAAGCGCTCTGCCCAATCATGAACTCGTTCTCTCATGGTCGCCAAGGTTTCCATGTCATTTTCCAGTGCAAAAGCCATATCTTCAGCAACAGAAAGCCCAATAAACTGACCGTCCGTATCCTGCAAAACAGTGCTGACCAAGAGAGATTTTTGGTAAATGGACTGGTCAAAAGCAGACTGCCCCATCAACTTGAAATCTCCAGAATGGGTTCCCTTATGGATATTTGGAATAATCCCATTTAAAACTTGACCAAGAGTGGACTTGCCCGATCCAGATGGACCAATAATGAGAACCTTTTCCCCCTCGAAAATGGTCAAATCAATACCATGTAAGGTCGCTTCCGTCTGCGCATTGTATGTAAAAGAAAAATTCTTGAATTCGATGACTTTTTTCATATCCCTATTATATCAGAAACCAGCATGAAAAAAAGGAAGAATTCTCCCTTTCTCCCAATCTATAAGCTATGACGAACGATATAACTCGCTAAAGAACATTCCTTAACCGATGTAAACAAATATTTCCCGACAAATAAATGTTTCTTACATCACAATCACATTAAAATGATGCCCATCAAGGTCTGTAAAACTTGCTCCATAGAAGCCATGGGCATCTGTCGGGCGACCTGTAATTTGCCCGCCATTTGCTTCAACACGCTCGATAAGGCTATCCACTTCTTCCCTACTCGCCACATTAAGCGAAATCAAGACTTCATTGCCACTAGTTGCTAGCTGAAATGGTACGCGTTGGGTAAAGGTCCCTTCCTGCATCAAAATTAAGTTACCACCTTCTGGCAGGGTTGCTGACTTGATATCTCCAAAAGTCGCCACAGAAAAACCAACTGCTTCATAAAACTGACCAGCTTTTTCAAGGTCTGCTACTGCTAAGTTCATCCAAAATGATTTCATCTTCTTCTCTTTTCTGGTTGATTGGCTTAGTATAGACCGGACCAAAGAAAAAGTCAAGCATTCTGATTACACAAAAAAATTGCACTGATTTCTCAATGCAATTTTAGTATTATTAGGCATTTGCTGGAGCAAGGCTTTCACCAATTGCTTCTAAACGCTCTGCCCATTCTTGGCGAGTCAAGCCATTTTCAGAGATATAACGGTTGCGCTCGTGGGCACGGCATTCAGCTGAACAGCCACGAACATACTTGTGCTCGTTTTCTTCTGACATAAGGGTACGACGGTTACAGAATGGGTTGCCACAGTTGACATAGCGTTCACATGGTGTGCCATCAAACCAGTCCTTACCAACAACAACTGGGTCTACATGGTTGACATCAACAGCGATACGCTCGTCAAAGACATACATCTTACCATCCCACAATTCGCCACGAACTTCTGGGTCTTTACCATAGGTTGCGATACCACCGTGCAACTGACCGACATCCTTGTAACCTTCACGAACCATCCAGCCTGAGAATTTCTCACAGCGAACACCACCAGTACAGTAAACAACTACGCGCTTGTCCATGAATTTCTCTTTGTTATCACGGACCCATTGTGGCAATTCACGGAAGTTGCGGATGTCTGGGCGGATGGCACCACGGAAATGCCCAAGGTCGTACTCGTAGTCATTACGTGTATCCAAAACAACTGTGTCTTCGTCCAAAAGAGCTTCCTTGAATTCTTTTGGTGACAAATAAGCACCTGTTGTTACAAGTGGGTCAATGTCACTGTCGAAGTCGTTGTCTTCTAGACCAAGGTGAACGATTTCTTTTTTATAACGAACAAACATTTTCTTGAAAGCTTGCTCATTTTCTTCATCAATCTTAAACCACAAATCACTGAACAATGGGTTAGCATGAACATAGTCCATGTATTTTTGTGTTGTTTCGTAGTCACCAGAAACAGTACCGTTGATGCCTTCATCAGCAATCAAGATACGGCCTTTTAGTCCGATAGACTTACAGAAAGCCAAGTGCTCTGCAGCATACTCTTTGGCATTTTCAATTGGAACATACTTATAGTATAACAATACGCGAATGTCTTTTGACATGATTTCTCCTTCTCAATCTTTGCAATAGATGATAGAAATTTGACTTTTCTAGTCAAAGCCACCTTCCATTATACCGCTTACAAGACTAAAAAACAAAAATCTGAACTGAAAATTACTCTTCCAATTCAGATTTGAGTTGTTTCAATTTTTCCAAGTCATCATCACCGAGGAGTTGTCCCACCTGGCGCTTGTGGCGCTTGGCAATATTCTTCTTCCACTTGTCCTTTATGGGATCGGTCTGCTTAGCCCTATTTTTCGGTAGCTCCACCTTCTCCTTCTCTTGCCACTCCACATCTTTAATCATCTCTTCCCAGTAGGTGACAATAGCAGAGCAGAGATAGGTTTGTAGTAAGCTCAGCCATTTTTCAACAAAAGTCGACGGTGGTCGATCCTCAACCAAGCGATAGGTCCTTTGGAGTTCAATGAGCTGGGACTGATATTTTTCCCACTGAAGCATGGATTTACTCGGTTTTTTACGATAGAGTTGGCTGTGGCCAATGACCTCTATATAGGGAGCTACAAACCGGCTAATCCGTATTTTGAGAGAGGAACGGGAAAGGTAGGTTGCAGTCAATAAACCTGATGCTAGGAGGCGCTCTACCTCCCTAGCCTGATTATCAGGGAAACGATAGTGGACCAAACAGCTAGCCTCTTCTTCCTCTATGAGCAAACGGACCTGTAACCTGCCTTTATGCCAACTAGCGAAAATATCCTGCTTAGCATCCCAAGCTTTCTGAAAAAATTGTAGCAAGTAGTAGCCTTGTTTGGTCAAGACACACCAACTTCCCTCTTGATAGAGGTAGTTTCGAATAGCCCCCTTCATGTAAAATTCCCCATGAAAATCATAGAAGGTGGGTTGTTTGTAGCTTGAGGTAGATGGATGATTACTGATGCGAAAGACCTTGTAATAAATCGTATTCCATAAAACACATATATAGAGAGAATCTGTCGTTCCAGACTGATAAATGGTTAAAATCTCCTCGCCTGGATTGAGAATAGAATGAATAAGGGGAGCTATATTTTCTTCTGTCCAAGCCATACATCACTCCTCCCTTCATCTGACAATTTCTATTCTTTTATATTATTATATCATACTGTCAATATCTTTCTCAAAAAAATCAACCTAGAAAATTTCTAGGTTGATAGTAACATTCGGTTTTTATTCTATTTTTGATAGTCCTGTTCGTGAAAGTTCTTAATCTTTTGACAAACTACCTGTTTTCGTTTGCGAACGAGCATAAACTCCAAGAAGAATAGTACCAGCAATGGCTATTGTAATACTATTGACAATCCCAGCTACCAAACCCTGAGTGAATACCTTATTTGCTGCTTCACTATAGATTACAATGTCCAATACTGGAGCGATAATTCCCCAGGCAATGACATTGGCAACTACTTGGAAGATATTGAAAACTACAATATCTTTTCCTTCAAAAATCCCTTCCTCAACACGAAGACGATTTTTTGCAAAACCAATAACCAACCCTACTACTCCTGAGGCTAAAATCCATGACCACCAAGGTCCGTATGTCAACGAATCTTTAAGCGTATGGCCAATAAAACCTACTAAAAAGCCAACTACTGGCCCAAATACAACTGACAAAAGTGCCTGAACAGCGTATTGGAGCTGAATTGAAGTATTTGGAACAAAAGTAGGAATGTTGATTAGCAAGCCAATGACAACAAAGAGGGCAGCACCGATACCGGTAGCAACGACTGTTTTGATAGAATTATTTTTCATAAAATTCTCCTTCATTTTCTTTAATTACTAATGCGTTTGATTTCGATATGCCAGTTTTGACCGACACCGACATTATAGGCCTTGGCAAAGGATCCTTGGTTAATGGCCAAGCCCACTCGATAGAGTGAATTGATATAGAGCAGGGGTTGACCGATGCGGACATCCGCAAAAGACTTGCCATAGGTCACTTGGTTTTGATAGACCAACATGTCGTTGTTGTAAATGGTCACTTCAAAACGGTCCTCAAATTGCGGCTTCAAGGTATAAAATTCCTCACGCGTGATTGAGGTCCATAGTGAACCAAAGCGAACATCCAAGATGTCGATAGCTCCTTTGACAAAGTCTGGTCCAACTTCTGTCGGAACGGTTGGAATTTCAACAATATCTGCCACCTGCAACTCTGGTCCAACTTCTTCAAAACTGATATGACCTGAGGCTAATTTTGCACCCGTATAAGCATAAACATCACGACCATGGAAGGTATAGGAATGCTCCGTATTGGCTCTGCGATTGGCCACTTCTGAAATTTCACGAACAGCCTTAATGCCCACATGTTTCTTGATGAAAGAAAGCGTTCCGTTATCCGGGGTAACGATATAGTGGTTTTGTTCCGTCAAAGCCACCACACTTTTACGCTTAGAGCCTACTCCTGGATCAACAACAGATACAAATGTCGTGCCTTCTGGCCAATATTCAACTGTCTGAAAAAGACGGTAAGAGCCTTCGAAAATATTGTAAGGTGTAATATCGTGGGTCAGGTTGTGAACAACTAGGTCACGCGACTCCTGAAGAGCCACACCAATCATAGCTGACACGGCACCATCTACTAGACCAAAGTCAGATTGTAAAACAAGTAAATTATTTGACATAGCTCCTCCTAAAAATGATACTGTTCTATCATAACAGAAAAGCTACAAGCTTTCAAATAGCTATTTTCTAGGGATGGTTATAGTTATCTATTATAACCAGATAATACTACAAACTTTCTCAGTCACACAAAAAATAAATTTTTTAAAAAAACGCTTGCATTTCAAAAATTATTGTTTTATAATAATTTTACAGATAATATTATCATAAAACAATAATAATCGGAGGTTTGCTATGAAAACCAATCTACTCAAAACAGCTGGACTATTAGCTGGTTGTGTTCGCTATTTCTTCTATTTCACGATTGCTCTTTATACCATCTTTACCTTGGCTGGTCTTGGAGGCAACTCCTTTGCGATAGACTCTTGGGAATACACCTTTAACAAACCCATTGACCAGATCAGTGTCTGGCTCATTCTTCTAACGACTGGATTGATTCTAATCGTCTTGGTCGCACTCAGTCACATTGCCTACCTAATTCAAAAACTTTGCAAGCTACTTCTGGAAGAAGATTATTTCGCTTCAGCTAGCCTAGTACTCTATCAGAAACTCTTCATCAGTTTGCTCGTCTTGACTGCTGGGCAATTTTGCCTAACCACTTTGTTTTTCCTGACACATGTTACTGGTCCAAACAACTTCCTCAATCTTCGCTGGTCAGACTTTATCCTCAATGCCCTCTTCCTCTTCGCAACTTATTTTGTCTGGAGATTGGTTCAAAAAGGGCAACAATTAGCAACTGAGAACAGTGAGTTTATCTGATATGGAAATGATTCGCGTAAACTTAGACAAGGTCCTCAAAGACCGACAAATGACTTCCAAGGACCTAGCAGAGCAAGTCGGCATCACCGAAGCCAATCTGTCCATTCTCAAGACAGGCAAGGCAAAAGGTATTCGTTTTAATACCCTGATGAGCATCTGCCGCATCCTAGACTGCCAACCAGGAGATATTTTGGAATATGTGAGGGAGGGGGAATAGCATGAACAAAAAGATATTTTTCAACATCGTCATACAGTTGCTAACGTTTATTCGTTATGGATTGATTGCCTTAACAGGACTAATATTGTTGGCACTTCTTATTCTACTTATAGGCGGGAAACCTATTCAAAATAGTCTACAATTAGATGTCCCCTTTCCTATCATTGTTATTATTCTAATCATAAGTATCCTATTGGTAGCCTGCTTTATCTACATGGCCACCATACTCAAAAAATTGCTCACCAACTTTCAAACAGGAACTATTTTCTCAACTGAAAATGTAGTCTATACAAAGATAATTTTAGGAACCTTAATCGTATGGACGAGCATACAATTTGCAAGTGCTTTTTTCCTATCTTACCTAGATTTAAAGAATGTAAGTGCCTTATATGATTTTTCACTTAGTGACTACTTCATAAATGGTGTGCTGGTTATTATTGCACTACTAGCAAAGATGGTGTTGGAAAAAGGTGTGCTTTTACAAGCTGAAAATGATGAAATTATATAAAGGAGCCCATGATGAAAAAGTATATTTCCCTCATTGCACTCTGCATGATGATACCTTGCTTAAGTGCTTGTCACTCTGTCACTTCAGAAGTTAATAAAGAAATGCAAAACGAGCTAACAGCAGCTTCCATTGAAACAGAAAAAGCTCTAAAAACAGATGAACGTCTGGCTAAGATTGAGAACTTTCAGCAAATTGTCGAAATCACGACATCCAAAGGAGAATTCTCTCTTGAATCTCCTTTCTCTGGCAAAATCTATTTAATGGCAACAAAAGAAAATCTCGAGAAACTCTCAAAAGAAGAGTTTACTCTGAATGAAAAGAGCTTCTCAACTATCGATGCTGGTAGTAGCAATGATTTTAATATTCGCTATAAAAAACAAACTTACCTCACTGTTCAAACCCTATCCGTTCAAGATATGGAACAATTCGAGTACACCAAATCATCTTCCACTTCCGCTATTCTTGTCTTCTATCCAAACTAGCAAAAATTCCTCGATTCAAGCTACAACCGTTCACTGAACAAGCCTCGCTTTTATATTTTTTGCTCGGGTTAAAACAGTCACTTCCCTGACTGTTTTAATCCACTCCCCCGGACTTTTGAGCATAAAGAAAACTGCCTACCGGCAGTTCCAATCTCCAACCTTTTAATATAAAAAAAGTGCTAGTAGATTTCTCGATAAAAAGAAAACCAGCTTCTGCTGGTTCTCATTTCCAACCTTTTAATAAAAATGACTGTCCCCCGGACTTTTGAGTACAAAGAAAACTGCCTGCCGGCAGTTCCAATCTCCAACCTTTTAATAAAAATGACTGTCCCCCGGACAGTCATTTTTATTAAAAGCCATCTACATTCGTGTAGATTTTTTGGACGTCTTCGTCGTCTTCGAGGGCGTCGTAGAGTTTTTCAAATGTTGCGAGGTCATCGCCGTCAAGTGATACTTCTGATTGTGGGATCATTTCAAGTTCAGTAACGTTAAACTCTTCAATACCTGATTCCTTAAGTGCCACGATTGCCTTGTGCAAATCAGTTGGTGCTGTATAAACAGTGATTGTGCCGTCTTCTGCTTCTACGTCATCGACTTCGACATCTGCTTCAAGGAGCAATTCGAAGATGGCATCTGCATCATCACCAGCAAAGACAACTACGCCTTTTTTATCAAACATGAATGATACGGAACCAGACGCACCCATGTTACCACCGTTTTTACCAAAGGCAGAGCGAACATTGGCTGCCGTACGGTTTACATTTGATGTCAAGGTATCAACGATAATCATAGAACCGTTTGGGCCAAAGCCTTCGTAACGACCTTCCACGAAAGTTTCGTCTGTGTTTCCTTTTGCCTTGTCAATGGCCTTGTCAATGATGTGTTTTGGAACCTGCGCTTGCTTAGCACGGTCGATAACAAATTTCAGCGCTGAGTTTGTTTCTGGATCTGGGTCACCCTTTTTCGCTGCTACATAGATTTCAACACCAAATTTGGCGTAAACTTTTGAGTTAGCACCGTCTTTTGCGGTTTTCTTGGCTACAATATTGGCCCATTTACGTCCCATGGGGAACCTCCTACATTTTATAAAATCGCTTTATTATACCATAAATGGCAGGGATTGAGAAGATTTTTAAAAGCAAAAGACAAGCTCGCATGAACTTGTCTTTTTATCTTACAACTCAACTGTCGCAACTTGACTATCTTGACTGACCTGTCCAAGATTTTCAAGGCTGACTGATTTGATTTCTGCTGTGTTTGTGAAGGCAACTACGATGGTTGTTTCGCGTCCTGCTGAACGGATAGCATCCAAATCCGCAACAAGGAGCAAGTCACCAGCTTCAACACGTTGACCGTCTGTTACCTTAGCTGAGAATGGAGCACCGTTTAGTGCAACCGTATCTAGACCCACGTGCACCAAGACTTCTACACCCTTGTCAGACAAAATACCGACAGCGTGTTTGGTTGGGAAGACACTGGTTACAATACCTGAAACTGGTGCGTAAACATTGCCGGAGCTAGGCTCAACTGCATAACCGTCACCCATCATTTTTTGTGAGAAGACCGGATCTTTCACTTCTGTGATGGCAATGGCTTGCCCTTCAGCAACAGAGTAAACTGCCTCGGTCACACCCTTGAATTGTGCTTCCTCCACTACTGTTTCACTTGCAACAATTTCTGTACGCGGAATGGCTACGCCAGATTCTAGCAAATCTTGAATGTCTGATTTGAGGACATCTGCTTTTGGTCCGTAGACTGCTTGAACACCTGAGTCCTTGATAATCAAGCCCATAGCACCAGCCTGTTTCCAAGCATTTTCATCTCCAACCTGTGCCACATCTTTAACACTAACGCGAAGGCGGGTCATACATGCATCCACATCTGCGATATTATCACGACCACCAAGCAAGTTGATGATTTGTACCACTTGTGAATTGGCATCTGCTGTATCTACGTTTGAATTTGAAACCACATCTGTTGTTTCTGTATCATAGTTCCCATTGCGTCCAGAAGTTGCTAGGTTGAATTTTTGAATCATGAAGTTGGCAATGAAGTACATTGCAACTGCAAAGAGGGCTGTTACCCAGATAAAGTTGACAACGTCCATGCCGATACCAGCTTTAATCGCCATCGGTGTACGTGTAAGGAATTCAATATTACCAAATGAGTGCATACGCAAATTGACAATATCCGCCATAGCAAAAGCAGCACCTTGTACAAAAGCATAAACGACATAAAGTGGCATTGCCGCAAACATGAACATAAACTCAATTGGTTCTGTTACACCTGTCAAAAAGACGGCTGCAGCAGATGAAAGGAACATACCACGGTATTTTTTCTTCTTATCCGGGTCAACATTGCGATACATAGCAAGGGTCAAGCCCATGAGAATACCAGAGGAACCAATCATTTGACCTACTTTAAAGCGAGCAGGGGTTACATTGGCAAGAAGATCATTGTACTGAGCCATATCACCAGCATCCTTGAGGTTAATCAAGTCTGTAATCCAAGCTAACCAGAGCGGATCTTGACCAAATACTTGTGTACCAGCTTGAGCACCTGTCAAGATGTCATAGGTACCACCAAGTGACGTATAGTTCATTGGAATGGTCAACATGTGGTGCAAACCAAATGGAAGAAGCAAACGTTCCAAGGTACCATAAACAAATGGGGCTACAATTGGAGCGGTGTCTTGTGAGGTTGCAATCCATTTACCAAAACTGTTAATACCAGTTTGTACAAGAGGCCAGAAGATTGCCAAACCAAGCGCTACAAGAACAGAACGATAGATGACAACAAATGGCACAAAGCGTTTGCCGTTAAAGAAGGTCAATACATCTGGCAACTTGCGATAGTTGTAATATTTGTTGTAGGCAGTCGCACCAACAAAACCAGCAATAATCCCTACAAAGACACCCATGTTCAAAGCAGGCTGACCAAGGATATTGACAAAGTAGCCAGATACTGGAATTTGAGTTCCAAAGACAGTGCTAACAGTCGCAGCTGCATCTGCAAGCATGTCAGTCGTCACACCAAAGAAGTGACCTGTAATCAAGTTAATAAGGATGAAGGCAAGACCTGCTGAGAAGGCACCACCAGCCTTTTCCTTAGCCCAGCTACCACCAATTGCCAAGGCAAAGAGCAAGTGAAGGTTACCGATAATTCCCCAACCAATTTGCGCAATAATATTCCCAATTCGAGCCAATAGCTCTGAATCTTGGCTAATCAGAGGAATTGAGTTCCCGATTGACACCATGAGACCCGCCGCTGGCATTACGGCAATCACAACCATTAAACACTTCCCGAACTTTTGCCAAAATTCGAAACTAAGAAATTTTTTCATGTTCTTCTCCTTAAATAGTTTTCATAGTCTTATGACCTTTAAATACTTACATTTACTTCTACACCGAAGTGATCCGAAATAACCGGTAGATTATCTCCATTGAAAATCACTCGACTGGATTGAACTTGTCTTTCCTGATTTAAGAACACATAGTCCAGACGTTTTTCCTGACTGTGCCCAGCCCAACCATCTATAGCCTTTTCAACAGTGATACCACTGTCCTTTTCCACTGCCAAATCATAACTATCATAAAGACCTAGATTCTTAATAGCTTGATAGGCTTGAGGATCCGATAGTGCATCCGTATTGAAATCACCCATGAGAATTTTCAAGCGTTCCTGGCTAGTTCGATTAACAATCTTTCGAACATTTTCCAGCTGGTCTTCCTCTGGGTGCCCCGGAAGATTGATATGGCAGGAATAAATGTCAATCAATTCCTTCTCATACAAGACCGTCAAACCGATGATTTTTCTAGACAAGATTGATGTCAAATCTTTGTTCTGACTGCAATAGAAGGCATCCACTTCATAGACAGGTAGTTTGGTCAAGAAGGCAATTCCTTCATCGTACCTATCGTAACCAATATGGGAATTGGACCAAAAATAAGAATAGTCTGTCACTCCAAGATTTTTCAGCTTTTCAAGTAAAACCAAACCATAATTGTCTTGGCGTAAGTCTTTGGTCACCAAGGGACTTGTCATCAGCTGATTGACTTCCTGGAGAGCAATCACATGGTATTGCTTTTGGGCAATGGTCTGAGCTAAAATATCCAATTTCTCATGCTGGTCCTCTTCTAGCCAGGCATGAACATTGACTGTTAGTAACTTCATGTCGCTCCTTTCTATTTGCTTAGTAAAACCTTTTCAACTTGTAGCCTTATTATAACGTAAACGTTTTCACTTGTCAACACTTTTACGGAATAATTATTAAAGTTTTCCGTAAAAGTTTATCTTGACTTAGAATACTGACCTTTGGCATTTTTTATGATATACTAGCGGTAAATAGCAAGCTAGGAAGTTACCCCAAATGAGTAAATACAAAAAAGTCTATGCTGACATCAAGGAAAAAATTGAACAAAATATCTGGCAGGCCAATCAAGAGATGCCTACAGAAAATGAACTGATGGAGATTTATTCCTATTCCAAGGACACCATCCGTAAGGCCCTATCTCTGTTGGAAATGGACGGCTATATCCAAAAACGTCAGGGAAGAAACTCGATTATTTTGGACCATAACCTCGTTCGAAAACCATTTGTGTCCGAATTGAAGACCGTCAGTGAACTCAACCGCTCTGCCCATCATCAAGTCCAGACCGAATTGACCAACCTCTATATTGTCCAAGGTCAGCCAGAGGTCATGAAGGAATTGGAAGTGGATGAAAAAACGGATCTCTACCGTGTTAGTCGCGTTCGGACCATTGACGGTGAGCGCTTAGAGTATGAGATTTCCTACTTCGACCGTAGGATTGTCCCCTATCTCAGTAAGGAAGTGGCTGAAAGCTCCATTTATCAGTATTTGGAAAACGACCTTGGCTTAGAAATTTCCCATTCCCGCCGAGAAATTTCCTTCCGCTTTGCGACGGAGGAAGAAAAAAGCCTGCTAGACCTGGCTGACTACGACATGGTGGTTTCCGTCACCAGCACCACCTATCTGGCAGACGGCCGTCCCTTCCAGTACGGAACCATCACCTACCGACCAGACAAGGTGACCTTTGTATCAATGGCCAAACGGTAAAAACTAAACATAGCAAAAAAGAATGTTCCCACTCGGAAACATTCTTTTGTTTTGGATTATTTACTATGCCAGATGTCTTCGTTGTACTGCTCGATTGTACGGTCAGATGAGAAGAATCCTGCTTTAGCGATGTTGTGAACAACTTTCTTGTTCCATGAATCTTGATCTTCGTAGTCTGCAAAGACTTGCTCCTTGACTTTAATGTACTCAGCCAAGTCGATCAAGGTCATGAACCAGTCTTTCGAGATCAATTCATGGTGGAGACGACCAAGGCGTTCTTCATTACCAAGAGCAAGCACTTCATCGCTGATGATAAAGTCAACCGCACGTTTGATATTAGCATCACCATTGTAGTAATCCGCAGATACATAACCAGCCTTGTTGTACAAGTCAATAATAGTATCTGAATCCTTACCAAATGTGTAGATGTTGTCCATGCCAGCCAATTCTGCAATCTCAACGTTGGCACCGTCCATAGTACCAAGTGTCAAGGCACCGTTGAGCATGAACTTCATGTTACCAGTACCTGATGCTTCTTTAGAAGCCAATGAGATTTGCTCAGAAATATCTGTTGCAGGGATGAGTTTTTCAGCAACGGTTACGTTGTAGTTTTCTACCAAGTGAACGTTGAGGTACTTGCTCACTTCTGGGTCATTGTTAATCAACTCAGACAAGCAAAGAATCAAATGAATGATGTCTTGAGCGATAATATAAGCTGGAGCTGCCTTACCACCGAAGATAACAGTGATTTTACGTTTCGGAAGGTTACCGTTCTTGATTTCAAGATACTTGTGGATAACATACAAGGCGTTCATTTGTTGGCGTTTGTACTCGTGGAAACGTTTGATTTGCGTATCGATAATGGAGTTTTCATCCAATTCGATACCCTTGTTGTCTTTCAGGTAACGTTTAAGGGCCAACTTGTTGTTGTGCTTGATTTCAGCCAACTTAGCATGAACTTCCTTGTCATCTGCGAAAGCAAGCAATTTCTCAAGCTTAGTCGCATCTGTCAAATAGTCATCACCAATCAATTCCTTGATGTAGTCTGCAAGGTCTTGGTTAGCAAATTCCAACCAACGACGGAAAGTGATACCGTTTGTCTTGTTGTTGAATTTTTCTGGGTAAAGCTCGTAGAAGCCTTTCAACTCAGAGTTTTTCAAGATTTCTGTGTGGAGAGCCGCAACCCCGTTGACAGAGTTTGAGAAGTGGATATCCATGTGAGCCATGTGCACACGACCAGACTCGTCGATGATGTGAAGGGCTACATCCGCTACTTCCTTAGCAACCAAGGCATCCAATTCCTTGATGATATCTACCAAGTGAGGCACCACTTCTTCCAAGAATGACAATGGCCATTTTTCAAGGGCTTCTGCCAAGATGGTGTGGTTGGTGTAACCAGTCATGTTCTTAACGATTGCCACTGCTTCTGCAAATTCCAAGCCGTGTTTTTCAGTCAAAAGACGGAGCAATTCTGGAATAACAAGTGAAGGGTGAGTATCGTTGATTTGAACATAGGCATAGTCTGCCAAGTCACGCACGTTTGAGCCACGCTCAATCGCTTCATCAATCAATAGCTGAGCAGCGTTTGACACCATAAAGTACTGTTGGTAAATACGGAGCAATTCACCATTCTTATCAGAATCATCTGGGTACAAGAAGAGGGTCAAGTTTTCTTTAATATCAGTCTTGTCAAATGAAATACCGTCTGTAATCAAGTCGTAGTTAACAGACTGGATATCAAACAAGTTGAGGTAGTTTTTAGTATCTTTCTTGTAACCAAGGATGTCCAAACGGTCCAACTTAGAAGTCAAGGTAAAGTTTTTAAACGGTACATCGTAGCTGATTGTCGTTGGAATCAACCAAGAGTTATTTTCAATCCAGAAGTTTGGCTCTGCATCTTGTTGGTTGTCCTTGAAGACTTGTTTAAACAGACCACAGTGGTAGTTCAGACCGACACCCTCACCGTTGATAGCAAGTGTTGACATAGAGTCAATAAAACATGAAGCCAAACGACCAAGTCCACCGTTACCTAGTGATGGTTCTGGTTCAACATCTTCAACTTGAGCCAATGACTTACCAGCCGCTGCCAATTCTACTTGAATGTCCTTGTACACACCCAAGTTAATCAAGTTGTTTGACAAGAGTTTACCGATAAGGAACTCAGCTGAGATATAGTAAACCTTACGTTTTCCTGTATTTTTTGGTTTTGTAGCTGCAGCTTCTTTTACGTAGTTTAACAATTGAAGATAGATTTCTTCGTTTGTTAAATCAGCTAATTTTTTCGAAGTATTTGTTTCTGCAAATGTAGTAAAGTTATTCATGATTTTTATTTCCTCGTTGATATAGTGTAGTCATTTTGACTAAGAAGTTTGTGCGGTCCTGGGTTAAATCTTCGGCTTTCATCCGCCATTCCCAGTTGCCTCCAACGGTTGATGGTGTATTCATCCGACTGTCTTCGCCCAAATCTAACACATCCTGCATGGTTGCAATGGCTGTATCACTGACAGTGGCAAATAAGGTCCGTAACATAGCTTGGGTAACGGGTTCGATTGGCTTGCGGTTGGTATAGGCATCTACAAATTCCTGTTGTTCAGGCTCTAGATTGTTATACCAGCCATTAACCACCTCATTATCATGGGTACCTGTATAGGCGATTGAGTTTGGCACACAACGGTGTGGGATGTCGATGCTCTGCCCTGTCACATCAAAGAAGCCAAATTCTAGGATTTTCATGCCTGGGTAGCCGCAATCTGCCAGAAGTTTACGTGCCTTAGCATCGATATTCCCAAGGTCTTCTGCAATAATCGGCAGGTCACCAAGGGTTTCTTTGACCGCCTTGAAAAGATTGTAGCCTGGGCCTGGCTCCCAAGTGCCGACTTTGGCTACTTCTGCCTTGCCATCTACTTGCCAATAATCTGAGAAGCCTTTGAAGTGGTCAATCCGTAAGACATCATAAAGCTTAAAGCTCTCGTGAATACGGTAAATCCACCAATTGTAGCCAGTCTTTTCATGTTGCTCCCAATCATAAAGTGGGTTCCCCCAGAGCTGACCGTCCGCAGAGAAGTTATCTGCTGGTACGCCTGCCACATAAAGTGGCTTGCGTTCGCTATCAAGCTTGAAGAGCTGTGGTTTAGTCCAAACTTCCACACTATCTGCAGATACGTAAATGGGCATATCTCCAATAATCTTGATGTGGTTCTTGTTAGCGTAGTCCTTCAACTGCTTCCACTGGCTAAAGAAGAAGTATTGAGTAACTTTGAAGTAGTCGATTTGATCTGCTAACTCTAAACGATACTTGGCCAAGGCTTCTTCATTTCGAGCAACCACTTTCTTGTCATCCCATTCTTGTAGGGCCTTGTTGCCAAAATGTTCTTTAATTGCCATGAACTCTGCATAGTCATTTAGCCATGATGAATTAGCTTTTTCAAACTCTTGAAAGGCTACTTTACGCTTGTCATCAGTCAAGAAATTTTTAACAGCTCTTTCCAAGATTGGACGACGTGCCTCATAGATCAAGGCGTAGTCCACTTTTTCTGGATTGTCCCCAAAGTTCACATCTTGGTAATCAAAGTTGGCCAATAAATCTTCTTCTGCCAATAAATCAAAATCAATTAGGTGGGTATTTCCAGCAATAGCTGAAAATGATTGGTAGGGAGAATCTCCATAACTGGTCGTTGTGAGAGGAAGAAGCTGCCAATAGGTTTGCTTGGTTTCTACCAAGAAATCTACAAAATCATAGGCAGGCTTTCCAAAAGTACCGATACCAAACTTACCTGGAAGTGAGGTAATATGCATTAAAATTCCACTGGTACGATTCGCCATAAAAACGTTTTCCTTTCTTTCAAGTACAATGATAGTTTAACGCAAACGTTTGCACTTGTCAAGGAATTATACAAGATTTTTGAAAAACTTTTCCGTAAAACCGCTCGAAAGCTGTCAATATGAGCTTTATTAGACACTTGTTAATACCTTTCAAAAAGAAAATCTGAGAATTTCTTCTCAGATTTTCTATATTATCTTATTTTTTATGAAAAGGTTTGCTCTTCAATTTTGATTTCATTGTCAGCCACATCCGCGAGTAAGTTAGTCACATTTGTATGGTCCAAATAGAAGTCTGTCACCTTATCACGAATTTGATTTTCAATCACTCGACGGAGTGGGCGAGCCCCCATAGCCTTATCATAGCCTGCTTCCATCAAGAATTCTTTGGCAGCTTCGGTCACTTCTAAGTGAATACCTTTTTTAGCTAGGGTCTTATTGACCTGAGCTAACATCAAATCGACGATAGCTTTGAGATCTTCTTTATCCAAATGCTTAAACTCGATAACTGCATTGAAACGGTTGAGAAACTCTGGACGGAAGAATGGTGCAATACGGTCCATGATGTCTGGCTCTTCTTCTTGATCTTCTTCCACACCATAACCAAAACCTGCATTAGAGGTAGCGATGATAATAGTATTTTTAAAGTTAACTTGGTTGCCCTGTCCATCAGTCAAATGCCCATCATCCAGCACTTGCAAGAGGAGGGTAATTACTTGTGGATCAGCTTTTTCAATCTCATCCAAGAGGACAATGGAGTACGGATTGCGGCGGACACGCTCTGTAAGAGTATGGGAATTGTCATCGTAGCCCACATAACCCGCTGTGGTCCCGATTAATTTGGAAACGGCTGTCCGATCACTGTATTCAGACATATCCAGGCGGATAATGGCATCCTTGTTACCAAACAAGTCTAGCGCTAACTGTTTTGCCAACTCTGTCTTACCGACACCTGTCGGACCGACAAATAGGAAGGAACCAATCGGACGGTTGCCGTCATCAAAACCTGCACGATTCCGACGAATGGCACGAGATACAGCTTCCACCGCATCGTCTTGACCGATAACCTTGGCTGACAGGCGATTTTTCAATTCCTTGAGCCGTTCAATGTCAGAGGCTCCCATTTGAGAGACTGGAATTCCTGTCATACGCTCAACTGACTGAGCCACATCATTGACGGTCGCTACTACTTTCTGTTGCTCTGTATGAGTATCAATCTGTTTTTGTAGCTTATCAATACGGACTTTTTCATTCAAGGCTTTTTCATAATCCTCTTTTTCAGCTGCTTCCAACTGCAACTGTTTTGCCTCAGCCATTTCTGCTTCCAAGGTCTGAATATCTGTCACAGGATGTTGTGCAGCCAAGTGAGCAGCGGTCACATCAATCAGGTCAATAGCCTTATCAGGCAAGCTACGTTGCGGAATATATTGGACGGAATAATCAACTGCAGCTCTCAAAACCTCATCTGGCAATTCAATATTGTGGTGGGCTTCATAAAGCGGCTTAATCCCTTTCAAAATCTGGTAGGTGTCTTCTGCGGACGGAGCATTAACCTTGACTTCATTGAAACGACGAGCCAGAGCGGCGTTCTTGTGAATGGTATTGCGGTATTCGTCCTGCGTAGTGGCACCGATAACCGTCAATTCCCCACGGGATAAAGCTGGTTTGAGAATATCCGCTAAACCCTTGGAACCGGAGTCTCCACCAGTACTACCAGCTCCCAAAATCTGATGAATTTCATCAAAGAAGAGAATGATATTTCCAGCTTTTTTGACTTCATCCACAAGATTTTGCACATTTTCCTCAAAAGCTCCACGATACTGAGTCCCAGCTTCCAAGCCTGAAATGTCGATGGAGATAATTTCCTTGTTCTTAATGGCTGCTGGCACATCACCATTGACAATGGCTTGAGCCAAACCTTCTACGACCGCTGTTTTACCAACACCTGCATCACCGACCAAAACTGGATTGTTCTTGGTACGGCGCGCCAAAATTTCCGCTGTTTCTTGGATTTCCTTGTTTCGTCCAATGACTGGATCCAGTTTCCCATCACGCGCATCTTGGGTCAAATTGCGCCCCAGTTTTGCAAGAATCCCATCTGACTTTATCTGACCTTTAGCCTGTGTTTGAGCCACTTCTTCTGTCTGTGGCAGGCGACCAGTCTGACGGTACATAGCGAATTCCTCCGGTGTCACTTCACGCCCATTGATAGAATAACGGCGACGCTCTGTGCTGTAGCCACCCATGTTTCCCATGAGTTGATTGAAAATATCGTCCATATTGTTAAAGTTATTGAAATTGTTGTTCATCGTTTTTACCTCATTTATAATTTTATTTTTTTGACTTTTACTGACCTTTGTTTTAAAAAAATGGATTTAGTCTTTTAGTTTGCTTTTAGTACTAGCTCTAAAGGTTTGGGGAACCTTTGGAGGTGGGAAATAGAGCGAACAAAGTTCGCATCAAAAGCTGCAGGTAGCTTCAATAGTCCAGCGGACTATTAAAGCTTGGAAATCGCACTTACGATTGTAAGTAACATTCATAAGGTACGGCAAAGCGAGTTCTCTAATGATGAGATTATTTGAAGTTTCCTCACTCGCCGCAGTAATAAAAGATAAACTAAATGACGCTAATAGGGTATAATCCTGTCTTTCATCCCAACCTCCTCAGAAGTTTGTCTTTTACTGACCAATAGGTTCAAGAGTAAGTCAAACCGTTCTCGTTTGACCTAAACTGACCTTTTGGTTGAAGAATATGCAAGGCTTATTTACCTTACATTCATATTCTACACCATTGGTCAGTAAAAGTCAATATTTTTGTTTGACCTTTTTTGACTTTTATACAAAAAAATCTACCTGACGGTAGATTTGGTAGCACTAGATGATAATCCCTTCCAAATGATCCAGTTCATGCTGAACAATCTGGGCTTGGAAGTCTGTCAGCTTTAGGCTCTGCTTTATCCAAGAAGCATCAAAAAACTCCACTTCAATCTCCTGATAGCGTGTCGTCGGACGGCTACCTTCCAGCGACAGGCAACCCTCCTCAGTCTTATAAGGCTTGGCCTTGCTGATGAGGACGGGATTATACATGACCAGGTTGGTGAAGCCCATGTTGACGATGATAATCCGCTTTTTGACACCAATCATGTTGGCCGCCATGCCCACACAAGCGTGAGCATTGACTGCTAAAGTGTCCTGCAAATCCTGACCGATCTGCACATCTAGCTGAGTCGCAGGCTCCGACTTCTGTTGCAGGAAGAAAATATCTTTCATAATAGGTTGAATCATGGGGTGTCTCCTTATTTTCTAGCTTCATCTAGTATACCAAAAAAGCCTAGTTCTCACTAGACTTTCCTTATTTATTCTTGGCAATAAATCACAATTGCCTGACTAACAAAAGCTGCTGTGCCTGGTCCACCTGCTCGGTCAATATTGGCTGTAAATCGCTCGTCTTCAACATACATAGGACCTAGATTTTGTAAGATTTCCTTGGTGCAGGTGTAGAAATTTTTCGTGATATAGGCCTGCAAGTTGGCTACCTGAGCCTGCACATCAGGGTGACTGACTTCTAAGCTCTGCATTTTTCCAAAAGCTTCAAAAATAGCCTGCATCTCTTGAGCAAACACCCGGTCTTTGCTAGCATCGTAGCGCTCTTCAAATTCGGCATAGACCGCTGTCTGTCCCCAACGTTCCTTTGCCTCCGCCTTGTAGGCCTCTAGTTGACTGCTATCAAATGCGTGAAAATCCATGACTTCTCCTCCTTTTTCTGTGAGCAATCTGGTGTGATTGATGATGCGGTCCAGCCGTTCCCTTTTGAGCTCTAAAAGGGCGACATGATCCCGCAAAACCTGCTGGCGATTGACTTCCTTCACGTCCAGAAGCTGCTCTATATCCTTGAGAGGAAAATCCAATTCACGAAACAATAGAATTTCTTGCAGACGAGCCAAATTCTCTTGATTATAGTAGCGATAACCATTTTCAGCCACAAATGCTGGTTTGAGCAAACCAATCTGGTCATAGTGGTGCAGGGTCCTCACCGTCAATCCTGTCAACTGACTGACCTGCTTAACTGTCCAATTTTCGTTCATCGAAATCTCCTCTCTATGATTAGTATAAGGGATAACGTAAGGTGAGGGTCAAGAATTTTATCAAAAAACTTTTACATCTCACTCCACCCTCACCGGCACACGCCCGTAGGTCTGCTCTGCTATTGCGTCAGCGCCCAATTGATAGACCACATCCGCCTGCTGGGTCAGACTGTCCCAGGGCTCTTTGCCGATCCGCGTCACCAAGTCCACCCGCTCCTTGACGGTCTTGAGATAGGCCTGGCCTCGATCTGAAAAGCCCAATACATGGACCGCTTCTGGCAAGGGACTTTCCACCGCATTAACCAAGATGTAGGTCAGCACCCGCCGCACCCGCGCCTTGGTGTAGCGCTTGGTCGCAACGGCATCCACTAACTCCTCCACGGTCGCTACGCTCCCAATGGCAGAGCGGATACGACTGGCTAGTTCTTCGTTGACCTGAAAGACCTGACTGAGATCTGGGTGGGTCGCAATCTGGTAGCGGAGCAGAGGAAAATAGTTTCTCCAGCTTACCTTGGTCGCCTCTTCAAAGAGACTGGCAGACGGTAAAAAGTCACGCACCAAGTCCAGCTGGTCAGCACTCTTGCGGATAGCTGTCGCCGAGGCGTAGGACGTTTCCACCTCTTCCGAATGAAAACCAGCCCCCTGCCGTTGAACAGGGCTGAGCTGAATGCCAGTTCCAGCCACCGCCTTAGCATAAGCCAGAGCCAGAATATGATTTGGCGTGTCACCTGTGAAGGTTAGACCCGCAAACTCCTGCCACATAGCCTGGGTCTTCTGTGGATAAGAGAGATGGTCAGGCAAGTTTTTCACAAAATTTTCCATCTCTTCCGACTTATCCACATAGATGTCCGCAATTTTCTGGTAATCCAGCATTTCTTCCGTACCGAAAACCAGTTTTTCCACACCTAGCCTGTGTAAAATGCTGATTGCTCCCTTGGCGAAATGGTCAGCCGACTGGACAGACACCAAAAAGGGCATCTCGACAACAAGATCTGCCCCGTGTTCCAAAGCCATCTGAGCCCGTGTCCACTTATCCACAATAGCTGGCTCACCCCGTTGCATGAAATTACCAGACATGACCACGATTTTCAACCCCTCAACCTGCTCCAGCAGGTATTTATGACCTGTATGGAAGGGATTGTATTCTGCTACGATGCCTGAAATCATGCCTTGACCGCCTTGAAAAACCACCGCTGGCTGGTTTCTGTCGGAGCTTGATTTTCAAAGTCCGCAAAGACTTCCACAGATACAAAACCAGCTTCTTTCAAACATTCCACATAGGTTTCAATCGGATAGGTCCGCTCTTCATGAACTTCATCCCGACGGATAAACCGCTCCTCTTGACTGTCCTCATCTTTGACAAAGAAGGTCAATTCGTGAACGATAGAATGCTCATGCTCCCCCTCGTAAGTATCCCAGACAAAGGCAAAATCCTCGTAGTTTTCATGGTAGCTATAGCCTGCAAATACTTCCTCCATTTGATAAATGGAGTGGACGTCAAAAAGGAAAGTACCACCTTGATTGAGAACAGAGTGAACTCCTTCAAAGACCCGCAAAACAGCTTCTTGGTCCGACATATAGCACAGACTATCCGAGTAACAGGTCACCGCATCGAACTCTCCAACACCTTCCAGAGCCATCATATCTGCTTGGGCCAACTCCATCATGACACCCGCAGCTTCTGCTTTTTTCTGGGCCAATTCCAACATTTCATAGGACAGGTCAAGCCCTGTCACCTCATAACCCTTTTGAGCAAACCGTACAGCCTGAATCCCTGTCCCACAGGCCAATTCTAAAATCGTCTTGGTGTCTTGTGGCAAGTTCCGCAAGCTAAAATCTGTCCATTTATCATACAAGCTGTCATCCATGATTTCATCATAGACCGCCGCAAAGGTTTCATAAGTTGCCATATTTTTCCTTTCATAAAAAGCAGCCAATCGACTGCTTCATTAACTCACACTGTGTTCAAGAAGTCTATCACTTCTAATTACATAATAATGAACTCTCTTTGGTCACTTTCGAGTTGTTTGGTGACCAGTCGAGTTCTCTCCACTCTCACTATTCCACTTCTAAAAAGTCTGCGACTTCCAGGAAGCTACCTTCGTGCCATAATTTTTCAAGGTTATAGAGGTCACGCATTTCTTCTGAGAAGATATGAACGACTACGCCTCCAAGGTCCAAAAGGACCCAGCCACCGTTACTATCGCCTTCTACACGGCTACCCTTGATCCCAACTTCCGCTACCTTTTCACGGATGTTTTCCGCAATAGCCTCCAACTGGCGACTGTTCATGGAGCTGGCAATCACAAAGTAGTCTGTCAGGCTGGTCACGCCTTGAACATCAATTACAACAAGGTCCTCAGCTCGCTTGTCATCAGCAGCCTGGACCACAACTTTTACTAAATCTAGTTCTTTCATCTTATCCTCTAATTATATTTTCTAATGTATCCACCTGGGCAAAATTCCATGACCAGATGTTTTGGTAGTGGTCAATCAAGTCTTTGGCATCCAATTTGCCTGAATAACCTGTCGTCGTTCCGTCCTGAATCGCAGCTACCTTGTAACCTAGTTCAAAGGCCACTTTAATCGTCGTGTCAATGCAAAAATTGGTCGCCATACCCATGATGATGAGCTGCTCCATTCCCTTTTCCTGCAAATAAGCATGAAGCCCCGTTTCCTTGAAGGCACTGTTAAAGGTCTTATCGAAAATCTTCTCACTAGCTAAGGGTGCAACAATTGAGTGAATTTCCCAGTCGGCAGTCCCCTTGACCAATTCCTGGTCATGATGGCGGACATGGATGACTTCTAGCCCCGCTTGACGAGCGTTTGTGAGGCTATCTTGCCAGAGGGCTAATCGCTCTTCAATGGCATAAGGTTTTTCCTCCACTAGAAGGTTCTGAATGTCAATGACTAACAATGCAGATTTCATAGCTTAACACCAGGCGTTTCCAAACGGAAGACCAATTCCCTTTCTTCTTCACTATCCAAGACAAAATCATTTTTCTCCAAGAGATGAGCCATCTTCTGATTGCCCTTAACATAAGCTGCAATCAAATGGTCGCAGACAGGATGTGATTGAGCCATTGCTATTACAACCTCCAAAGCAGCTTGACCATAGCCCCTTCCTTGAAACTCTTGGCCAATCATAAACCGCCAGAGCATATACTGCTGGATGTCCTCATCAATGTCAATCAAGGCAAAACCGACCACCTGTTCATCTGCCCAGATGGCATAGGGGAAAACATCCCCATTTTCTCTGTAAAGCCAAGCGTCAGCGAGTGAACGCACGTTGGGAGCCACGAAGCCCTTGTCCTCCTCGGCTACTGTCAAGTCCAAGACTGCTTGATAGGAGCGTTCATCAAGATATTTTATAGTCATTAGTTTACTTTTAGTACTAGGCAACGAGCTGCAGGCTGTACTGGAGTACGGCAAAGCGAGTTAACGAAGTAATAAAAGAAAAACTAAATGACTATAATGCAATCATCCCTACTCCTTCAACCAAGCAACATAGCCATTATAGGTTTCCAAGGTTTGTGGATAAATGGAAATTCCCTTCTTGGCTAAGTAAGAAATGGTTTGGGCAGTTTCATAGGCTACTGCCTTGTCCAAGGACTCTTTTGCGATACGACGCGCCTCGTCCACCCCAGGAAAATCCCGATTGGGTTCTATGTAGTCCGCCACATAGAGAACCTTGTCCAGCAAGGTCATCTGCCCCGCCCCAACGGTGTGTCGTTGAATGGCTTGGAAAATTTCCCCATCTTCCAAACCAAAATCTTCTGCGATTTTATAGGCGCCAACCACACCGTGCCAGATGTTATTATCCCAGTTGAGCAGGTCCTTGTCCAAATCATACTTGGCAATCAAGTCCAAAAAAACTTGGTCTTCCACTTCCTTAGCATAGTCATGCAAGAGTGCTGCTAGACTGGCTTTTTTCGGATCACAGCCATATTGGTCTGCCAAGGCAAGCGCCGCCTGCTCCACACCCAAGACATGTTGGAAGCGCGCTGGCTTCATGGCTACACGGATTTTTTCCAAAAGAGCCTGACGGTCAAAGGTCAAATCTGCTGCAATCATTGGTAAAGTCCCTTTTCTTCGATATAGTCCAGAACTTCATGAGGCACCATAAAATTCGGCACCCGTCCTTGCTTGATAAAGCTCCGCACCATGCTGGAGGAAATGTCCATCAAGGGCACATCTACCCAGATAACAGGATAGGAAGTCCCTGCCTTGTAACGAGGACGCTGGACACCAACAAACTGCACCAACTGGACCAATTCATCAATCCTGTGCCATTTTGGCAAGTAGTCTACCATATCTGCACCGATGATGAAATAATAATCCGTATCAGGATTTTTTTCCTTCAGCAATTTCATGGTGTCGTAGGTATAGCTGACACCTCGGCGTTCCAGTTCAATGGTTTCAATCCCCAAGCCCTCAATCCCTGCAATAGCCATCTTGAGCATGGAATAGCGATGGTACTCATCAATGGTTTCTTTTGTATCCACATGCGGCGGAAGAAATTCTGGCATGAGCAAGACTTCATCCAGCTTCAACTGTTGACGGACCTGGTCTGCCACAATCAAATGAGCATTGTGGACAGGGTTAAAATTCCCACCCAGAATCCCCACTTGTTTGCGATTGGTTTCTTTCTTTTCAACCTCTAATTCAACCTTGGTAAAGGGTGTTAAGAGTTCAATAGCCATAGGCTCTCCTTCTTAGATTTCTTTGACCTGTTTGGAAATTTTACGGTTCTCTTTCTTGCTAGATTGTTTGAATAAAATCAAGATGCGGCCGATTTTTTGAACCGTGTCCACACCGATTTCTTCTTCCAAGATTTCTGCTACTTCGTGGATGTTTTCATCCGTATTTTGTAGCAAGGTCACCTTGATCAATTCACGCGCATCTAGCGCCTGACGAACACTGGTTTTAATCTGGTCATTTAGACCATTTTTCCCAATCTGAATGATGGGTTTAAGACTGTGTGCCTGACTGTTCAAAAAGGCACGTTGTTTTGAAGTTAATGACATCTATTTTTCCTATGTTTCTATATTTATTGGCTAACAAATGTAACCAGTACGCACATCTAGATAATCGCCTTGCGAATGACCACATCCACACCCTTTGGTGCCCAGGCAGCAATCTTGGCCTTTTCATTGACACGAATCCAACCAAGTCCTGAGAAGACCACATCCGTCTTTTCGGTGATGGTAAATTCATGGCGGACCAATTCAGGAAATTCTTTCAATTCCTTACTGGTTGGCGGCACTAAAAGCGAGCCCGCATGTTTCTGGTAAAATTCACTAGCTCCCTGTAACTTGGTGCGGTGGAGCTGGAGCTCATTGTCAAAGAAAGCCGTAAAGCCTTGGCGTTCACCAGCCACAAAGTCAAATCGTCCCAGACCAGCCAAGAACAAGGTTTGTTCTGGATTGAGCTGGTAGGTCTTTGGCTTGATTTCCTTGCGCGGGCTGATGTACTTGAGGTTTTTAGCCGTCAAATAATGGGCCATCTGGTGACGATGGATAATTCCTGGCGTGTCATAGATGTAGGAACCATCATCCAGAGGAATTTCAATCTTATCTAGCGTCGTTCCAGGGAAACGTGAAGTCGTAATGACATCCTTGTCCCCTGTGATTTCTTGGATAATAGCATTGATCAAGGTTGATTTGCCGACGTTGGTCACGCCGACCACATAGACATCCCGTCCCTTGCGGTGCTGTTCAATCTTCTCAATCAAATCTTTGATGGCCTGCTTGTTTTGGGCTGAAGTCAAGACCACATCAACTGGTCGCATGCCGATTTCATGTGCCCGCTCGGTCAACCACTGAGTGACCTTGCCTGTCTTGACAGACTTGGGTAAAATGTCCTGCTTGTTGCCGACCAACAACACATCATTTCCTGAAATAAAGCGAGGCAAGCCTGGAATGACCGAACCATTGAAGTCAAAAATATCAATGACATTGACCACCAAGGCATCGCTTTCTCCTACGCTATGGAGGAGTTTCAAGAAGTCATCATCTGAGATATTGACATCTGAAATCTCATTGTAATGGCGTAAACGGAAACAACGTTGGCAGTAGAGTTGCCCGGTTTCCAGGCCTTTTTCTAGGGCTGATTGAGGTGTAAATCCAGCGACAGCCTTGTCTAGCGTCTGAATCTGGGCACCACAGCCGATACAAAATAATTCTTCCACTTACATCTCCCTCTTGTAATCTATCGCCCCATACTTAGCGATGATTTTTTTCATGGTCCGCCGCTCACGCCAACGGTTAATCTGCGTATTGATAGAGTCCGTCTGAATCAAGGGTTTGACCAGTACAGACTTGAGCCCAGCTCGCTTAGCAGCCCGAATGTCTGTCATCAACTGATCCCCAATCATGACCACTTCATGCGGTTGAACATCGAAGCGTTTTAAGGCACGGTTAATCCCAAAGGTGAACGGCTTGAGTGCGAAGGCTTCAAATTCAATCCCAAAAGGAGCTACTGCTCGCTTGACCCGCTCGTATTTGTTGTTGGAAACCACCACAACGGGAATGCCTGCGGCCTGTAAATCCTGTAACCACTGGCGCATCTCTGGCGTACCATCGGGATTATTCCAAGCAATTAAGGTATTGTCCAAATCGACAAAGACCACCTTGATACCCTGTTTTTTCAAACTGTCAACTGTCACATCATAGGCCTTTTCCAAGGCAAAATCTGGCATATAATTTTCTAACGTCACGGACTTCTCCAAAGAATTTTATCAGATAATTATACCATTTTTCTAGGAAAAAGGCGAATAGATAGCCAAAAGGAAAACACCCGGTGGAACCGAGTGCCTATCCTACGAACCTATTTGCTTTCTAAAATCCAATCCTTAGGAATGAAAATCATATGGGTCAACAACCAATCAATATCCAGCGAGTATTTTGAAAAGGCAAATCCAATTTCCTCAACACCAGAATCATCCTCATCCATGCCTAAAATCGTCGTCGCATGGCCATAGTCTGCATGACTATCATCAAAGAGGCGCCAAGTTAGAGCCTTGTAAACCAATTTTTTGGCATCATAAAGCGTATAAGCCTCTCGATATTCTGAAAAGGCTAAACAGTCCTTGCCTTTAGGTTCGACACCCTTAATTTGAGCAATGGCAATCAAGCTATCATAGTTGTGATAACGGAGGGAGCTACTCAAGGATTGAGCCAAACTAACCGCATAATCCAAGGCCAAATCACTGACCTCCACAGCCACAGTTCCCAATTGTTCCCGCAATGGATTGAGCAAGTTCGCAGCAAAGCGAGCTAACTCTTCACGGATTTCCTGTGGCAAATTCTCTATGTCTTCAAGAATAACTTCCCTATCTTGCTCAGACCCCTTGTAGACATTGATGTCTAGCCCCTGCTCACCCAGTTTTTCCAGTTCCGAATCAAAACCTGTTTTCCCAGCTTGAACATATTGAGCGAGAGTTTCATAGTAACCTTCTGGCAAGATGATACGCTCTAGGTTGTCAGCTCTTTCAATGATTGTCATGGTTTTCTTCCCCCGTATGTTTGATATTCTTATTGTAACAAGATAAGGGAAAATTGTAAACCTTTTCAACTTTTGTTACATATTTACACCAAGTATATGAATACAAGTAATTCATCGCTACCAAAACAAATGAGTTCCATGAACCTGATCCACAGGTATTTTTTCTAGTAATTCAGGCACATTGTCCACTGTCAAGCCACCACCAATTAAGATTTCAAGCTTACCTTGTGCATAGGAAATAAGCTCCTGCAACCAATCCACATTGTTCAAGGCAGACCCCGTCAAACTGCCTCTTGTCAAAATCCGTGTCACTCCATGGGCTGCCAGCCAATCAATAGCCTCAAATTGACGGTGGCGAGGGATTTGATCAAAAGCCATGTGAAATACAATTTGGCAACCCTGCGACACAGCAAACAAGCGTTCCAAAGCAACTTGATCCAACCAATTATCCTCTGTTAAAACACCAAATACTAAACCATCTGAACCCAGCTCTTTAGCTACTTTGCAATCTTCCACCATCATCTCAATCTCTGCCTCATCGTAGCAAAAATCACCACCACGAGGGCGAATCATGGTCATAACTGTGACTTCATTCTCATGAGCCAGCTGACAAACGTATTTAATCACTGCATAACTTGGCGTTGTTCCCCCAACTGCTAAATTATCACAAAGTTCTATCCGCTGGGCACCCATTGAGATAGCTTTGGCAAGATCTACATGGTTTTCCGAACAAAATTCTTTTATCATTCCAATTTCCTCTTATGTATTTTACTTTAGTATACCAAAAAAGAGTATATTAACCAATACTCTTTTCGGTAATCAAAAAATCCTTTAGCGAAATCAGCAGAACTGCTAGTAGAATACAAACCATGCCGACTAAATCCATGCTCGTAAAGACCTCATTAACCAACCACACTGCAAAAATAATGGAAGCAACAGGTTCAATAGAAGCTAGCAAGCTGGCATTGACCGGGCCGACCATGGTAACCCCTTTGAGAAAGACTGTATAGGCAAAGATGGTCCCGACACCAACAATCCCCACTAAGCCAAACATACTACCACTATCTAATTGAAGGGGTTCTTGCCAGGTCTGTAAACCAAAGGTAACCATCAGCCCTCCCATCAACATCCCCAGACCAATGACCGACAAACTACCATACTGGTCAATGACTTGGGCAGGTAGGATAATATAGAGAGCATAGGTCAGAGCTGAGAAAAGTCCCCAGGCTAAACCAAGCGGGGTAATCGCTAGTTCCGTCAATTGTCCATGGGTTGCAATAAAAAAGGTTCCTACAATTGCCAAGACAATCGAAATCACTTCAACCCCTGTCGGTCTTTGCCTATCTTTCAAGCAGGTATAGGCTAGCACTAAGATAGGGCAGAGGTATTGAAGAACTGTTGCCGTTGCCGCATTTGTATAAGCAATGGCTTGTAAATAGGCCAGCTGATTGAGGGCTAGGCCAAACAAGGCAAAAAGAGATACAGCTAGCACGGCGCGTCCATTTTTCAAGAGTGCAAGCAAATTTCTCCTAGCTGTCACAGCACACAGACCGAGCAAAACAAGACCTGAAACCATCAGGCGCATGGAGGTAATCAACTGTACAGACATGCCTCGTCCGATTAAATACTGCCCACTCACCCCTGACAAGCCCCAGGCAATCCCTGCTATTAAGGTAATCAAGGTTCCCCATCTTTTTTCTGTCATCCTATCTCCTTCATCTCATGTCAATAGTCCCATTATACCAAAAAGAGTAGGACTTGGTCCCACTCTTTCTTACAATTAAGTTGCTAAACCGACAAATTCCACAAAGCGCATAAAGGCCGCCTGACCTTCTGGAGTGCGTTTGTAGACACCTGCATCTTCTAGGACACGGGCAAAAATTTGGCCAACAGAATCTCGAATGACCTCTTCAGCCCTTTCTTCTGTCACATCTGGGTGTTCAGCCTTCAACCTATCTGCCCAAGGCTGATGGTAGGCTGCCACCTGACTGTCTTGACCTAGTAAGTATTTTTTGACTTCAGCCAATTCTGCCTTCAAACGTGGAGGCAAAATCGCCAAGCCCATAACCTCAATCAAGCCGATATTTTCTTTCTTGATGTGTTGGACATCTGGATGTGGATGGTAGATGCCGTCTGGAAATTCTTCCGAAGTCTGATTGTCGCGGAGAACCAAATCCAACTCGTACACATCTCCTCGTTTCCGAGCAATCGGGGTGATGGTATGATGGGGAGTTCCATCTGTTTCAGCCTTAATCTGAACGGCATCATCTGAGTAGCTCCGCCATTTTTCCAAAATCTTAGTCGCCAAGCTCAAGAGCGCTGGCTTATCTGCTGAACTCAAGCGAATCACCGACATGGGCCACTTGACAATCCCTGCCGAAACGGACTCAAAGCCATCGAAGACCAGCTGGCGCTCAATCGGCGCCTTTTCCATGGCAAAACTGTGCCGCCCACCCTGATAGTGATTGTGGGTCAGGATAGAGCCACCTGAGATGGGTAGATCAGAGTTAGAACCGACAAAATAATTTGGAAAGATGTCAAGCAAGTCCAAAAGCTGTTCAAAGGTTTGAGGGCTAATCACCATAGGCACATGCTCTTGGTTCAAGAAAACAGCATGCTCATTGTAATAAGCATAGGGCGAATACTGGAAGCCCCACTGTTCCTGTCCAAGATCCAAGCGAATAATGCGGTGGTTGGCACGTGCTGGGTGATTGATGCGGCCTTGGTAGCCCTCATTTTCCATACAAAGCAGGCACTGAGGGTAGTTTGAAGCTTCCGCTAAACGGGCTGCCGCAATGGCTTTGGGATCCTTCTCTGGTTTGGACAGATTGATGGTTATTTCTAGGTTGCCATAGTCTGTCGGTGTTTGATAATAGATATTTTTGGCAACAGCAGCCACCTTGATGTAGTCATTGCGCTTACTCAAGTCATAAAAATCTGCCACAGCCTGCTCTGGACTGTCTTGATAGGTCTGCCAAAAATCACGATTGACCTGACTAGGACTTGGCGTGATTAAATCCATCAAACAAGCCCCAACCATGTCCTGTTCTTCCAGCAATTCACCCACAAAACCAGTTCGAACCACGTGAGCCAATAGCTCATCTTTTAATTCAATCAAGTCTGTTAGCTCTGTTTGGACAGTCAAAACTTGGTCCCCAACCAAGGCTAAAACCCTATTGCGCAGGTAAAGGGCATCCATTCCTTCAAAATCACTGTTGGCAATAACCTGCTCAACAAAACGCTCCACCAATCCAGCCATCATTTCTCCAATCTATTTTCGAGATAAAACGCGAGAGCCTCCAGCAATCTCCGCTACATAGAAGCTTGGCTCATAGCCAACCACTTCAGTGTAGGTCTTGCCGACATTTTCAGTAAAGGCATCCACCTTATCCTTGTGGACAATGGCAATACCACAGCCGCCGAAACCAGCTCCTGTCATCCGAGCACCAAGAACTCCTTCCTGCTCCCAGGCGGTATGGGCCAAGGTATCCAATTCCAAACCTGTCACTTCATAATCATGCTCCAGGGAAACATGGGAAGCATTGACCAAGCGGCCAAAGGTTGCCAAATCTCCTTCTTCCAAGGCCTTACGAGCCTGTAAGGTCCGTTGGTTTTCCAAGACAGCATGGCGGGCACGCTTGATGCGGTTTACATCTTTGATTAAGTAACTATATTGGTCAAAAGTCCACTCATCCAACTCTCCCAGAGTTTGAATAGTCAAGACTGCATTCAATTCTTCTACAGCTTTTTCACATTCTGCACGACGCTCGTTGTACTTAGAATCCGCCAATTCACGACGTTTGTTGGTGTTCATGATGACAATCACATGGTCACCCAAATCCAATGGCACCAATTCATATTCAAGTGTATTGGTATCCAGATAAATGGCACGTTGGTCCGCTCCCATACCGATCGCAAACTGATCCATGATGCCAGAATTGACACCGATAAAGTGATTTTCCGTTTGCTTACCAATTTTCACCAAATCAAGACGAGTCAATTCAAGTCCATACAACTCTTCTGCGATAATGCCGATTAAAAGTTCCAAGGAAGCTGATGAAGACAAGCCTGAACCATTTGGAATATTACCGTAAACAAAGACTTCCATCCCTGTATCAATGACATGCCCTGCTTCCTGCAAGAATTTAAGAACACCCTTGGCATAGTTGGTCCAGTTGTCCGCCTTATCAAAGACCAAGTTGTTCAAATCTACCTCAATCACACCAACTTCTTCAAAGTTAGCAGAATAGAAACGCAAAACTTGGTCATCACGTTTGCGAGCAGCACCGTAAGTCCCTAAGGTAATGGCCGCTGGAAAGACATGACCACCGTTGTAGTCTGTATGCTCACCAATCAGGTTAATCCGACCAGGTGAGAAGAAAGTCGCATCCGCCTCTTGACCAAACACATCGAGAAAGGCTTGCTTGAGTTGTTCTGTGTTCATAGGAACCTCCTTGATTTTGTAATCGTTTTCTTTTATTGTACAACTTAACAATATAAAAGTCAATATATTTACTAAAAATTTACTAATTTTAGTATTTGTGCTATACTAGATACAAATAGATAGGAGAATACCATGGTTACCATTAAAGACATCGCTGAAAAGGCTAAATTATCATCTGCCACCATCTCCCGCGTACTCAAGGGCGACCTGACCCTATCCGTCAGCCAAGAAACCCGCGACCGCATTTTCAACTTGGCACAGGAATTGGGCTACACCAAGCACATCAAAAAACAAGCACCTCAACAAAAAGGCACCATCGGCATTGTCCAATGGTACACTGAAAGCGAAGAGCTAGCCGACCTCTACTACTACTCCATTCGGGCCAGCATTGAGCATACCGCCAGTCTTCTCGGCTACCAAATCGTCCGCTCCTTCAACGACCTGACCAATCCCCTCCTCCAAGAAGTGGACGGCATCATCGCAGTTGGTAAATTTTCTTCTGGGCAAATAGCAGAGCTGGCCAGCTTATCACCCAAGCTGATTTTTGTGGATTCTGATACACTGACCGAGGGATTTTCCTGTGTCACAACTGACTTTGAACACTCTGTACAGACTGTTATCGACCACTTCCATTCACAAGGCCTGACAGATATTGGCCTCCTAGTCGGACAGGAAGAAACCACAGATGGTCACCAACTGCCAACAGACCCGCGCCTGACTGCCTTTCGTGACTACCTGAACACCTTGGGCATTCTCCAAGAAAACTATATCTACCAAGGAAAGTTCTCCACCCAGTCGGGCTATGAGCTGATGAGCCAGGCTATTGAGGATCTAGGCGACCAACTACCGTCAGCTTTCTTCATGGCAAATGATACCCTGGCAGTCGGTGCCCTGCGTGCTTTACAAGAGCGTCAAATCGCTGTGCCAGAACGGGTCCAACTCATCACCTTTAACGATACAGCCATCACGCGCCAGGTCTATCCAGCCCTGTCTTCTATCAGCGTCTTCACCGAAGAAATGGGACAAGAAGCCATGCAGCTGCTAGACCGTATCATAACTAGTCCACACCCCCACCATCCCCGTAAAATTAAGCTAGGCACTCAGCTGGTTATTCGGGAGAGTTCTTATTGAAAGTGTAAAAACCGAGAGTTCTGACGAATTCTCGGTTTTCTGCTATTCAATTTTAATCCAACAACTTAGCCAATTCCTGAGCCAAGAGTTGTTGTGCAACTTGCGGGTTGGCTTGTCCCTTAGTCGCTTTCATCAAGAAACCTGTAAAGGCCTTATCAGCATTGCGTTTGCCAGACTTGAAGTCAGCTACTGCCGCTTCGTTATCCGCAAAGACTTGGTGGATAATCGGAATCAAGACCGCAGGGTCTGAAATCTGTACCAAGCCAGCTTTCTCAACGTAAGCCTTAGCAGAACCACCTTCCTTAGCCAAGTGAACAAAGACTTTCTTGGCAATCTTAGATGAAATAGTGCCATCTGCAATCAAGGCTATCATTTCAACCAAGTTTTCTGGTGTAAGAGCGATTTGCTCAATAGTCTTACCTTCAGCATTGAGGAACTGAGCCACTTCACCCTGCAACCAGTTAGAAACTTGTTTGGCATCGCCACCTGCTGCCACTGCTGCTTCAAAGAAGTCAGACAGAGCCTTGGTTGATGTCAATTGACCTGCATCGTAGGCAGTCAAGCCCAAGTTTTCCACATAGTGAGCACGGCGAGCCTTTGGAAAGACTGGCAATTCTGCACGCACTTCCTCAATCCAGCTATCATCAATCTCATAGAGCGGTAGGTCTGGCTCTGGGAAGTAACGGTAGTCAGCTGACCCTTCCTTGACACGCATGAGAATGGTTTCACCAGTAGATTCATCGTAACGGCGCGTTTCCTGCTGGATTTGACCACCTGAACGCAAGATTTTGGCCTGACGTTCTACTTCATGCTGCAAACCCTTGCGAACATAGTTGAAGGAGTTGAGGTTTTTCAACTCAGTCTTTGTACCAAATTTTTCTTGACCATAGGGACGAAGAGAGATGTTGGCATCCACGCGCATAGACCCCTCTTCCATCTTGACATCTGAAATGCCAGTGTACTGAATGATTTCTTTAAGGGCTGTCAAGTAGGCATAGGCCTCCTCAGGCGAACGCATATCGGCCTCTGATACAATCTCAATCAAAGGCACACCCTGACGGTTGAGGTCTACATAAGAATAGCCGTCTGTCCCGTGGGTATTCTTACCAGCATCCTCTTCCAAATGCGCACGCTCGATACGGATTTTCTTGGTTGAACCGTCTTCTAGCTCAATCTCAATCCAGCCATTGTAGCCAATCGGCTCGTCAAACTGGGAAATCTGATAGGCTTTAGGGTTATCAGGATAGAAATAGTTCTTCCGGTCAAAGTGCATATCCTTGTGAATGTCCATATTCAAGGCCAAGGCAGCCTTAATACCCGCATCCACAACACCCTTGTTGAGAACTGGAAGGACGCCTGGGAAAGACCAGTCAATCACGTTGGTATTGGCATTTGGGTCCTCACCAAAATGAGCAGATGAAGGTGAGAAAATTTTCGAGTTGGTGTTCAACTCCACATGGACTTCTAGACCAATAATCGTTTCAAAGTTCATTAGTTAGCACCTCCAAAAATCACTGGTTGTTGCTTGTGGTAATCTGTTGTCGCTTCAAAGGCAGCAGCCACTTGGTAAATGGTTTCTTCCGAGTATTTTGGACCAATCAACTGCAAACCGACTGGCAAGCCTTCAACAAAACCAGCAGGAATCGAAATACCTGGAAGACCAGCCAAGTTAACAGGAATGGTCAAAAGGTCCGCCAAGTACATAGCCACAGGGTCATGGTTGAGCGTGTCCAAACCAAAGGCAACCGTCGGAGCTGTCGGCCCCAAAATCAAGTCATAGTTGGCAAAGACCTTCTCAAAATCTTGGATAATCAAGGTTCGCACCTGACCAGCCTTCTTGAAGTAGGCATCGTAGTAACCAGATGACAAGCTAAATGTACCTAACATAATACGACGTTTAACTTCCTCACCAAAACCTTGACTACGGGTTTTCACGTAAATCTCATCCAAGTTGGTCGCATCTTCTGCACGGAAACCATAACGGATACCGTCAAAACGTTGCAAGTTAGAAGATGCTTCTGATGATGCGATAATGTAGTAAACAGCAACCCCATACTTAGAATGTGGCAGGCTGACTTCCTCGATAATCGCCCCCAGGCTTTCCAAGTGCTTAGCCGCCTTGAGAATAGTTTCCTTAACCTGCGGATCAATCCCTTCGCCCATGTATTCTTTTGGCAGAGCAATCTTCATACCCTTGATGTCCTGACCAATCTTGCTAGTGAAGTCAGCAATTTCATTGATGGTTGATGTTGCATCCTTGACATCATGACCAGAGATGACATTGAGCAACTGGGCATTTTCCTTAACTGTCTGTGAAAATGGACCAATCTGGTCAAGAGATGAACCAAAGGCAATCAAACCAAAACGTGACACCGTTCCATAGGTTGGCTTCATTCCCACAATACCATTAAAGGCAGCAGGCTGGCGGATGGAGCCGCCTGTGTCAGAACCGAGTGACAAACGGACCTGACCAGACGCAACAGCAGCAGCTGAGCCACCTGATGAGCCACCAGGAACTTTTGTCTGGTCCCAAGCATTTTTTGTCGGTTTGAAGGCAGAGTTCTCATTGGAACCTCCCATGGCAAACTCGTCCATGTTGGTTTTACCGACAACAATCATATCCTTAGCGTAGGCCTGAGCAACCGATGTCGCATCGAAAATCGGCTCATAATTATAAAGCATTTTTGAAGCAGCAGTGGTCAAAATCCCCTTCGTAGAGATATTATCCTTAACTGCCAAGGGAATACCAGCCATGACATTGTCTGCATCAATCCCCTTTTCATCAAGGGCAGCAGCTTGCGCCAAGGCCGCAGCTTCTGTGATAGTCAAGAAAGCATCCACTGCTCCCTCACGACTCTTGATGTCTTCCAAGGTTGCCTTGGTCAACTCAACCGCAGAAATCTCCTTCTTGACAAGGAGATCATGCAATTCATCAATGGTTTTATTGTTAAACGTCATTAGGCATCTCCTCCCCCGTCTAGAATAGCTGGTACCTTGATAAAGTTATCTTGTGATTCAGGCACATTTTTAAAGAGCTCCTCACGGCTCTCACCTTTTTGGGCAATATCTGCTCGCAAGACATTCTTACGGTCAGCCATGGTTGTGGTTACCGCAACACCTGTCGTATCTACTTCATTGAGCAATTCAACCATATCGACAATCTTGCTCAAACTTGTCGCAAATTCCGCTGTTTCCTGGTCCGAAAATTCCAGCTTAGACAGCTTGGCAACATGACGGACTTCAGCTTCAGAAATCTTCATTCTTACTTTCCTCCTAATGGAAATCTATCTTCTCATTATACCATATTTCCAGCTCCACACAAAGGTAGATATTCCCTCCGATGGAAGCTTTTTTTCGGCAAAAAACCAGTCTAACGACTGGTTCCTAAACCCTAATCTATAATGGTCGCACCAAGCACATGGCGCAGATGGTTGAGAGCAAATTGATGGCTCTCCTCCGTCAATGCGGCAATTGCAGAAGCCACGACCTCAATCCGATAGCCTTTATTGTAGGCATCAATAGCTGTATGCAGGACACAGATATCAGACAGGACACCTGTCAAGACCACCGTATCCACCCGACGTTCTCTCAAACGAACATCCAAGTCCGTACCAGAAAAGGCAGAATAATGTCGCTTGTCCATCCAACGAACACGCGCATGATCCTTGTTTTCGCTATAAAAATCCGCCAAAGGACCGTACAAATCTCGTCCCTGCGTACCCATGATATTGTGAGGTGGAAAGAGCTTGCTTTCAGGATGCAAGTCATCCCCCTCTTCATGACCATCAATGGCAAAAACGATATAGTCCCCATTTTCAAAGGCTTCCCTTGTCACCTGGGCAATCCGCTCAGCAATAGCCTGAGCAGGTTTCCCCGCGGTTAATTTGCCCTTGTCAGCCACAAAATCAACCGTATAATCAATCGAAATCAATGCTTTTATCATCTTAGTAGTCACGTTTCTTAATTTCATCAAAGATAGCTGGAATGAGGACCTTCAAATAAGTTCCTTTCATACCAAGCGAACGACTTTCAATAATCCCTGCACTCTCCAACTTGCGCAGGGCATTGACAATCACAGAGCGAGTAATGCCGATACGATCTGCAATAACAGAAGCCGTCAATTGACCTTCATTACCATTCAATTCGCCCAAAATAGCCGCAACAGCCTTCATTTCAGAATAGGAAAGAGTATTGACTGCCATATTCACCGCTGCACGACGACGAATATTTTTCTCATCCTCTTCCCTCTGGAAGTTAAGTAGTTGGATACCTACTACTGTTGCCGCAATCTCAACCAAAATCAAATCTTCTTCGTGGAATTGCTCTTCATTGCGCCAGATAATCAAGCTGCCAAAGCGGATGCCCGTCACATGGATAGGAGCAATGGTGGTCAAACCATTCGGGTAGATCGAACGAGATTCCACAGGAATAGCTGTCAGCTCACTCTCAACTGGCAAGTTAACCTGGGTATCATAGACCTGAGCAATCGATTTTACATATTCTTCTGGATACTGTTTGTTAATATAGAACTCTTCAACCCTGTCATTATTGGTCTTGTAGTTCATATGATAACCCAAAATTTCACCCTCACTATTGATAATGCAGGCGTTGCAATCAATTATATCAGATAAGTGCTCCGCGATGGCATTGTAAGGCAATTCTTCTGCCAATTGCTCTTCGGAACGCTTCAAAATAGAAGTAATATCCCGAGTTTTTTCTAATAATGTTGTCATATGTTCCTCTTTTTACTGTAATTACACTTATTATACCGAATTATTAGGCAAATTTCAACAATTATCAGAAAATTTACTATTTTTGAAATAGTACTTGCAATTTCAAGTAAGAAAAAGAGCTGATACTCTCAGCTCCACTCTTATCTACGGTATTGACGCAAGAAACGAGTCATTTTTTCCTGAATTTCTGCCAATTCATCTACACGTGGCAGATAGACAATTCGGAAATGGTCCGGATCTTTCCAGTTGAAACCACGACCATGTACCAACAATACCTTCTCTTGCTTGAGGAAATCCAAGACAAACTGTTCATCATCGTCCACTCGGTACATATCGCGGTCAATCTTAGGAAAGACATATAATCCCGCCTTTGGCTTGACTGCTGATAAACCAGGAATATCATTGATAGCCTTGGTAATAAATTCTCGTTGTTCGTACAGACGACCACCTGGCATGAGTAGTTTGTCAACAGATTGAACACCGCCCAAGGAAGTCTGAACAACTTGCTGAGCCAATACGTTTGAACACAAGCGCATATTGGATAACATGTTCAAACCTTCAATATAGCCCTTCACATGTTTCTTTGGCCCAGACAAGACCATCCAACCCACACGGAAACCACAGATACGATGGGATTTTGACAAACCATTCATGGTCACGACAAATAAGTCTGGTGCCAAGGTCGCAATCGGAATATGAACCGCACCGTCAAAGACCATCCGATCATAAATCTCATCAGAGAAAATAATCAATTCATGTCTGCGAGCAATATCAATAATTCCCTCCAAGACCTCTTTGGGATAAAGAGCACCCGTTGGGTTGTTAGGGTTGATCAAAACAATGGCCTTGGTCCGTGAAGTTACCTTGGCCTCCATATCAGCCAAGTCTGGGTACCAATCCGCCGCCTCATCACAGACATAATGGACAGCCTTACCACCAGCCAAACTCACAGCTGCCGTCCAAAGTGGATAGTCAGGCATAGGTACCAAAACCTCATCCCCATTGTCTAGCAAGCCCTGCATAGACATAACAATCAGCTCACTGACACCATTACCGATATAAATATCTTCGATATCCACATTTGGAAACTTCTTCAATTGGCAATACTGCATAATCGCCTTACGGGCTGAAAAAATTCCCTTACTGTCAGAATAACCTTCTGACTTGCGAGCATTGTGGATGAGATCGCGAATAACCTCGTCTGGAGCAGTAAAACCAAATTCAGCAGGATTTCCTGTATTCAGGCGTAAAATCTGCTCACCGTTGGCACGCATACGCATAGCTTCTTCCAAAACTGGACCACGAATATCATAAGCTACATCATCTAATTTCGTTGATTTATTAAACTGTTTCATGTCGTCACCTCGACTTTCTTCTGTTTTCTATTTTACTTCAAAAGTCAAAAAAGTACAAGAATCCCTTTACATTTTCTCCCAAAAGGCTTATAATATAAATGTAATGATAACCTATCATTCTAGAAATGAAGACTTGCTGAAAGGAGTGACTAGTATGACACAATCTTACAAGACCATCCTCGTAGCTGTCGATGGATCCACAGGTGCTGAATTAGCTCTGCACAAGGCAATTCACGTTGCCAAACGCAACCAGGCTCGATTGGTTATTGCCCATGTGATCGACACGCGGGCCCTTCACAATGTTGTTGCTTTTGATGCTTCTGTCTATGAAACATTAGAAAAAGAAGCGGAGCTATTGCTAGAAGAGTACAAACAAAGCGCTGTTGAGGCTGGATTGGCAGAAGTTCAGATCCATATTGAATTTGGTAATCCAAAGACCCTGTTAGCAGTAGATATTCCTAAAGAAACTGGTGCCGATCTCATGTTACTTGGGGCAACAGGTCTTAATGCCTTCGAACGCCTCCTTATCGGTTCTTCATCTGAATACATCATGCGCCATGCAAATATTGATTTGCTCATCGTCCGCGATGGTGAAAAAAGCTTATAAAACACGAAAAGACTTGATCTAGTTATCAAGTCTTTTCATCTGTCTTTCAAGCTCTATAGCAATCTTTTTCTCCGGTGCAAACTTCTCTTCCCAGTCCTCTGGTTTTAAAATTTTGTGAGTAATCGGATCAAAATGCGCCCTACCATCCGGAAAAACTTTTCCCATATTGGCAGTATGCACCAAATCAAAAATAGGTGCTGGATCTACCCCCATTAAGACAAAAGAACCATAGGTAAAATACAAAATGTCCAAGAGAGCATCTGCCTGGTCCTGCAATGATCTACTAGCCGCCCCCTTGCCTTTCACCTTTTCAACAGCCTTATCCAAGCCATCATGCAACTGATGAACATAGTCTTGGAAAGCCTCCTCACTTTCCGAAGAGGCATGCAAAAATTCTACTATCTCCTCAAGCTTAAAGCTAGAACGGTACAGCGCCATCTGCCCATCATATACCCTTGGGCTTTCCTGAGTATCCCCATCCATCAAGGCATGAAAAGCTTTCACACGATTAAAATTCTCATCTCTGCTCTGAAACATTGTTTTCCTCCAGTAAACCTAACTGAACGAATGCCTTATAAATACCATCGCGGTTGTTGGTATCTGTCACAAATGAGGCCACCTTGCGCACTCTCTTAGTTCCATTTCCCATAGCTACAGAATGTTTAATGGCCTTTAACATTTCATAATCATTATTCGAATCGCCAAAAGCCACAACTTCATCTAAACTAAAACGATATTTCTCAGCAACCTTTAAAATTCCAGATAGTTTTGAACTCCCCTTACTGATAATATCCGTTGCATAGGGGCTGGAACGAGTAAAAGACAAGTCCTGACATCCTGCTTCCAATTCTCTGGTTTCTCTCTCTGTTGTCAGCATCATGAGCTGATAAATCGGCTGTTCCAAATAAACTCTCAGGTTCCTTGGACGCTGTGGTCGAACAAATCGCACCAAACGATTAAGAATAAAATTCACCAAACCAGCAAATCTATCAGGAATGAGGCGACTAAGACGATAGGCAACATTTCCTGTCCCTGTGGACATAATTCTGCTACCAAAAACTCCCTTCGATGTTCCAAGAGCCAAATCCTTATGGTTGATCCGAGCATAATCCATCATCTGTTCAACTTGTCCAACTTCTAAAGCACGACTATGGAGAACCTCTTCTCGCGAAAAAATGTATTGACCATTGTAAGTAATCGCCAAATCCAAACCTAGACTAGCCATATATTGCAAGACAAATCGAGGGTCCCGACCAGTTGCCAAGCCAATCAGTATCCCCTTTGCTTTCAAGGAATTGATGGCTGAGATGGTTGATTTACTCACTGTACGTTTATCTGTCAATAAGGTACCATCAATATCAAAAAATACAGCCTTGATTGCCAACCATCTCACCAACTTTCTTAAAAATGTGTTACAATTAGTATAACATACTTTGAAAGAAACAGAAAATTTATGAAAAAAATTCTCGCCCTACACACAGGTGGAACTATTTCCATGCAAGCCGACCAAGAAGGTCATGTGACAAGCAGTCAAGTCAATCCAATGACACAAATCGACACACCCATTGAAGAAATACAAGTCACAGCCATCGATTTTCTCAATGTTCCAAGCCCTCATATCCGTTTGGAACACATGATGACCCTCTATCAAAAAATCAAGGCTGAACAAGCAAACTTTGATGGATTTGTCATTACCCACGGCACTGATACACTTGAAGAAACAGCCTATTTTCTCGACACCATGGCCATACCGGAAAAACCCATTGTATTAACCGGGGCCATGCGTTCATCAAATGAACTTGGTAGCGACGGAGTTTACAACTACCAAACAGCCCTCCGTGTCGCAGCGGATGAAAAGTCTGCAGACAAGGGAGTGCTAGTCGTTATGAATGATGAAATTCATGCCGCCAAGTATGTTACCAAGACCCATACAACCAATGTATCTACCTTCCAAACACCAACCCATGGGCCGCTTGGACTGGTTACCAAACGTGAAATTCTCTACTTTAAAACAGCTGAACCACGCGTACGCTTTGACCTGTCTGCTGTATCAGGAACAGTTCCAATCATCAAGGCCTATGCAGACATGGACACTGTTCTCCTCGAAGCTCTGACAAAAACTGACATTTCTGGACTAGTTATCGAAGCACTTGGAGCAGGTAACCTCCCACCCACTATCCTTCCAACTATCAAAAAACTCCTGGAACGAGGACTTCCTATTATTCTAGTTTCTCGTTGCTTTAACGGCATTGCCGAACCCGTTTACGCCTATCAAGGCGGTGGCATTCAGCTAGAACAAGACGGCATCCTCTTTGTCAAAGAATTAAATGCACAAAAAGCTCGCTTGAAACTACTAATTGCTCTCAATGCCGGCTTAAAAGGACAAGCCTTAGCTGACTATATCCAGGGTTAAGCGCAATTTGACACTTAAAACCATAAAAGACCGAACAGTCGGTCTTTTTTCAATCTTTCAAATCTAATCTAATTCTTCCTTATCCTTCAAATGTTTCAGCAAAACTGACCAATTTGGATTTTCCTGCCAATTTTCTTCACTAACAATCTGACTAGCAACTCGTCTAGCCTCCTCCAGAATTGGATAATCTTCAACAATATTAGCTACCTGAAATTCTGGTAAACCCGATTGGCGAGTACCAAAAATTTCACCAGACCCACGCATTTTTAAATCTGCCTCAGCCAGTATAAAACCGTCCGTCGTTTCTGTCATAATCTTCATCCGTTCCTTGCCCGACTCTGTTTTAGGATTAGCTAGCAAGATAGCATAGGACTGCTTATGCCCACGTCCAACCCGTCCTCTCAACTGATGAAGCTGACTTAAACCAAAACGGTCGGCATCCATAATAACCATAACTGTTGCATTAGGGACATTGACACCGACTTCAATAACGGTTGTCGAAACCAAAATATCAGTCTTTTGCTCCTTAAAGGCCTGCATAATGGAATCCTTTTCTTCATTTTTCATCTTACCATGTAGCAAATCCACTGTAAACTGTCCACCAAAATGAGCTTGTAAGTCAGCTTGTAAGTCAATGGCATTTTTCAAATCCAAGGCCTCAGATTCTTCGATTAAGGGAGAAATAAAATAAACTTGAGCTCCCTTATTTAATTCCTTTTCAAGCCATTCTAAAACGGTAGGCAACTGTTGATGCTTGACCCATCGAGTAATAATGGGTTTACGCCCAGCCGGTAATTGGTCGATAATAGAAACATCCATATCTCCGAAGGCTGTTATAGCTAAGGTTCGAGGAATAGGCGTTGCTGTCATCATGAGCACATCAGGATTATCCCCCTTTTCTCTAAACAAACGCCTTTGTTTAACACCAAATCGATGTTGCTCATCAGTCACGACAAGCCCTAGCTTGTGATATACTACACCTTCTTGTATCAATGCATGGGTACCAACTATCATCTGAACCCGTCCATCAGAAATCGCCTCTAAAGTAGTTCTACGCTCGGAAACCTTCATCCCTCCCGTTAAGAGCGCAATAGATAAATCTGGGAATAGCTGGCACAAACTCTCATAATGCTGTTCTGCCAAAATTTCTGTTGGAACCATAATAGCCGCTTGCATACCAGCACTTACCGCTGCCAACATCGCCAAGCCTGCAACTACTGTCTTACCAGACCCCACATCTCCCTGCAACAAGCGGTTCATATGGGAGGAAGATCTCATGTCAACCAAAATCTCTTCCAAAGCAGTTAGTTGCGCTTCCGTCAAAAGAAAAGGTAGCCTACCTATTTGTTTGTCTAATACTACCTTATCAAAATCAATCTTCAAACCACTAGAAAGGTCACGGTTCCCAGCTTTCAACAATTGTAATTGCAACTGGAAATAAAATAATTCTTCAAACTTAATACGGCGCAAGGCTTGACGGTATTCATCCAGATTAGACGGAAAATGCATAGCAAAAACAGCCTGTTTTCGATTTAAAAGACGATACTTCTCTAATAAAACTACCGGCAAATTCTCATCCAACAAATCCAAATAACCATTATCAATTGCTAATCTAATAGCTTTGACCAACTGAGATTGAGAAATACCTTGAGCCACATGATAGACCGGTTGTAAATCCTCAGCTACCTGAGCCAACAACTTCATTCCAGTCAGACTAGCCTTTGCCTTATCCCACTTACCCCAAATTGCAATGTCCTGCCCCAGAACAATCTTATCAGCTAAATAGGGCTGATTAAAAAAAGAAACCGACAGAACTATCTCACCCTGCTTAATCGAGAAACGTAACCGATTTCTCTTATAACCATAATACTGCACATTAGCCGGAGATACCACGCTACCAACCACTACAGCCTTTTCCCCATCTTGCAAATCTAATATAGACTTACTTTCAAAGTCCTCGTACCGAAATGGATAATAAGTTAATAACTGCCCAATAGTCACAAGATTCAATTTTAAAAATTTCTCTGCTGATTTTGGACCAATTCCAGGCAACATCGATAAATGATCTGACAAACTTTTCATAATTCAATTATACAATAAAACTCTTTTAGTAACAAAAAAAGGGCTAATGCCCTTCGATATAGTCCGTACGGGATTCGAACCCGTGTTACCGCCGTGAAAAGGCGGTGTCTTAACCCCTTGACCAACGGACCATGTAACTAAAGATTTCTCTTTACTCCGCCAACAGGGCTCGAACCTGTGACATCATGATTAACAGTCATGCGCTCTACCAACTGAGCTATGGCGGAATTTCGCTAAGCGACTACCGTATCTCACAGGGGGCAACCCCCAACTACTTCAGGCGTTCTAGGGCTTAACTGCTGTGTTCGGCATGGGAACAGGTGTATCTCCTAGGCTATCGTC
>NZ_POJD01000288.1 GCF_002960445.1 Streptococcus suis
TGAAGAGAAAATCCTTCAAATCACCAGATAAGCATATCGTGTTTATCGTTGACGAAGCTCATCGCTCAACTGGTGGAGATAGTTTTGCAGGGATTCAAAAGGCCTTTAAGAAAGCGGCTTGGATTGGCTATACAGGAACTCCCAACTTAGATGATACAGGTGCTAGTCTGCAGACGCAAGATATTTTTGGCCCTCTTCTTCATGCCTACACTATTAAAAATGCCATTAGTGACCGCAATGTACTAGGGTTTAAGGTAGATTTTGAGACAACCATCGATCAGGAAAAACTAAAAACAACTTACTTACCAGATTTTTATCGGCAAAAATACCCGAAGTGGACAAGTGCACAGATTGAAGAAAAAATTGCCAATCTAAGTCCAGATGATATGGATG
>NZ_POJD01000289.1 GCF_002960445.1 Streptococcus suis
CAAAAGGCAGAAAGTTCTGAGATGCTAAGTGGTGCATTGGAAAATGGTTTAAATAGTTTAAAGAGTTTAGATTTTCCTATTTCAGAAGTTGGAAATGCTTTGGCACCAGATTTACCAGTAGGTGATCGCTCAACGGTTTCAGATGTTGATTCTCTATCATCTCAAGAAACAAGTTCCACAAATTTGGAAGCAGACACAGAGAATGCAGGTATTATTGCAGATGGTACCAATCAATTGCATTTTCCAGTGGAGGCCCAAACGACATCTTCAGTAGAGGCTGAGGGAGATAATGT
>NZ_POJD01000029.1 GCF_002960445.1 Streptococcus suis
AGGCTGATGTTCCTCATTAAGACCATGAACCTTGACAGTCGTTTTCCAAGTTATGCCTCTTTGAACGAGGAAATTAGTGATGATAGCGGACTGTCTGGTGGACAAAAGCAACGCCTGCTCTTGATCCGTGCCTTGCTGCAAGATAAGGATATCTTGTTGCTGGATGAAAGTCTGTCTGCCTTGGATCAGGAAACCTATACAGTAATTGAAGCCTACCTTACCTCATTAGCAGATAAGACGCTCATCCATATTTCCCACCGTGTGTCCG
>NZ_POJD01000290.1 GCF_002960445.1 Streptococcus suis
CGGCATATCCCCAACAAACTCAACACCTTTGGCATTGGCATAAGCCTTTAAAGCCTTCCATTGTGAAAAGAATAAATATTGTGTAATGCGGTGATAATCAATTCGATCTGCCAACAAGTGACGATAATATTCCAAGGTATCGTGGTAACGTAAGCGCGCCCCTTGATCTTCCCACTCTGTCCAAGGTTTGAGATCAAAATGCTCTTTTATAGCCATATACTCCGCAAAGGTATGAATCCAAAAGTCATTCTCCCCTAAGAACATCCAATAATCTTCTGGCAAGCCTTGTGCCTTCATGTTGGCAACTACCTTCTCCAGTAATGGACGTCGAGCATAAAAAATGGCTGCGTAATCTACCTCTGTAGGATTCTGCCCAAAGTCAACACC
>NZ_POJD01000291.1 GCF_002960445.1 Streptococcus suis
AATGTGCTACGACTACTTTTTACAAGAGATTTATTGAGCTTGGTCACATTAATTTCATCCTCATAGCTTTGACTAATGCCATTTTTCAAGGCAAGGTGGGAAGCTAAGGCTTGCGTGAAACCGATGATTAGTATATTGGTTAGGGGGAGCAGAAAGCCAACTTTTTCAGGTTGTCGTAGGGCAATAAGAAGTGCAATCGTATTTCCTATTAGCAGGATAGGAAAAACAATCATGACAATGGTGTTACTGAGGCGATAGCTTTCTTGCAGACGCATTTCATCCATGGGACCACTAATGGAATAAAAATCCTTGGTTGCTTGATTGAGAATTTTTGTAAAAATATCTTTCATGATGAACTCCTTATTGATTCCAAAAGAGACTATTAAG
>NZ_POJD01000292.1 GCF_002960445.1 Streptococcus suis
GCAGTTTTCAGGCTATGTTCCAAAATATCAATGACTTCCGCTTCTGCGGCAGTTCCCTTGAGACGATCTGCAACCTTTTTAATTGCAATCTCAACTCTGTCACCTTCGATAGCAAAGTTAACATCGTCACGACTGACAAAGAGATCATCTTCCTCCTCGTCAATGGTCACAAAGCCAAAACCAGACTTGTGGGCACGAAAAATACCCTGTAAGGTCACCTTGTTCTTGGAGATTTTTGGAGCAGGAAGAGTAATCCGCCCAGCATTGTCAAAGACAAGTTGACGACTGCCTTCCATGCTAGAAACCAG
>NZ_POJD01000293.1 GCF_002960445.1 Streptococcus suis
AACGACCTACCAGCAAGCTCAAAGTTTGATAGCTATCGGAAGTGGTGGCTTAAAAGGACTAGGTTTCAATAAAACAAATCTTCTTATACCTGTTCGAGAAAGTGATATGATTTTTACGGTGATTGGAGAGGACTTTGGTTTTATTGGTGGGACGGTATTGATTGGACTATACTTGTTGCTCATTTATCGAATGCTGCGGGTAACGTTGAAGTCAAACAATCGATACTACACCTACATATCAACTGGCTATATCATGATGCTCTTGTTCCATGTGTTTGAAAATGTTGGCGCTGCAACTGGTTTGTTACCTTTAACAGG
>NZ_POJD01000294.1 GCF_002960445.1 Streptococcus suis
TCTAGTTTCTCAGAGACAGACTTTGGACTTCTTTTGGACATAATAAAACTCCCTTTATAGTTTCTAGTGAAAATTTTTGTTTTTTCACTGTCCACTATAAGGGGAGTATATCAATATGACAGTGGGGATTTGTTCATTACAAACTCTTCAACATATTCTCAATATGCTGGATAGATTTTTCACGGCCGAGTAGGTAAATGGTATTTGGCAACTCTGGTCCATGCATTTCGCCTGAAACGGCGATACGGATTGGCATGAAGAGGTTTTTGCCCTTGATGCCTGTTTCTTTTTGAACAGCCTTAATTTGTGGGAAGATATTATCTGGTTGGAAATCTTCGTCCGTCATGGCTTCCAATTTTTCCTTAAGAGCATTGAGGACAGTCGGAACAGTTTCACCTGCCATGACTTCTTTTTCCTCATCCGTCAATTCTGGGAAATCAGAGAAGAAAAGGTCTGTCAAACCAACGATTTCATCCGCAGATGACATCTGTGGCTTGTAGAGTTCCACCAATTTTTCTGCCTTGTCTGTCAAGCGACCAGCCTCTTCCAAGAATGGTTTAGCAAGATTGAAAATAGTTTCCAAATCAGCATTTTTGATGTACTCATTGCTCATCCAGTCCATTTTCTTCTGGTCAAAGGCAGCGGGTGACTTGCTGAGACGGTTCTCATCGAAGAGTTGGATAAATTGCTCACGGGAGAAGATCTCTTCCTCACCACCCGGGTTCCAACCCAAGAGACCGATAAAGTTGAAAACAGCCTCCGGCATATAGCCTTTACGACGGTAGTCCTCGATAAACTGAAGGGTGTTGGTGTCACGTTTAGACAACTTTTTACCAGTTTCAGAGTTGATAATCAAAGTCATGTGACCAAATTCTGGCGCTTCCCAACCAAGTGCTTCATAGACCATGAGCTGCTTGGGTGTATTGGCAATGTGGTCATCCCCACGGATAACGTGTGAGATTTCCATCAAATGATCGTCAATAACTACGGCAAAGTTGTAGGTTGGGTAACCGTCGCGTTTCTGGATAACCCAGTCGCCACCGATGTTGCCACCTTCAAACTCGATTTCACCCTTAACCATGTCATTCCACTTGTAGATACCAGCTTCATTGACAGCCAAGCGAACAGTTGGGACAATGCCAGCCGCCTCACGCTCTGCGATGTAGGCCGTTTTTTCATCCTCAGACATGCCAAGGTATTCGTTGATGTAGCGAGGTGTTTCGCCTGCAGCTTCCTGACGCTCACGCTCCGCCGCCAACTCTTCTTCGGTCACGTAAGACTTGTAGGCCTTGCCTTCTGCCAAGAGCTCATCCACATACTTCTGGTAAATGTCCAAACGCTCAGACTGGCGGTATTGCTCATGGGTTTCTGGACTTTCATCCCAATCAATACCCAACCAACGCAGGTTTTCCAGCTGAGAACGCTCTCCGTCTTCCACATGGCGCTTGCGGTCTGTGTCCTCGATACGAATAAGGAAAGTACCGCCGTGATGACGAGCAAAAAGATAGTTAAACAATGCAGTACGAGCATTTCCGATATGCAAAAGTCCCGTTGGACTTGGTGCGTAACGCACACGAATTGGTTTGGTCATGTTTCTCTCCTGTAAAATTTCAATCAAGAACATTATAGCATAGAACACCCCCAGATAACAGAAAAATCAGTCTAAACAGACTGATTTTGAGGTGTTTTTTGGTTGCGTGCCAGCCAGTAGAGGACATAGAGGACTAACAAACCAGTTGCAGCTAGGAAAAGACCGCTAATCTGATCTACTGTTAGCACCAAGACCAGACCTGATACCAGTAGTCGAGTAAAAGCTTGACCTAGCATAAAATAGGTTGATACCGCTCCGCCAATGGTCGCCAACTGCTCCTCTGGCATAGAATTGACAAACTTAGCATTAAACTTAGGTCCACTAGCTCCTGAACTAATCCCCATTGTGGTAAGGAAGAAGAAAATAATTGGCAGTTGATGTAGCAACATTCCGACAAACACGCCAAGTAGAGAGAAAGTGGCTGCCACTTCCAGCGTCACCATGCTGGTCTTTTTGAAGAGGCTAAAGACCAAGGTTGAACCCAAGATATTGCCAACAAAGAAGATCAGAATAGTCAGGGCAAGAGTTGTTTGAACATTGAGGAAGACGAGGGCTGGGTCTTCGCTAATCAGCAGGACCAGAATAGGATAGAGAATAGCTCCGCAGGCATTGATAAGGGGGCTGGTAATCAGGACCAGACGGAACTCGGGAATCTTGCGCAGCTCCACGATGGCTTGCTTGAAAGAAGCTAAAATGCCCGGTCCCTTGGTTTTTTGCTCAGTCTGGCTCGGCTGCTCTGCTATTTTCAAAGGCTGCTCCGTCAGGAGTTTGCGAAAGGCTGGCGTCAGCAGCTGCATGATGAGGAGGGAGGCTAAAAAGGTGCCGGCGTTGAGAAAGGCCAGGTTTTGGTAGGAGAGGAGGCCGACCAAGAGGGCAGAGAGGGCCTGAAAGGCGATGTTGAGGAGGCTGGTCACGGTCTGGCGAAAGGCCGAGTACTGCTCCCGCTCTTCCTTGGGCGCTACGCGTAATCCCAGAGGTGTATAGAGGCCGTTTTCATAGAAGCCAGCGAAGTCTGCAAAGACATTGAAAGTTGCAGCCACCACGACAATCCAGAGGGCTGGCTCAAAGCCCATGCAGAAGCCGAGGATGAGGTAGAGTACAACACGAAAGAGAAGGGTCAGCTTGATAGTGCCGATTTTGTTGACCGTCTTGTCTGCCAGATAGCCTGTAAAGAGCCCCATAAAGCTAGGGAAAATTTCCGAAAAGGTCACAATCGCCAGAGCCAGACGACTGTTGGGTACCAACAAAACATAGTTCATTAGGGCCAGATAATAGACCACATCGCCAAAATTGGACAACATATCCGCAGTCAGTACCCATAGGTAAGTAGCATTTTTCAAAATCTTTTTCATGATAATCCCTTTCTTTTGGTTAATTTTCGGAATATTCTGACTTTTTATTCTGCAGGAGAGCCTAGATAGACTGCTCTCTGTTCACTCTAGGTGTAATAGATATTCAAAGTGGAGAAGGCCATATCTCCTGTGATATGCAGCATCTTTTCTCCCATACCAGTTGCATAGTTATTGACAGCAGACATGGAGCTATCTAGCTCCACGACCGCCTGCCAATTTGCCGGCAGATAAAGATTAACTGATGAGAAAGCTGCATCTATATGAAATTCAGCCTTATCTCCCAGAATAATCGCCTGATCAAAATAAACCATACTAGAGCCAAAGGCCACTTCCACACTATCCTGGATAAAATTTTCCTCATGAATGTAGCGAGTAGAGGAGCCGAAAGCTATTTCCCGACCCTTGTCACCAATCACCCCTGTACCAACTCCATGAGCCGGTCTACGCTTCTTCGGTTTAAAAATCAGTTTCAAGCCAAGGCAGAGCAGGACAAGTGACAGAACCATGTTCCATGTCCCAAACTCCACCCAATCATAAACTGAGTTCACCGCTATAAAAGCCAGACCGAAACAAAAGATACTGGCAAGCCAATCCAGCTTCACCAAGCGGTGAAAACCAGTCACAAAGGTTAAAACAAACCAGACTGTTGTCCAAAATGGCAGAGCCAAATGCAAACCCAGTGAATCCCTAACTAGGACCAAGACTGCTAGGACCAGCAGGGCAATCCCTAAACCATATTTTTTCATCTCTCTACCTCACTTCTCGTAACTTTTCTTTTAATAAATGATAATAATGCCGCGACACGTGGACTTCCTTGTGGGTCTGATAGAAGGAAATCCGACTAGTTCCTGAAAAGGATTTGTCTAGTGAATAAACGGCCTTGCTATTGGCAATGGTTGACTTGGAAACCCGACAAAAATAAGCAGGGAGGCAGTCTTCCAGTTCATAGAGTTTCATCTTGACTTCATAGGCATCATCCCTGGTATGCCCCATCATCTTGGTTCCATCCGTTTCAAAAAAGAGCAGGTCTTCTAGTTTCAAGAAATATTCACTGGTTCCTTTGTAAAAGACAAGCGAGGGACGGCTAACCTGTTGCAAAGCCTGCTGGATGCGTTCCAACTCCGGTCCTAGTTGGCTACTTCTGATAATCACTTCGACTTGCTCTAAGCTATCATCTAATTCAATCCGAACTTTCATAAGACCTCCTTTGCTTTTTCTGGTTTTATTATATCAACTTACTCGAATTTTGCAAGGGCATTTCAGCAAGTGGTCAAAAAATGCCAGTAAGTGGTATAATTGGACACTCAAAAAACCAGCCGTAGCTGGTTGAGTATTAGAAAATCGCATCAAGAAGAGATGTACTACCTCCTCCACCATCACCACCTGTTACGATATGGCTACCGATAACTTGAGCAAAGGTTTCAATATTCAAACTCTGCACATAGATTTCCCCATAGCCAGAGAAGGTATTAACAATCCCTTCGCCAGTACCAATGGATTGTAGGAAACCATTTTCCATGTGAATATCGTAGTTGAGGTCACGGCTCCAAGCTACCACATGGGCATTATCAATGGTAATACTCCCGCCATCCAATTCAATCTTCTTAATCGACCCGAAAGCATTTGCCAAGAGGGTACCCTTACCCTCAGTCGTCATAACAAAGAGGCCACCCTGACCACCAAAGAAGGCACGACCAACACTTTGGCGTTCCATCTTATACTGAGCTGAACCATCAAGGGCAAGAAATGCGCCATCATTAAGGCGGTATTGTTCAGCCCCAAGTTCCAAGGCAATGACCTGCCCCGGAGTTGATGGAGCAAGAGCAATCTTCCCATCATCACTATTGGAAATGGCTTGCGTGATAAACATGGACTCACCTGATACCATAGAACGACCAATGGCACCTATGAGCTTACCAAAACCAGAGCCTCCACGGGCATTAAGCTTGGTATTCAAGGTCACGCTCGGCGTATGGTAGACCATGCTTCCCTGTTGAATATAAGCTGATTCCCCAGCTTCTAAGGCGATTTCCACTAAAGGAAATTGCATATTGCTGTCGATTGTGTATTTCATACGGTTGTCTGACATAGTTGCCTCCTATTTTTTACGAAATGTACCTGTTAACCACAGGATTGCTATAATAAACCAAAAACAAGCTAAAACAAACCAAATCATTATTAACTCCTTTTGTATTGTTTCTATAACACAATTCTACAACTTAAACTAAACCCTGTCAAGTATCTTTGTAAAAAAATAAAGGAATCCAAACAATTAGATTCCTCCTGTCATCATATAACCTCTGTCATACGGCCCGTATCCACATCATAAATAGCCCCTGAAATTTCAACGTCGTCAGGTATGAGCGGAGATTGTTTTAAGAGAGCAATATCCTCCCGCACGCTTTCTTCAATGTCTGTAAAAGGAAGAAAGTCCTGACCAACCACATCCACTCCCAAATCTCGCTTGAGTTGGACCGCAAAGTCCTCATTGGTAAAGGTCTGGGCACCGCAGTCTGTATGGTGGAGCACCACGATTTCCCGCGTACCAAGTTGCTGCTGGGAAATGACAAGCGAACGAATCATGTCTTCCGTCACGCGCCCACCTGCATTCCGCAGAATGTGGGCATCACCCAGAGCCAAGCCCAAGGCCTGCGCCACGTGAAGCCGTGAGTCCATACAGGTCACGATAGCCACCTTGGTTTTGGGCTTAAGCGGCAGGTGATAGGTACCATGCAGGTCAACATAGGCCTTGTTGGCCTTCATAAAATTTTGAAAATAAGACATAGGACCTCCTTGTCTGATGAGAATTTCTGAAATTTTCAGAAATAAGTTAGACCTAGCTTATCACATTCCCGACCATTTGTCGCAAAAAGAGGAGCGACTAGCTGTCACTCCCGAATGATTTTATCAGTTGAATACTTTCTGCAAGACTTCGCCAATGGTGGTCACGCCGATAACCGTGATTTCCTTGGGCACCTTGATACCTGTCAGGGAATTTTTGGGGGCATAGACCTTGGTAAAGCCCAATTTGGCGGCTTCGTTAATCCGTTGTTCAATCCGATTGACGCGGCGGATTTCCCCTGTCAGACCAATTTCGCCTATAAAGCACTCTTGTGGGTTGGTTGGCTTGTCCTTGTAACTGGAGGCAAGGGCAACTGCGACTGCCAGGTCAATAGCTGGCTCATCCAGTTTGACACCGCCTGCTGACTTGAGGTAGGCGTCTTGGTTTTGAAGAAGCAGGCCTGCCCGTTTTTCCAAAACCGCCATAATCAAGCTGGCACGGTTGAAGTCCAAGCCTGTCGTGGTCCGCTTGGCATTGCCAAACATGGTCGGCGTCACCAGAGCCTGCACTTCCGCAAGAATGGGGCGGGTACCCTCCATGGTCACGACAATCGCCGAGCCAGTCGCCCCGTCCAGACGCTCTTCCAGAAAGACCTCACTGGGATTGAGAACTTCGACCAAGCCCTGCGATTGCATTTCAAAAATGCCGATTTCGTTGGTAGAGCCAAAGCGGTTTTTGACCGCCCGCAAGATACGGAAGGTGTGCTGCCGCTCGCCCTCAAAATAGAGGACGGTATCCACCATGTGCTCCAAGGTCCGCGGTCCAGCCAGGGTACCTTCCTTGGTCATGTGGCCGACGATAAAGGTTGCGATATTGTTGGTCTTGGCAATCTGCATGAGCTCATTGGTCACTTCACGGACCTGACTGACAGAGCCTTGCACGCTGGAGATGTCCGGACTCATGATGGTCTGGATTGAATCGATAATCAGGAAATCTGGCTTGATTTTCTCAATCTCGGTCCGAATGCTCTGCATATTGGTCTCCGCATAGAGATAGAACTCGCTGTCAATGTCGCCCAAACGCTCGGCACGGAGCTTAATCTGCTGGGCAGACTCTTCCCCCGACACATAGAGGACTGTGCCAATAGTCGAAAGTTGGGTCGATACTTGCAGGAGCAAGGTGGACTTGCCAATCCCTGGATCGCCTCCAATGAGAACTAGACTGCCCGGCACCACTCCACCACCGAGGACGCGGTTGAACTCCTCCATGTTGGTCTTGGTGCGAGCCACTTGAATGGAGGACACTTCATTGAGCTTCATCGGACGGGTCTTCTCACCTGTCAGGCTGACCCGCTCATTTTTGACTTCCGCAACTTCCACTTCCTCGACAAAGGAGGACCAGGAGCCACAGTTGGGGCAACGGCCCAGATACTTGGGCGAGTGGTACTCGCAGGATTGACAGACAAAGGTTGTTTTTTTCTTAGCGATGGTAATTCTCCTTTTCTAGTTTAGCAAGAAAAAGTCTTCTTTTGATTGGCTCTAATTGTAGCAATAGGAACATACACCATGAAAATGAGGGAGACATGAACAAGAACAAAAAAGAATGCGTTATAAAATAGAGAATGCCTGTTATTCCTGTCGCAAGTCCAAAACCAACTACAAAGTATAAAATGGTATTGGCATGAGCAACGCTTGACTTGACGAACGCTTCAAATTGCTCGGGGCTCTCAAAATGATAAACCTCAATCTCTATTTCTAAAGACTTAAATCGACGCAAAAAAGCTACTGCCGCAAGGTAACCAAGAAGATAGTAAAACAGTAAGACTAGGAAATTTGCCTGGTATCCTTTTGTATCCAACTGTCTGATGACTGTAGTTGCCAAGAGTATCAATCCCGCAGGAGCTTTATAATTCGGTTTTACACCGTCTGGGTTTGTCTTAGTGATGTAATAATGTTGGTATGTTTTCCTATCCACCATAATGGAATAGTCGCCTATTGTTCCAACACCGAAATAAGAACTCAGTTTATCCTTCATTTATTTCCCCGTCGAGCCAAATCCGCCCGTCCGAACACCGTCGGCCTGGTCGCCGTCAGCCAAAAGGAAGGGGGCAAAAACAGCCTGTACGATCCGCTCGCCAGCTTCCACCACGACGGTTTCCTCGGTGATGTTTCGCATTTGGGCAAAGATGTGGCCTTCATTGGCTGGACTGCCATAGTAGTCGCCGTCAATAACTCCAACTGAGTTAATCAGGACCAAGCCCTTCTTGCGAGGGTTGGACGAGCGGTCGTAGAGATAGAGGACTTCGTTGGCCTGCATATAGGCCTTAACACCAGTCGGCACCAACTTAATCTCACCTGGCTCCAAGCTGACGGTCTCCGCAGCTTTCAGGTCATAACCTGCTGCATGAGCGGTCTCACGTTTTGGTAATAAGTTTTCATCTGTAAACTGGCTAACCAGTTCGAATCCACGGATTTTCATAATATTTTTTCGATTTTCCTTTCAAATGGTGATTTAATAAGGTTTCTAGCACCTTGTGAAAAGTTGTTTTTGTAATTTGTGGACCATTTTGTACACCTAGAGACTATTTATGGCTTTTTCATAATATGAAACTGCCTCTTTTTCTTTATCTTTGGATAGGTGCCCATAAGTGTCTAAGGTCATTGAAATGTTAGAGTGTCCAAGACGATATTGGAGTTCCTTGTAACTAATACCAGCGTTTAACAGTAAACTAGCGTGAGTATGGCGGAATGCGTGACAAATAAAGCGAGGAGTATCCAAGGCCTTACACCGACGGTTTATAATTTCTTGCAGTGAAATCCGTGGGAGGTATTCCCTAACCGTTGTAGCAAAGACAACAGAGGGAGCGCACGCGCCGAGCTCAAGAAACATCAAGCGTTGGCGGTTTCGATATTGTTTCAATAAGAGAGCTGTTTTTTTGTCTATGCTGATGATACGAGTACCTGCCTTTGTCTTTGTTGTCCCGATTATATGCAGTTCCATGCTATAGGTTTTACTGATTGATATTGTGCCGGCTTCTAGGTCAATATCAGACCACTCCAGGGCAGACAATTCACCAATACGGCAACCAGTGGCCAGTAATAACTTAAAAATAACATATTGGTAATACTTGCTAATTGTTCAGCATGATCAAGAAACTGTTTTAGGTGTTCAGGTTCGATAAACCTGACCGCCTCACGTCCCTTTTTCTGCTTTTTGGGTAAGATAACATCACGAGCTGGATTTGTGGCCAGAACTTGCAACAGTACCCCATGTTGTAAAATTCTATTATTGATTGAATGAATAGCTTTAAAATTTACCAACTTAGGAGCCAGACCATTAACAAACTGCTGAATAGTGGCTGGTACTATCTTATCTAGTTTCATTCCTCCAAATATTGGAATAAGGTGGTTATATAGTTGCCTTTTGGTTACTACAAAAGTCTGAGGCTTTACTGTTAGCTTGTAACTTTCTAGCCAAAGGTCAGCTAATTCTCGATAGATTTTTACTTCTACTTCCTTTTTTACCGTTGAACCATTTTTGGCAAACTCAATCGGCGCGTGCTTTGCTTTCTGTTTTAACTTCTGTTTTTGTCCTACCTGTTACGCTAGTTTTTACTTTCTTGCCAGTAATGGCATCTACCCCAAGATAGACACTTGCACGGTAAACAATGCTACCGTCTTTTTTTGTTACTTCAATAATCTTCATGATTATAAACCTTTCCATCAGCAGGCAAGCTATTATTAAAAAGATTTTAGAATGTTTTAGGTTTATATCATGCGTAGGCTTACGAGAATAGCCCTATTCTCGTTTGTCTTGGGTAAGTCAGTAATTTATATGATTAAGGGTAAAAATGCGATTATCGCTGATTTAAAGCTGTTTTTTAGGGTTCTTTGACAAAGGTAGCTTATTAGTTAGCTAACAAAATACTTTACATTTTCCACGCGCGTGGTATAATATAATTAACAAGATAACTTGCGAAGGATTAACGTTGTGTTCCCGAATGGGAGTAAGTCAATGGACGAGAATTCACATATGCCTGGGGTTATCTTATTTTTTTGTCTTCTTTTTCAAGTTTTCTACGAATGCTTCAGGGCTTCGTTCAATCTCTTCAACGATAAAATCACAGAAAGCGGGAGCGTAGCTATAACGATTGCCAATTTTATAATGGTAGCAGTAGCGTTCGTCTTTCTTAATATCGTAAAATGCATTAAATAGTTGTAGGTCGTTTGTTGTAAATGGCCTTTTTTGCTTTTCACCACCTACTATTTTTGTTAATAAAATTCCTTTGGATTTTAAACGCTTATTAACAATTTTGATAACTTCTTTAGTAGTTAATGGATAGATTGCATTTGGATCTTTAATTTCCCGAAGTATACTGACACTTGTTTCAGCACCATTATCAAACTTAACTACCAAATCAGCATCTTGTTTTCGCTTAGTAATGTAGAATCGTGTTTCTACTGGAATAGCATAATCAGAATTGCTAGCAGATATCTCGCTTTCAATCTTTGCTTGTTCAGATAGTAAACGTTCTGCCATTTTTGGAGAATACTTAGCTCTAATTTCTTCTTGATTAAGTTGGTCAATACGAACAGATAGAGTCAGGAAATTTTGTGCGATTTGTTTAGTAATATCTTCCTGGTGGAACTCTTGCATTTTAGAAATGTAATTAGACACACAAGCTTGAAACAACGGGGCATAGATATGTTCGTAATCTTCTGTTATAAAGTGAGTACTGGTGTTCCTAAGTTCAATAATTTGGACAAGGTTTTTTCTCAACGATCCATGTTTATCTGGAAATACTGTTTCTACTGCATTTTCCAATGAGATAGTTCGGTCTTTGCTGTCCTTAAAGTAGATAGCTTCCTCACTGTCATTATTAATGATATGAGCCTTTAACATCAACTCCCAGGCGTTACAAATAAAGAAACTAAAGCCCTCAATTCGATACTTAATCGTTGGTTTATTATAAATTTCAAGACCCATAATGAAAGCTTCAACACTTTTATCAACCAACCTTTTACTTAAATTCTCCATATATTTCCTTTCTATTTGGTTTATATTACAGTTTATGCCAATTGTTGTTATACCATTCCCGTACGGCATCTCTTGGGAAGGCTAATCTTCTTCCTCGGCCTCTATCAATCTTGGGGAAATCTTTCCGATAAATAAATTCATGCAAGCGACTTGTAGAACAACCGAGCAAAGTTGCCAATTGTTTTTGGTTAAGTTCCAGGGGCAATGTCTGATCAATATCAATGACTTTTGTTTTTTCAATGATTACAGCCTGGACCATGTCACCGAATTTATCAGCCATTTGTTGCATTAATTCATCCATATTTTCACACTTTCTTTATTATGTATTTCTTATTAGCAATGTATCATACATCATTTTCTTCTTTTTATTCATAGTATTCATTCGCACTTTTCGTCACAAATGCAAAAAGTGTTGTTAAGGGAAAGGCATACTCGTCATCAAAGCGGGCTGCACGTAGCCACAAGTCTTGGTCAACCTTGCGAAGATAGACACTACGTGGGAAGGAGAATTCTTCTTCCAACTGAGGCGACAGCAGGCAAATGGCTCCGTCTGGTGATTTCCCTTTGGAGAGTACAGTATCCTGGCTGACTTCCTGTTCCAACAAGGCCAACCGAAGATAAACTCCCAGAGGAGCTGGTGGTAGTTGATAACCCCTCTCCACGGCTCTCTCCTCTATCTGAGGAGCAGTTGCTTCCCTATCAAACCCCATATCAACCAGGCTGACAATCTCAACCAAGCACTCTTGCTGCTCCTCCACTACTTGATATGCAGACTGGGCTAGGTAGGTCTTGAAATAATCATTTACCAAAATCCCCTTGTCATCTAAGTAGGCAAGGATTTCTTCCTTTTTCAGGGGAAATAATTCAACTCGAACGCTCTGTCTTTTCATAGGTCTATTATACACTAATTCGCAAAAGCCTGCGATATTTAGCAAAAAACACCTGACAAACAGGTGTTACTACTATAAACTAGAAGATCTCGCTGGTTTGAATCAGTTTCAAAACATAGTCCAAGTCTACATCTCTTTCCAAATGCTCAGGTGTCCAGGGAATGTAAATATCTGGCTCAACGCCTCTATCTGTCATCCCATTTCCCTTATCAATTTCCAAACTACGTGAGGTCGGATACATCAGGTAATCGTCGCCAAATTCTGCAAAACAGCAGTTGGAATAATCTAAGATACCCAAGGTCGCCCGCCCAACCACTGTGACTTTTGGAAGTGGTTTAAAGGTTTGGACAAAATTATCTCCTGAAGAGGCACAACGAACATCTGACAAGATATAAATCTTATTCGGTCCACCTTCAAGTCCTCTATATTCTGCCAAGTAATCTTCCTCGTCATCTGCACAGACAAAGCCAGCACCCTGATGTACTTCCAAGTCTGCCAACAAACTTTCTGTAAAGGCTCGACTTTCTGCTGAAAGATGAGGATCCCGCAAATCCTGCTCGAACAACTTACGTCGGTGAGCAACATTTGTCGGTGTATAGAGAATCTCCATGCCTGCCTCATCCGTCACCATATCTTTGTAGGATTTCCCTGCTGGCAAGGCATATTTGAACAAGGGCCAATAGAGTGAATCACTGCCACCACTGTTGACACGGACATCAATAATCAAGTTTTTTACCATGGGCAACAGAGGCTCTATCTGGGTATAGAGCTGTCCAATTTTCTCTTCGTCATAAAAGTTCTCCATTTTCATATAGAGAGTATGGTCGTCTAGCCAGTTCCAAGCAAATGCTCCCTGCTCTGCTGAATCTTGACAATCTCCAATCTCTACTTGCAAGAACTGACCATTACGAAAAAGACTGACCTGCTCTGCTTTTTTGACCAAATAAGCCCACTCCATGTACTGTCGCTCAGGCGTCGGACTGACAAAAAAGGCTTGGTGCTCCTGATAAACTTGGTCAAGAGGTTGACCACCTATGGCGATAATGCGGTCGCCCACCTCAAGACCGTTGCCACTATCACTGTCTAGCACATAGAGGGAATCTTCATGCCGACGCAGGAAAGCACCCAATCTTGGTGCGACAGGGGAATGGTACCAGATATGACCCAGCACACCAAAGCTAGCTAAGTAAGTCCGAACCAGATAGATAAAGTCTTCTTTGGGCAAGTCTGTCAGTAACTGGTCACGATAAGGAGTCGGATCCGCCCCCTTTTTGTCCTTTTTAGTAGACGAATCTTCCTGCATGATGCCTACAATCGTATCAAATATCTCTAATTGGGTCATGAGTAGCTCCTTCAAAATATAAGTTTATTTCAGTATAATCTGTCGCCAGGCTGATGTCAAGACTGGAAAAGTCTGAAACAAAAAAAGGCCTGTTGAGACCTTTTTCTATCTTCCCTATTCAAACACAAACTGGTTGTGGTAGAGTTCGGCGTAGAAGCCGCCCTGTTTAAGAAGCTGGCTATGGTTGCCTTGCTCGATTACTTTTCCATCTTTGAGGACGATGATTTCATCTGCATTGAGGATGGTTTTGAGGCGGTGGGCAATGACGAAGCTGGTCCGTCCTGCGATAATGGCCTCCATGGCCTTTTGAATTTTGGCTTCCGTTACGGTATCAACGTTTGAGGTTGCTTCGTCCAAAATCAAGACTTGTGGATCTGTCAAAAGCGTACGGGCAATGGAAATCAGCTGTTTCTGACCTGTTGAGAAGACATTCTCATCATCGGTCACAAAGGTTTCATAGCCCTCTGGCAAGCTCATGATAAAATCGTGGATATGGGTGGCACGAGCTGCGGTTTCCACCATTTCCTGCGATATGCTCTCATCACCGAAGCGGATATTGTCCGCAATAGTACCCGAGAATAGCACCGACTCCTGCAAAACGATACCGACCTTATCCCGCAAGCTATCCAAGTCATATTCCCGAATATCACGACCGTCAAAAGCCACGCTACCACCATTGACATCGTAGAAGCGGTTAATCAAGTTCATAATGGTAGTCTTACCAGATCCCGTCGGACCAACGACTGCCACCATTTTACCCTTAGGAGCAGAGATAGACACCTTGTCCAAGACCTTCTGACCCGGCAGATAGCCAAAGTCGATGTCCTTGATTTCAACACCTTCTTTTAATTCGGTAAATAGCGGAGCGTTTTGAGGACGAACTTCCTCAGGCTCATCAAACATTTCCTGAATACGATGAGCTCCTGTGAAAGCTAGCTGCAATTCTGCCCAGCTGGCAGCAACCTGCATGATTGGCTGGTAATACTGTTGCGAATACTGAACAAAAGTCACTACCAGACCAAGTGCGGCAGCTGTTTCCAGCGAACTATCATTGAGAACAATGCTGGAGCCTGCAAAGATAACAATGGCCGTATTGACCAAGCTCATCCCATTCATAAATGGAAAGAGAATACCACCAAACAAGCGTCCCTTGAAGGTCGTACGGCGAACTTCTTCATTGAGTTCCAAGAAACCATCAATCGTCTCTTCCTGCACCCCCTGTACAATAATCGCTTTTTGTCCGGAAATTTTCTCGTCCATGTAGGCATTGAGCTTAGATACCGCAGCCTGTTGCTTATCCGTATATTTCCGTGATAGGCGGATGATAAGGACCAAGGCAATCAAGGCAACTGGCGTTGAAGCAATGGTCACCAAGGCCAAGCGAGTATCCTGACGGAACATCATGATGACCATACCAATATAAAGGGCGATGTTGGTCACCACTTGGGTCAAGGACTGGTTAAAAGCGTTTTGGATATTGTCCAAATCACTTGTAAAGCGAGAAAGAATATCCCCGTCCTTGTGGCTATCAAAGAAGGCAACTGTCAAACGTTCCAGCTTGCCAAACAAGCCCTTACGCATACGGTTGGTCGAATGAGCCACGATACGCGTGAAGAGGAGGGTGTAAATCAAGGAAGCCACAACCGTCGCCGCATAGGCAAAGAAAAGATTGAGCATAACCCCGTTAAAATCAGCCATGTCTGGCTGAAAGTCAGCCTGACCAGCTTGATTGGCCATAAAGTAAGCCTGCCCAATTTTCCCCATCTCCGCAATAGCATTTCCAAGGAAAACAGGCGTCTTAACCTGCAAGTAGGTCGCTGTCACAATGGCTAGAAAAATCACAGCAAAGGACAGTTTATAGCGTTTGAAATAAAACCAGAAAAAACGTAACGTCTTCATCTATTCCTCCCTCCCTTTCTGTGTTTCGTAGATTTCACGGTAGACATCATTCGTAGCTACCAACTCGGCGTGGGTACCTTGGCCGATCAGACGACCTTCGTCAAGAACCAAAATCTTATCAGCCTTGACAACAGAAGAAATCTTCTGGGCAACAATGACAGTGGTTGTCCCCTTCAAATCATGGTTGAGAGCCTCTTGGACTAGTTTCTCAGACTTGGCATCCAGGGCAGAAGTTGAGTCATCCAAGACCAAAACCTTAGGCTCGCCAATCACCCCACGAGCAATGGACATCCGCTGCTTCTGACCACCAGAGAAGTTATTTCCACGTTCTTCTACTTGGCTCTCATAGGTATCATCCAAGCGGTCGATAAATTCTTTGGCTTGGGCAATACCTGCGGCCCGCTCCAAGCGTTGCAAATCAGCACCAGGTGCCCCTTGACGCAGGTTGTCTGCAATGGTCCCCGAGAAGAGAATAGCCTTTTGCAAGACAATCGATACCGTATCACGCAGGGTGTTCTTGCTGACTTCTTTCAAGTCCCGACCACCGATGGACACCGTTCCTTCTTGCGGGTCAAACAAACGTGGGATTAGCTGAGCAAGAGTGGATTTACCCGCACCTGTTGCACCAACCACACCGACCATTTGCCCAGGCTCAATCTCAAATGAGATATTTTTCAAAGTCGGCTCTGTATCATGTGGATAGGTAAAGCTGACATTGTCAAAGACAATCTTACCAGTCAATTCTTCATCTGCCACATCCTTGAAGGTCATAGCAGGCTCCGTATCCAAGACCTCGCTGATCCGCTTAATAGAAATCGCCGCACGAGAAGCCTGCATACCCATAAAGCTAGTCATGATAATGGCAAACATGATTTGCATGAGGTAGCTCATAAAGGAAGTAAAGCCACCAACTGCCTCCAAGTTGGTTTCCAACATCCCGGACACCAAGTAGAGCGATGCAAAAATCGCCATGTAGGCAATCAACATCATCAGAGGTTGCAAAATAGAAAAACCGTAGCCGATAAAAAGGTTGAGGTCCAAGAGTTCGTTGGATACCTCCTTGAATTTAGCGTATTGATTTTTCTCCTGAACAAAAGACTTGACCACACGGATCCCACGTAAGTTTTCCTTGGCAATGCTGTTCATCTTGTCCATGAGGGACTGGAATTTACCAAAACGTGGTCCCATTTGCCCCATGACAACTGCCATAATGGCCATAATCAAGACCACCATGAGAATAATCATCCACCAGAGTTCTGGCATGGTCCGCACCGCCATGATGAAGGCTCCGACAAACAGCAACGGAACACGCATCAATACTGTGAAGAGCATCATGACAAGGTTCTGGATCTGATTGACATCGTTAGTCATCCGAACAACCAAGTTCCCAGCGTTAAACTCTTCGATATTGGCATAAGAGAAGCTTTGGATCTTCCGAAAGGTCTTCTCACGAATATCCGCAGATACTCCTTGTGAAATCTTAGCCGCTGAAATGGTATTGACAAGCCCTGCCAAAAGACCAATTCCAGCAATAATCAGCAGTAATTTGCCCACACGAACAATTTCATCCTTGTCATTGGCCAAGACTGCTGTCAAGACATCCTGCAGATAACTAGGTTGCATTAAGGTCGTTGCTACGACAATCGACGTCAGCAAGACCGATGCTAAGGCGTACCATTTATAGCGTAAAATGGCTTCTTTAAACATGTTTCTTCTCCTTATAGTGTTGAATATTTTCTTTTAATTGATCGGCTACTTGTCTAACCAAATCAAATTCTTCTTTTTGAATACCCCAAAATAGAGAATGGTGCATTTCTTCATGGAAGGCTTTCAGGTGACAGATTTTCCCTTGTCCCTTCTCTGTCAAAACCAACTGCTTATAACGTTTATCAACCTGAGAAGGCAGGACTTGGATAAAGCCATTTTTCTCCATTCTCTTGACCAGATTGCTGGCAACCGATTTGGAAATCTTCAATTCTACTTCTATATCTTTGACAAAGGTTTCAAGGTCTGACCGCTCCGCGATGAAACGCAAGGCCCAGCCCTGTGGACCAGCTAGGTGCTCCACATCGTATTCTTTGGCAATAGTTTCACTAATTTGTTCAATCTGATTGAGCAAGTTCCGAAAATCTGCAATAGTATGTCCCACGATAACTCCTTTCCTAGAATAATTATCATGAGAACTATTATAGTTCTCTTGGGAACTATTGTCAATGATTTCATCTTCAATTTTCTGAAAATGGCGCCAGTTTTCATACTTCCTGCTAGAAACATTTTTCTTTATCAAAGCAATATTTGACATGACTTGCAAGCTTTTATTTTTTGCTTATGGTATAATAGTAAAGAAATTAACTCAACTAGAAAGGATTTTCTATGACCAAACAAACTATTGCTATCTTGGGACCTGGTTCATGGGGGACTGCCCTGGCTCAGGTTCTCAATGATAACGGTCATACTGTCCGCATTTGGGGAAATATTCCCGAACAGATTGACGAAATCAATGAACAACATACCAATACCCGCTACTTTAAAGATATTGTCTTAGATGAGAATATTAAAGGCTACAAGGATTTGACAGAAACACTAGACGGAGTTGACGCTGTCCTCTTTGTTGTTCCAACCAAGGTGACCCGTCTGGTTGCCAAACAAGTTGCTCAAGCCCTTAAACACAAGGTTGTTGTCATGCATGCTTCCAAAGGGTTGGAACCAGATAGCCACAAACGCTTATCTGAGGTCTTGGAAGAAGAGATTCCTGCAGATCTCCGTTCAGAAATCGTTGTGGTTTCTGGACCAAGCCATGCAGAAGAAACCATCGTCCGTGACTTGACCTTGATTTCTGCAGCTTCAAAAGACTTGGAAACAGCTGGCTATGTGCAAAACCTCTTCAGCAACCATTACTTCCGACTTTACACCAACAACGATGTCATCGGGGTAGAAACAGCTGGTGCTTTGAAAAACATCATCGCTGTTGGTGCTGGAGCCCTTCATGGTCTTGGATTCGGTGACAATGCCAAGGCAGCTATCATTGCCCGTGGCTTAACTGAGATTACCCGCCTTGGGGTTGCCATGGGAGCCAATCCCCTAACCTACAGTGGTCTGTCTGGTGTCGGCGACTTGATTGTTACAGGAACCTCTGTCCACTCACGCAACTGGCGGGCTGGTGATTTGCTTGGTAAGGGTGAAAAACTGGAAGATATCGAAGCCAACATGGGCATGGTTATCGAAGGGATTTCTACTACCAAGGCAGCCTACGAATTAGCACAAGAATTGGGCGTTTATATGCCAATCACTCAAGCCATCTACAGCGTCATTTACCAAGGAGCTAGCATTCAGGACGCTATCAAAGATATCATGTCCGGCGAATTCCGCCATGAGAATGAATGGTCTTAATAAAAAGGAGATACGATGACAAAAAAAGTTAGAAAAGCTGTCATCCCAGCAGCTGGATTAGGGACTCGTTTCCTACCTGCTACTAAGGCGCTTGCCAAAGAGATGTTGCCGATTGTGGATAAACCAACCCTACAATTTATCTTTGAAGAGGCCCTTCGTTCCGGTATCGAAGATATCTTGGTCGTAACAAACAAGTCAAAACGTTCCATCGAGGACCACTTTGATTCAAACTTTGAGTTAGAGTACAACCTCAAAGAAAAAGGAAAAAATGATCTCTTGAAATTGGTTGATGATGCGACAGCCATTCGCCTACACTTCATTCGCCAAAGCTATCCCAAAGGGTTGGGAGACGCAGTCTTGCAGGCCAAGGCCTTTGTTGGAAACGAGCCGTTCGTTGTTATGTTGGGCGATGACCTCATGGATATCACAGACGATACCGTTAAACCAATCACTAAACAACTGATTGAGGACTACGAAGCGACCCATGCGTCAACACTTGCAGTTATGCCAGTCCCTCATGAGGAAGTTTCTTCATACGGTGTCATTGCCCCGCATGGAGAAGGTATCAACGGCCTATACAGTGTGGAAACCTTTGTGGAAAAACCAAAACCAGAAGATGCACCGTCTGATTTGGCCATTATCGGGCGCTACTTGCTAACTCCTGAAATCTTCAAAATATTAGAAAATCAAGAACCAGGTGCAGGCAACGAAATTCAGTTGACAGATGCCATTGACACCCTCAACAAAACCCAGCGTGTATTTGCTCGTGAATTCACGGGAAAACGCTACGATGTCGGAGATAAATTTGGCTTTATGAAAACATCGATTGACTACGCCTTGACCCACCCACAAGTCAAAGATGATGTGAAAGACTACATCATCGACCTTGCTAAACAATTCCAAACTGAAGAAGAAAAGTAAAAAACTAGCAACCGCTAGTTTTTTCTTATATCACATAAAATATACCTAATAGCACGGCAATCAAGCCCCAATAACCAATGAAACTGTAGAAAATCTGTTTTCCTGTAAAGAGATTTTTTTCCATAAGAGGCGGAAGGAACATCACAACCAAACAACCTCCAATAGCTCCTCCAATATGCCCTGCCATGCTGATGGTTGGATTAAAAAGTCCCAATACCAAGTTCAATCCCAAAAGGACCATATAGCGTTGACCAAGAACTTGCAGATAGGGACTACGACTGAATTTCCTCAAGAGTGCCATGGCAGCAAAAAGACCAAAGAGCGAGGTCGATGCACCTGCACCAACTACATCTGGTGTAAAGAAGAGTACGAAGAGATTTCCTATTATCCCAGACAAGATATACAGCAGGAAGAAGCGCCGTGCTCCAAACAGTCCTTCTAATTGATAACCCAAACCAAGCAAGGTGATGCTATTAAAGATAAAATGTTCCCAGCCAATGTGGACAAAGATGGGGGAAATCAAGCGCCACAACTGAGTTGGATCATAACGTACCACTTGGCCATACATGCCACCAAACTCAAAAATTGTATAAGCTGCCGTCGTCTGCCCAAATCGAAATACCTGTATCAAAAGAAAAACAAGAGCCGTAACCGCCAACAAGGCATTGGTCACAGGATAGCGCTTATCAAAAAAGTTCTTCAAAAATCAACAACTCCTTTACTGGAATATCAAATAGATCTGGTTCGAAATCATAGACTTGAAAGTATGCCAAGGTCGATGCCGTTTTCCCCTGATAATCTACTAGGTAGCGATCATAAAAACCACCACCATAGCCCACTCGAAAACCCGCATGGTTCCAAGCTAAACCGGGCACATGGACCAACTTAATCACAGACTTATCCACAGGTTGTGAATAAGTCCCAGGTTCCCAAACTCCAAACCTAGATTTCACCAAATCATCAGGATTATATTCTACAAAATCCATGCGCCCTTGTGAATAGGTCTTAGGGATGAAAATCTGCTTGCCATCCTTTTGAGCCTGCTCAATCAGGTAAGAAGTGTCAAACTCATGGGGCATGGAAAGGTAGGTCCCAAGCGACTGTGCGCTCTGATAGACCGCAGAAGCAAGGAGCCTTTCCGTCAGCTGCTGGCTCCATCTTGCTCTCTGACTACTAGTCATGCCTTTCAAGTTCTGCAAGGCTTCTCGTCGAATACTGGCTTTATCCACAGAAACTCCTTTTCATTCTGAAAAAGACTGGAAACCCAGTCTAGTTTGCTTTCATTTTCAAAAAATCACTCAACTTATCCACAGCAAAAGGAAGCACTTCCTCTTTGGGACTGAGGCGAGGGTTGTGAAGGGGATAAGGTGTATCCACACCCAACCAGAACATAACACCCGGCACCTTATTGAGCAGGTAGCCAAAGTCCTCACCCGTCATAGCAGGCGGACAATCAATCATCTCCACACCAGCAACCTGTTCAAAATAGGTCATCAGTTCATCTGCCAGCTGGGGATTGTTCTCCACAGGCAAGTAACCGCTAGGATTGAGCTCGATGTCCAGGTCCACTCCAAAGGACAGGGCGATTCCTTCTGCCACTTCCCGCACCCGCTTTTGCACCAGAAGACTCATGCTCTGGGTCAAAGCCCGAATGGTGCCATGCAAGAAGGCCGTTTCTGCAATGACATTATTTGTTGTGCCAGCATGCATGGAGCCAAAGGTGACCACAGCCCCCTCTATTGGGTCGACATTGCGGCTGACCACCGACTGAACCTGGGTCACAAAGTAGCTAGCTGCCACCAAGGCGTCATTGGCCGTATGGGGAAATGCTGCGTGCCCACCCTTTCCTGTAAACCGTATCTTGACTTCACAGGTCCCAGCAAAAAGGGTCGCACGGTTGGTGGCCATTTGACCGACTTTGAGGTCTGGTCGGACATGGAGCCCATAAAATTCATCTGGCAACCAATCCCCAAAAGCACCCGCTTCATACATGAGCATACCTCCTGCTAGATTTTCCTCCGCAGGCTGAAAGAGGAAGAGCAGATTGTTTCTCGGTTGCTGCTCTGCCATTTTCTCCAAAAGCCCCAAGGCAATGGTCATGTGGAAATCATGTCCACAGGCGTGCATCCTGTCTGGGTGGAGGGACTTGAAGTCCAGGTCCGTCTCCTCCACGATCGGTAGGCCGTCAATATCCGCCCGCCAGCCAACCGTCTTTTCAGGAGCGGTCCCTGTCAGATAGACCAAAATCCCAGTCTTCCAAGTGCGGACTTGGGCAAAAGTACAATCTTGCAGTAAACCTTCAATCGTTTCCATAAGAAAGGCGTGGGTCTTGAACTCCTCCATGCCCAGCTCTGGAATCTGGTGGAGGGCCCGGCGTGTCGCGATTAAATCTAGCATAGCTACCTCTTAAAGTGTCCGCAAAGCCTCTTCCAAGGCTGTTTTTTGTTGGGTTTGGGCGTCGATTTCCTTGATGATGCGGGCTGGTACACCTGCCACCACGACGTTTTCAGGGACGTCTTGAGTTACAATAGCACCGGCTGCCACAACAGAGCCGCTACCGATTTGCACACCCTCGATGACAACAGCATTGGCACCGACCAAGACATTGTCACCAACGCGAACTGGCTCGGCAGACGCTGGCTCGATGACACCCGCAAGGACCGCACCAGCACCAATGTGGCTGTTCTTACCAACCGTCGCACGTCCGCCCAAAATCGCACCCATGTCGATCATGGTACCTGGACCGATTTCCGCACCGATGTTGATCACCGCTCCCATCATGATAACAGCATTGTCGCCGATGGTCACTTGGTCACGAATAATGGCACCTGGCTCGATACGGGCGTTAATGTTACGTTTGTCAAGCAAAGGCACAGCTGAATTGCGGCCGTCTTGTTCTACAACGTAGTCCACATTTTCAGTCAAGTTTGCCAAGAGTGGCTCAACGTCCTTCCAGTCACCGAAGAGGACATTGCCAAGCTTTGTCACTTCAGCAGGAACAGGACCTGCCAATTCTCCTTCAAAGGTCACTTTAACAGTGGTCTTTTTCACAGCATTACCGATAAAAGCAATGATTTCTTGCGCAGTCATTTTTTGTGCAGTCATAATGTTTCCAATCTAAAAATAATATTTTTACTATTATATCAAAATTTTCTGAAAATTTGATGATGAAAAACAAAAAAATTAGAAGTTTTACCTCCTAATTTTCATCTATTATATTAATCCTCAATTTCTTTTCTCGGATTGACAGCTCCAACGATATAATCTTGAACTAAACCTGTGTCATCTAGTACAATTCCATGGAGAACTCCACCGTAAACAGCACCACCGTCAATCCCCATTTTCCCATCTGAACTGGTCCAGATTTGGCTAATGCGGAGCTTTGTTTGATAGAGGTTATAAACAGGGGTATGCCCAAAGACAATCATTTTCCCTGTGGTATTTTCAGCCTCATGGAAAGGAGTTCTAAGCCAGACTTTATCATGATTGCTGGTTTCGCGCCAGTCTGGTAAAGTCAAGTCCACACCAGCATGGACAAAGATATATCCTTCCGTTTCCACATGATAGGGACAAGATTTGACAAAATCAATCAGGTCCTCATATTGTTCCATCACTGCATTAGCATCTACTAATCCATCTACAGGAGCATCCAAGGGCCGTCCCAGAAGAGAGTTAATCGTTGTATCACCACCGTTCCGACGGTAATGGTCATAGCAGTCAACCGGATCACGTAACCAGGCCAGAAACATCCGTTCATGGTTACCCGTTAAACAAATCGCATCCTTTTCCCGTACCAATTGCCAAACCAACTCCAAACAGGCTTTGGAATTTTCCCCGCGATCAATCAGGTCACCCAGAAAAATCAACTGTTGTCGCTTCTCGTTCCATTTCTTTAAAATATCAAGCAGGAGTTCAAACTTACCATGAACATCTCCTACTACAAAAAATTCCGTTTTCATAGAGAATATTCTACCATATTTCTAAAGGAAAGAAAAACCGACCGTTTCCGGTCAGTTTGGTTTTCCTACAAACGTGCATTCAATTCTGCACCGAGTTCTTCAAATCCTGGTTTGCCAAGAAGAGCGAACATATTTTTCTTGTAGGCTTCTACACCTGGTTGGTCAAATGGGTTGATGGCATTGAGGTAACCAGAGATCGCAATTGCCAACTCGAAGAAGTAGAAGGTGTAACCAAGTGTGAACTCATCTTGTTGTGGAAGAGTGACAAACATGTTTGGTACGCCACCATCTGTGTGGGCAAGAAGTACGCCGTCCGTTGCTTTTTTGTTTACAAAGTCAACGTCCTTACCTTGCAAGTAGCCAAGACCGTCAAGATCTTCTGCCATGTCAGGAATGAGGATATTTTTTCTTGGTTTGTCAACACGAACTACTGTTTCAAAGATATTGCGGTTTCCTTCTTGGATAAATTGTCCAAGTGAGTGCAAGTCTGTTGAGAAGTTAGCAGATGTTGGGTTGATACCTTTTTGGTCCTTACCTTCTGACTCACCAGCCAATTGTTTCCACCATTCGCTGAAGTATTGGAGTGATGGCTCATAGTTTGCCAAGATTTCTGTTACATAGCCTTTTCTGTAAAGGATATTACGAACAGCTGCATATTGGTAAGCCTCATTTTCAGCAATCTTATCTGATGTGTAAGTCTTACGAGCAGCGTTTGCACCTTCCATCAGGGCATCAATGTCTGCACCAGCTGCTGCGATTGGCAAAAGACCAACTGCTGTCAAGACAGAGAAACGGCCGCCGACATCATCTGGAACTACAAAAGTTTCCCAACCATTTGCGTCCGCTTCAACCTTAACTGCACCTTTTGCCTTGTCAGTTGTCGCATAGATACGCTTGTTAGCTTCCTCTTGACCGTATTTCTTGACAAGCAATTCTTTGAAGACGCGGAAGGCAATAGCTGGCTCGGTTGTTGTACCTGATTTTGAAATCACGTTAACTGAGAAGTCCTTGTCAGCAACGTAGTCCACCAAGTCAGCAAGGTAGCTTGATGAGATAGAGTTTCCAGCGTAAAGGATTTGTGGAGCTTTACGCTCTTCACGAGTTTGCAAGTTAACAAAAGCATTGCTCAAGAAATCAATAGCTGCTTTGGCACCGAGATACGAACCACCGATACCGATAACCACCAAAACTTCACTTTCATTTTGGATCTTAGCTGCTGCTTCCTTGATACGCGCAAATTCTTCTTTGTCATAATTTTCTGGTAAATCCAACCAGCCGATAAAGTCGCTACCAGGACCTGTTCCTTGACGGAGCATTTGGTCAGCAAGCGTTACTTGTGGTTGCATATAGTCTACTTCTTGAGCACCAACAAATTGGCCCAAGACTTTTGAATAATCAAATGTAATATGTGTCATGTCATTCCTCCATTTATGTACCATAATATGATAACGCTTTATCATGTTTTTTTCAAGGAATTTATCAATTTTCATTTATTTTCATAAAACCGTGCTTGTGCGAATGTTATTTTCTGAAAATTGTTTGTAATTTACCCTTGCATAATAGTCTTCCAAGTACTCCCCGCTTTGTGTCACAGTTATCAATTCTGGACATAGCTTAGACAGTAAATAAAGCGGCAACAAACTGAGATACCAAATAGTCATCACTTCAAAAATGAATTTACTATTATTTCCTCGTTGAATATAGCGTTGTTTGTACTCCGCTTTTAGACGAGGATGGGGAATATAGATATGAAAAGGAATGCCCTGAGAAACAATGACCGTCAGTACCATCCTGACCAAAAAATTGAGGGCTACCAGGACCGTCTTTCCCTCTTCGTGTAAGGCATGGGCCCTGTTCACATATACATTTTTATAGTTCTTATCTTTAATGGGACGGGGAGTGGATTTCCGTTCTTCCTTGGTCAAATGTCTGACGCTGCTATTATCATACTTAATATCAGACATCTCCAAATCGACTACATGAGCATATTTCTTGGCCAGGGTCGTTTTCCCCATACCTGGAAAAGCAAATATAAACATAGGCCTTCCTCCTTTTCCCCTGTAGAATAGCAGAGCTAACAAAAAGTTTTCTTAAGTGGAAGTCTATTTTACTCCTTTTTCCCTATAAATCAATAGAAAATTCCAAAAATCAGTCCCCAGACGGAGATAAAAGTACTCGCTAGGCCAGTAGCCCTTATTTTGCCCCTATTTCTAAAAATTAGACAATGAAAACCCTCTGAAGAGCTTGATTTCAAAGGGGTTTTAGACTGTACGCAAAAAGAGCACACACCCGACTTCGCTTAGGGCTGCTGGATTCCTCCCCTGACCCGCTTCACGCACGAATGTTGCTCCACTTATTATTATAACACAAATCAATGAAAGTGCAAGTTTGGACTACAAACTAGCTATCCGAAACTGTCCCTTGCTGAGCTTTCAAGGCCTCTTTTTCTACTTTTTGTTTTTCTCTTCTCTGCCTAAAAAAGTCCTGCATGATTTGGGCACAAGAATCTTCCAAGAGCCCTGTTTCCACTTCCACACGGTGATTGAGGCGCTCATCCGTTAAAATGTCGTATAGGCTACCTGCCGCCCCAAACTTTTGATTAGTAGCTCCGTAAACTACATGAGGAATACGGGCCAAGCCGATTGCACCACTACACATGACACAGGGTTCAATGGTCACAAAGAGGGTCGTATCCAGCAAACGCCAATTGCCCTCCACTCGATTGGCCTCTTGAATAGCCATCACCTCCGCATGCATAATAGCCTGATTAAGCTCCTCACGGGCATTATGCCCACGGCCAATAATCTGTCCATCCTTGACAATGACACAGCCAATGGGAATTTCATCCTTCTCCAGCGATTTTTTGGCTTCAGTCAAAGCCTGGTTCATAAAATATTCTTTTTCTTCTTGTGTATAGTTCATAGGATTATTATAACAGAAATAGCGTCTAAACCTGAAACTTTTTCCCAATATCAAAAATACCTTCTCGCTTGGAGAAGGTAGGGGGAGAGCAATGATCAATTGATCGTTCAAAAGGTATTATAATATATTATTATTTTATTGTCAAGGACTAATTAACAATTTACAAGCTATTTGAACCGTCCTATAAATCAGTCTAGATAGGAGTGCTGTATAAAGTAATAGCAAAACCTGGAACACTTTATTCTATATTCCTTTTACTGTCCTTATATGTTATACAAAAATGCACAGATTGTTAAGAGAGAGATTTTGAAACTAGAAAACAGCCCCGAAGGGCTGTCTGTACAGTTTCTATTACAATTCTCCGACCAATTTCACTACGTTTTCTACAGTGAAGCCATAGTTGTCGATAACTGTTTGTGCTGGAGCTGATGCACCGAATGTGTCGATACCAAGGACTTTACCGTCAAGGCCGACATACTTGTACCAGCTTTGAGTTGCACCCATTTCGATAGCCAAACGACGACGGATAGCATTTGGAAGGATTTCTTCCTTATAGGCTGCGTCTTGAGCATCGAAGAGCTCAGTTGATGGCACAGAAACCACACGAACTTTTGTACCAGCTGCTTCTAGTTCTTTGGCAGCTTTGACAGCCAAGTTGACCTCTGAACCAGATGCAAGAAGGATTGTGTCAAAGCCTGCTGCTTCGTAAACCACATAAGCACCTTTGGCAACCTTGTCAAAGTCTGTTCCTTCTTCAACTGTCAAGTTTTGACGAGTGAGAACAAGGGCTGATGGTGTCGACTTGCTAGTCAATGACAAGTACCAAGCTGCCTGCGTTTCACGCGCATCTGCTGGACGGAAGACGTTGAGGTTTGGCATAGCACGAAGTCCTGCCAAGTGCTCGATTGGCTCGTGAGTTGGTCCATCTTCACCAACTGCGATAGAGTCGTGTGTGAAGACGTAAGTCACAGGAAGACCTTGAAGGGCTGACAAACGAACTGCTGCTTTGACATAGTCTGAGAAGACGAAGAAGGTACCACCATAGACACGAAGTCCACCGTGAGCTGCCATACCGTTCAAGATAGTACCCATAGCAAATTCACGCACACCGAACTGGATATTGCGGTTGAGTGGGTTTGCTGCATCCTGCAAACCATCTTCCTTGATGTAGGTCATGTTTGAGTGAGCCAAGTCAGCTGAACCACCGAGGAAGGTTGGCAAGACCTTAGCTGCTGCGTTGAGGGCATCTTGTGATGAGTTACGAGTTGCTTGTGAGAAGCCATTTTCGTAGACTGGGAAGTCTTCTGGTTTCACTTCTACTACATCGCGACCTTCCAAGATAGCTGTTACTTCAGCTGCTAATTCTGGATGAGCTTGCTTGTAGTCTTCTACTAATTTCACCCAAGCATCGTAAGCTGCTGCACCACGATCTGCTACATTTGCCTTGAAGTCCGCATAGACTTCTGCTGGGATTTCAAATGGAGCGTAGTTCCAGTCAAGTGCCTTACGAGTTGCTTCTGCTTCCTCTGGTCCAAGCGGCGCACCATGGACTGCGTTTGTACCTTGTTTGTTTGGTGAACCGTGACCGATGACCGTCTTGATTTCGATAAGAGATGGCTTACCAGCTGCTTTAGCTTTTTCAATAGCAGCAAAGATTGCATCCACATCTGTTCCGTCTGTTACGAGGTCTGTATGCCAGCCATAAGCATTGTAGCGAGCGCGCACATCTTCTGTGAAAGAATCTTTTGTTTCACCATCCAAGTTGATGTCGTTTGAATCATAAAGAACGATGAGTTTTTCTAATTTTTGAAGACCTGCATAAGAAGCCGCTTCTGCAGAAACACCCTCCATCAAGTCGCCATCGCCACAGATTACATATGTATAGTGGTCGAAGATTGGGAAACCATCGCGGTTGTACTTAGCTGCAAGGAAACGCTCAGCTTGAGCAAAACCTGTCGCAGTTGAGATACCTTGACCAAGAGGACCTGTTGTCGCATCAACACCTGCTGTGTGACCGAATTCTGGGTGACCTGGAGTTTTTGAACCCCACTGACGGAAGTTTTTGATTTCGTCCATGCTGACATCTTCAAAACCTGAAAGGTGAAGAAGTCCGTAAAGCAACATAGAGCCGTGACCTGCTGACAAGATAAAGCGGTCGCGGTTGATCCAGTTTGGTTGGGCTGGGTTGATGCGGAGTTCTTTAGTGAACAAGCTATAGGCCATTGGTGCCGCACCCATAACAACACCTGGGTGACCTGATTTTGATTTTTCAATGGCATCGATACCAAGGAAACGAATTGCGTTTACTGAAAGTTGTGACATCTTATTCTCCTTTAATAAAGTCATAGTTCTATTATACCATAAAGCGTTTTCGCTTGTCATTTTCAAAAGGCAGGACTTGCGTCCCGCCCTCGGAGTGATCTATTATAGCAAAGCCTTGAATTGAATGTTTGAATCTTCCAAGAAGCAATCGTCAAAGCCACGTGGGTGATGGTATTCAATACGGTCTTTGTCAAGTGGATAGGTGTACTTGCCACCAACTTCCCAGATAAATGGATGGAAGTCATATTGCAAGCGTTCTTTACGCATTTTCCATAGTTGCAAGATTTCATCTGTTGATGCCATGAAGTTAGACCAAATGTCATAGTGAACAGGGATAATCACCTTAGCACGCAAGTTTTCTGCCATACGAAGAAGGTCAATTGATGTCATCTTGTCTTGGATACCGATTGGGTTGTCACCATAGTTGTTGATAGCAACGTCAATGTTGAAGTCACGACCGTGTTTTGCAAAGTAGTTAGAGAAGTGTGAGTCTGCACCATGGTAAATCGTTCCGCCAGGTGTTTCAAAGACATAGTTGACTGCCTTACGAGCCATGAGCTCATCTGTCACAGGAAGACCTGCTAGCTTGCCACCGTTTTCTTCGTAGCCATCGATTGGAAGAGTTACCAAACAAGTACGGTCGAAGGATTCTACAGCGTGTACCTTGATGTCTTTGAATTCAAAGCTGTCGCCTGGTGCGATACGGATGATACGGTCAGCTGGAACGCCCCATTTTTCCCAGATATCGCCACTTTCAACTGGTCCTACAAATTTGACATGGTCTAATTTTGGATTGTTGATGATAGCAGCTGCAGTGCTGATGTCCATGTGGTCGCTGTGGACATGTGATACCAGGTAGTAGTCCAATTCATTGATGGCAAATGGATCGATAACCATTGGTTGTACACGCAAGTTTGGTTGCAATTTACGGACACCTGCCATGTTAGCCATTTGGTGACCCCAAACCATATCTTTTACTTTTTTAGTTGACTTACCGCGAGATGACCAAAGGTCCATCACCACGTTCGCACCACCTGGTGTCTTAATCCAAACACCACAGTTACCAAGCCACCACATAGCAAAGTTGCCTTCTGGCACTACTTCTTCTTCAATTTCTTCATTAAGCCAAGTTCCCCACTCTGGGAAAGTTGAAAGAATCCATGATTCTCTTGTAATATCTTGAACTTTAGCCATTTTTCATTCCTCCTATAAGGCTGATTGTATTTCTATGTTTCTAGTATATGCGCAAAAGGTCACAAAAAAAAGACCAAATAAAACACAGGCTTGTGTTCACATTTGGACTTTAAGGCTTAGGCAAGCAAAATCAGTACAAATCTGTTTCAATGTCGCGACTAGATACATTTGACAGCAGTTCATTACTGATGAGCTTTTGCAGTCTGCCTTTGAGTTCTTGGACTGTCTTTCCATCTGATAAATAGCCAGCCAAGAGCTTATCTAACTCTACTGCAAATCCCTGTTTCTCATCAGACAGGCTACGGTATTTGGCAAAGTGGGTGAGATTGAGTACGTCATCGAAATCCAAGATTGGATGGACCCGTACCAGTGGGAAATCCGTTTCCAAACCCTCACTAGTTGTAATTAAGAAATCTACTTCCAACAAATCTTCAACACTTTTAAATTGCTCCGTAGTAAAAACTGCTCCAATTTTCTTGTCAGGCAAATGATGCTGGCACTGTCTATAGAGCAGGCGTTGAACAGAAACTCCCTCATCACAGATTAGATAGATGTTTTGGCTCTGTACCTTGCGGGTTCCACTTCGGCGAATAGCCCCTCCTAGATGAATGGTCAGATAGGCAATGTCCTCATCTGTCAGCTCAATCTCCCATTCCTCCTCTAATATCTTGCCGGAAATTTGGGTAACAGCAAACAGGGTGCTATATTTTTCCTGGATTTGCTTGACCATTGGATTTTTTGATAAAATCCCATAGGTCTTTCTGAAGAGTAGGGCCTTACAGTGAGCCAAGAGATGTCTAGCTAGTTCCTCTGGATTTTCCAATTCAAAGGAAGAATGCACTTCAAAATGATGAATAAACCGGTCAACCACTCGTTTTAATTCAGCAAAATCTTGGCTGGTCACATGAATATCGCTATCTTTTCGATAGGATAGAAGCAAGATAGCAATCAAGGAAACCTCGATATCGTCTAGCTCCAATTCAAAACTAGACCACAGTGCCTCCTTAAAATCTTGCGCCACCAGATACTCAATCCGTTCTCGAACCTGTTCAAATTCCTTGAGAATAGCGCGTTCTTCCAACTCATCCAACTCCATATTGCGATAGCTGAGTAAGAGAAAGGGGAGAACCTTAAGCATAAACTCAATCTCATAACGGTTGATTTTCTTCCCTAATTTCTTCTCTAAACCAGGTACCTGTTTCTGCCAAAAACGAGCCATTTCTTCTGAGAAGAGAATTTGATAACCAACTAAATCCGATAATTTCTCTTCAAGGACTTGAAGAAAGCCCTTGTTGGCATCTGAAAAAATGCTATAAAGTAGAGAATGAACATACTGGATTTTGTTCAGGGGATGGCAAACTAAGCTATAGCCTTGGCTCTTGGACACATAGAGGGTCATCTTATATTGCTCCTGTGTCAGTTGCGATCGAATTTCATTGAGGTCATTCAAGACTGTGTTACGAGAAACCTCTGTCAGTTCCATAAGCTTTTCAATGGTTACCCGTTCGGGTGTGATACAAATGTAGACCATCATCAATTGAATACGTTCATCCATATTCATAATGTAGCTATAGGAATCAATGGAATCTAAGAGTTGGCGACAGGCTTGCTTTTGCTCTTCGGACAAGCGAATGCCTATCCGAGGCAGACTTTCCAGAGCTTCAATACCTTTTGGCAAAGAAGCATTGATTTTTTCCAAGTGGTAGTAGATTTTTCTACGCGATTGTTGCAATTCCTTGGAAATAGCCATAATGGTTTCTGGCTCTTGGATACCAATCAAATGACGCAATAAGGCACAACTGCTTTTATCTAGTAACACCGTTTTTCCCTCCTCTCTTTCTCTATCTTAACACATTTATGCACCAATTTCTAATAATTATAAAAACTGAACGTATTCGTGCATCTTCATTCAAAATTGCCGACCCCACCTAAATAGCTTAGTAGATACTCTTGATAATCTCCACCCGTGTAATCAAATCCCCATGCATATTGTCAATCCGTAGAGCTACATTTTTCAGATAGACACAGGCACCGATAGCAATGGTCTTTTCTTCTTCTTTCAACTTACGAGTAACAAAATCTCGCAAGGTTTCAGTTCCCTCGCTAGGGATTTTTACCCGGGCAATGATATTGGCAACCCTGACCTTCTGGCTGGCCCGCATGATGATGTTGTTGGAATCATCAAACTGGGTAAAGAGGTATTTTCTCACTGCAAATAAGATGGCAACCGACACAATACCAATCAGGTAATCCATACTAGACCCATGTTCCACAATCAATTGGCGGGCAATAGCAACCAAGAGCACCTCGATGACAGTGCTGGGCGATTGTTTGCAGAGCATTTTGATGAATTCGACCCCGACTGCCAAGGTCATGGCCTTGCTTAAAAAACTCTGGATAAAGTTATCCGCTTGAATACCACCCGTCAGTGAACCAACTAAATCCGCCAACAACAAACCTGACAGTGCGAGGAGGGCTAATCCTAAAATGGCTGATAAAATCAACTCTAGATAGTAGGCAACCTCTGTCAGACTATCTTGTAAAAACTTTCTCATGTCCTCTCCTTTCAAAAAAAGAAGAATGAGGAGAGCTCTTTTCTCATTCTTCTAATCCTTTTTCTAGAAACCAAGTTTAGTGAGCATCGCCCTTTTGGCCGTAGTAGGCATTTGGACCATGCTTACGGAGATAGTGTTTGTCCATGATGTAGCTTGGTGCTGGTTCCACCCGCGGATTGATTTGTTCTGTGTAGCGGTTCATCCGAGCCACTTCTTCTAGGACAACGCTATGGTAAACTGCCTGAGCAGGATCCTTGCCCCAAGTGAACGGACCGTGATTGCGGACAACAATCCCTGGTACAGCAACTGGGTCGATGCCACGGCGCTCAAATTCCTCAATGATGACTGCGCCTGTTTCCTTTTCATAGGCAGCATTCACCTCTTCAGCCGTTAAGGAACGAGCGCACGGTACTGGACCGTAGAAATAGTCTGCGTGCGTTGTTCCATAAAATGGAATGTCACGACCAGCCTGAGCCCAACCAACTGCCTCTGTCGAATGTGTATGCACAACAGCGTGTACATTTGGCCAAGCCTTGTAGAGGGCAACGTGGGTCGCCAAGTCAGAAGAAGGATTGAGGTCACCTTCTACCACATTTCCATCCAAGTCCGTCACCACCATGTTTTCTGGCGACAATTTTTCATAGTCCACACCAGAAGGCTTGATAACAATGCGACCAAGTTCACGGCAGACTTCTGATACATTTCCCCAGGTAAACTTCACAAGTCCGTGAGCAGGTAGGGCGATGTTGGCTTCATAGACCCGTTGGCGCATTTCCTGTAAATCTTTTGGCATTAGTTCAACCCCGCTTTCTCAATCAATGGATAGAGGAAAGCCTGTGCTTCTTTAATGGCTGCACGTGTTTCCTCAACCGTTTCACAATTCTCTGACCACATTTCAATCAAGAATGGACCTTGGTAGTTGGTCTTTTTCAAGACTGCAAACATATTTTCCCAGTCCACGCAGCCCTGACCGAATGGTACATCGCGGAATTGACCTTTGGAGTTCTCGGTTACCGCATAGGTATCTTTGAGGTGAAGGGCTGCAATAGAGCGATGACCTAGGTAAAATTCGCTATAAATGTCATTGTGCCAAGCAGACACGTTTCCAGTATCTGGGTAGACAAAAAGATAAGGCGAATCGATTTCTTTCTCAACTGCTAGATATTTTTCAATGGAGTTGATAAATGGATCATCCATAATCTCGATGGCCAACATAACCTGAGCCTGTTCTGCCCAGTCGCAAGCCTTGCGGAGATTCTTGATAAAACGTTCTCTAGTTTCAGGCGACTTTTCCTCATAGTAAACATCGTAACCAGCCAACTGGATGACACGGACACCCAAGTCCTGAGCCAGTTCGATACACTGTTTCATGGTTTCTAGTGACTTAGCTTCAAGAACAGGATCATTGGAACCAAGCGGATAACGACGGTGACCAGAGAAGCAAATGGTCGGAATACGGACACCTGTTTCATAGATGGCCTTGACCAAATCCAAACGCTCTTCCTTGGTCCATTCCAAACGAGCCAAGCGAGCATCGCTCTCATCCACCGACATCTCCACAAAGTCGAAACCTAATTCTTTGGCAAACTCCAAACGCTCTTTCCATGTAAAGTGCTTGGGCGTTGCCTTTTCATATATTCCGATTGGTCGTGCCATAGGCCTTACCCCCAGATACGACGGATTTCGTCTTTGAATTCACGCGCCGCAGCTGCTGGATCTGCTGCTTCTGTAATACCGCGACCTGCGATAAAGGTGAAGACATCTACACCCTCGAAGAGTTTGAGGGTATCCACATCAAGACCACCTGTTACAGAAACACGGAAGCCCATTTCAACCAATTTTTTCACTTTATTGAGGTCTTTTTCGCCCCAAGTTTCGCCAGCAAGAAGAGCGTCACGAGATTGGTGGTAAATCGCTTGGGAAATGCCTGCGTCCAACCAAAGTTGAGCCTGTTCATAAGTCCAGTCACCGTAAAGCTCAATTTGGATCTCACCTTTGTCGCCACGCACTTCCTTGATAGCCTTCAAAGCCGCTTCCATGGTTGGAATAGTTGCAGAACAGATACAAGTCATCCAGTCCGCACCACGAACGGCATTGTTTTTGGCAACTGTACCACCAGCATCCGCACACTTGGTATCTGCAACGATGATTTTGTCTGGGAAGAGGTTACGAAGAACTTCCACCAATTCGCTACCAACTTGGAGCAAGCAAACCGTACCTGCTTCAATCACGTCAACTTCATGACCAACAGACACAGCAGCCTTAATCGCTCCTTGCAAGTCTGAGTGATCCAATGCAACCTGTAAATTTGGGATATGTTTTGTCATAATACTATTACCAAGAGTGAATAGACGGCCGATAAAGCTTCCTATTCCCCTTCAATTCCTTTCATTTTTGTCTATATCAATTTCTAACCGCCAAATTAGCTTTCCAAGTCTAAACCTTCTAAGTAAGGGCTGTTTTTAGACTCTTCAACCATTGCCAATACTTCTTCTGGAGTTTTGCAGGCAATCAAACGCTCGATTGAATTTTCCAATTCGAAAAGGGCGATGATTTGCGGAATGGCTACTGAAGTATGGATTTTTGGATCTGTCGCAGCCAAGGTCAATAGGACAGAAACCTCTTTACCATCTGAAAAGGCTACTGGTTTTGTCAGAGTAATCAAAGCAAAGGAATCTTTCAAAACACCGACACCAGCCTGGGCATGAGGCATAGCCATACCTGGCATGAGCACATAGTAAGGGCCGTATTCTTCTGTTGAAGCGATGATGGCATCGTAGTATTCCTCAGTCGCTGCACCGCTTTCAATCAAAGGTTCAACTGCCAAGTGAACAGCTTCCTGCCAAGTTTCAGCTGTCAAGCCCAAACGGATAGAATTGTTTTCAATAAATGCTTTTTGTAAATTCATGATATTCTCCTCTCTATATGAAAGGGGATGGGAAGAAATCCCGCCCCCTTTTTCCATTACAATACTTGACTAAGTTTTGTCTTGATTTCGTTGTCGTCCATGAGGTTGTCAAGACCAACCAAATGACCATTTGTACGACCTTCCAATTCAGCGATCAAGTGATTTGAAGCAACGACGATGTCATAGCCTGCTGCCAAACCTTTTGCTTCACCTACTGAGCAAGAAGCAGATTGGAAATCTGTTACACCAAGTTGACGAAGGGCATTTTCAACCTTCATCTTAATAACCATGGATGAACCCATGCCATTACCACAAGCAGTTAATACTTTAACCATCTTATTTTCTCCTTGTTTTTTATAAAATATATTTTGTTGTTTTTGTTAATGAACCAAGTAATAAACGAAGTTTTGTTCTGTTGATTTTCGAAGAGTTATCGTCTTTCAGTTTGCTTTTAGTACGAGGCAACGAGATGCAGGCTGTACTAGAGTACGGCAAAGCGAGTTAACGAAGTAATAAAAGATAAACTGGATGACGATGTTAGTCCGCTTGCGCCTCACCGCGATAGTAAGCTTCCTTATCTTTTGCTTTTGCAAATTGAAGTTGTGGGATAGCCAACAAGAAGAGGCAGACAAGAACATAACCAGCAACACCGAGGTATTTGAAGGCATAACCGAATGGCAACCATGGGATTTCGAAGTCGATGTTTCCGTGGTAACCACCGCTCAATTCAAGCAAGCCGACGCAGACTGCACCAAGGGCTACTTGAAGGACACCTGAGAGGAAGGAAAGGATTGCTGCTGCTTTCCAACCACCACGTTTGTCAGCGTAAACTGCGATAGCTGCGTTATCAAAGAATACAGGTACGAAACCAGTGATGATAAGGATTGGGCTCTTGAAGATGATCAAGAGAACGATAGTAATCAATTGACCAACCAAACCGAAGGCAAAACCTGAAAGAACTGCGTTAGATGAACCGAAGCCATAAGAAGCTGCAACGTCCACCGCTGGGAATGAACCTGGAAGCAGTTTGCTTGAGATACCTTGGAAGGCATTTGTCAATTCTGCTACGAACATACGTACACCCTGCATCAAGATGAAGAGATATACTGAGAAAGTGAAGGCTGTTTGTACAACGTACATGAAGAATGCTTGTTTAGCTGGGTTGTATGGTGTGCCTGAAGTGATAACTTCTGGGTTTGCCATGATTTCTGGACCCAAGATGAACAAGATGACACCGAAGAAGACCAACATCAAGGTTGCAGATGCAACTACTGTATCGTGGAAGATGTTGAGGAAGCTAGGCAACTTCAAGTTGTCCAAGTTTTCTTCTTTTTTACCAAGTTTTGGAGCAATCTTATCTACAAACCAGATTGCAAATTGTTGTTGGTGACCGATGGCAAATCCACCACCACCTGTCAAGCGTTGCGTTGCTTCAACAGTCATGTTTGAGCTGACTGCCCAGTAGATACCACAGATGATACCGATAGCTGCTGTACCGAATTGGTTACGAAGTCCAGGGATAAGGAAGAGCACCATCAATGAGATTGTTGCTGCTTGTTGTACCATGATGTGTCCAGTGATGAACAGAGTACGTACTTTTGTAACCTTACGAAGTGCAACCAAGAGGATGTTGACACCAAAACCAATCAAGAGAGCTGTTGTTGCTGCTGATACGAAATCAGGAAACTCTTCAGCAATTTTGCCGTTTGCTGCTGCAAGACCGAAGTAAGGGTCAATAACCGCCGCATCGATTTGGAACTTGTGGTTCAAGGCTGCCAAGATTGGACGGAAGGTTGTTACCAAGCCACCAGCTGCTACGTTCAAAATCATGTAGCCGACCGTTGCTTTGATAAACCCTGCAAAGACATCATGAGGCTTTTTCTTTAAGAGGGCATAGCCCACCAATACCAAAAGACCTACGAAGAAGGCTGGATTCTGCAAGATGTTTTGCGAGAACCAGTTTAATGGGGTTTGAAGAAAATCCATTTTTCATTCTCCTTTTGAAATGATTTTTATGGTTTTATTATAAATCTTGAAAGCGCAAACAAAAAGACCAAATAAAACACAGGCTTGTGTTCACTCTTGGACTATTTGTCACTTATGTGTATTTCTAGCTTAGAAATCGAATTAGTTCATAGGAAAATAAGAATTATATAGGAACTTAAAAACACCAGCAAAGCCAGTGTTTTCATTCTATATATCTTCTTTCTGGATGCGAGCCAAGAATTGCTTGGTTCGTTCTTCTTTTGGATGGTCAAAAATATCTTCTGGTCGGCCTTCTTCAATAATCTGCCCCCCATCCATAAAAATGACCCGATCAGCCACTGCACGCGCAAAGCCCATTTCATGCGTCACAACCACCATGGTCATGCCTTCCTTAGCCAGTTGCATCATGACAGTCAGAACCTCACCGATTAACTCGGGATCGAGAGCAGAGGTTGGTTCATCAAAGTAAATAACCTCTGGATTGGTCGCAATGGCTCTAGCAATGCCAACCCGTTGCTGTTGACCTCCTGAAAGCTGGCTTGGGTAAAAATCATATTTGTCCGACAAGCCAACCTTGTCCAAGGCTGCCTTACCAATTGTTTCAGCCTCTTGCTTGGGTATTTTCCGAGCTACAATTAAGCCTTCTGTCACATTTTGCAGGGCAGTCTTGTTGGCAAAGAGATTGTAGTTTTGAAAAACAAAGGCTGTTCGTTTGCGAATGGCAGCAATTTCCTTGTGGCTAATCTTAGCCAAGTCATAGCTGTCCTCACCGAAAACCAAGTGACCCGCGTCAGCTTTTTCCAAAAAGTTCAAGGAACGAAGTAGGGTCGTTTTACCGGATCCAGATGGACCTAAAATGACAACCACCTCTCCAGGATTGACCTGAACATCAATTCCCTTTAAAACCTGCTGACCATGGAAGGCCAGTTCTATTCCACTTGCTTGAATCATCTGAACCTCCTAATACACTGCCAGCTTCTTCTCACCAAAAGCCTGCAGTTTGGTCAAAATGGTTGAAAAGAGTAGGTAGATAAGGGCAACTTCACAGTAAAGAATAAATGGCTCGTAGGTTCTAGCCGCAATCTGTTGGGTTGCCATGAACATCTCCAATACCGTGATATTGGCTGCCAGTGACGTGTCCTTGACCAAACCAATCAAAGTATTAGACAAAGGTGGGAAAGCCACTCGAAAGGCTTGGGGAAGAATGATACGGCGCATGGTCTGGGCAAAACTCATCCCGACAGAATAGCCAGCCTCCAACTGTCCCTTAGGCACGGACTCGATAGAAGCCCGAATAGTTTCCGCAGCATAGGCACCTGTGTTAATAGAAAACACCAAGACTGCCGATGGAAAGGCATCGATGACTAGGCCCAAGCTTGGTAGACCATAAAAAATGACATAGAGCTGGACCAAGAGAGGGGTTCCACGGATAATCCAGATGTAAAAACGAGCCAGTTGTTTGAGTACTGGAAGATTGGCTACCTGTACCAAGGCGGTTCCAATTGCCAACAATAAGCCAAAGGCAAAAGACAGGATTGTCAGTGGAATGGTCACCAACAATCCTGGAACAAGTATCTGCGAAAATGAGTCAATCACTAATTGCCATACTCTATCTGTCATACTTTCTCCTGCTTACTTGGCTTTCGATACGTCTTCGCCAAAGTATTTATTTGAAATTTCAGCTAGTTTACCTTCGCTTGCCAATTCAGCCAAGGCTGCATCAATTTCTTTTACTAGGTCTTCATTTCCTTTAACCACTGGGAAGGCTGTTGTGGAAACATCGTCTGTCAAGGTCACAACCTTAATCGGTGCATCTGCGTGTTGCTTGAGATAATCCAAGTAAACCAAGTTGTCATTGATGGTCACATCCACACGGTTTGTATTCAACAATTCAACCGCTTGTGAAAATCCATCTACACCAACAACTTCTGCACCGTTTTCACGAGCCAAATCTGCCCAGTTACTAGTCAAACTGTTAGCAGATTTTTTACCTGCCAAGTCAGCAAAACCTGTAATCTCTGCATTATCCTTATGAGCTACCAAGGCTCCATAAATGTAGGTATATGGTGTTGAGAAATCGTATTTTTCTTTGCGCTCGTCTGTCACACCAACCTGGTTGGCAATAGTATCAAAACGTGCCGCATCCAAACCTGCAATCATGGAATCCCACTTGGTTTCAACAAACTCGACCTTAACGCCCAATTTCTCAGCGACGGCTTCGGCTACTTCTACATCATAACCGACCAATTTTCCGCTCTCGTCATGGTAAGAGTAAGGAGCGTAGGCACCTTCTGTACCGATTTGAATGACACCTTCTTCCTTGATTTGTGCCAAGAGAGTTTGGTCTGTGCTGCTGGATGAGCTGGTTGATGTTGATGAGCTGCAGGCTGCCAAGGCAAAGGCTGCTAGGGCTGTTGTTGCAAATAAAGCTAGTTTTTTCATGGTAATTACACTCTTTCTTTTTCAGTTTGTACCATCATACCATGAAAAAAACTTATCAGCCAATATATATTTTCTATCAAGGATATAAAAAATTTATAACGGAAGAATGGTGGTGAAAAAAGGCCTATTTCTAGACCTTTGCATTTTTCAGTTTGTCCTGCCAACTTATTCGTCCAAGCATTCCTCGGAGCGAAATAAGGCCTATCCCTAGACACCAGCTGGAGGGTAAATATAGCTTACAGTTCCTTCGCTAGTGGTTGTTGGATCAAAGAAGCCACGTACATTGCTTGGGTAGTAGGCTCCGCCATAGTTTGATTCCATTACTTGAATGGTACCATCAGCCGCTACATCGGTAACATAGGCAACGTGACCATAGCCACCGTCTGTCCAGACAGCGATTGCGCCAACCTTAGGAGTGGTTCCTACTTCATAACCAAGAGCTGCTGCACTGGCTGCCCAGTCGCCACCATTTCCCCAATAGTTGCCAACCCAAGGCGCCATTTCTTTGGCTCCCCATGTACATTGACCAGCAGGATAGGTATTGGCTGTGTATTCTACAGCAACCTCTGATACCATATTCGTAGCAAGGGCTGCTTGAGCTGCGGCTTCCGCAGCTGCTTTTTCTGCCGCAGCCTTTTCAGCTGCAGCTTTAGCCTCTGCTTCTTGTTTCAACTGCTCTTCCTGCTCAACCTGAACCGTTAGGACTGATAGACTAGGACTATCTGTCAATTCTGTATCCGCCTTAACAGCTTCTTGTCCCAAAGCTAGCATTCCTCCCAAGATAGCAGTAGCAAGGGCAACTTTCATTGTTTTGTGAAGTTTGTGTTTATTCATACCTATTCAAATCCTTTCAAATTACTTCTGTATCTATCCTAACCAACTTATCTTGCACAAGACTTAAAGAAATGTAACAAGTATGACAGCTGTTTTGCAGGTAGTTAACATTTGACTTTCAGCATGCTATAATAGAAATAAATGTCAGGAGTTTGTTTATGAAAGATATTGTGTTAATTCACGGAACCTGGTGTGATGGTTCGGTATGGGGAGATTTCGCTAGTAAGCTAGAAAAAATGGGCTTGCGGGTTCATACACCTAGCCTACGCTACCACAACTTGCCCTATGATGAGGTTATGGAAAAGGTCGGTGCGGTTAGTCTGACAGACTATGCCGATGACTTGGTAACCTTGGTTGAAAGTTTGGAAGAGCCACCTTTACTCTTGGGACATTCTCTGGGCTGTTTACTCGCTCAAATGGTCGCAGAACGTACTCAGGTAGCTGGCATGATTCTCATGGGCCCCGCTCCGACAGCAGATATCTTCGCTTTCTACCCTACCATGATTCGTTGCTTCATCCGCCATTTCTTACGCTGGGGCTTTTGGAAAAAGCCCATGCCTCCTTACAAGGACGAGTTCTTCCGCTACTGCTTAAACGTTCAAGACCCTGCCCTCAAAGAAGATATTTTCAAAATCCTAGTACCCGAGTCTGGTAAGGTTTATACCCAGATGGCCTTTCCTTTCTTTGACAAAAGCAGAGCAGGCTATGTCGATTTCAGTAAGATTACGGGACCTGTTCTAGTCATCACAGGAAGTGAAGACAAGATGACCGTTTCTGCCATTGCTAGAAAAACAGCTAAAAACTACAAGGACTCCGTTCTGGTTTCTCTAACAGGGGCAGACCACATGTACGAGTCCGGCAAATTCCAAGACAAAACCCTCTCTGTTATTCACGCTTGGTTGAGCGAGAAAAAGTATCTATAGACAGCCAAAAACGACCTCCAACACGGAAGTCGTTTTCTTGTAATATCCTACTTTTTCCTACTTCTGAGAACACTGATTAATATTAAAACCAGACCAGAAATAATATTGAAATATTTATTTCCATATAATGGACTGATAGCAATCAGAAAGCAGCCTAGTGCTAGCAAAAACGGAGATTTATTTTTAGAAAACATTACTCCTCACCAGCCTTAACCTTGTTGGCTGCAATGACAAACGGGGTCCAAATCAAGAAGGCAACAAAGAGGTTGAAGAGCGAAACTAGGGCCGCCATAATGTTACCACCTGTTGCTAGATAAGCGTAGAGACCTGGTGGGGTAATCCATGGAACAGCTAGAAAGACTGGAGGTATCAAGCCTGCTGCTGTTGCCAAATATGCAATCGCTGCACAAACTGGTGGCACAATGAGCCACGGAATAACAAAGAGTGGATTCAAGACCATCGGAATACCGAAGGTAATCGGCTCGTTGATATTAAAGACTCCCATCGGAGCTGACAATTTGGCAACCATCTTGTATTCTTCCCGTTTGGAGAAGAGGAAAATTGCAATAATCAGAGCGAGGGTTACACCTGAGCCTCCCATCTGAGCATAGGCATCAAAAGAACCACGCGTCCAGAGCCAAGGGAGGTCTGCAACACTTCTAGTTGCCTCGTAAACCGCTGTATTTTCATTTAGAGCAATGCCGTAAATCCCATCCATGATTGGTGCCAAGACATTGTGACCATGTAGACCAAAGAACCAGAAGAGCTGGACGAGGAAGGTTAACAATACTACCGAACCAATCCCTTGAGAAAGCCCAAGCAACGGCATCTGAATATAGGTTGATACCACATCACTCAAGGACTGACCAGTTACTGAGAATACAAGATAGGCTACAATAGAAGATGCATAAATTGCTGCCGTACCCGGGATGATTGCTGCAAAAGCCTTGTTAACTGCGGGTGGAACCGAATCTGGCAATTTGATAATAATGTTCCGTTTCACCAAACTCGCATAAACAAAGGTTGCCAAGAATCCAATAAACATGGCTGTGAAGAGACCTGTTGCTCCACCATATTTCAGCGCAATCGCTCCCCATTCACTGGTTTCCAATATAGAAACACCGTCTGTGCTAACAATGGTCAAGCCTATTTCTTCTAAAGCAGTGATAACCGATTTATCCACACCTTCTAAAGCAGTTGAAATAGTGAGACTTTGAGGAATGGTTGAAATGAAGGATGCAAAGGAAATCAAGCCGCCTGCAAGTGGATTGACCTTGTACATCAAAGACAAGTTGTAACCAAAGGCAAAGGCAAAGACAAGCGCCATGATTCCAATGGTTCCAAAATAAACATAGCCGTTAATGTTAATAATTGGCTGCATAGCTTCTGCAAAACCTGTCCAACCCATATTGTTAGGAATGTCCCTCAGAAAGACATTCAAAAGAACGGCCACCGTACCTGCCATGGTAATCGGCATCATGGAAATAAAGGAATCACGAATGGCAATCAAATGACGTTGCGAGCCGATTTTTCCTGATATTTCCATAAATTTTTCAGAAATATTTGACATAATCTGTCTCCTTTTCTATTTTTTTATTGTTGTATAAACAAAATCACGATGTCGAAGCACCTTCTTTAGAATACCGAATCAGTGCTTCTAATTGAGCATCTGTCTGCCGTTTCAAACTCTTAGAGAAGACTTTCTCCATTAAAAAGTAGTTACCTCTCATAAATAAGTCTGCTGCTTCCATTTCATAAGAGTATTCAATCTCTGTTTGATTGTCCCCCAAAGCGTGCAAATCATAGCAGATATGCTCTTTTCCTCGATTGGAATGAAAGCAAACAGCATAACGATAGGGGGCAAGAAATTCCTCTACACGCACCTTGACACTATGCTCTCCTTTGTCTCCAAATGTTTTTACATAGGTCAAACCTTCCTGGATATCTTGATCAAGAAGAGGACGTCCAGTATTTTGCTGATAATCCTCTTTCAAGGACCGACCAATCGCAGCAAACAATTGTTCAATTGGAACCTGTCCTATTTTTTTGATTTTCATACCTGTCCTCCTATCTCTGCTATCCAACAAGGTAGCCTAGCCACAATTCTTTTGTTCAGCTAAACGCTTATAGAGCTCCACTACTTCCTTGGCCATATCAATAAATGTCAAGGCATTCATCAAGTGGTCCTGTCCATGCACCATTAGCAAGGACACGTCTACAGTTTGCCCACCAGCCTCTTGGGCTAGTAGACCTGTTTGTGACTTATGGGCAATATTTAGGGAGGTGTTTGCTTCTTGAAGCAAGTGCTCTGCCGTCTGGAAATCCTCCTGCTTGGCCGCTTGAATTGCCTGAACAGCATAGCCCTTTGCCTCTCCCCCATACATAATAAGCCCCATAATCGCTTCTAAGTATTCCGGAGAGTTCATACTAGTCCTCCATTAGTGCCAATGCAGCATCAAGCACCTTGGCACCGTTCATCACTCCATAATCCATCATATTGATTGCATCAACCTTGATCGCAGGCTCGAACTTAGCCTTGTAGTCATTTAGCAAAAATTTAACCTGTGGACCTAGCAAAAGGACATCAATCTCCTTTTGACTAACTTCACTATCAGCTTCTGACACAGGGACTGCCCAAATCGTTGCCTCTATCCCCTTTTCTTCTGCGGCTTTCTGCATCTTGGTCACCAACATACTAGTAGACATACCAGCATTGCACACTAACATAATTTGTTTCATAAAAAAACTCCTCCTACCCCTGTTTTTGAATCAAGGGAATAAATATATCGACTAATTCCTGATAGCTAGGATTTTGAACTAGCCTTTCTTGCAAAGACCTGTCTTGGACAAATTCAACCAGACAAGGAGAAATATACTTCAGATGCGGATTCCGCCCTTTTGACGGGGACAGAAGAAAGACAAACTGCACCTTCTTCCCCTCTTCCCATTCAACTGCTTCCTTACAAACTCCGACCACAATCTGCTCAGAGAAAGTCAGGGGAATAGCTGGATGCGGAAAGGCCAATAGTTCTCCAAAAACGACCGAACTATAGGACTCTCTCACATTTACCTGTTCCCTAAATTGTTCCACAAAGCCTGATTCCTTGGCTTCATCCAAGCACGCTATCAGTTGCAACATGGCCCTATCTCGACTTATCTTTTTTTCCAAAGAGACTATTCTCAAAGGTGAAAATACAGCCTCTGCAATCTGTCTCGCCTGCTCTTCCTCCATAGGTAAAGCCTCGTTCTGCTCAACTCGGACAGGTGTCACTTGTTGGAGATAGGAACGAATTGCCTCGATATCCTGCTCCGACAGAAATACACTGACGGTGATAACAGGTGTCAGGAAAATTAGATTGGACAGGCTAATTGAAGAAATAATCAGGTCTACATCTCTTAAACCTTCTTCCGTTACCTCGTAGTAACTCACAACATCTGCTATTTCCAGGCTTGTTGCAAATTCCTTTTCCAAACGATTTCGCAACATTAAAGCGCTTCCAATTCCAGTCGCACAGACGACCAATACCCGCAACTTTTTCCGACCCTCATACCGTTCAATCGCAGCCAATACATGCAGGGTCAGGTAGGCCCATTCGTCATCCGAAATACTATAGGCCAACAAGGTGGGCATAGAAGCAAAAGCTTGCTTGGTCAACTCAAATACTTCTATATAATCCCTCTGGATATCAGCCACCAAGGGATTAGCCAACTGAATCTGGTGCTCCAACCGCGTCCGTAAGGGAAGCAAATGAGCGACAATCCCCTTGAAAAGCTGTCGATCTTTTAACAAATCCAGACCAGTCAACTGAGAGAGAGTCTGTAAACAAGTTTCAAATTCTTCCTCCAAACCGTCCTCCAAGTCTGAAATCTGACTGGGATTTCCTGTCAGCTTTACCTTCAGGTGTACGGCGATATAGTTGGCTTCTTCTACAGGAATCGCCACTTGAAACTCTGTTTCAATTCGTTCGATGATTCGTCCAGCAACCTGATACTCCTTGGAAGATTGAATCTGATCAGATATTGGAAATCGCTCTAAACTAGCTCCTCTCTTCATTCGTTGCAAGAGCAGAGCGATATGAAGAACCAGGTTTTGCATAACAAAATCAGACAGGCGAAGTTTGGCATCACGACACTCATCCAAGACAATCAACATCAGGTCCGTAAACCGAATGTCTGGCAGGAGCTGATTTTCCACCAAACCATAAAGAGACTGACCATTCCCTTGTCCAAAAAAGTAATCCATAATGAAGTGCCGAATAGCAGGCTCCTCCCCGCTTAATTCTACACCTCTCCGTGTGAACAACAACTCTAATTGGTAGGAAATAAATAACTTGCGAATATCCGCGATAATAGAATGTAGGGTTGTTTTTCCGATAAACAGCTCTCGTTGCAAACGATCCATGGACTGAATTGGATTTTCAAATAATAACTTACTTAAAACATACCGTTGTCGGTCCGTCGCTTCCTCCAGTTGCCGTAAGTCCGTCACCTGCTTTTTCAACCGTAGCTGTTCTTGCCAAAACATTTCAAACTCAACCGGTCTCTCCACCAGCAAACAGTAGCCCTTACTTTGTTTGGACAAAATAGAAGCACCGCTAGCCTCTAGCGAAAGAGAGAGTTGCTGGATATACTTTCTTGCTGTTCGATCACTGACACCCAAAGCCTTTGCCAGTTCTGCACTAGATACAAAGTCCCCTTGTTTTGTCAGTAAATAATCTGCCAGACGAACTTCTTTTTTAGATAGCATACTCCCTCCTCTCCGCAAGATTTATACGAAATATAACAAGACTAGTAAGCTGGAGTCTGTTGATAAAAACATACTTTATATTTCTATTGTAGCATATCCTCAGGCTACAAGGGTTCTCTTTTTTTCCGTATTGTTAATGAAAGGAATCGGACGCAACGATTCGCAATCGAAAGGCTTGCCAAGGCTTGATAAAAACGAGCAAGGGCAGATAGTCAGGGCAAATTCGTCCAACCCGATTCACTTTTGAACTAACTGTAAACTCCCTCAAAGCTATTTGTAACTCTCCCTTGTAACGACCATATAGATCATTGTCAATCAAGACATCTCCTCGCTGCACAAGTATTTCCCTATCTGTACGTGCCGGAATATCAGCATCCTTGTAGACAATACGGGGCATAGTAGACCGAAGAAGGTAGGCTGAAATATCCCCACGATAAACATGATCAAACTCAATGATTTCCCGCTCCACAGCTGTCACTTGACCAGTAAGTTCTACAGGTAAACAAACGTCCTCTTCTTCCAAGATAGATTGAATAGACTGTAGCTCCTCCTCCGAGATGAACTGATTGGAAATGAGGATACAATCAATCAAACCTGTCGCCTTGAGCCAGGCAATCTGAAGAGGTAAGGTCTGGTTGCGATGCTCCTCCAAGGTAGGCAGGCCTTCTGATAAAGGCCACGGCCCTTCTGTTGCAGACTGGGCAGTCACAAAAGCTGCCGTCTGTATGCCTTCTTGGTGATAGAAAGAAGACATTTCTAAAAAATGCTCCTCTGATAGTCCTGTATAGGCGTGAGGATAGAAATTATGACAGGCAACAATATTATCCCTATTTGCCTCACTAGCTAGCAGTTTCGTCAGTAAGACCTTATCGGTACTCAGATTTAGTTCAATCTTGAGCCCGTAAGGATTCTGTGTCAAGCTGACAATCTCCTCCAAAGGCAGGGCCTCGTCCAGACGAATCCCTGTCAGCCCTAAACCATGGGCTTCTTCAATGAGTGATTTCTGCCAGCCCTGTGCCTCTATAAAACTCGGGCTAAGATCCGCAATCACGACTATCCCCAACTGACGAGCATAGGCAATCAAGTCCCGATAGAGTTGCAAGGCTTCTTGGGTATCTCCTCCAAGTTGCAAGAGACTCATAAACATTCGCCGTGCTCCATAACGCCCCAGCAAGTCTATATAGGCCTTAGACTCTTCCAATGAATAGTTTTCTGGATAGATTGAAAAACCAAATTGAACCATTACTCCTCCTAACGACTAAATCCATTGGCATCACTCAGCGCCTTAAACCAACGACCCGATTTTTTAATCCTACGCTCCTGAGTCTCCAAATCCAACTCGACCAGCCCATAACGATTTTTGTAGGCATTGAGCCAAGACCAACAATCAATAAAGGTCCACAACATATAACCCTTGCAGTTAGCCCCTTCCTCAATAGCTCGATGTAACTCTATCAAGTGATCTTCGATAAATTCAATCCGATAATCATCCTGAATGACCTCATCTTGCCGGAATGCCACTTCACCCTCTACTCCCATACCATTTTCAGTGACTAACCACTCAATATTGTTGTATTGGTCCCGAATATTGATTGCGATATCGTAGATTCCTTTTTCATAGATTTCCCAGCCTCGATGCGGATTGATTTTTTTCCCTGGCATATCGTAAGGTGCGAAGAAGTGCTCCGGAGTCAAAACCTCTCCCTCTTTCCAGACCTTTGTCGGTGCCTGTACACGAAGGGGTTGGTAATAGTTGACACCTAAAAAATCTACCCGATTTTCCCTAATAATCGCCAGCTCTTCCTCGCTGGTTTCAGGACTCAATCTGTATTCCTCAATCAAGTCAACCAAGTCCCTCGGATATTCTCCCAATACAGAAGGATCTAAGAAGCTCTTGGTTTGGAAGAGCTCAGCTATTTTAGCTGCCTTGACATCATCAGGATGCTCACTTCGAGGATAGGCCGGTGTCAGATTCAGGACAATTGCAATTTTCTTCTCCGGATTCACTTCATGACAGGCTTTTACTGCCAAGGAACTCGCCAACTGAGTATGGTAGGCAACAGCAACCGCCGCCTTGGCATCTACCTTACAAGGATAATGATAATCCCCTAGATAACCACACTCAACTGGAACAATCGGCTCATTAAAGGTAATCCAACGATCTACTAGGTCGTCAAACAATTCAAAACAAGTACGAGCATAGGCTTCATATGCCCAAACAATATCCTTGTTCTCCCAGCCTCCTTGCCCCTGTAAAGCATAGGGAAGATCAAAATGATAGAGATTAACAAACAGCTGAATCCCTTTTTCTTTTACCAAAGAAAATACAGAACGATAAAAAGTCACTGCCTCCTGATTGACCTCACCAATGCCTTTTGGAAATAACCGTGACCACTGAATCGATGTTCTAAATACTGTGTGTCCAGTTTCAACCAATAACTCGATATCCTTTTTGAAATTCTTATAGAAAGTGGATGTCCTCTCTGGACCTACTTTCCCATGGAAACGCTCTGGTTCAATGCTATACCAGTAGTCCCAATTATTCTGTCCTTTTCCATCGCCCAGCTCAGTCCCCTCACTCTGCGGACCCGATGTAGAAGTCCCCCACAAAAAACCTTCTGGAAAATGATAAACCACCTTATCCTCTGTCATAGCCAATTCCTTTCTTCTTTATCTGATCGATGACACTCTTAAATTGTGGCAAGTACGCCTCATGTGCCACTAGTAATTCTTGTAAGATACGCTCTGCCAATTCTCCATTCGGAATCAAAGGATTGAGAGCAAAAGCCTGTAAAGCCAAAGCATAGTCTCCTGTCATTGCAGCTCCAACAGTCGCCAACTCCATTTGCTTCATTTGCTGCAAGTATCCCCTGACCACCATCGGTGTTTTGGGACATACCAAAGGAAGCGCACCCTGGGCAGTAATGACAGACGAGACTTCGACTACGCAGTCCTCTGGTAAATACGGAATCACTCCCCTATTCACCGTCGAAACCGTCATAATTTCCTTGCTGTCGTTGTATATAGCACAAATGAGTTGACAGGCAACATCGCTGTAATAAGCACCACCACGTTGCTCCAGTTGCTTAGGCTTATGGTCCAAATTTGAATCCCTGTAGAGCTCAAACAACTCTTCTTCGACCTCTTGAACAACCTGAGCCCGCACCTTCCCTTGACGATACTGGTCTAAGGCATCTGCCAACATCTCTTTTTCTAAAAAGTAGTAACGGTGGTAATCACAGGGCAACAAACCAATCGACTGCAAGAAGGGCAATGAAAAATCTAAATTAGTAATATTTTTTACAACCTCCCGATTCTCTCCTGATTCACCATACAAGGCTTCCATGACTTCACCAGTACGATTCTGGCCAGTCTGATCCCAAACTTCATGAAAATGGAAATGGTTTAATCCAACATGATTGGTTTGAATGGACGCCTCAGGAAGATTCAAAAGCTGAGCTGCCGTTTTTTTCTGACCAATCGGAATATTACATAAGCCAATCACCCTGTTCCACTGCAGTTCATTGATAATTGCTTCTGTCACCATACCCGCAGGATTGGTAAAATTGATTAACCAAGCATCTGGACATAGCTCTTTCATATCTGCAACAATACCCTTGTAGGCCTCTATAGTCCTAAAAGCTTTAAAGATTCCTCCAGCCCCATTGGTCTCTTGCCCCAGCATCCCATAACTCAAGGGAATGGTCTCATCTAAGTATCTTGCAGGTAGTTGGCCAACTCGGAACTGAGATGTCACAAAGTCTGCTCTCTTCAAAGCAGCCCTTCGATCCAGTGTCTCCTCTATTTTCCAGTCTAATCCAGCCTTTCTGACCATTCGACGTGCCAAATCAACAACTATCTTCTGCTTCTCAGCCCCGGCTTCAACATCTACAAACCACCATTCCCGAATGGGTAGTTGCTGATGCCGCAAAATCATCCCTTCAACTAGCTCAGGAGTATAGCTCGAGCCGCCACCGAGTGTGACTAATTTGATTGATTTCACGACCTGTTCTCCCTTCTTCATTCATATATTCTTATTATATTCCTGTTTCTACCTTTTGTAAACGCGTACACTTCCTATCTTTTTCCGTAATATAAAGGAAATTCCCTTCAAGACAAGCAAAAACGACCTCCAACACGGAAGTCGTTTTCTTGTAATTTTCATTTATTTCACAACAATATTAACTAGTTTAGTTGGCTCCAACAGTTCAGTGAACTGTTGGAGGTTGGAAATAGACAAACAAACGAGGCAATCGTTATTTGGTAACGATATTGACAAGTTTGATTGGCTGCAACAGTCTGAGAATAGACTGTTGAAGGTAGGAAATGAGCAAATAAATTGGTTACTTCACAACAATATTAACTAGTTTGTTCGGAACACTAATCACCTTCACCACTGTTTGCCCAGCGATTTCAGCTTGGACTTTTTCGTCTGCAAGGGCAACTTTTTCAAGTTCAGCTGGTGCTAAGTCTTTGGCTACGGTCAAGCGAGCTTTTACCTTGCCTTTGATTTGGACAACGATTTCCACTTCGCTTTCTACTAGCTTGCTTTCGTCATAGACTGGCCATGCGACATAGCTGATTGACTGGCCTGTTGCTTCCAGACCTTGCCAGAGTTCTTCTGCCAAGTGTGGTGCAAATGGGGCAATCAATTGGACAAAGCCTTTGGCGTATTCGACGTAGAGTTTGTCTTCCTTGTTGGCTGCGTTGACAAAAATCATGAGCTGGGCGATAGCCGTGTTGAATTTCAGGTCTTCGATATGCTCTGTCACCGTCTTCACAGTTTCATTGTAAACCTTATCAAGCGCTCCGCTATTGTCCACCACAAGCTCCTTGGTAGTCAAGAGGCGATAAACACGGTCCAGGAACTTACGGCTGCCTTCAAGGCCTTCTTCTGACCAAGCAATAGAGGCATCAAGTGGGCCCATGAACATCTCGTAAACACGGAGGGTATCCGCACCAAACTGCTCGACTACATCGTCTGGGTTGACCACGTTTTTAAGGGACTTAGACATCTTAGCAGGTGCCTGCTCCAACTCTTCACCAGTTTCGATGTTGAAGAAAGAACCATCACGTTTTTCAACTTTATCTGTCGCTACAAGGGCACCACGGCTGTCGCGGTAGCTAGTTCCCAAAATCATCCCTTGGTTAAAGAGTTTTTGGAATGGCTCTTTAGTCGGCACAACACCGAGGTCGTAGAGGAACTTGTGCCAGAAGCGTGCGTAGAGCAGGTGAAGGACTGCGTGCTCGGCACCACCGATGTAGATGTCCACCGGCAACCAAGCTTTGAGAAGCTCCTCATCTGCCAATTTCTCGTCATTGTGCGGGTCGATATAGCGGAGGTAGTACCAGCTAGAGCCCGCCCATTGTGGCATAGTGTTGGTCTCACGGCGACCTTTAACACCGTCTTCACGTACCACTTCCAACCAGTCTGTCAAGTTAGCAAGCGGTGATTCACCTGTACCTGAAGGCTTGATGTCTGAGGTTTTTGGCAATACCAGAGGTAACTCATTTTCTGGTACTGCTGTGGAAGTTCCATCTTCCCAGTGGATGATTGGAATTGGCTCACCCCAGTAACGCTGGCGGCTGAAGAGCCAGTCGCGGAGGCGGTAAGAAATTTTCTCCTGACCGACACCATTTTCTTCCAACCAAGCCACCATTTTGGCAATGGCTTCTTCCTTGTTAAGACCATCTAGGAAGTCTGAATTGATGTGGGCACCGTCCTCTGTATAAGGAGCTTCTTCTACATTGCCACCTTCCAGAACTGGAATGATGTCCAAGCCAAACTGTTTGGCAAATTCCCAGTCACGCTCATCGTGGGCAGGAACGGCCATGATAGCACCTGTTCCGTAGCTTGCCAGCACATAGTCCGCAATCCAGATTGGAATTTCTTTGCCATTGACAGGGTTGATAGCATAGGCACCTGTCCAGACACCTGTCTTGTCTTTAGCTAGGTCTGTACGGGCCAAATCTGATTTGAGAGAGGCTTGGCGTTTGTACTCTGTCACGGCCTCTGCCTGCTCTGGTGAGGTAATGCTATCCACCAAGTCATGCTCAGGGGCAAGAACTGCATAGGTGGCACCGAAAAGGGTGTCAGGACGGGTAGTAAAGACTGTGAAGTCCTTGTCTGTGTCCTTGATTTTGAAGGTCACATTGGCACCCGTTGACTTGCCGATCCAGTTGCGTTGCATGTCCTTGATAGACTCTGGCCAATCAACTTCCTCTAGGTCATTAAGCAAACGCTCCGCATAGGCTGTGATTTTCAACATCCATTGGCGCATTGGCTTGCGGACAACTGGGTAGCCACCACGTTCAGACGTTCCGTCAGGAAGGACCTCTTCGTTGGCGATAGCTGTTCCCAATTCTTCTACCCAGTTTACAGGCACTTCTGCCTCATAGGCTAGGCCTTTTTCATACAACTTAGTGAAAATCCACTGAGTCCACTTGTAGTAGTTAGGGTCTGTCGTATTGACCTCACGATCCCAGTCGTAAGAAAAGCCAAGGGCATTAATCTGCCGTTTGAAGTTGGCAATGTTTTCTGCTGTAAAGTCAGCTGGGTCATTGCCCGTATCCATAGCGTATTGTTCCGCTGGCAAACCGAAGGCATCCCAACCCATTGGGTGAAGAACGTTGTAGCCTTGGGCACGCTTGTAACGGCTGAGAATGTCCGTCGCAGTATAACCCTCTGGGTGACCAACGTGCAAGCCCGCACCAGACGGATAAGGGAACATGTCTAGGGCATAAAAGTTTGGCTTAGCCGCATCTGTTCCCGTCTTAAAAGTATGATTTTTTGCCCAAAATTCCTGCCATTTGGGCTCGATTTCCTTGTGATTGTAGAAGCTCATGTCATTTCTCCAATAAAATTGATTATTTTCTTATTATATCACGAAATCAGGAAAGAAAAAAGCAGGATTGTAAACCCTGCTAAAAATAGCTTTTTCATGTTTATTGAGTATTATTCCCCCAGAACCGAATCAACAATGATTTCAAAATCTGTCCGTTCATCACGCGCCTTGATGCCAGCCTTGACATTCAAAACGTAATCGGTGATAATACCGTCAACTTCCGAATTGACAAAGCGCTGGATGGATTCTTCCGTATTGACTGTCCAAACAATGACTTTCTTGCCTTGGGCTTTCAGGTCGGCAACCTTTTCTGGACTAGCCTCTGCCTCTTCCATAATCAGATAATCGCCCTGCAGGTCTTCTGTCTGACCAATAGAGAAGTAATAGAGATAACCAGACACCATCTCAGGATAGGTTGCTTCGATGTAGGTAATCAGCTTGTAGTCCAAAGACAGCAGAGCTACTTCCTCCTCAACACCATAGGCCTTGACCATGGCAACAATGTCATCCACCATTTGCTTGTCGGCTGTTTTGCCCTTCAGCTCGATAAAGAGGCCAATCTTGCCCTTGCTGGCTTCAATCACCTCCTCAATCGTAGGAACTGGCTGGGCTGGACGGCTACTGTCAAAAGCATCCGCAACCTGCAAGTCCTGAATTTCAGCCAGAGTCATCTCACTGGAACTGCGGCTGTCCCCAGCAACACGCTTGAAATCACCGTCATGGTTGAGGACATAGTGACCGTCTTTGGTCCGTTGAATATCAATCTCAGACCAGGCCACCCCTTCCTCCGCAGCTGCTAAAATACCTGCAATCGTATTTTCAGCACCCAGGTCACCTCCACCACGGTGGGCGACTAAGGCAATCTCACGATTTACACGGAAAATCGTGTCAAAATGCTGCACCAACAAGTAAGCAAAGACAAAATTTCCTGCCAAGATGAGCAGAATCAAGCTGGTCACCAAAAACTTGGTACGCAGGCGAATGGTCGGCAAGATGTCCTCCCGCCACTTACTGGCCTTGGTCGAAAGTGTGACCGCTGCAGTACGACCCTCAGCCTCTTCGTAGTCATAAAAGGCTTCTGTCACTCGATAAATCATCATCGGCGGAAAGAGGAAGGTTAGAAAGCTGACAATATCCACGACTACAAGGAGGATAAACAAGAGATACAAACGACTTTGATTTGTCTGCTCTGCCTGACTGACCAAAACAAAGACAAGCAGGGCTATCAAGGCAACAAGGAGAGGGACAAAGTAGACAAGGCCATTTTTCACAAAAATCCCGACAAGTCGCTTGATGAGCGCTCGACCGTATTTCTTTGTCAGGTCAAGGGAGGAGCGAATAGCTGAAGCAATCGTTTTCCCGCCAATGAGAACATAGTGGAAGGTGAATATCAACCGATAGCTCAGATAAGTCAAAACCAAGAGTACACCTGCATAAAGTGACAGATAAAGAGGATTGGCATAAATCACCGAAGTGATAAAGTTGGGAATCTGGAACTGCCGCATAGGGCCAATGGTAACACCCAAGCCCAAAAGCGGGAAGATCAAGGATACATAGACCATGAGCAAAAGTCCAGCTGGACTAAAGAGGGACTTGAGGGAGGTCAAGCTCAGCCAGAGCATGTGCCGGGCGGTCATTTCAATCTTTTCTTCCTTTATAAGAGCACTGGTCAAGATAAAGGTGTTGACATCTAAACCAATCAAAATCACCATCATGACCAAGGTCGCCAAAAGAAAACCAATCCCTTGGAAACTCAAGAGAAAGGACACATAGTCCCCACTGGAAATCCCTGTCCGCCCAGATAAAGCTAAAAAAGTATCAATGGCAAAGGAATACAAGGGATAAATAAACAGAGCCAACAGCCCCTTACTAAGCAATTGGTATTTGGTGAAAAGCCAGACGATCCGACCACGAAAAGCCCAGCTGGTTGAAACTTTCTTTCCTGTTTTCATATCTCCTCCGAAAAGTTTTTTTGTTATTGTACCATAATTTATATTCTGTAACAATGCCGACTAGAGAGTGCTATTTCCCACAAGAAAAAAGGCTGGGAAAGCCCAACCTTTGTCTGTTTTACCAAATAATCACACGGTCTTCTTTGGCACGCCACATGCCGTCGCCTTCTTGAACGCCAAATGTTTCATGGAATTCATCGAAGTTTGGCAACTGGATGTTGGTGCGTAGGTGACCTGGTGCATGGACATCGACACTTGCCAACATCTGCATGAACTCAGGACGGGCCTTCATTCGCCAGATACGAGCAAAGTTGGTGAAGAACTCTTCTGCGGAGAAGTCGTCCTCCGACTTAGCTGCCTCAAGAGCTGCTGCAATCCCACCAAGGTCGGCAATGTTTTCTGACACAGTCAACTTACCATTGATTTTGGCACCGTAAGAATCCTGACCCTCAAACTGGTCAATGACCTGCTGAGTACGGGCTTCAAAGGCAGCATAGTCTTCCTCTGTCCACCAGTTCTTAAGACTACCGTGCTCATCAAAGGAAGCACCGTTGGAGTCAAAGGCATGGGAAATCTCGTGGGCAATAACCGCACCGATACCGCCGTAGTTAGCTGATGAAGACTGCTCCAGCGAGTAGAAAGGCGCCTGCAAAATGGCTGCTGGAAAGACAATCAAGTTCTTCTGTGGGTTGTAGTAGGCATTGACCATGTGAGCTGGCATGCCCCATTCCTTCATGTCCACAGGCTTGTTCCACTTGCTCCAACCATGAGCAATGTCAATCTTGTTTAGTTCGATGGCATTTTCCACCAAGGACTTGCTTGGGTCAACAATCTTCTTATAATAACGCTCTGGCAAGGCTTCTGGGTAGCCGATGTAAGGCTTGATAACATTGAGTTTGACAATGGCCTTGTCACGCGTTTCCTGAGCCAACCAGTCTGCCGTTTCCAAACGAGACTTGTAGACCTCAATCATCTTAGCGACTTTTGCTTCCACATCGGCCTTGGCTTCTGGTGAGAATTTTTCTCCAGCATACCAAAGACCGAGGGCTTGGTTAAAGTAACCTTGTGCCAGATTGTAGGCTGCTTTTTCTTGGTTTTGAGCCTGTGGTGTACCAGAAAGGGCACGGCTGTAGGCTCCTGCTAGAATACGGATTTCATCCGACAGGAAGGCTGTATAAGCTCCTGCCGCTTTCAAAATCAAGGTCGCCTTCAAAAGCTCCCAATTATCCGCACTGTAAATTTCCTTAGCAGCCTGCCAGAAACGTTCCTCAGGCACGATAATCTTGTCTGGCGTTTGACCTAAAATCGCTGTGAAGAAATCATCCAAAGGCAACTCTGGTACCAAAGCAGTAAAATCTGCCCACTCATACGGATGATAGAGTTTGGCATATTCAGACCCCTCTTCATTTGACAAGACATACTTGGCAATCGTGGCATCTAGTTCCAAACGCTTGTCCAATAGGTCCTTGATTTCCTCATCGCTAAAACCAAACTTTGGCAGGAGGGCTTCCTGGCTCTCTCTCCACGTTTTGAGCAACTCTGCTCCTTTTTCATGACCTTCCTCATAGTAGGTCGTATCTGGCAGGATAATACCTAGAGAATCTGCCCAGAGAACATTGGTGGTCGCATCCATAAAGTCAGGTGCCACGCCGAAAGGCATGAGGTTTGGCTTGCCAGCTAACTCGAATTCTGCCAACTTGCTGGTGAATTCTTCGAATGAGTTGAGTGCCTTGTACTCTGCAATCAAGTCCTGGGCAGGCTCTGCTCCCAAACGGTCACGGGTTTCATAGTCAGCCACTTGCTTGTGGAAGGCTACAAAGTTTTGCAAAACGCTATCTTCTGGGACATTTTCCCCAGCCAACCATGCGTTTGTCGTGTCAATCATAAGTTTTTCAATCTCATCCGCCAGGTCTGAAAAACCTCCAGTTCTTGGCTTATCATCTGGAATGACAGCTGTTTTTGCCCATTCCCCATTGACGTATTCGTAAAAATCATCTTGTAAACGTGTCATTGATTTTCTCCTATCCTCTTTTTTATTTACTATAGTAACAAAAAAGTCTGACAATTTCATTTGCCAAACTAGGTTTTTAGGGCATTTTTTAGGAAAAAGCTGACGCAGACTGTCAGAAGACCCATGACCGAACAGGTGCCAGACATGGTCAGGTCAAGCCAGCTGGCAAGACTAAAGCCTAGAACAATCATCAGAATGGCGCAGCATTGCCCCAAAACTAAAAACTGACAGAAATGCTTCGACCAAGGTAAAGCAGCCATACTGGGCGCTAGTAAGAAAACAATGACCGCCATAGAGCCGACCGCTTCAAAGGACGAGACCGTTGTCAAGGAAACCAGAAAAATCAATCCCAACTCCAGTCTTTTGGTGGCAATCCCTTGGAGTTTAGCCTGCTCCTTGTCCAAGAGATAGAGGGTCAGAGCTTGAAAATTCAAGAAAAAGAAGACCAGCAAGACCAGTAAGAGCCCGACGGACTTGACCAAGGCCAAGGGTAGCGATAACCCTAAAAAATCAAGCCTGTTAAGAGGGGCAAAGAGCACCTCGCCCATCAGGACCATATCCAAGTCCAGATGGACATTACGGGCAAAGAGGGAGATGAGAATAACAGCTAGGGCAAAGAAAAAGGTAAAGAGCAAACCCGTCGCCGCATCCTGAGCCAACTTGCGAGTGTGTAGCCCCTCAATCGCTAGGACTGTCAGTAGACCAAAAACCGCCGCCCCAAACAAGAGCAGGGGGGAATCTAGGCTGTGACTGACAAAGAAGCCCAGTACTATCCCCAAGAGGACCGAGTGGGACAGGGCATCTGCCAGCATGGCCTGATTGCGCACCACCAAGACAGACCCAATCAAGCCACAAGAAGAACCAACAGCCAGTAAAATCAATAAGACCTCAAGCACCTGCATTCTCCTTTCTGATATAGGTCACATAAGCAAAAGCCACTAAAGAGGACAAACTCAAGCAAACAATAATAGCCGGACCAGTCGATAACCCTGTCACAACCGAACTCACATAACTTCCAAGAAGGGCTGAAAATCCAGCAATTCCAGCCGCCAAAGCTAAGGTTTGGCCATAGGACTTTCCTAGAAGCAAGCCAAAGACAGCTGGAGCTATCAAGAAACTACTCATCAGGATAGCCCCAACCACCTTCAAACCAACCGCAATCAAACTCATCATCAGAAACAGGCTCATACGGTCAATCTTTTCCACAGGAATCCCCACTAGCTTGGCAAACTGTTTATCAAACAGATAAAGCTTAAGTGACTGGTAGTGCCAGCCAAATAGGAACAAGGCTACCAAAGCTACTAGGCAAATCAATACAACATCATCCAGCTGCATAAAGGCAGCCTGACCAAAAACATAGTTTCCCAAGCCTGCCTGGGCGGCTCCTTGAAAGGACTCATTGCCCTGAACATACTGCTTGAGAACCAAGCCAAGTCCAAAGAAGGCCGCTGAAACCAGAGCCAAAGCATTGACCCGACTGGTCCGCCCCCTTCGACAGAGCCAGCTAACCAAGCCGTAGGACAGGTAGCCCGAACCCACCGCTCCAAGCAACAGAAGCAAGGGCTGACGCGATTGAAAGACCATATAGGACAGGATGATACCTGGATAGGCCGCATGCCCCAAGCTATCCCCGATTAAACTTTGCCTGGTCAAAACACTGATGGTTCCGATCTGACTAGCCGCCAGAGCCAAGACCAGAGTTCCCAGTGCCACAGTCCAAAAAGAATAGTCCTGCAAGAGATCAAGCATGACCGAGACCCTCCTTTAGAAACAAGGCAGGTTCCTGACCATAGGCAGCCTGATAGGCTTGCAGCAAATCCACCTGATCCATAGCCCCCTCTGCCACCAAGCGACCATTGAGCCAGAGGACATAATCAAAATACTTTTCCAAGGTCAAAAGGTCATGGTGGATAACCAGGGAGGTCTTGCCTTCTTGCTGGAACTTCTTCAAACAGTCCATGATGACTTGCTCTGTCACCTGATCAATCCCAGCCAAAGGCTCGTCCATCATGTAGATTTCAGCTTCCTGGGCCAAGGCCCTAGCTAGAAAGACCCGTTGCCGCTGACCTCCAGATAGCTGGTCAATCTGCCGATTGCGTAAATCACTAATTTTCATCTCTTCCAGAGCCTGCTCTGCCTTTTCCTTATCCAAGGAACTTGGTCGGCGGAAGAAACCACTGGTATGGGCAAACCGCCCCATCAGGACAATATCCAGAACCCTTGCAGGAAACTGCCAGTTCACCTGGCTGGCTTGGGGAATATAGGCAACATTTTTTTGAATAACTTGGTCCAGTTTCTCTGACTGACCCAGTAGCGAAACCTTGCCACTTACCCCCTTCTCCAATCCCAAAATCGCCTTAAACAAGCTCGATTTCCCTGCACCATTTGGTCCGACCAAAGCCGCACGACAACCCTTGGGCAGCTGAAAACTGACCCGATCTAGAGCCTTGACCTGGCCTGCACCATAGTGCAAGGACAAGTCCTCAACTCTCAGTATTTCTTCCATTCTTCCAACCTTTCTTACTGCAAATGCTCCACAATTAACTGGACATTGTGCTTATACATATCTATAAATGTTGCTCCCTCTTCCCCTTCTGGTGCTAAGGAATCTGAGAATAACTCCTTGCCTTCACCGCTTACAATCGCTACTTGACCACCCTTGGCCTTGACAGCTTCTTGCAATTTTTCCATGCGTTCTGGACTGGTTGTTGACTCGGTAAAGATAGCCTTGATACCATGTTCTAAAATCATATTGGCCGTTTCAATCATATCGCTGTTGGCAACTTCAGACAAGGTACTAATGCCCTGCGGTGCATAGAGAGTAAAGTCATAGCTGGCTGCGAAGTAGTTAAAGGCATCATGAGGGGTGACTAGGTAACGGCTCTCAGCAGGCAGGACACTCAACTCTTTTTCAATCCAAGTATGCAAGTCATCCAACTGAGCTAAGTAGTTTTCCGTATTTTTCTGAATCAGCTCTGCTTTTTCCGGAAGAAGTTTTTGCAACTCCTCTGAAGCTACAGCTACCGCTGATTTATAGAGGGGAATAGAAAACCAGAAGTGAGGGTCCACAATCTGCTGGCCATCCTCATCCATTGTAGTCAAATCCGACTGGGCAAAGTTCTTAGAAACCGCCACTCCCGTCTTTTCCAAGGCTTCCACCATCTTGCCCTCAAAGTGCAATCCATGGTAGAGAACAAGGTCAGCCTTTTGTAATTTTGATAAATCACTAGATTTGGCTACATACAAATGAGGGTCTTCCCCCGCTGGAATCAATAGGTCCCGCTCCACCTCATCTCCTGCCAGCTGATAGACCATATCGCTGAGGAAAGAGGTCGTGACCGCCACTCGCGGCTTGCTGGAAGCCTCTGGGCTTTGCGTTGAACGACAGGCTCCTAGTCCGATAAGGGACAATAGCAGAGCCAAACTAAGAATTAGTTTTTTCATAGTAGGTTCTCCTTTGTATTTTGTTAGGCATGCTTAACTTTAGTTTTAATATATATTAAAAAATTCTTTCTGTCAATGATTTTTATAAAATTTTGGTATACTATTCTTACTAGAAAGTGAGAGAATATGACACCAAACAAAGAAGATTACCTGAAAGTCATCTATGAACTAGGGCAGACAGAACAGAAAATCACCAATAAGCAGATTGCTGAAAAGATGAATTTTTCCGCCCCAGCCGTTTCCGAAATGCTGAAAAAAATGGTCACGGAAGAGCTGATTGAAAAGGATAAATCAGCAGGTTACATCCTCAGCCAAGTCGCCTTGGAAATGGTGGCCAACCTCTACCGTAAGCACCGCCTGATAGAAGTCTTTTTGGTCGAGCAGCTGGGCTATTCCCCTGAACAAGTCCATGAAGAAGCTGAAATTTTAGAACACACCGTTTCAGACCATTTTATCAACCGACTGGATAAACTCCTAGGTTATCCCCAAACCTGTCCACACGGAGGCAGTATTCCTAAAGAAAACCAGTTGCTTGTAGAACGCTACCAGACCCGACTGTCTCAGCTGACAGAAACTGGCTCCTACCAACTGGTTCGTATCCATGACTTCTACCAGCTTCTCCAATACCTGGAACAACATGAGTTAACTGTCGGCGATCAACTACTTGTGACAGACTTCGACCAGTTTGCCCAAACCATCACCATACAATATAAGGACAAAGAACTGGCTATCCCTACAGCCATCGCCCAAGAATTATTCGTAGAAAAGACTAATCGCCCAGCCTAAACAAGCTGAGCGATTTTGCTTTTTATTTTTCAGCGGTTTCCACTAATTTACTTTTCTTTATTGCTCCCCACGTTAACCCAGCTAAGACAAGATTCCAAAGCAATAATATTTTTATAGAATCAGTATTCATTGAAAAATGTTCCTTGGTAAAGAAGTCTGTATAGGCTCCCATAAAAGAATAGCCTACAACAGTTTCTACACCTTCTTTCAAGTCAGCAAACATTGGCAATAAGGCTACAATAAAGGTAACAGGCAAGCCATTGATTTGAGCCTTAGACTGTGTATCAGAAAGCAAACCAATGCACATATTGATTAGCATGACCGCCACGGTTGTCAGGAACATTACAAGAGCATATTCTCCATACATTCCTTCTAAATCTGTTTCAGTCAAAATTGGAAATGAAATCAAGGTAATCACCATCATTATCAGGGGGTGAATAAGGACTGATAGGATGTATTCATGGTATCTGACACCGCTCAACAACAAGGTCTTGAGCATATTTTTTTCTTTCTCTTCCGCAATCATGGTTGAAATCATCATTCCAATAGACATTGCAATTGCCATAGACAAACAGATAAACATGAGTTTCATTCCTGCTGCATCCATAAAATTCTTATAGAGTAAGACCAGCATATAAGGCAACAATATCTGGATAGCTAGGTTCTTATTACTTACTAATAGTTGATTTCTCAGCCAAATCAAGGCATTCATTCTTCTAAACATTTAACTTCTCTCCTGTCAATTGAATAAAAATATCTTCGAGCGTTGGCTCGCATGAGTGGACAGCAATCGCGTTTGATAGGTCATCATTGTCAAAGTTTACAAACGGAATTTCTTTTTGACTAAAATCAGAATAGGTCACTCTTACCACCTTATCCTGATTGTATCTCTGAATAATATCTCTCGGGATACCTTTTTCCACTAACCTACCTTTGTTTAGTAAAACTAATTCATCACAAAGCAGGGTAGCTTCACGCATATCGTGAGTCGTCAAGAAAATCGTCGTTCCTTGTTCTTTCAAATCCATAAGTAGGGCATGTATGGATTGAGAGGTAGTTGGATCTAACCCACTTGTTGGTTCGTCAAGAAAGAGAATTTTTGGAGCATTTAGTAATGCCCTGACAAGTAGCATGCGTTGTTTCATGCCAGTTGATAACTTATCAGCAGGTGTCTTCTTGCTATCAAACAAGCCAACCTGTTTCAATAATTCATCTATTTTCCCTGCTTTCGCACCAAATAATTTTCCATACAACTGTAAATTCTTTTCCAATGATAATTTCTCATAAAAACCACTTTTGTCACTGACAATCCCTATTTCTTCTAGATCTGATGAAGTCAAATCAGAAGAATCTTTGCCTAGCAACTTACCTTTTCCTTGGTTTGCCTTCATCTGACCTGTTAAAATGTTAATCATCGTTGTTTTACCAGAACCTGACGGCCCTAAGAATCCAAAGATGTTCCCCTCACGAATTTCAAAACTAATACTATTTAAGGCAACTTTATTCCCAAATGACTTTGTAATCTTATCTGCTACAATCATTGTTTCTTTCATAACTCTTCTCCTTAATTCATCGTGTGATTCTTTATAATCCTAGTATAAGAGAAAAATAAAAAAAGCAACATGACATGTACGTCAGGTTGCATATTCTCTATTTAGAAACGTGCTAAATCATTTTCCTTTTCCATCTTAAGATTCTTCACTAGAATATCATCATTAAGCATCTTTGCGAAGGCAATTGCCTTGTCATATAATTCTTCTACTTTTTCCTTATCATTTTCCACTTCTAGATAGTATTTCGCTTCAAAAGCATAGACTACTGGTTTGTGTTGATAGTTGGTTGATTCCTCAATGATTTCCCTTAGAACATTGATATAAATAAGATAATCTTTTGGATTTGCTTGAACCAAGATATTGATTAGTATCCTCTCCAGAAGATACAAACGTTCGGTATCGCCATAGTCAATATGAAGCAAGACTTTTTGAGATAATTCCTCAACATAAGAATTGTCTTCCAATCCCACAATACAACACATGAAATAAATGTTGATAATCAACAAGTCATTGTAGCTATATCGTTTCTTTTTCAAAATTTGATGAAAATATTCTTCTAACAGTCCCTCACCAAATCCTGCATCTTGGCTACTAAATATATTTGCCTGAGCTTGCAGCACTTCAACTAGGAGCTGTTCCTCTTCAGGAAGATTATCATAAAAGTCATTATAAATCTCATCAAACATCGCTTCTTGCTGAGCAATGCGCTCCTCATCGCCATAGGTGTGAAACTTTATCAGTTTATTTTTTAATACCAGATAACGATTTGGAATCTCAACTTTAGAAACATCTACCAAATCCTGTAGTTGTATCCCTAATTTTTGAGATAAAAAGAGGAGTTTGGGAATTGTAGCCATTGCCTGTCCATTTTCAATTCGTGCCAACTGTCGGATCGTTAATTCTGCCTCATCATCACAAATATCTGCTTGAGTTAAGTTTCTACTGATTCGAGCATGTCGAATTTTCTTTCCAATTTCAACCTTTATATCCATAAAATCTCCCAAGATGTGTATCGTAATCTCAACTGCTAATATAAAACATTATACCATTTTCAGTAGAAAAAGCGATTTCTGTTCTTGTATCTCTAAATCTAACCTTATCTACAAACAAGATAAAAAGGCTGTACTACCCTAATTTTAATTTGTAAAAATATTTGTCATAAAAATAATATGTGATATAATACCATTAACAGCAAAGTTAAGACGGAACCCTTCCACAACAGAAGGGAGAAAATGCCTATGAAAGTTAAATGCATAAGCTAAAAACAACTACGGCTAGTATCTCCCTTGTCATCAAAACATGAAGGGGAGAAGACTAGCACCATGTCTACTTATGAGATTCTCATGGTAGTCCTTGCTATCTTGGCTCTTCTTTACAAAAAGAAGTAGTCTGACACCGTCCGTAACTAACTACTGCGGACTTTAGCATTGCTAGGGGTTACGTTTTTAACAATGCTGTGAGGGCTAACTACCCTCTTTTTTTGTACTGCCATTATTTCAAAAAACAAAAAAACGCCTGAACTTTTCAACTACTGCAGACGTTTTTTATATCGCTAGGGGTTCGTTTTTAAACGATTTACAAGGGTTAACTACTCCCTCGTTTTATGTATTAATTATATTATGTTTAGCACGTGCTGTCAACAAGAAAGTATAATTAAGTATAATTTTACTCTCTGTTACTTGGGGAAAAATAGATTTTTATAGTATAAAATCTCCTCTATTCTCTTTCAAAACCAATCGCCCAGCCTAATAAGCTGAGCGATTAGTTTTTCTTCCAATTGCGGAAAATGGATCTGGTTGCAAAAAACACTTGCCCTAGGATATATACCAAACCCAAAAAAGAACCTAGATAAAAACAAGCCAAGAGAAAGAAAGGATTGTAGGTCAAGGGTTGGATGACAAACATGAACACGAGTACCAAGCCCCACCGCATACCCCAGGTCATCTTTCTCTGAATCAACCATTCCAGCCAATCTTCTCCAACTGTACTTCTGGTTTCCAGATACTCTTGATTAAGGCCTTGAAAAAATTTTCTCATATTTCTGCCCACCTCTGCACTTGATCGTTAGCAATTATAAAATTGCTGGTTTCCTCTTAGTATACAGGCATTTCCCCAAAATGTCTACTGTCAATTTTTATCCACCAACCTGCACCAAACCAAATAAAATTTGGAGGAATAAAATAGAGGCATTATAGAAGCTATGTGCAAGGATAGTATCCGTCATTCGTCTATTGCACATATACAGACAGCCCAGATAAGCCCCTGTGATAAAGTGTCCTAAAAATGCCACTGAAAAGCTCCAAGTATGACAATAGGCAAATAGAAGGGCAGAAAATACGATGACCATTTGAGGATACTTAGGAAAATACTGGGCTGTCTTTTCTAACAAAATCCCTCTGTAAAGAAATTCTTCTAAAACGGGTGCAAACAAGACAACTGAGAGAGCCATCACCCAAAAATTTTCCGAATTTAACTGATTGACTATATCTAAGGCGTTAGAATCACTAGTGCTAAGCCCTAAATATTGCCAAAGGAGGTTCAGGCAAGTTTGTCCAGTAAATACCAACGCTGTCATACCGACTATTTTAAAAATATTCAGCTTCTCTCTTGAAAAGACTTGATGCTTCATCATTCCTCGTCTGATGACAGAAAGTAGTGCCAATATTGCAAGACCAAGCCCTATCATGACTGCAAGTTTTAGTAGCACATTCTCTTGAAAGGCTGTTATCCCCACATATGCTGGAAGTTGAATGAGCAAAGTGAGTAGCAAGGTACCCACTGCTAAACCGATGGATTTTATTATTTTCATATTCTCTCTCCTTTCCATTGTCATTTATAACCTACTCAATTGTTTTTCACAATGTTCACACCTTTAAACACTTATAACATTTAAAATGGTCACAATACTGTTCGACAAGATATGTGCCACTATCGGATATTTGAGATGGTTCGTTTTATAGTAAATCCAAGAAAACAAAAATCCTGGAAAAAGTGCCGACCAGAAACTAAAAGAAATTTCATAACTATGTACAAAAGCAAATAAAATGGCTGTAATTAACACGCTAATGATTGGATAGTGCTTACTCCTTATTCTCTCCTGAAAGATTCCCCTATAGAGATACTCTTCTCGGATAGGAGAGAGAATATTTGTACTAAGCAAGACCATCCAGCCATATTTGGACTGAAATAGCTCCAGCATACTACTATTATCAACCGTCGAGCCAGATAACCGTAAGGAAACATTTAATAGTATAATTTTAATAATGATTCCCAAAATAACCAATCCAAACAATTTACCATAGCTATAGCCTTTTGCCTCTAAACTATTGTCACGACAGTTTTTCCGAAGAGTTTCCAATAACCCAAAAACGAAAAGAGTGAGAAGAATCCAACAAAACACATGTAGGATATAACCAAGTAGGTGTTCATCTATATTCCCCCAACTCATCTCAGCAATGAAGGGGACTTGTATGACTAAGGTTAACAATAAAACCTGCACTATCAATTCATTAAGTTGTGATATAGTTTTTTGCAAAATTTCTCTAATTTTTCTTCAACGAGAACAAATAGATACAGTCCATAGGGAGTTATGAAGCGTGGTACAAAATTCTTGGTGATAAGTAAGTACAGCACATACAAGGTATAGACTATCATAGCGACATGTAGCAATTGTTCTTCTGTCATAGCAATTTTCTTTTTCACTGTCATCTCATTTCTCCTTGTTCCTATTTTTTACACATTCAGTATATGCCAACTCAGACCTATTTTTTCATCCATGTCATGAACTGTCGATATTTTGTAATGAATGACCATTTTTTCGAGAAGATGCAAAAAATCCAGCCTTTCGACTGGACTTACATCTATAAATTTTATTCCAAAAACACCAACTCCTGAACAAATCGATGATTGCTACTGTTCGTTGATATAGAAAATTTAGGATAGTTATCTAAAATAGCTTTTACATTGGCCAAGCCAATTCCTCGATTATCTCCTTTTGTAGAGTGACCATACTCAAAGATATGATTTGTTGCTACCTTATCTTCAACCGTAGTATTTTCTACAACGATAATTTTTCTGTCATCTTCCTGGAAGTAGGCAAATACAATAGCATATTTCAGCAAAAGATAAATGTCCAACTTGACTTGATAGACCTACCGATGTATAATAAACATAGAAAAAGGTAGTTGCTGGAAACAACTACCCAATGCAGAACCGTTTAAGACGGTGGCAGATTATTCGTATTAAATAACCGTTAACCTACCAAAGTTATAGACGGTTATTTTTTTGTCGTTTTCACCAATTCAAGCACTAACATCACGAGAGCGATAACAAAGTTACCAGCTACAAACATGAGTGTTAATACCTCAAAGGTTGACAAAGATAGCTTCTCCCTTCTGTTAGATTTTGATGATTTGCCCATAGGCACCACCTACCTTTCAGAAATTAGAGCCACCGTCTTTACTTTTCTGCAAAAACTATTATAGCATATTTAATAAAGAATTGTAGTCCAATTTATACTCAAAAAACCAGCCTACTTGGGCTGGTCTTCTTGTAGCCGCTCTTTGAGGCGACGACGGTATAAAATCTGCGAGGGAATGAAATAGAGAAAACTCGCTAAGATAATCCAACGTTTATCCAAATCACTGAAATAAATCGCTAAGATTAGTACAAAAGCAAGGATTAAATAAAAGAAATGATTGGTTAATAACTTTTTCATCCGACACCTCCACATTTTCTTGATATTAGTATATCAAGTTTCCTTAAAAATGTATAGTAGTCTAGCGATTTTTGGTATCTAACACAATGGTCACCGGACCATCATTGACTAGACTGACCGCCATGTCCGCCCCAAAAACGCCCACTTCAACCGGTACAAAGGCTGACAGGGCTTGGTTAAAGGCATCATAGAGTTGGCTGGCTAGGGCAGGAGCTGCCGCTCCTGTAAAGGCAGGGCGGTTGCCTTTTTTGGTATCCGCAAAGAGGGTAAATTGGGAAATGGATAAAATCTTGCCCGCCACATCTTGAACAGACTTGTTCATTTTGCCTGCCTCATCTGAAAAAATCCGCATATTGACAATTTTACGAACAGCATAATCTAGATCGTCCTGACTGTCATCTGGCCCCACACCGACTAGGAGCAAAAGTCCCTGATCAATTTGCCCATGGATGCTTCCTTCGATGGTCACACTGGCCTGTGATACACGTTGTAATACAATTTTCATCTTATCCGTTGGTCCTTTTCACTGAGTAAACTTCTGGCACCGACTTGATCTTATCCACCAGACTGGTCAAGGTTGCCAGGTTGGAAATACCAAAGGAAACATGGATGGTCGCAAACTTCATATCCTTGGTTGGCTGGGCATTGACTGACGAAATATTCTTGCTGGCATTGGTCAAAACTTTGAGGACATCGTTGAGGAGACCTGAACGGTTGAGCCCGTAGATGTCAATGTTTGCCATGTATTCCTTGGTCGAATTTTCATCCTCCCAACCGACATCAATCAGACGGACATCATAGTTTTCCTGGCTCTTGAGGTTCATACAGTCCACACGGTGAACAGCAACCCCACGCCCCTTGGTGATGTAGCCGACAATCTCATCGCCAGGTACTGGATTACAGCATTTGGCAATCCGGATCAGCAAGCCTGACGCCCCTTCAATGACCACGCCACCTTCGTGACGGATTTTCAAACTATCTTTGTTGTCATGTTTGACTTCGCCACCGTTGACCAATTCATCCGCGACAGCCTTGGCCTTAGCCCGCTCGGCTTCTCGACGTTCTTTCTCTGTCAGACGGTTAAAAATTGACACGGCAGAAACTTCACCAAAACCAACCGCTGCATAGAGAGCCTCATCGGTTTTATAGCTGGTCTTTTGCAGGACCTCGTCCATGTGGCGGCGGTCCAAGTATTGGTTGGGAACGTAGCCGTTTTCTTGGAGGAGATTCTGGAGCATCTCACGCCCCTTAGAAACAGACAATTCCTTGTCCTGATTCTTGAAGAACTGCTTGATTTTGTTGCGGGCCTTGTGGGTCTTTACAAGATTGACCCAGTCACGACTTGGACCGAAAGAGTTGGCAGAAGTGATAATTTCCACCTGGTCACCTGTCTTGAGCTTGGTCGTCAGAGGCACCATGCGACCGTTGACCTTGGCACCTGTCGCCCGCTCACCGACCTTGGTATGAATTTCATAGGCGAAGTCAATCGGTACAGAATCCTTTGGCAACTCACGCACCGCACCATCTGGCGTAAAGACGTAAATCCGCTCGGTGAAGATGTCCTCTTTGACCGAATCAACGAAGGATTGGGCATCTCCTGCCCCTTCTTGAAGTTCAATCAGGTTGTTGATCCAACGCAGCTCTTTTTCAGAAGCAGTTGCCTTGCCACCACGCTTGTAGGCCCAGTGAGCCGCCACCCCGTACTCTGCTACCTGATGCATTTCCACCGTCCGAATCTGGAACTCGATTGGACCTTTTGGCCCATAGACCGTCGTATGGATGGACTGGTACCCATTTGCCTTTGGACTGGCAATATAGTCCTTAAAACGACCTGGCATTGGCTTCCAGAGTTCATGGATGTAGCCTAGCATGGCATAGACATCGCTTGGAGTATCCATCAAGCAACGGATTGCTGTCAGATCATAGAGCTGGTCGAAGCGTTTTTTCTTATCGTGCATCTTCCGATAGATAGAGTAGATATGCTTGGGACGACCATAGATTTGACCGTGAAGATGACGCTCCTCTGTGTATTCCCTCAACTTGTCAACGACTTCATTGACCAAATCTTCCCGTTCACGTCGTTTCTCCCTCATCATTCGAGTAATCTTGTAGAACTCAACTTCATTGAGGTAACGGAAAGACATGTCTTCCAATTCCCACTTGATAGAAGAAATACCCAGGCGGTGGGCAAGCGGCGCATAGATTTCCATCGTTTCACGCGAAATCCGTTCTTGTTTGTCCTTGCGCAAATGCTTGAGGGTCCGCATGTTGTGAAGACGGTCTGCCAGTTTAACCAGAATAACCCGCATGTCTTGGGACATGGCAATCAGCATATTACGGTGGTTTTCAGCTAGTTGCTCCTCATGTGACTTGTACTCGACCTTACCCAGTTTGGTCACACCACCGACAATATGGCGAACCTCTGGACCAAATTCCGCTTCCATTTCATCCAGAGTTACCTCAGTGTCTTCTACCACATCATGCAAGAAACCGCAAGCTACGGTTACCGCATCTAGCTTGAGCCCTGCCAAAATCCCTGCTACTTGGATAGGGTGGACAATATAGGGTTCACCTGATTTACGAAATTGAGGCTTATGGGCCTCTGTCGCAAAATCCAAGGCCTTCTGAACAAAAGCAACATCTTCGGCCGGAAGGTAGGTGGCTGTTAGCCCAACAACCTCTTCTCCTGTAAAATTAATTTCCTTCATTTACTTCTCTCCCTAACTATTTCCTATTATTTTACCATTTTCACTGAAAAAGAAAAAGGGAAGCGGTAAGAGTTTGCTAAAGTCTGGCTTTTCCAGTATACTACATCCATGAACATCAGCCCTAAACTATTCGACACTATTCCATTTATTGAACATTCAGCGTTTCGATTACGTGCTATCTATGAGTCAGACCTCGATGACCTTTGGGAAATCTACTCCAATCCCATTCACTTTCAGATGACCCCCAATACTTCCACGCAAAACAAAGAAACTCTCCGCAAACGCATTGGGCATTTCCAGAGGGATTTTGATAAGAAAAAACGTTTGTTCTTGGGGTTGGAGCACCAAGGGAAATTGATTGGCGTTTTGGAAGTCTTTGACTACAAGAAACGATCTGCGTCGGTGACCATTGGCTATCGGCTTCACCATGCCTTCTGGAATCGTGGTCTGGCCAGCCAAGCGGTCAGCCTGCTCTGCCATTTCCTACTAAAAGAATGTTCAATAAAAATAATCGCCGCCTTTGTCCTGCCAGAAAATCAAGCTTCTCAGCAAGTGCTCTTGAAAAATGACTTTCAACAGGTCGGGCAAGTCGAGGAGGTTTGGAAGGGCTTGGGGCAAGTCATCCTCTTGCAGTTTGAACGAAGACAGTAAAGGCTCAGCAACGCTTCTCAGAGTTCGTGTCAACATCTCAGCGCAGTGGTTGATTGGGTTTAACAGTCCAGTGGACTGTTAAAGGTTGGAGATAAGATTTGCGAAGCAAATCTCAGCAACTCGTGTATTACACTCCAAATCTGACCTTTACGACTGTTGCGAACAGAGTTCGCCTTATTTCCAACCTCCGACAGTCACTACTCTGACTGTCGGAGCTATGCGGGGGTGGGAGTAAAATAGTCCAGTGGACTATTTTAGCCCGAGCCTACATGTTGGAAGTGAGGTGAACTCTTTTTTCAGTTAGATGAGTTCTTTCTCACTCCCTCTTATGCAAAATAGCTCCAAATCACCGCAATGAGAATAGCTGGCAACATGTTGGCCACGCGAATTTTTCGCTCCCAAACAATATTAACCCCGACACAGAAGATGAGGGCGGAGCCGATAAAGGAGAGATTGGCCAGGGCCTGATCCGTCATCAGAGGCTCAATCAAGCGTGCCAAGAGGGTAATAAACCCTTGAAAGAGAAAGACTGGCACTGCTGAAAAGCCTGCTCCCTTGCCCAAACTCGAGGTCATAATCAAAATGATAATAAAGTCCAAAATACTCTTAACGGCCAACAAGCGATAATCACCCGTCAATCCATCTTGGATGGCTCCTAGTATGGCCATAGCACCGATACAAACGGTCAAAGAAGCTGTCAGGAAAGCATCTAAGAATCGCCCATCTTGACTGTTTCCTGATTTTTCACGGAGCCAAACACCCAGCCTTTCAAACCAGCCTTCGATATGGAGTACTTCCCCAATCAAGGTCCCCAAGGACAGACTAAGGACCAAAAGCATGCTATTTTGACTTTTGAGTTGACCATCAACTACTGTCAGCAGTCCTTCTAAACTACCTGAGATTCCTAGAAATAAGACAGCTAGCCCGCTCGCCACCGTTAAACCTGATTGATGGCGTTCTTCCAGCAAGTGACCAAACCAAGACCCTAGCACACCTGCTAGGGCAATGGCCACTGTATTGATAATGGTTCCTAATGCGAACATAGACTACCTCAACAATTCCGTTGCGTAGCTAATAGCAGAAAGTGCATAGAGGGGAGCCGTTTCGGCTCGGAGGATGCGAGGTCCTAGACCAGTCTTGACCGCTCCTGCTCCTTCAAATGCGGCTACTTCCTCAGGCGACACGCCACCTTCTGGACCGACGATGACAAGGACTGATTGGCCGATTTCTAAGCCAGACAAGATTTTCACTAAATTGGCTTGTTCGCCTTCTTTTGCGGCCTCTTCGTAGGCTAGGATAATCTGGTCAAAGCCTGCCAGTTGAGCTAGGAAATCCGATTTTTTCTCAAACAAGCGAACAGCGGGAATGCGATTGCGTTTGCTCTGCTCGGCTGCGCCTTGGGCAATTTTTTCTAACTTTTCTGCTTTTTTGGCCAGTTTTTTACCGTCCCATTTGACCACAGACCAGTCAGCTGGAAAGGCCCAGAGGGCTGTCATGCCTAATTCCGTTGCCTTTTGGGCGACAAATTCGAGCTTATCTCCCTTGGGAAAGCCCATGGCAATGGTAACGGAAACGGGTAATTCAACATTATCTACCAGTTCTTCGATGATTTCAACAGATTGGTTCTGGCTGTCCACTACACGCGCCAAGCGTTTAATCCCATCGTCAAAGACCAGGACAATCTGATCATCTGCCTGCAAGCGCATGACAGAAAACATATGCTTGGCAGTGTCCTTATCGCTTATCTGGAAAATGCCCTGCGGTGCTCTGCCATTGACAAAATACTGCTGCATCCTAGCCTCCAATCACACCTGAGCGGTCAGCCGTCTTCTTAAAGACACAGCAATTCCACTCGCCCTGCATCATGTGAGTCTCAAGGAAGAAACCAGCCGCCTCCGCAGATGCTCGCACCATATCCCACTTGTCCGCGATGATACCGCTCATAATCAGGTAGCCCTCGTCCTTGACCAGACGGTAGGCATCCTCGGTCAGATGGATGAGAATATCCGCCAAGATGTTGGCAACGATGACTTCTGCTTTAATATCAACGCCACGAAGCAAATCGCCCGCTGCGACATGAATATTGCTAGTATTGGCGTTAAGGTCAATATTTTCCTGAGCTACACGCACCGCCACCTCATCCAAGTCATAGGCGTAAATCTCCTTGGCACCTAGGAGGGAGCTAGCAATGGAAAGGACACCTGAGCCTGTTCCGACGTCGATGACCGTTTCTCCACCACGCAGGACCTGAGAAAGAGCAAAGAGGCTCATCTTAGTGGTCGGGTGAGTTCCTGTACCGAAAGCCATACCTGGATCTAAGCGGATAATCTTCTCACCAGCAATCGCCTCGTAGTCGGTCCAAGACGGTACAATGGTCAAATCGTGGGTAATACGGGCTGGCTCATAGTACTTCTTCCAGTTGTCCGCCCAGTCTTCCTCTGCCAATTCCTGACTTTCTAAACTAATCTGACCTGTTTCTAAGCCAAAGCCTGTCAAATCCGCCAAGCGAGTCGCCAAATCTGCCTTGATTTCCTCAATATCCAAAGTGTCAGGATAGTAGGCCGTAATGGCAATCATATCTGACTGCTCCACCTCGGGATAGAGTTCGCCGAAACGGTCCTCCTGTCCCACATAGTCAGCCGAGTCGCTAATGGCCACTCCCTGACTGCCCGTTTCAATCATGAGATTCGAAACTGCTTCTTCTGCATCACGATGCACGTGAATCGTTAATTCTTGCCATGAGTTCATATTTGTTTTAACCTTTCTTACTACGAATCAATCTATTATTTTTTTGAATTTCATCCTACTAAACTCCACTTATATCCATCTGGGTCAAACGCTACGACACAACCATTCCAACTATAAGGATAGCTGGCCTTTTCAAAAGGCCCTATGGCATATTGATAACCACGTCCAACATTTAAAACAAATTCAGCCCCTTGACCAAGTGGTGCAGCCATTTTCTCCAGTTCTTCCTTTGTTCCCTGACGAATCCGTAAAATAATGGTATTATTGGAGCCAAAAGCATAACAGACAAGACCTTGCTCGAACGATTCGTAAACAACTGTCAATTGTAGTAGATTTTCGTAAAAAACTCGTGATCGATTCAGTTCTGAGACAAGTAGCAGCGGAGCAATATTTCCAATTTCATATACCATCTCAATACCTCGGATATGGGTAAAATTCCCCTTCCACCAAGTCTGCTCTGCCTTTTTCAAAAGCCCCGCTATCCCAAGCAATCGCAAATTCTTGGGCCTCTGGATCCGCCAAAAAGTCCATGAGGTCATCTAAACCTTGGTCGGCAGTGTCCTTGAGAAAACCTGCGAAGTAGGTCAGAAACTCTGCTGAAAAGCCCTTCTTGGCGTCAAATGGCAGAGCGACCAGGTAGTCTTCCTCGTCAAAGCGGGACTTGTCCTGGTTGTAGAAAAGAACATACTCCTCCAAGAAAATATCCTCCGCAGAGGCATTGCCTTCGTCGTCCACCGTTTCTATCCCAGCCGTATTTTGTGCTTCCAAGATAAAAGCCAACTCAACAGCATGGTTTTTCTTGTCCCAGTTGAGCTCGTAATCATAGGTAAAATGTTTGTCCAGTGCTGCTTCCAGCACATCTAAAAAGCCATGTTTTGCCATGTTTCTCTCCTTTATTGTCTATAAACGTTGATTTAATAAGGTTTCTAGCACCTTGCAATGAGTTGATTTAGTAATTTGTTCACCCTTATGTTCACCCTAGAGATTATTGATGGCTTTTTCGTAATATAAAACAGCCTCTTTTTCTTTGTCTTTGGATAGGTGACTGTATTTGTCCATAGTCATGGCTAGAGTTGCATGACCCAAGCGATATTGTAATTCTTTATAACTGATACCCGCATTCAGCAGTAAACTAGCGTGAGTATGACGGAAAGCATGAAAGGTAAAGCGAGGGCAACCACATTCTTTCAATCGCCTAGTCAGAGCACCCTGCCTTATTGTCATGTCTTGGTATTCCCTTGTAGGCGTTGCAAATACCACAAGCGGAGCACTCTCTCCGATTTCAAGATATAACAATCTTTGCCTATTCTTGTATAGCCGTAACATATTGCAAGTCTTTTTATCAATGCTGATTACTCTGATACCTGCTTTACTCTTTGGAGTGCCTACCAGGTCAACGAATTTACTGTAATTCTTATTTATGCTAACGGTACCATTTTCCAGATCAATGTCAGACCATTCTAAAGCTACCGCTTCACCAAAACGACAACCAGTTGCCAGTAATAAGCTATATAAAACAAAGTCAAAATAATAAACATAGCCATCAACAGACCTTTTTTCCATATGACTCATGAACTTCTTTATGTGTTCGGGTGCTATAAATTTAATAGCCTTGTCTTCACGCTTTTGAGCCTTTGGCATGATGACTTCTCTAGCTGGATTGAAAGGCAAGAGCTGGAGTGATACACCATACTGCAAAATCCTACGATTTAAAGAATGGACGTTGCCAAAATGAACAAAAGTTGCTGAGAGTTTATTGAGATGTCTTTGTATTTGGGGCAGAGTTATCTTATCAAGCTTCATAGACCCAAATTCTGATATCAGATGATTATGGACAATTCTTTTTGTCAGTAGAAAACTTTGGGGCTTTACTGTTAATCTATAATTGTCTAACCATAACTCAGCCAATTCTTGATAGGTTTTTACCTCTACTTTCTTTTTGACGGTTGACCCATTTTTGACAAACTCAATAGGTGCATATTTTGCTTTCTGCTTCACCTCTTTCTTTGTCCTACCCGTCACGCTGGTTTTTACCTTTTTGCCAGTAATGACATCTACCCCCAGATAGACATTGGCACGGTAAACAATGCTACCGTCTTTTTTTATTGCTTCAGTAATTTTCATGATCATAAACCTTTCTATCATCAGCAGGCAAGCGATTAAAAGGGATTTAGGTTTATATCATGCAACAAGATTGTTAATAGTCTAGGTAAATTACTTTTCCAAGGTCTGTAAAACAAAAATAGAGCCAACTAGTAATCTAGCTGACCCTGTTTTTTAAAGAATTCCCTTAATTATGCACGCATAATTCATAGGGCACCGAACTCAATCGGTCTTACACTTTAAAATATAATATCAGCATTTCTATAAAATGTCAAAAATATATAAGTGAATGCTAGGGGTGCTTATTTTTTATACTGGTACTTGTTACTTAAAACTACTCAAAACTACTTAAAACTACTTAAAACTACTTAAAACTACTCAAAACTACTCAAAACTACTTAAAACTACTTAAAACTACTTAAAACTACTTAAAACTACTTAAAACTACTCAAAACTACTCAAAACTATGATTGAAGCTGTAATATTGGGTAGGGTCTTTAGGGCTTGCACCATGCCAGGTAAGTAATCCTTCATTAGTTAATTTTTTCAACAATGATGTAGCATATGGTCTACTTTTCCCAATAAAACTAGCTACTTCTACTGAAGTAATTTTGCCAGAGTTATGTGCTAAATGTAAGATATGTTTCTCATGTTCTGTCAAGTCAGCAAATTTTTCTGAAGATATTTGATTTCTTATTTTGTCAGTGATTCGAACCTGTCTATTAAGGATATTATTTTCTAGTAAAAGTAAAACGCTAGATTTATTAGGTTCTGAATACTGTGGTTTATTTAGGAAGAACGAAGCCATTTCTGTATAGATACGCTTAACGCCCTCGTTCATTTCTTTCACCCAACCAAACTCTGCAAGTATCCTAGCTATTTTAGGATTTCTAGAAAATCGTTCATTAAGTATGTTTTCAATTGTCACAATATTTGGAAGCACGCCTGGACTTTTAATTTCTAAGTGGTCGTCGAAAATTGTTACAGTGATATGCTGACCACGTATAGAATAGTTTCTATGAGTAAGGGCATTAACAATTCCCTCAAACCAAGCAAATTCAGGATATTCTGGCATTGTTTCAAAAGTACCATTATGAGATAAGTATTGGAAATCACGTAACTGGTCTTTAATGTAGTCTCGACTTTCCGTAATTATTTTAGGGATAGCTTGGTCAAATGTTTTTTCTTTTATAAGGTTAAAAGAACGTCCAACCATCGCCTCATTATTATCATATTTCAGGACACGTAAGCGAGCTTGTGGGAGAAATGCTGAAGGATTCTCACCAAAAAGAAGAATTGCAGCATTTGTTAATTTACCCCCCTGAAGAAGCCCTCGACTTCTTAGAACTTGCTCGGTAGAAATATTTGGCAATCCGATTTTATCTTTATAACTTTGGATTAAGTCAAGGTCTATATCATCAATCGTTGCCCCTTCTGCTATCTCATCTTCAAAGTATCGTTGCCCTTTATCATACGTGAGTTGAAGGCGTTGCTCATGACTTAAAGGAACAGATTTATCTGCTTGTCTGAGGAAAACCTCATCATTGGTAGATACAATAACACGGTCAACTGAAGGATTTACTGAAATCAGTAAAACATAATCTTCCTCACCTTTAGAGTTTATAACCTGAATAACTCTATCTGAAAATGATATAGGAGTTTGTCTGAGTTGATATGGGACGCTTTGAAACTCTTCTATAGGTTTGGCTCCTGAACGAGAGAAACCTGTAACCTCTCCATCGTCTTCTATACCGACAACAAGGTGACCGCCTTCAGCATTAGCAAATGCAATGAGATGCCTTAAAATATCTTTGGGTTGAATACGAGCACTTTTACGGTCAAAGTATTGTCCTTCAGACGCAGATTTTAAATAATTAATATCTAATATTTTTTCCATACTTTCCCTTTCTATTGTTTATTTCAAGAAAACTCATTTTAACAAAAGACCACTTTTGTCAATAATTCCTCCTGTTTCTTTTTTAATTATTGACAAAATAGCGTTTTTGACAATAATTGTTCCTAATCATAATTCTGTTTCTTATCAAAATGGCTGAAATGCTCACAATGTTTCTTGTCTGATAGTCCTGTTGCATCGCTACCTATACTTGTCTAGACAACTTTCAAAGTGATATTCTCAAGATAGCTCTATCTTAGAGTAATCTATACAATCAGAAATTTTAGGCATGTCCTTTATCCGCTCTGTTCATGTATTTTCATAGAAATGAGTAATTAATCAACTAATACTTTAATTTTTTGACGAATTTCCGGAACAATATCAACGGTTGTATAAAGTAAAGACTGCACCTTTCCTAACTTCATAAAATCTTCTGCGGTTATAGCTCCAATATCTATTAACTTAAATGCCAAATCATTAAGATATTCGGCATACTCAAAAAAATTATCTCGTTCTTCCACCAGCATATCGAGAGGGCCAGTTGCAATTTTTAATTTCATTTTTAAGAGTTGACTTTCACTAATACCTTTAAGCTTAGCTACTTCATCTAGCCCGTCATAGATTAGGTTTTTTTCCTCGCTATAGCCCAACAAATATCCAACAGGGACACCAAAATACTCTGCTAATTTTTGAGCTTTATCTGGTTTGATAGCGTGTTTATTGTTTTCCCAATTAGAAATTGTCATCTTTGAAACAAGCTTCTCGCCTTTTTTCAAATTCTTATTTAATTCAAAAGCTAATTCATCCTGAGTTAGCTTTTTTTCTTGTCTTAAGTCTCTAAGCCTATTTTCTATAGTATCTCTCATTGTTATTACCTCAACATGATTATAACTGGATATTTTTCTTTTGTAAAGTTTTTTTATATTTCCCATTGACAAGTAAAGTTATTTTTTATAAAATATCATCAAGTAAAGAAAAACTTTACAAACATAACAAAAGGAAGGAGGAAAGAAAAATGCTTATTACCTCAAACCAAGCAAAAGCAATCCGTAGAAAACAGGCTGATTTAATGCTGACTAACCAGATTGCTTCAAAGCAAATTGGTATCAATCCGATTACTTATCGTAAGGTTATCAATGGTGGTGAAGTAAAAAAGAGTATCTACCAAAAAGTTATGGAATGGCTAGTAGAAGACTACTAATCTAGATGTTACCTAATTTGGTAATCCCTAAATAAGTCATTATTTATAGCCAAAAGCTTTTACTTGCTACCTATGGCAGTATCAAGAGGCTTGTTGCTTTTTCCCCTTATTTGTTCAAACCCTCTTTGGTACTGCTCTAGGTGGCAAGTACAGAAAAATACACAGAAAGGAAAACTATGGAACTAGTTTATATGGACGGACGGAAAGAGCCGTACACCACTAGCGAGATTATCGCAGAGTGTGCAGAGGTGCAACATCACACTATTACACGCTTAATCAGAGAACACAAGGTAGATTTTGAAAATTTAGGAAAGGTTGGATTTCAAATCCAAGCTATGACTAGTGGCCAACATTCAAAAAACTATAAAGTTAAATATAAATAAAATTATATCCGTAGCAAAGGATATTCTACAACAGGTATGAACTTACTTGGAAATCAGGTTATTCTTGAAAAACCTATGAATTTACTAACCTTATACTTTTAGAAAAAGGATAAGTGCAAAATCCCCAGTTGACACAAGTTGTCACGGTAATACGATGACATCACATAGTTATCGTATTTTTATTTTATCTCTCAGCAATCAAAAAAGCGTAGCTGATCACTACGCTAGTCCTGCCTGCTGAACTCGTAAAATTTTTAGGTTGTCAAACATTGATTTGATAACCTTTTTTCGTTGTGAAATTTGTTCACTTTTTTGTTCACCCTTGGAAGAGTTCTAAGGAAATCTAGCACAATACTATTTTTCAAAAAACCAGTAAAATCAATAGTTAGGGAGCCTTAGAGACATATAAAGAAAACTGTTACTTATAAAGCCATGTTTCGCCATTCTATTTCCTCTTTTCTATATAGTCTTTTAGTTTACTTTTAGTACTAGGCAACGAGCTGTAGGCTGTACTGAAGTACGGCAAAGCGAGTTAACGACGTAATAAAAGAAAAACTAAATGACGATAAATTCCAATAAATTTATTTCTCGACCATATTTGACGGAAGCCCGCTTGTCTTTCTCCAAAATGGACTTGGTTAAGTCTAATTGATTTACTGCTGCTAAGGCTACAGCATAGTGAATAACGTCAGCTAATTCTTCTGCCAAACGAGCAGAGCTGTCGCCTTCGCTATCCATCATCTTGCGGCCTGCACGTTGATTCAGTAGCTCTGCCACTTCACCAATTTCTTCCACCAATTTCATAAAGAGACTTTGCTCGGGAACTGTCGTCCCATAGTGGTCACGCAAGTATTCTTCCAAAACACTCACCGGCAACTCCGTCATCTTCGTTTCTCTCCAAATCCCAAAATTGTAGTATAATGATTATACCATAAATGTACTGAAAGGAAGCCTATGCCAGCCAATCTCGCCCTTCGTATGCGGCCCAAATCCATTGATGACGTCATCGGTCAGGAACACCTGGTCGGTCCTGGAAAGATTATCCGTCGCATGATCGATGCCAATATGCTGTCGTCCATGATTCTCTACGGTCCGCCAGGGATTGGCAAGACCTCGATTGCCTCTGCAATTGCTGGCACAACCAAGCATGCCTTTCGGACCTTTAATGCTACGACCGACAACCAAAAACGCCTGCAGGAGATTGCCGAAGAAGCCAAGTTTTCTGGTGGTCTGGTTCTCATGCTCGATGAAATCCACCGCCTCAACAAGACCAAGCAGGACTTCCTGCTCCCTCTTTTGGAAAACGGAAATATCATCATGATTGGGGCAACGACGGAAAATCCATTTTTCTCTATTTTACCCGCCATTCGCAGTCGGGTGCAGATTTTTGAATTACAACCCTTGAAAACCAGCCACATCCGACAGGCCTTGGAACTAGCTCTGACAGACAGCGAACGCGGATTTGACTTCCCTGTCACCATTGAGCCTGAGGCTCTGGACTTCCTAGCAAACGCAACCAATGGTGACCTACGAGCTGCTTACAATTCGCTAGAACTGGCTGTACTTTCTACCAAGGAAAGCGAGGGCAGTCGCCACATTGACCTAGACGCTGTGGAAAATAGCCTGCAGAAATCCTACATCAGCATGGACAAGAACGGCGATGCCCACTACGATATCCTCTCCGCCCTACAAAAATCCATTCGGGGTAGCGATGTCAATGCTAGCCTCCACTACGCCGCTCGTTTGATTGAAGCTGAAGACCTGCCTAGTCTGGCCCGTCGCTTGACGGTCATTGCCTACGAAGACATCGGCTTGGCCAATCCAGAGGCTCAGATTCATACGGTGACCGCCCTTGAAGCTGCCCAGAAAATCGGCTTTCCAGAGGCACGGATTTTGATTGCCAATGTAGTAGTCGATTTGGCCCTTTCTCCCAAGTCCAATTCTGCCTATCTGGCTATGGATGCAGCTCTGGCTGATTTACGGAAAAACGGCCATCTGCCCATTCCAAATCATCTGCGGGACGGTCATTATGCTGGCAGCAAGGAGCTGGGAAATGCCATTGGTTACCAGTATCCCCATGCCTATCCTGAAAAATGGGTGTACCAGCAATACCTGCCCGATAAGTTACTGGCTGCGGACTACTTCACCGCCAACGACACCGGAAAATACGAGCGTGCCTTGGGCATGACCCAAGAAAAAATCAAGCAACTAAAACAAAACAAGAAAAAAAGTTGATAACGTTTTCATTTTTTGCCGATTTTCTCTTGATTTTTTTTTAAAATGTGGTAATATTAAATCATAAATAAGAACTGCTGTGGTATACGAATTCATACCTATGTGTTGACCGACTATTTTTGTATTACTAGGGAGACAAAGATCTTTTGGCAGTATGCAGGCTGGTACACCCAGAAGCAACTAAGTCAGAAACACGTCACCCACCTGCTTCTAGCGTGCGGGATCAATACAATTCATGAATAACCGGTACCAATACAGCATTTTTATTTTGCCCTTCCTTAGCTCAGCTGGCAGAGCAGCGGACTCTTAATCCGTGGGTCGTAGGTTCGATCCCTACAGGGAGGATTGGTTGATATGAGGAAAGTCTTGATTTATCAAGGCTTTTTCTTGTTTTGTTTATCAATATACTCTAACACAAAGAAAAAGAGGCTGGGCAAAAACTAGCCACTCATATATAAAAAAAGCGAGCAATTCCAATTAGGAGTTGCTCGTTTTCCATTTCATGCTTTATAATTATAATAACGACAAAACAACTAGAAAGGCATGAAAATGTATAAACAATAGAGCCCGCATTTATGCCAAACGCAAGGTGGATGTCGAACCTGTATTTGATAGGATGAAGGGTGTTTTTGGCGTGCGCAGAGTGCATGTCAGAGGTCAAAAGGTGGTTGAAACTGAGATAGAATTCCTCCTAATGTGCATGAATTTAACAAAATTGGCTAAGAAATTAGCCCAAGATAATAGGGATAAAAATAAAAAACACAAATAGTTCGGCTAGATTTCATCAAAATTAGCTTGAATCTATCTGTGTTTTTTATTTACTGGCTAGTTTTTGCCCAACCTCTTCAATTTATTAGCTTCCATACCAGGCAATGCCTTCATAACGCCAGCCGCGTGTTGAAAGGATATCTATTTCTACTTCATTTGTGGTGTAGAGGTGTTTCTTAACCCCTTCGTGATAAAGACGATAAATTTCTTTATCCCCTTTGGAACGATAAGCTATACCTTCTTGGTTCCAGCCTCGACTGACTAAAACAGCAAATTCATTCACATCACGTGTGTATAGATGAACTTTTAATCCAGGATGATAGAGACGAAAAACAGGTTCTCCCTCCGTATTGTGTGATAACCATGCAACTCCCTCCTGCTCCCAACCTCGTGTAGCTAATACATTGTATTCATTGCTATCCTGAGTATAAAGATGGACTTTAAGATTTGGATTGTATAGGCGGTAAACCTCTGTACTTAGGGGATTCTCTGTTACTATAATATGAGTCTTAACATAATCAGGTACGACAGTGGGATAAATTCCAGCATTAACACGCACAATTCCATGCTTATCAAGTTCCGCTTCAAATTCTGGGCTTTCATTGTACTCAGATCGACCATGAACCCATAAGGTGACTTGACCAGGTCCGATAGTCTCCCAATTCCCTTTCTCATCTATGCTTATTACACCAAAATCGCTCAACTTATACTTAAAAGCATACTCAAAATCTTTAAATATACTATTTTGATTCGGACGAATCTGTCCTGAATCTCCAACAACTAAATTTCCCTTTGGAATTGTATTCCTATCAAAATATATTTCAGAAGGAAGATAGTCATAGGTCTGTTCATTGGCAAAAATAGATGTTGCATTCATCGGCGATAATCCTACTAAGGAAAAAATTCCTACTAGCAATAAAATAATTGTTCTTAATTTCATATTTATTTCTCCTGCCTTATTCAACATTCCATGCAACGCCTTCTTGCTTCCAACCATGTGTGCTTAAGACATTGTACTCATTTTTATCTGATGTATAGAGGTGAACTTTTAGTCCTGAATTATACAAACGATAAACTGGGCGCTTACCAGAAGAATGGAAGATAACACCCTCATATATCCAATCACGGCCACTTAAAATATCTACTTCGTTCTTATCTTTTGTATATAGATGGTATTTCAAACCATCATTATATAGGCGGTATGTTGGTACAGAGGCTGATATACCATCACCAGTCTTTCTATTATGAAGTGCAACATCAATCAAGCGCATCGCATCCTGATCAATTTTTCTACCCGTATTAGCACCATACTTTTGTAAATATTCTTCTGTGTATCCACCTTCTATTTTAGGCTCAGCGACATTGATTGCGACAATTCGATTTTGTCTATCCAGTACTGGACCCCCACTATTTCCAGAGAGCGTATCATTTTGATAACCTATTATCTTTCCATCAATACTTTTAACTTTTCCTCCTGATTTGTGCATAACCACTCCTCTATCCTGAGGATAACCAATAACTGTGATATCATCGTTAATAGCTAAGATAGAGGTTACTGGGAGAAAACCTACAGAAGCAATCGAACTATCCAAAGTCACTACTGCAATATCTTCATTAGCTTTTGTACGTGTATAACCTAATGTAGCATCATCTAAATAACTAGTAAAAAAATGATAGGTAGAACCAGTAAACTTATTGTACGGATATTTATTACCATTTTATGCAGGAGCAACCATTATTTGGTCATACGTCTCATTTGTTCTAAAGTCTCGAACTACATGAGCTGCTGTCAATACCTTGTTTGGAGCAATCATAACACCACTTCCATTCCAAGTGGCCAAACCATTTACTACTTTATATACAGCTACAACTTTTCTATATGGATTTACTGTGGTATTTTCAATAGGAATCATATTATCTGAACCGAAAATCATAGTTGGAGCATTTGAACCGTCAACTTCATTAGTATCAGATACTCTCACAGAAGATTCCATTGAAGAAGGCGTTGTCTCCGAAAGAGATTCTACAGCATCGTTCTCAATCAATGACCTCCTTGAACTTGATTCTAGCCCCTGCTCACTTTCTTCTACTGTAACTTCCCAAACAACTGAAATCTCATTAACATATAGTTCAACTGGATTTATGACTAACTCTTCTTCAAATTCCTTCAAATGTTCACTAGATTCATTAGGAAAACTTGGATAAACCTTCGTTATTCCAGCTTTATGAGCTGTCCAATTACCTTGGCTATCAAACGAAAGAATAGAGGAATCCTCCACTTTCATATCAAAAGAATAGTTGAAATCTTTTAAGGGGGAATCTTGAGGACGACGAATTTGCCCACTTTCGCCAACCTTTAATGTTAGACGAAAAGTACCTTCTTCATACTCTGATCCTCCTTGACTTTCAAACTTAGATATACTCTATGTAGCATAAACTGGCTGACTGCTTGTTAAAGGTGATAAATTTTCCGATTCTACTATGATTGTGCCAATTAACAATATTAAAAACGCAATACTTCTCATTATCTTATAATGCATAGGTACCTCCATGTATCATCCCTTTGTTTATTCAAATGTTTGGTCTGCCAACGTATTTATTTATACTCTATCAATCCACCTCTCGAATCCTTTATAATAACATTATAACATATAAAAAATAAAAAGAAAGCGTTCTCTAATCTCGGTGTGCTTACAAAAGGAGGCTGAACAAATGCCTCCAATCGCCGAAGTAATGAAAGAGAAACTAAATGACAATCAAAACCACTAGTCAAACTGGCGGTTTGTTCTGCGGCTATAAGCCGCTTGATCCGGCCAGGGCCAAAGGCCCACTGAAATAGCTTCCTCGCGCACCACTTTCCCGATCAGGTGCTAAAGCACCATCAGTTTTTTTCCTGTTGGTTTCCCCTGTAAATGGGGCAACCGTTTCAAACAAAGTGAGCTGGTCCGCTACCCTATCTTCTTGTAATTGGTTCTGTATGTATTTTGCTATCACTTTTTGATTGTGTCCTACCATATCCACATAGTAGCCTCTACACCAAAACTTTCTATTCCCATAACTAACATGTGGATGTGATCAGGGCAAGCATTAGCTTCATGGATAGTGACGCCTTTTCGTTCACACAAATCTCGGATAATCTTTCCGATACTAGCCTCTTACTTGCCGTAAATGATTTGACGACGATATTTAGGCGCAAAAACTAGATGATATTTACAATTCCAGCGAGTATGTGATAAACTTTCATTATCCTCTCTCATGAGGTACCTCCTATTTGATGTGATGTAGTGGCGGGGAAACCACTTCTATCTTATCACTTTGGAAGGATTTTTTAATACCTCGCTAGAAGCTCTACTGAACCACTAGCATAGCTAGTGGTTTTCAGGGGACAATAGGCCCGTACATGAAAACTGTGCGGGTCATTTTTGTAATTTATCCCATAAAATCACTCGATTTTCCTGCAATGACTGCTGGACATCAATAATGCGTTGGTTGGAAGAGCCCCTAAATTGCAACATGAGGTTGCGTTTGCTTTTGTCATAGCGACCATCTACGAGAATGTCCAACTGGCTGAGCAGTTCTAATTTGTCTGGCGTTTCCAGCATCAATTCTTCCCATGTGTAGCCTGTCCAGGACCAAATGTCCTTGTCTGGCAATTCCGTCCGAACCCGCTTGACGAGAGGGAGGACGGTCCCTGTATTGAGAAAGGGCTCTCCGCCCAAGAGGGTCAGCCCCTGCACATAGGGTTGGGCCAAGTCTGCTAAGATGCGGTCTTCCAGTTCCTTGGTGTAGGGAATGCCGGCCTTGAAGGACCAGGTGGCAACGTTGTAGCAGCCTGGACAGTGAAAGAGGCAGCCGCTGACATAGAGGGAGCAGCGAACGCCTTCACCGTCCACAAAGTTAAAGGCCTTGTAGTCCATAATCCGTCCCTGGCTGAGTTCTTCACTCTTCCACTCACCTGGCTTGGGATTGTTCCAAGTCTGCTCTTGCATTACTGCCTCCTTTCTCATCCAATCCAGTAACGCTCTACTCCTTCTCTGATATCTTCTAATACACCACCACAAGCCACAATCGTTTTGCGACTAGCCTCATTATCTGTCGAGCAGGTCACTAGGACTTTGGAAATATTTTTACTAGCCGCCTCCTGCAAACCAAGTCGAAGTTGGTCCTTGGCATAGCCCTTGCCACGCTCCGTCGGGCGAATGGAATATCCGATGTGACCGCCTTTATTGAGCAGGAAATCGTTGAGCCGTAGGCGTAGACTGAGAAAGCCAAGTGCTCGACCAGTCTGGTCAAATGATACATACTGAATAGAGGGAACAAAACCTTCTGGCAGGTTGATGCCTGCCTCATAGTCTTGATTTCTCAAAATCCAGTCTTCAAAGTCCACATCTTTGGAGATAAAGCCACCGTCCATAGCAGAGCCTGCTGCTTCAAACTCCGCTAGCATACCCAAAACCGTTTCCTTATCTGCTAGTGTTGGTCGTCGCAATTCCATACTATCCTCCATATTGTCTTTTAAAAAAATCGCTGATGATGTCAATATCCAGTCCTAAATCCTGTATAATTTCTGCCTTGTGGAAATCGTCGTAATTGTCCTTGCCACTCCAAACAAAAGAATTGGTCACAATCTGATAGACCCTATCTGACTCAACAGCTCTGCCATTGACCAAAAGATCCTCACCGTCTGGGACAATGCCCCACATCTGAGGATGGAGGCCTGTCTTGAGGCTAGCCACCAAATCGCTGCCCTTGATAGCAACCAGTAAGACGCGCTTAGAAAAGGGCAGGACCTTGACCAAGTCCGAATAAAAGATTGGTCCCGCCGACAAGGAAGCCCGAATGCCGAAACCGTTGATGACCGCACCGTCCGCCTGCAAGCCCAGCTGGCCAGCTCGCTCAAAAAGAGCCTGACAGATGACAGGAGCTAGACTGGACACGCCTTGACGAATGCTCTCTCGCTCCCCGTCTAGTGCCTGCGGCAGAGTCGCTATCGGTTGGGAAAAAGCTGCGTCCCGTTCCGACCTCATCTGATCGATAATGGCCTTGACTCCCCTGTCTTCCTCGGTCAGTTGCTCCACCTCAATCAAGTCATAGGCCAGCACCTCATGTCGCCCGTCTGCAAAACACCGCAGGGACAGATGTCCGACAAAGCGACCGTATTGACCTGCCTGGCAAATGCTGACGCCGCCTACTTGAGTTGGTTCTTTCAAGATTGTGTGAGTATGCCCACCCAAAATCACATTGACTTCTGGAAAGTCCTGGGCCAAGGCAAGGTCTTCATCGTAGCCCATGTGACTGAGTAAAACCAGATGAGCCTGAGAATTGGCCTTCATAATCTGGTCCACCAGTCGTCGAAGAGCCTTCCGAGGATCCTCAAAAAGCACCTTATCCGTCGGTGATGCAACCTCCTGGGTTTCCAAGGTGGTCAAACCGAGAACATAGAGAGGCTTTCCATTCATATCAAACTCGAGAACATCCTCCAGCGGCACCAATTCATCCGCCACCTCACCATCACGGTAACGAAGATTGGAGGACACAATCGGAAAGGCCGCAAAGTCATCCAAGCGACTGAGCAGTTCATCTCCGTGGTCAAATTCATGATTGCCCAAGGTCATAGCCTGACAACCAACTTGATTCATTAGCTCGATTTCCTTGACCCCTCGGTACATATTGAAAAAGATATTGCCCGAAAACAGATCCCCGCTATCAAAGACAAAGGTCGGAATACCTTTTTGCTCATTTCGAGCTCGAATATCCGCAATCAGTTGTGCTTTCTTTGGAAAATTCTCCATGTAAGAATGCATATCATTAGTATGGAGAATGCTGATATCTGTAAAGTCCATACTATTTCTTCTTATTTTTCGCTTGCTTGAGCAATTCCTGCACACGCGACTTCTTGTCCTGCTTCACATTGGAATGCTTCTCGTGATAGCGTGCCACCAAGGCCTTGCCCTTATCGTCTAATTGGTATTTTCCCATTATTTTCTCCTTTTTTGAACATAGCAGAGCTATTACATTTTTCTCCCTATTATAACAAACTTCCGTAGTTCCTCAAAACCACGGAAGCCCTCATGTCCTTCTTTATAAACTAGACCCATTCATGTTTTTGACACGGGAAATAATTTCCTTGTGGCGTCCGTTGACCATGGGTCTGGCCTGCGGATTGCCTAGGTAACCACAGGTCCGCTTGACCACATCAACTGTTTTAGGGTCGCTATTGCCACAGTTTGGACACTTGAAACCACGCTCCGTTGGCTCAAAATCCCCTTCAAAATCACAGGCATAGCAATGGTCAATCGGGGTATTGGTCCCCAGATAGCCTACACGGTCATAGGCATAGTCCCAAACAGCCTCCAAGGCCTTGGGATTTTGTTGCAAAACAGGATATTCGCAGTAGTGGATAAAGCCACCGCTGGCACCTGCCTCCACATAGACCTTTTCAAAATCTAGTTTTTCAAAGGGAGTCGGATTTTTCCGCACATCATAGTGGAAGGAATTGGTGTAATACTGCTTGTCGGTGATATTTTCCACCAGACCAAACTTCTCCGTATCCATTCGGCAGAAGCGGTCTGTCAGACTTTCAGACGGGGTTGAATAAACAGAGAAATGATAGCCGTATTGGTCAGACCAAGCATCTGTCAATTCCTTCATTCGTTTGATAATGGCAATCGTGAAATCCTTGGCTTCTGGATTGTCCTCCCAGTGACCACCGTAGAAAACTGTTGCGACTTCATAGAGTCCGATATAGCCCAACGAAATGGTCGCTCTGCGATTTTTGAAAACCTCATCCACCGCATCGGTCTTGGCCAGTCGCTTGCCAAAAGCCCCATACTGATACAAAATCGGTGCATTGGCAGGTGTCGCCTCCTTGACCCGCTCCACACGATAAACCAAGGCATCCTTAGCAATGGCCATGCGTTCTGCAAAGATTTCCCAGAATTTGTCCATGTCGCCCGCTGATTCCATAGCAATCCGTGGCAGATTGACGGTCACAACACCCAAGTTCATCCGCCCAGATGTCACATCCTGACCGTTTTCATCCTGCCAACCTTGGAGGAAAGAACGGCAACCCATTGGCACCTTGAAGGAGCCGGTCAACTCAACAATCTTGTCATAAGACAGCATATCTGGGTACATCCGCTTGGTTGCACATTCCACCGCCAGCTGCTTGATGTCATAGTTGGGCGAATCAGGCTCCAAGTTCAAGCCTCGTTTAACTGTAAAAATCAGCTTGGGAAAAATGGCCGTCCGACCTTCCCGTCCCAGACCCTTGATACGAATGTTGAGAATGGCCTTTTGAATCTCCCGTTCAAACCAGGAAATTCCCAAACCAAAACCAAGCGAAGTAAAAGGCGTTTGTCCATTGGAAGTAAAAAGGGTATTGATTTCATACTCCAAGGATTGCATGGCATCGTAGATATCCTTTTGGGTCTTGGCACGGGCGTAGTCTTCCTGTTTGTCTGGCAAGACCCAGTCTTTCGCTTCCTTCAAATGCTTCTGATAATTGAGTTCCGCATAGGGAGCCAAAACCTCATCGATACGGTCAGCCGAGCAACCCCCATACTGGCTAGATGCCACATTGGCAATAATCTGCGAAATCTGTGCCGTAGCCGTCTGAATCGACTTGGGACTTTCCACATCCGCATTACCAATCTTAAAGCCCTGAGCTAACATGCCCTTGAAATCAATCAAGCAGCAGTTGGTCATGGGAGTATAAGGACTATAATCCAAGTCGTGGTAATGAATGTCACCTTTTTGGTGGGCATTAGCTACATGGGCAGGCAAGAGCTTGAGACCGATAGACTTACCAACGATACCTGCCGTCAAATCCCGCTGAGTATTGAAAACATCCGCATCCTTATTGGCATTCTCATTGACCAAGGCCTGATCCTTGCTCAGCAACTTGTGGATTTCAAAGTTAATATCGGTCGCCTGATGACGTCGAAAATCCCGCTGGGTCCGATATTGGATATAGCGCTCTGCTAGCTCATACAAATGAGCCTTGAGCAACTCCTGCTCCACAATGGTCTGAATTTCATAAATCTGAATGTCGTCTGTAAAACGACGACCAATCTCTTGCAGGCTTGCCCCTAAAACCAGCTGCAGACCAGCCTCTGACACAGGGTGTTCCAATTCCTGATTGGCCCGCGAAAGAGCAGAAAAAATCTTTTGCTCATCAAAGGACACCGTCCGACCGTCCCGTTTCAAGACGACTAAATTCAGTTTTTCTACATCATTTTCTCGCTTCTTCATCTGACTGGCCTCCATTTTTCACTGCTACTAGTGTAACATTTCACAAATTAAAAATCAATATCTTGTGTTAAAAAATATAAAAGTGATAAATTTACACAAAATATAGATTCTATTTCTGAAAAACAAATGAAAACAAGAGCCTATTCTGACTCTTGTTTTCTGGTCCATAAGAAGTACAAATTGATGGCACAGGCCACTAAAATCACAGCAGGCCAAAGCAAGTTGATGACAGGAATTCTGCCAACATTCACCGCAAGAAAGAGGATATTCCACACCACTCCCAAGCTATAGACAATCGTCAAAATAATTTTCATAAAACACTCCAACAAAATGATAGTGCTATTATACTACAAACGACCGTTAATGTCCTTGATTTGCCGCTCCATTTTCCGATGGTTTAGGAAAAATAGCAGAGCGTATACCAAGACAAAGATGAGCCAGAAAAAGAGAAGGGCCCCAAGTTTCACGGGAAACCAGCCAGCCAAAATACCCAGCGGTGTAAAGCCTAAAACCGTGATGCCAAAATGCGTTGCCGTCATTCGCAAAAGGCTCCAGTCCTGTTCAAAAATTTTGTCTGCCAACTGAAACAAAATCCCGATTGCCGCCCAAATGACTACACAAATCAGCATGACAGTTACTTGACTAAAGTTGCTCAGGTAGTAAGCACCCATGGTTGAAAAGGGATTGAGAGGAAGGTAGGTTCCCTGTCCGAAGACAGCTGATGTGATAATGGAGATAATGGTTCCGATAGCGATGCCTAAACTGGCTGATAAGATATATTTTTTCATAGTCCTAACCTTTCTTTGATAACTTTTAGATAGCGACGGGATGAGTAGGTGACTGAGCCATTTTTCATGACCAGTTTGACCAGACCGTTGGCGGTCAGCTTGAGGTGGTCCAGTTGCTTGATGTGAATGATTTCCGACTGGGAGATTTGTAAGAAGTTTGCCGGCAAGTCCTCCTTAACCTGATATAAGCGTAGGTTGGAAGTATAGACATTTTCTACGGTTTCCACTTGCAAGAGCCTATCTTCTAGATATAGCCTGACAATCTCATCATGTTCCACAAGATAAACTTGTTCCCCTTTTTTGACGGTTAGACTGGACCTCTGCTTATCCAAGTTTTGAATATAGGTCATCAAGTGACTAACCTGCTCAGACATAGCCTGTGCTTCAATAGTCACCAAATCTTCCAAAATTTCTGGTGAAATAGCTAATTTTACTTTCATCTTCTCTCCCTTCTCTTTCTGACCCTATTAAACACCATTTCTGTACTGGTTTCAAGGGGTTTTGGCTATGTGGTCGTTTTCCAGCGCTAAACGGCAAAAAAGGGAGTGGGACAAAAATCGGTAACCCGCAGGGTTCGATTTTGTCGTCCCACCCCCGCACAGTTGAGTAGGGCTGTAAAAGCTGATAAAATCAGCTAATTAGAGCCCACTCAACCACTGCGTCAAGTTTAACTATTGAAAAAACAAGGAGGCCAGGACTTTTGTCCAAGCCTCTTCAATCATCTTATAATTTCTTCTTCAACTCCGCCACCGCCATCATGACTTCCATAGGGGTCATATTGTAGACGTCCAGTTTTGCCAGTTCATCGAGGACTGGGTGAGAAGGTGTGTCTGCGAAGAGGTCGAGTTGACCTGACGGCTCTTCCACAACTGTCGGAGCTGGTTTTGCTGGTGCAGTAGGGGCTTGGTTTTCAAGCGTCTGCAAAATCCTGTCCGCCCGCTGCAATAACTCCTCTGGCATTCCCGCAATCTTAGCCACATGAATCCCGTAGGACTTATCGGCTGGGCCTGGAGCAATCTTGTGGAGGAAGGTCACTTGTCCGTCCTCCTCCCAGGTCGATACATGGACATTTTCAAGGCCTGACAGGGTCTGGCTTAGCTCGGTCAACTCGTGGTAGTGGGTAGCAAAGAGGGTCTTGGCCCCAATCTTGTCATGGATGTACTCAATAATAGACTGGGCTAGAGCCATACCATCGTAGGTGGCTGTCCCCCGCCCCAGCTCATCAAAGAGAATGAGCGACTGGTCTGTTGCCAGACGGACTGCCTTGTTGGCCTCCATCATCTCCACCATAAAGGTCGATTGACCGCTGACCAGGTCATCTGCCGCCCCAATACGGGTGAAAATAGCATCAAAGACTGGCAGGGTTGCCTGGTCTGCTGGTACATAGGAACCCATCTGCGCCAAAATGACGATAACCGCCAGCTGACGCATATAGGTCGATTTACCACTCATGTTAGGCCCTGTAATCAGCTGCATGGTCGTCGCCTGATCCAGCTGGATAGAGTTGGGAATATAGGTCTGCTTGCCCATGACCTTCTCGACCACCGCGTGCCGTCCGCACTCAATGTCCAACAGCTTATCCGCATTGAACTGTGGGCAGACCCAGTGTTGCTGCTCCGCGACAACTGCAAAGGCCTGCAAGACATCGATGGTTGCAATGGTCCGAGCCAACTTCTGCAGGCGGCTGATGTATTTTTCAACCTCTTGGCGAATCCGCATGAAAATCTCGTACTCCAAGTTAGACGACTTATCACGCGCCTCCAACATCTGCCCTTCGATCTTAGCCAACTCTTCCGTTCCATAGCGCTCCGAGTTTTTCAAGGTCGCCTTACGGAAAAAATGGTCCGGAACATTGCCCAGATTAGAATTGGTCACATGGAAGTAGTACCCGTCTTTTTTATTGTAATCAATCTTGAGATTGTTGATACCAGACGCTTCACGCTCCTTGGCCTCAATCTCCGCAATCCAGCCCGCCCCCTCACGCATGACCAGACGGTACTGATCCAGCGTTTCGTCAAAGCCCGTACGGATGATATTTCCATCTGTAATAGCCCCTTGGGCTTCTGGGTCAATAGCAGAGCTGATAAGGGCGTGTAGTTCTGGGATTGGATCCAGACCTGCCACCAAGCTAGTCAGAGCAGACTGGTCCATTTGTAGCAAGATATTCTTGATAGCAGGGACATTTCCAAGGGTCTGAGAAAGTTGCAAGAGATCCTTGGGCAAGGTCTTACCAAAGGATACCCGACTGGCCAAGCGTTCGATGTCATAGACACCCTTCAAGGCCTCCACCAAGTCACTCCGCTCAAAGAAGTAATCCAGAAAAACCTGTACCACAGCCTGCCGACTTTCAATCCGCTTGAGGTCAATCAGTGGTCTGTCAATCCAAGCTCGCAAAAGCCGCATACCCATAGCTGTCTTAGTTTCATCCAACAGCCAGTACAAGCTACCATGTTTCTTGCCTGTCCGTCCATTTTCAAGCAAGTCCAGACTGGACTTGGTAGCGTAGTCCATTTGCAGATAGTCCTTGATTTCATAGTGGACCACCTTCTGCAAGTGGCTCAGATCTCGCATTTGAGTTCGATGTAGGTAGCTGAGGAGTTTACCTGCCGCAGCTTTTTCCAAGTCTGTCAGGGAGTTGTCAATCAGCTGGACATCTGCCGTCACCTCATCCTCAAAAGAGAGCAGGAGGTTCATCTGGTTCGAAAAGACCTGCTCTTCTTCCTCCGACAGAGCATAGCCGATAACCAATTCACGCGCCCGCAAGTTACGGATTTCACCGCAAAGACTGGTAAAATCATCTAGGCTAGTCACGAAAAACTGACCGGTTGACACGTCCATGTAAGAAAGAGCAAATTGCACGCCATGACGGTCAATGGTGACCAGGTAGTTGCTGTCGGCTCCCATTTTTGAGGAATCCGTAACTGTACCAGGTGTGATGACTTGCACCACTTCCCGCTTGACCACACCAACTGCCTGCTTAGGATCTTCCATCTGCTCGGCAATGGCTACCTTGTGCCCCAGTTCAACAAGGGTATCAATATACTGCTGGGCTGCATGATAGGGAACACCTGCCATAGGAATGGGATTTTCCGCATTTTTATTCCGACTGGTCAAGGATAGTTCCAAAATCTGTGCAGCCTCTACTGCATCCTCGTAAAACAATTCATAAAAGTCGCCCATGCGAAAGAGCAAAAAAGCATCTGGATAGTTTGCTTTGATATCCAGATACTGCTGCATGCCTGGAGAAATTTTCTCTACTGCCATTCTTCCTCTCAATTCTACTCCAAATAATGATTGATCTCAGCTTCGACCTGCTGGGCTGCCTCTTCATCACGACAGATAACCAACAGCGTATCTGCACCAGCCAAGGTTCCCAAAATAGACGACGGCTTCTCTGCATCAATAATATTAGCCATCAAGGCCGCTTCACCCAAGTCAGAATGAAGAACCAAAATAAAACTCGCTCGCTCAACCTTATAAGCATATTGGGCCAATAATTCAACGAAATTCACTCCCTCTTCTTCAATCACTAAAGAATAGAAGGAACGACCATTCTCATGAATTTTGATGACACCCAATTCACGCAAATCACGGGACAAGGTTGTCTGAGTTACAATAATCCCCTGACTCTCAAGCCTTTTCTGAATATCCGTTTGGCGTCCAATCTTCTCCTGATGAATCATGTTTTTTATCAATTCATGTCGCCCTGCTTTATTCATCATCTTACCTCAGAATGTATATTTATAAAAATATTATAACACTTTTCACCGCTATTGGCCTAGAAATATGATAAAATAGAATCAATAACGTTGGAGGAAATCCTATATGAATCAAAAACAAGTGATTGCAGAAAGACTAGCTGCCATCCTTCCGAGTTTGGAAGTAGAAGCTATCTACAATCTGCTAGAAAAACCGAAATCATCAGAAATGGGTGACATCGCCTTCCCTGCCTTCTCACTTGCCAAAGTAGAACGAAAGGCTCCACAGGCTATCGCCGCAGACATCGTTGAAAAACTAGACACTACTGGCTTTGAGAAGGTTGTAGCTACCGGTCCTTACGTCAACTTCTTCTTGGACAAGGCTGCTATCTCCCACCAAGTCTTGACAGATGTTATTACTGAAAAAGACCAATACGGTAAACTCAACATCGGTCAAGGACGCAATGTAACCATCGACATGTCTAGCCCAAACATTGCCAAACCATTCTCAGTTGGACATTTGCGTTCAACCGTTATCGGCGATGCCCTTGCCAACATCCACGAAAAACTAGGCTACAAGCCAATCCGTATCAACCACTTGGGTGACTGGGGCAAACAATTTGGTATGTTGATTGTTGCCTACAAACTCTGGGGTGACAAGGCTGCGGTCGAAGCCGACCCAATCTCAGAACTTCTTAAACTCTATGTCCGTATCAATGCTGAGGCAGAAGAAAAACCTGAGTTGGACGACGAAGCACGCCAATGGTTCAAAAAATTGGAAGATGGCGACCCAGAAGCGCATGAATTGTGGCAATGGTTCCGTGATGAGAGCTTGGTCGAATTTAACCGCATCTACGACAAACTTGATGTAACATTCGACAGCTATAACGGCGAAGCCTTCTACAACGATAAGATGGACGAAGGTATCCAAATCTTAGAAGAAAAAGGACTTCTTCAAGAGTCTAAAGGTGCCAAAATCGTTGACCTTGAAAGCTACAATCTTCCACCAGCCCTTATCATGAAGACAGATGGCGCTACCCTCTACATCACGCGCGATATGGCAACAGCTATGTACCGCAAGCGCACCTATGACTTCGTGAAAAGCATCTATGTCGTTGGTCAGGAGCAAATCAACCACTTCAAACAGCTCAAGGCCGTTTTGAAAGAAATGGATTTCGACTGGAGCGACGATATGACCCATATCACCTTCGGTCTGGTTACCAAGGACAAGAAAAAGCTCTCTACTCGTAAAGGAAACATCATCCTGCTCGAGCCAACACTTGACGAAGCTATTTCACGCGCCCTTACTCAAATCGAAGCTAAAAACCCTGACCTTGAAAACAAGGAAGAAGTGGCGCACGCAGTTGGTGTCGGCGCTGTGAAGTTCTACGACCTCAAAACCGACCGTGACAACGGCTACGACTTCGACTTGGAAGCTATGGTTTCCTTCGAGGGTGAAACAGGTCCTTATGTACAATACGCATACGCCCGCATCCAGTCTATCCTACGCAAGGCAAACTTTGTACCAAACGCAGAAAATGACTACAAGCTAGCTGACGCAGAAAGCTGGGACATCATCAAGCACATCCAAAACTTCTCAAACCTTGTTGAACGTGCCGGTGATAAATTTGACCCATCACTTATCGCCAAATACGCTATTAACCTAGCTCAAGCCTTCAACAAATACTACGCTCACACGCGTATCTTGGATGAAAGCCCAGAGCGTGACAGCCGTTTGGCTCTTGCCTACACAACTGGTGTCGTCCTTAAAGAAGCCCTACGTCTGCTCGGCGTAAAAGCACCAGAAAAAATGTAATAACATTCTATCCTCAATCTTACTGGTTGAGGATTTTTCCTTGTTGACGACTAATATGCTCCAGGAAATAAATAAAAATTCTCAAAATTATCAGACAAGTGCGAATAGATGTAGCGAGGGGGAGTAAGAACCTGTATGCACAGTTCAGCACGTTCACCTAAGGCTAGTTTTCCAGCTACTCATCGTTCGTTTTTTTCAAAATACAGTCAGTATTCCCTCAAAAAACTGCCTTGATTAGCGAGAAACTATCTCTTATCTAAAAGCACTTTACTTGTGAATACAGGTTCTAAGACCTCTACAAAATATTTTTTTTCAAAGGAGTCTGAATGACACAACAAGCAATTTCAACAAACCAACCACGCTTTTCTATCCGCACTTATTCTCTCGGTGCCGCTTCTGTCCTACTAGCCTATGCCTGTCTAGCAGCTGGACCAGTAACCCATGCCAACACAGGCACAAACACCAATACAAGTACAAACTTAAGGGCCGTCCAGACATCGACAAGTAGTTCTACAGGACAGGAAATACCTACGCAAATCACTCAGCCAACTACCCCACAAACAGGAACTGAGCAAACAACCACAAGCACTACAACTAGCCCAAGCAACTCTGGGCAAACCGACCAAACTTCTCAGGAAAAGATTGAAACAGGAACAAGCATATCAGCCGGTCAACAAACACAGCTGACTATTCCCGAAACTAATCAAGCTAGGACAACAAGTTCCCCACAAACAACATCTACAACTAGGGACAACCAGACATCGACTGTCCCTGCAAGCAGTAGCCATCCCCAGACAAGTACGCCATCAACAAGTAGCTCTGCCATTTCCCAAAAAACAAACACCCAAACACAAACCAACACCACCAGAACTCGACCGACTACCCAAACTCGTACTGCCAGCACACGTTCCAGCTCCACCAGTGCCTTGGGGGATGATTATCCTTATACAGCGGTGGACGCTATTGACCCCTGGAGGCTCTACACCCGTCAATGTACTTCTTTTGTAGCCTTTCGCCTCAGTAAAGTCAACGGTTTTGAAATCCCACCAGCTTACGGTAATGCGGATGTCTGGGGATACCGAGCGCAGCGTGAGGGTTACCGCGTGGATATGAATCCTGCCGTGGGAGCAGTAGCTTGGTGGACCTCACCTATGCACGTTGCCTGGGTATCTAGCATCCAAGGGGACATGGTAGAAATCGAAGAATACAACTACAGTCCTCGCTTCACTTACAGTAGACGACTGATTCATAAAAACTCTGTCAGTGGCTACATTCACTTCAAGGATCTAGCTAGCTCCCCTGTCAGTCAAACTAGCACTGCACCTACTCAGATAGCTGGCTTAGCAAACAGCGGTACCTATACCTTCACCCAACAAGCGCCAATTAAAAATGAAGCCAAACAATCTAGCACAACCTTGGATTACTATTATGCCGGTGAAAGCGTACGCTACGACCGGGTTCTAACAGCTGAGGGCTACCAGTGGATTAGCTACCTCAGCTATAGTGGTCAAAGACGCTACATTCCTATCAAGCAGGTAGAAGCAAGTCCTGCACCACAGCAGCCTATTGGATCAACTCCTACCAAACCTCAGGGAACTATCCAGGTTACAAATATCAATCAAGCAGAAGGTAGTTTTGAGGTTCTTATAACAGGAGCTAAATCACCCAAAGAAATTACAGCTGTATCTGTACCTGTTTGGTCAGATCAAGGAGGACAAGATGATCTCATCTGGTATCCTGCTCAACGACAAAGTGATGGCAGCTACAAGGTGAAGGTCCTAGCTAGCAAGCATAAAAATGACAGCGGAAAATACCACATCCACGTCTATTTCACAGATGCTGCAAATCAGATTGATTTTATAGGAAGCACAACAACCCAGCTTTCTACTACGGCTGCAAATACAAATTCCCTACCATCGTCTGGAACCTATACCTTTAAATCCCGACTAGCCATTCGAAACAGTCCGAGTCTCTCTTCCCCTGTCTTATTCCACTATGGTCTTGGACAAAGTGTCCGCTATGACCGGGTTGTCACAGCCGAAGGCCGTCAATGGATTAGCTATGTCAGCTATTCCGGAGCTCGTCGCTACATTGCTATCCCATAAAACAAAAGAAACTGCAGGGTCCATGTGAACCATGCAGTTTTTTGGATGATTAAATATCGGTAGAATTGATAGCTGTACTTGGTTTCTCTTTTGGCTTACGCAGATGGAAGAAAATGGTCACACCAAAGTAAATGGCAAATAGGACAATGTTGAGGATGTAAGCCCCTAGCATACCTGCTGCTGTCACATCACGCATTGTTGCATCTGAGTAGAGTTGCGCAATCCCCTTACCTGCTAGGTAGTTATAGGTATTCAGCAACAAGGTCGAAAAGAGATAGCCGATGTAAAGATAAGAAGCCAACTCATTTTTCTTCATGAATAGGAAAACAATGACCGCAATCAATAGACCAAACAGGACTAGGGCTGCAATCTTTTGAATGATACTATTCTGAAGATTGGCTGTTTCGCGCGAAACAAGAATTAACTCTTCCACATCAATCCCAACAGCTCCCTGCGTGTATGTGCGAAGTTGCTCCTCGTTAAAAGTCGAAACAAAGGCATTGAACAGCCTTAAAATACTGGCAATACTGGACAGTATCACAAAAATATATAAATGAATTGGTCTTTTCATATAAGCACCTCCTGATTTTAGTCTTATTCTACTCCAAAAAACATGCTTTGTCAATGTGATTTTGTGAACAAATTGAAAAATATATATTAAAATGCTACAATAAAGTAAAGTAGTAAGGAGGAGAAGCGATGAAACATTTTAGAAAAAACTACTGGCTTTACTGATATCTCTACCTAATCTTCTATCTATTTGCAAAAATGATTTTCCCTGACCTCACTAATATTTTGGCTGCTATCGGTTTTTGGAGCCTTGTTGTCGCCCTGCTCTATACCATCTACTACTGGATTAGCTACTGGCTCTATGTCCGTAAACAGAAGAAATAAGAACAATCTCCTCTAAGTTCAACCTAGAGGAGATGATTTTTATTTAGAGGCAAGATTTTGGAAAAGTTGAAAAGACAAATCAATAATGGCGACTATCTAATCATCAATCTCTATACCCATCACCAACCTTTACAAAAAACCACCAGCCTAGACTGATGGTTCTGTCATTTCTTCTTTTTTAGCCTTGACAATGGCGTTCTCACGGCGGTAGGTCACTGTCAAATCAAGCAAGTCCTCCTCAATTGCAGGAGTGAGCTGGTCGGCAGTCATCCTCCAAGTCCAGTTGCCACCAAGGGTATTTGGCAAATTCATACGAGCTGACCCATCCAAGCCGAGCAAATCCTGCATGGTAGCCACAGCCATAAAGGCAGGTGAGCCGAACAGCAAACGGAACATGGCATGGCTAACCCTTTCATCCTCACGGCGATTGCTGTACTTGTCTAAGAATTCCTTGCCCTCGTCAGACAATTCGCTCTCATACCAACCCAGAATGGTATCATTATCATGGGTGCCAGTATAGGCTACGACATTGTTGCGGTGGTTGTGTGGCATTTCAATGCTGTCACCCTCAGGGTCAAAGGCAAACTGCAAGACTTTCATGCCTGGGAAACCAGTCCTTTCACGCAATTGAATGACCTTATCTGTCACAGTTCCCAAATCTTCCGCGATGATATTCAAGTCACCCAAGTGGTACTTGATGGTTTCAAAGAGTTCGAAACCTGGTGCTTCCACACGGTAGCCATTGACCGCTGTTTCTTCCCCTGCTGGAATTTCCCAGAAAGAAGCAAAGCCGATAAAGTGGTCAATCCGCACCATATCGTAAATCTTAAAGGATTCACGCAAACGAGCCACCCACCAAGTAAAGCCATCATTCTTCATTGCTTCCCAGTCATAAATTGGATTGCCCCAGAGCTGACCAATTTCTGAAAAGGCATCTGGTGGACAACCGGCAACCACACTTGGCTTGCCTTCTTCGTCTGTCTTGAAGAAGTGTGGATTGGCCCACATATCCGCAGAATCAGCCGCGATATAAATCGGCATATCCCCAACAAACTCAACACCTTTGGCATTGGCGTAAGCCTTCAAAGCATGCCACTGACTGAAGAACAAATACTGGGTGATGCGGTGGTAATCCATCTGCTCCGCTAAAAGCTGACGGTAATACTCTAATGTATCATGATAGCGCAGGCGAGCTCCTTGATCCTCCCAATCAATCCAGGGCTTATTATCAAAATGCTCTTTGATAGCCATGTACTCTGCAAAAGTGTGCAACCAAAAACCATTTTCCTCTGCAAAAGACCAGTAATCCTCTGGCAAGCCCTCTGCCTTTATCGCCCTCACAGCCTTTTCCAAGACAGGACGTCTACCGTAAAAGACCTTGGCATAATCCACTTCTGTATCCTTGTCGCCGAAATCAATCCCAGTTAAATCTTCCTCGGTCAACCAGCCCTTTTCAATCAGAAAATCAAAGTCGATAAAGTGAGTATTGCCCGCGAAGGCAGAGAAAGACTGGTAAGGCGAGTCACCATAACTGGTCGTTCCCAAAGGCAAAATCTGCCAGTAGCGTTGCTTGGTTCTTTCTAAAAAATCAACAAAGTCATAGGCAGCCTGTCCCATAGAACCAATGCCGTATTTTCCAGGTAAAGATGAAATGTGCATAAGCACTCCACTTTGGCGTTCTTTCATAAAATCTTCCCCATATCTTTCTAAATAATCATAAATAAGATGCAAACGATTGCTTTTTATCATTATATAATGAAAACGGTAACAAATCAAGCTTTTTCACAATTATATCAGTCAATTTCAGCAATTTTTTCATGTTTCTACATTATATAACAAAAGTTTATCCGACATTTTATATTGACCTAAAAAATTTTTTAAATTTTTTTATAAAAACGCTTGCAAACGTATTCATAATGGTGTATAATGAATTCAACTTAGGAAAACGTTTGCGTTAGCAAGCATTTCACAATAAACCATTTATTCTTGGAGGGAAGAATATGAAACACAAACTTCTTAAGAGCGTTGCTCTTCTAGCTGCATCTACTGCTGTATTGGCTGCTTGCTCAAACTCATCATCAACTTCAAGCTCTTCTGCTGAAGCTGGTCAAGAGTTGACTATTTACGTTGATGGTCAGTACGAAGCATACATCAACGAAGCAAAAGCTGCCTTTGAAAAAGAAAATGAAGGCGTGACTGTTACCGTTAAAACTGGTGACGCTCTTACAGGTTTGGACAACTTGTCACTTGATAACCAATCAGGTTCAGCTCCAGACGTGATGATGGCACCATACGACCGCGTAGGTAGCCTTGGTTCTGAAGGTCAACTTTCAGAAGTGAAACTCGCTGAAACAAGCAAGACAGATGAAACGACTGAAACCTTGGTTACTTCTGGTGGTAAAGTCTACGGTTCACCTGCTGTTATCGAAACATTGGTTGCTTACTACAACAAAGACCTTGTTTCTGCAGCACCAAAAACTTTTGCTGAATTGGAAGAGTTGGCTAAAGATAGCAAGTACGCATTTGCTGGTGAAGAAGGTAAAACTTCAGCCTTCCTAGCTGACTGGACAAACTTCTACTATGCATACGGACTTCTTTCTGGTTACGGTGGTTATGTATTCGGTGAAAATGGTACAAATCCAAAAGACATCGGTCTTGCTAACGACGGTGCTATCAAGGCTATCGAATACGCTAAAACTTGGTATGAAAAATGGCCTCAAGGTCTTCAAGATGCATCTGCTGCTGGTAACTTGATCCAAACTCAATTTACTGAAGGCAAAACAGCTGTTATCATCGATGGTCCATGGAAAGCTTCTGCTTTGAAAGATGCAGGTGTCAACTACGGCGTAGCTACTATCCCTACACTTGCTGACGGTAAAGCATACTCAGCATTCGGTGGTGGTAAGGCTTGGGTTATCCCTGCAGGTTCTAAGAACCCAGACTTGGCACAAAAATTTGTTGACCACTTGACTTCAACTGAACAACAAAAAGCATTCTACGATGCTACAAATGAAGTTCCAGCTAACACTGAAGCACGTGAATATGCAGTCAGCAAGAACGATGAATTGACAACTGCCGTTATCAACCAGTTTGCTTCTGCTCAACCAATGCCAAACATCTCAGAAATGAGCACAGTTTGGGAACCAGCTGCTAACATGCTCTTCGAAGCTGTAAGTGGTAAAAAAGATCCTAAGACTGCTGCTACTGACGCTGTGAAATTGATTGAAATTGTAC
>NZ_POJD01000295.1 GCF_002960445.1 Streptococcus suis
CAGGAAGCAGAGATGGTTGCAAAATTGAAAAATGAGGAATACGCAGCAAAGTATGTTCGGGCTAAGTATCAATACTCTAAAGAAGGGGAATTTGTCTACAATATTCCAGGGTTACCAAAATGACCGAATCTATTTTTAAAATTGTAGAGCAATTTTTACAGCATTCTGATGAAAAATTAGAAGAGTTGAATCAAAAGAATAGAGAATTAAAGTTAGAAGAAAATGAATCGTAGAAAGGAGGGAGTATGCAGAAAAAACTGCTCGTATGGTTATTGCCAGTTTTATTTG
>NZ_POJD01000296.1 GCF_002960445.1 Streptococcus suis
TAGGCACTTCAATGGTGACGGAGAAGACATTGATACGACGCTGGGCCAAGCTTTCTCCCAGATACTGCATGATTCCCTCAATGGCAAATTCTAGTTCCTGTGCAGAGAGGGTTAAGACGCCGTCTTTCTCACTGAGTTTTAGAGGGTTTTGGATATTGTTGTCGGAGTTGGCATAGGTCACATGATAGTTGTTATCACTAGACTCTTTGATGTAGACGCTGTGGGGGATAAAATCAATTTTAATGGTATTCAAATCTGTGAAGGTCTTATGGACTTCCGTCGGAGCAGCAACCTCTTCTAAGCGGGTTATGCCTCCGGTGAAAAATCCAATGCCAGCTAGAATTAAGCCTGCAATCAGGCTGACAAAGCCGATAATAATGGCGATGGTAAGTTTCTTTTTC
>NZ_POJD01000297.1 GCF_002960445.1 Streptococcus suis
TCTTGTACATATTTGGATAGATATTGCCATAGTCCAATACCTCTTTGTCCAAACCTTGTGGACAATAGAGAAGGATGGGTTGCTCACCGACGAACGCAATATTTGGGCATTCCATCATATAAGCGGTCATATCATTGGCAAAATCAAGGTCACCAACATAGGACCAGTTGAGGTAGTCGTTATTTTCAGCTTTATAAAGTTTGACAATTCCCTTTTTATCCAGATTTTGTCCACCGACAATAGCGTAATATTGCCCTTTATAGTTGAAAATTTGTGGATCACGGAAATGGTCGGTGGTATCTTCTTGTTG
>NZ_POJD01000298.1 GCF_002960445.1 Streptococcus suis
ACACGGACTCGACGTTTTCTTTCTGTAAATGGTACATCTAATTCATGAGTTCTCATGTCCAAATAAAAGTAAGACTTATTCATATCTATCTCTTCCTTACGTATTTTAAGTATTATATCATAGTTTTTCTGGAATATTCAGAAAATTTAGTTATTTATTTGCAATTTTCGGATTTTCCGAACATAGTTAGTCAATGTCACAGAATTTTCTCATACATTTGGCGGTAATAATCTAATTCTTTTTCTTCTTTTTGGGTGATGCTTTCAAAAATATCTAGCAAAATGGTACCTTTATCA
>NZ_POJD01000299.1 GCF_002960445.1 Streptococcus suis
GGTATCGGTGGTTCTTACCTTGGTGCTAAAGCAGCTATTGATTTCTTGAGCAATGCCTTTGTAAACTTGCAAACACGTGAAGAGCGCAAAGCTCCACAAATCCTTTACGCTGGAAACTCTATCTCATCAAGCTATCTTGCTGACTTGGTGGATTATGTTGCTGATAAGGATTTCTCAGTTAACGTGATTTCAAAATCAGGTACAACAACTGAACCTGCTATTGCCTTCCGCGTCTTCAAAGAATTACTTGTCAAGAAATACGGTCAAGAAGAAGCCAACAAGCGTATCTATGCGACAACTGACAAGGCAAAAGGTGCAGTTAAGGTTGAAGCGGACGCAAATGGTTGGGAAACTTTTGTAGTTCCAGATGA
>NZ_POJD01000003.1 GCF_002960445.1 Streptococcus suis
CTTCCAATTGCACCGCAAGAAGAAGGAACAACCCCTAACAAGTCAATCCCAGGATACGAGTTCACAGGTAAGACTGTAACAGATCCAGACGGTAACACAACTCACATCTACCGCAAAGTAGAAACACCTGCTAAGAAAGTTGTAACAAACCACGTTGACGAAGAAACAGGTCTTCCAATTGCACCGCAAGAAGAAGGAACAACCCCTAACAAGTCAATCCCAGGATACGAGTTCACAGGTAAGACTGTAAC
>NZ_POJD01000030.1 GCF_002960445.1 Streptococcus suis
TAGTGTTCCTCTTTTAGTTTTTACTGGTCAAGTCGCAACACGTGGTATCGGTAAAGATGCTTTTCAGGAAGCAGATGTCTTGGGGATGACAATGCCGATTACCAAGTACAATTACCAAATTCGGGATACGGCAGATATTCCTAGAGTCATCACAGAAGCACTCCATATTGCGACAACAGGGAGACCAGGTCCCGTTGTTATTGATGTTCCAAAAGATATCCAAGAAAGAGTTGTTGATTTTTATCATGACCCAACTCTACACCTA
>NZ_POJD01000300.1 GCF_002960445.1 Streptococcus suis
GGGTTGTCGACGTATCATTTAGTTGTGAACTAGTCCATTCGATGACCTTATCGTCATTATCACGATACTTACCAATTGTACGATTGGTATTGGAAGTATTGACCGTATCTACTTTTAAGTCCCCTAGAGGACCACCATCATTTTTAGCTGGAAGCGTAATAGTATCTGCTGTTGATAAGGTACGTGTTTCCTTCTGAGTTAAGGTAACTGATGTGCCATTATAGGTAAGCTTGCTGCCCTTTGGAGCATCAACAGTTACTTCCGACCGATAATCCAAACT
>NZ_POJD01000301.1 GCF_002960445.1 Streptococcus suis
CAATAAAAAAGCAGAGAATGTCACTATTACTGGTGTTAGCCAGAATTTCTTTGCTGTGAAAGAGTATGAGATTTTAGCTGGTCGTCAGTTTACAGCTAACGACTATAGTCGTTTTTCACGTATGATTATGTTAGATACGGCATTAGCAGAGAAGTTATTTGGTTCTATAGAGAACTCTCTCAATCAGACGATTAGTGTTAATAGCAATGCCTATCTAGTAATAGGGGTCTACAAAGATCCGAAAGCAGGCACAGCTATTTATGGAATGAATTCAGGTGGAAATGCCGTCATGACTAATACGCAGCTAGCTGCTGAAACAGGCATGAAAGAAAATTCTCAAATCTTTGTCCATGTTGAAGATGTTACTCGGGCAACAGAAGTTGGGAAGGCTGCTGCA
>NZ_POJD01000302.1 GCF_002960445.1 Streptococcus suis
ATATGGTATAGACCAATTTTTGTCAAGAATTTATACTTATAGAGTATTACATCAGCACGAATAATTTTAATTCTCTTCCCATCCATCAAGACTTAAGTGTCTAACTATGATATAATACATTTATGACAGATGTGCTTTTTTACTTATTTTTTATTGGTATTCTGTTCTGCCTTACTGGCTATTTTATTTCTAAATCAAAGGTCCTAAAGTTTATTTTCTACCTGATTGGTGGTCTATTGGTGGCTTTGCCATTTGCCCTATTGATTTATTTTACCTATATTTTATTTTAGTCTAAGGAGTGAATATGAATACTGCAGATTTTGATTTTGATTTACCCGAAGAGCTTATCGCTCAAGTACCCCTTGAA
>NZ_POJD01000303.1 GCF_002960445.1 Streptococcus suis
CTTCGCGGTGAATTTTTTTGCGGTGACTAGACTAACTCGCCCCTATCTGCAGCAAATGGTGGACAGACAGTCTGGCATCATTATCAATATGTGCTCCATTGCCTCCAGTCTAGCAGGTGGAGGTGGCTCTGCCTATACCGCTTCCAAGCACGCTTTGGCAGGTTTTACCAAGCAGTTGGCACTGGACTATGCCAAGGACAAGGTCCAGATCTTCGGCATCGCTCCTGGTGCCGTCCAGACAGGCATGACCCAGAAGGACTTTGAGCCTGGTGGTCTGGCGGACTGGGTGGCAGACCAGACCCCTATCGGACGCTGGACCCAACCAA
>NZ_POJD01000304.1 GCF_002960445.1 Streptococcus suis
TGTCAATCCAGACTTCTTCATGTATGAAACCTATAATCACATGCATGGTAGCCGTTTTGAAGCCATTGATTTAGAAGAAAAAAACGATACACTCGTCCTGCCAGTAGAGAAATTGTTGGCGCGTGCGGAGGAGGTGAAGGCAAAGATAATCATGCTTTCCAATCCTAACAATCCTTCTTCAGTAGCTTATTCACTAGAAGATTTGGAGAAATTGGCTATTTCTTTTAAAGGGCTACTCGTTGTAGATGAGGCTTACATTGAATTTGCAAATGTCGAAAGCTTCATCAGTCGTCTGCAACAATTTGACAA
>NZ_POJD01000305.1 GCF_002960445.1 Streptococcus suis
TTGACAGAATGTCGATTTTCCAGAACCATTTCGACCAATTACCCCAATGAATTCACCTGGACGAATCTCACACGTGATGCCGTCTAGAGCCAACTTTTCAGCAAAGGGATATTGGTATTTTAGATTTTCAATTTTAATATGTGCCATTATAGAACCCTCCAGACAATTGCTAGCACAACTCCAAAAATGCAGAAAATTTGAATCAATCGATCAAATTGCGAACGAATCGGTGGATTGATAAATGTCTTTTTAGATTTTGAATTAAATCCTCGAACCTCTAAGGCAATTGCGCGTTCTCTCGTATCA
>NZ_POJD01000306.1 GCF_002960445.1 Streptococcus suis
ACATGAACAAAAATATAAAATATTCTCAAAACTTTTTAACGAGTGAAAAAGTACTCAACCAAATAATAAAACAATTGAATTTAAAAGAAACCGATACCGTTTACGAAATTGGAACAGGTAAAGGGCATTTAACGACGAAACTGGCTAAAATAAGTAAACAGGTAACGTCTATTGAATTAGACAGTCATCTATTCAACTTATCGTCAGAAAAATTAAAACTGAACACTCGTGTCACTTTAATTCACCAAGATATTCTACAGTTTCAATTCCCTAACAAACAGAGGTATAAAATTGTTGGGAATATTCCTTACCATTTAAGCACACAAATTATTAAAAAAGTGGTTTTTGAAAGCCATGCGTCTGACATCTATCTGATTGTTGAAGAAGGATTCTACAAGCGTACCTTGGATATTCACCGAACACTAGGGTTGCTCTTGCACACTCAAGTCTCGATTCAGCAATTGCTTAAGCTGCCAGCGGAATGCTTTCATCCTAAACCAAAAGTAAACAGTGTCTTAATAAAACTTACCCGCCATACCACAGATGTTCCAGATAAATATTGGAAGCTATATACGTACTTTGTTTCAAAATGGGTCAATCGAGAATATCGTCAACTGTTTACTAAAAATCAGTTTCATCAAGCAATGAAACACGCCAAAGTAAACAATTTAAGTACCGTTACTTATGAGCAAGTATTGTCTATTTTTAATAGTTATCTATTATTTAACGGGAGGAAATAATTCTATGAGTCGCTTTTTTAAATTTGGAAAGTTACACGTTACTAAAGGGAAT
>NZ_POJD01000307.1 GCF_002960445.1 Streptococcus suis
CTTTGATTGTCTGACTTTCTAAAAGACCAAAATTCTGAAAGAGATAGCCTAATTCCTCCCTAAAAAAGAGATGGGGCTTCAACTTTTTCAAATCCTTTCCCTTGTAGAGAATGTCACCTGCATCATAGGACTCCAACTTGGCTAAAATATTCAGCAAGGTCGTTTTTCCGCTACCACTGGCACCTATCAAGGCATAGACCTTTCCAGCCTGCAAGTCTAGTGTTACATCAGAAAACAAGCTGCGCTTCCCAAATTTCTTTTGAATTGATTGGACAGAAAACATACTA
>NZ_POJD01000308.1 GCF_002960445.1 Streptococcus suis
TCCGATCTGACCAAGAAGCCAGAAGACAAATCCTGTAAAGATTGCAGGTACTAGGCGTGGGAAGATGGTATTCAAAATGTCTTGAATATCAATCACTTTTTCTCCAATAGCTGGAGCCCAAGTCACTTCAAAGTTAATCATAGTTGCAATCAAGGCACCCATCATGAAGACACCCATTACAGATGCTGCATCAACGAGAGCTGTCAAGCGATCGCGCATGGTTGTAATCAACTTAGTACCTTCTTTGTAGGCAACTTCCAACTGTTTCCAACGGAAAATATCATAGGCAATGGCTACTGCTACCCAAAG
>NZ_POJD01000309.1 GCF_002960445.1 Streptococcus suis
ATTAGCGATTAAAGAATACAACCGTCGCCACAGACGTTTTGGCGGTGTATAAGGAGAAGGTATGACAAACGATTTACAGAAACGAGTGATATTTGGCGGCATTGCTCTAGCTATTTTCATTCCCTTTTTGTTGGCTGGTGGGATGGCATTTCAATTTTTTGTAGGCCTGTTAGCTATTATTGCTACGGCTGAATTGATTAAAATGTATCGCCTAGCACCAAATTCTATCGAGGGTGTCTTAGCTATGTTGGCCAGTTTAGTCTT
>NZ_POJD01000031.1 GCF_002960445.1 Streptococcus suis
TTTTAAGGTCTTTGCTTCCTCCAAATTGAAACAATCCTATAGTTTTGAAGGGATTGAATCACTCTTTTTAAAATTATCTGAGGGACGTCTAACTTTGGCTAAGTCTAAAAATAATCAGATTAGTGTGGAGATTTGCTACAATCAAGATGCACCAGAAGATAAGCTTCCTCGTCTTTATGTTGAAAAAAAGGGGCTTTATTTTCACAGTAGCTTGGCCTGTCGTTTGACAATCAACTTGCCTCAGGAATGGATGTCGGTGCTGGATTTGGAACTTGGTCAGGCAGATGCTCGCTTGGATTACTTACCATTTGAAGA
>NZ_POJD01000310.1 GCF_002960445.1 Streptococcus suis
GAGGCTAAAGGAAGAGTTTGAGGCTATCAACCAGGAACATCTGGACTATGCCAGTCGTTCCATGGCCTTGGACAGTCTCTTTCTCCGCCCTGCCCTGTCACTTGTTAAGATTTTGGCCTATGCCCTACTCATGACCTATTTTGGTTTGGACTGGTCACAGGCTGGAATTTCTGCTGGTCTTATCTATGCTTTCATCCAGTATGTCAATCGTCTTTTCGATCCCTTGCTGGATGTCACGCAGCATTTTTCCACCCTCCAAACCTCTATGGTATCTGCCGGACGGGTCTTTACGCTCATGGACCAGACCA
>NZ_POJD01000311.1 GCF_002960445.1 Streptococcus suis
TACTCTGGAGAATTCATACTACCCCTCCATCATTTTTAGGGCAGCCTCTAGCACCTTAGCTCCGTTCATCACTCCGTAATCCATCATATTGATAGCATCTACCTTAATAGTTGGCTCAAATTTTGCCTTATAGTCGTTCAATAGGAATTTTACTTGTGGACCTAAGAGTAATACATCAATCTCTTTTTGAGCAACTTCATTATCGGCTTCAGATACTGGAACAGCCCAAATAGTTGCTTCAACCCCTGTTTCTTCTGCTGCTTTTTGCATCTTAGTTACAAGCATACTTGTAGACATGCCTGCGTTACAAACTAACATAATGTGTTTCATAAAAAACTCCTCCTACCCCTTTCTTTGAATGAGGGGAATAAAAATATCAATTA
>NZ_POJD01000312.1 GCF_002960445.1 Streptococcus suis
CTGCTGTCACAATGGCCTCAATATTAAATTGAGACAAATACTTGGTAATAAAATCATTCATGAGATAATTATAGCAGAAAACACCCTAAAAGAACAAAAAGACAGCCAAGTGGCTGACTTTTATCTTATTTCTTCTTTGCAAAATACTGGCGTGTCTCCTTGATGATAACAGGAGAGAGAGCTAGTAAGGCGATCAAGTTTGGTAGTGCCATGAGCCCGTTCACAATATCTGCGATGATCCAAATCAAGTCTAGTTTGAGGAAACCACCCAAGGCAACCATAGCTACAAAGACCAGACGGTAAGGCAA
>NZ_POJD01000313.1 GCF_002960445.1 Streptococcus suis
ATTAGCTATCGTTTCCAATAGTTATCCCCCGCTATGAGGCAGGTTACCTACGCGTTACTCACCCGTTCGCAACTCATCCGTCTAGTGCAAGCACCAGACTTCAGCGTTCTACTTGCATGTATTAGGCACGCCGCCAGCGTTCGTCCTGAGCCAGGATCAAACTCTCATAAAAAGTTTTGATTCAAACTCAAGCTATTGCTAGCTTTCCGTTTTATTGTTTTGTTTTGTCATTGACGATTTATCTTTAGATAAATCACCCTGCACGTTTGGTTCGTCTTCTTTAATTTTCAAAGGTCTTGTCGTTATCGCGCTCTCGCGACAACTATCTTAGTTTATCATTTCTTGTGAACTTTGTCAACACTTTTTTGAAACTTTTTTTCGTTTCTCTGTTAACTAGTCCCTCA
>NZ_POJD01000314.1 GCF_002960445.1 Streptococcus suis
TGAACCCTATAAACCAAAATCACGAGGATTGGGTAACTCACAAGTACTTCCTAGAGATTACAGAACCCAAAGAGAAATTGAAATCGTATTAGCTGAAATGGCTGATCAGGTTGCTAATCGACTGCGTTCGGCCCATAAGAAAGCAACTGTTGTTTCAATCCATATTGGCTATTCTAGGACTGAGATGAAAAAATCTATAAATGCACAGAAAAAAATAGAACCAGCAAATCTCCCAAAAACAATGGTAAGTCATGTACTTGAATTATTCCGAAAGAAATACACCTCTGGTGCAGTGAGACAAATTGGTG
>NZ_POJD01000315.1 GCF_002960445.1 Streptococcus suis
TCCGATCTTTATAGTTTGAATAAATAACTGAATTTTCAGAATATACTTGCAATGCTGATAATTTTATGTTTTAATATATTTATTGGCTTTGCCAATAATAAAGGAGAAAAACTAGGAGGAAAAGTTATGAAAAAGAAAGAAACTTTCTCACTTCGGAAGTATAAAATTGGAACTGTGTCTGTTCTTTTGGGTGCAGTTTTTTTGTTTGCAGGTGCACCATCGGTAGCTGCAGATGAATTGACAAGCCTTGTAGAGACTAAGGTGGAAGCAACTGTTCCTGACGTAATCGTCAGCGAATCAGCCTCAGA
>NZ_POJD01000316.1 GCF_002960445.1 Streptococcus suis
GGGCGTTCTTGTAACCTGTATAACGGTCTTGAGATACGACTAACTCTTTGTTACCAGCGACGAAGGCAATGTTTTTGTAACCTTTATTGATGAAGTAGTTGGTAGCTTCAAAGCCGGCCTGGATATTATCATTATCAACTAGTGATATGAATGGAGAATCCGCCTTACCAAGAATGAGGAAGGGGAATTTGTGTTGGATAGCTAATTGTACCAATGGATCGTCGGGCTTGGAATAGAGGAAGATGAGGCCGTCCACTCGTTTGCCGTAGACCATCTGAGAAATCGCTTCTAGACGTTGTTCTTCATTCTTTCCTGTGGAGATTT
>NZ_POJD01000317.1 GCF_002960445.1 Streptococcus suis
TCGAAAGGCTTACCGAATAAAAACATGCTATTTTTGGACGGGAAACCCATGATTTTTCACACGATTGATGTGGCAATTGAATCAGGTTGTTTTGAGAAAGAAGACATCTATGTCAGTACGGATTCAGAAATGTATAAGGGGGGCACCTCTATAAATTCCCAAAATTGCGAATTTGGAGTTACGAAAGCCTTGTTAAATCAACATCTTAAATTTTAGAAAATTAGTTTTTAGAGGTCCCCAAGGGGATTTGCGAGACAAGAGGCATCAATGTATTGTTAAGACCCAAAGAACTATCTACTTATCAT
>NZ_POJD01000318.1 GCF_002960445.1 Streptococcus suis
TCTGAACTGGAAATAGAAAACTGATGAAGACTGCAAAAGTCACCATACACATAAAACCGAGAAGCAACCATCTTAGGTGATTTTGCCAGGTCATATTTTTTTCTTGAACTGTTTTATGACGGGCAATCTCAAAGCAAGTCACACTTAAAAAGACCAATTGTAGCAGGACTATCCCCTCTATTGTCAGATACTCTTTCAGGTATAAACTCACAAGAAGACCGTTAAGCTGTATGGCTAGATAAAACAACACTATCCTTATCATTGTCACCTCTTAA
>NZ_POJD01000319.1 GCF_002960445.1 Streptococcus suis
ATTCTTCCTTCCACTGCAATTGCCTCTATTCTGCTCATTTTACTCTATAGAGCAAGACCAGGTTTTTACAATCTTTAACCAAAACTGCCTGCTGGATTTTATCTAACAGGCAGTCTTTTTAATTATTTTTACTTGCTTTATGCTATAATAGGAACGTTATAATACATTTTGGAGGAAATTATGGCTTCTTGGATTTCAAGAATTATTAAAGGTATGATTATCGCACTCGGCTTTATCTTACCTGGTGTCTCTGGGGGGGTACTCGCTGCTATCCTCGGAATCTATGAGCGACTAATTGGATTTTT
>NZ_POJD01000032.1 GCF_002960445.1 Streptococcus suis
TGGTTCGTCTTCTTTAATTTTCAAAGGTCTTGTTCTTATCGCTCTTGCGCGACAACTATCTTAGTTTATCATTTCTTCAACTGCTTGTCAACACTTTTTTGAAACTTTTTTTAATTTCTTTTCTGTGGTGACTTGTCTTAGATTTGACAGCTCAATTATTCTATCATCTTCATTTGACCTTGTCAACTACTTTTTGAAACTTTTTTTCAAACGGTTAACAGGTTCTCTAAAAGACAACTCAATAAGTCTATCATCTTCGTTTTCTATTGTCAACTCTTTTTGTAGATTTTTTGATAACGAAAAACAGCTACAGGTGTAGCTGTTCAAATCGTTTATTGGCGAACTTCAAGAAGTCCCAAATCTCCGTCCTCGCGTTTGTAAAGGACGTTGGTTGTACCGTCGTTAGCATCAGTATAGATGAAGAAGTCGTGTCCTAGCAATTCTAATTGAAGGATAGCTTCTTCCATATCCATGGGCTTCAAGTCAACTTGTTTAGTGCGAACAACTTTTACTTCTTCTTCCGCTTGCTCTACAAGTTCATCTGTAAAGACTTGACCTGTTGCAACTTTTTGACGATGTTTTCTTTCAATCTTAGTTTTATTGCGACGAATTTGGCGTTCAATTTTATCTACGACAAGGTCGATAGAGCCGTACATTTCTTGTGAAATGTCTTCTGCACGCAGAGTGACAGTTCCTACTGGGATAGTCACTTCAACTTTAGCACGCTTATCACGGTAAACTTTTAGATTGACCTTAGCATTCAACTCTTGATTTTCATTGAAATATTTCTCAATCTTTGCTACTTTCTCTTCTACATAAGTACGAAGAGCATCTGTAACTTCAAGGTTTTCTCCACGAATACTGAATTTAATCATATTAGTACCTCTTTCTTGGCTTTCGCCTTTCTTCACTATTATTATATCACATTTCTAAAAAAATGCAACCGTTTTCTTAGCGTGCGAGTGAAAATGTTTTGATTTCTTTCTGACTTGTTTTCATGAAAAGCCTTGTGGCAAGCTGGATTGTAGCCCCTGTTGTGTAAATATCGTCAACTAATAAAATTTTTTCTGGTAGCCCATTTTCATTCAATATGTAAAATGATTGCTCAGTTTCTATCCTCTCTTCTCGACTTTTTGAGGATTGCTTTTGGCTATCTCGTTTGCCCAATAATTCTTTATAGGGAATCCTAGCCGCATCCAATATACCAGTCACTTGATTAAATCCCCGTTCTTCTAGACGTTCTTGACTGAGTGGAATGGGAACGATTGTATAGTCGGAATAAGGTTCTAGAGCTTTTTTGACTTGTTCTGCAAAGATTTTCCTGAGGATGTAATCACCTTGAAATTTGTAGCGACTAAAGTAATCAGCCATGGCTTCATTGTACTGAAAAATAGCTGTGTGCGACACTGATTTTCCTTGGCTTAACCAGTAGTAGCAATCCTTGCAGATCTCTTCATCTCCACTTTTAGAACAATGCGAACAGTGTTGCTCTGCTATTTCTTCAAAAGTAGCCATGCAGTCATTACAAACTCCAGACTGGGACTTGCCAAAGAAAATAAGCTCAGAAAAGGTTTGTCTGGTTTTCATGGTTTGATCACAGAGTAAGCAGTTAGACATAGCCTGCCTCCTTGTTCATTTGTTTGATTTCTGCAATAGCCTTCTCAATAGAGCGGGTGGACCCCTCGTGGAAAAATTGGAGCAAGCCCGTCGGCCGGTCCATACTCCTACCGACTCGGCCTGCAATCTGTACAAGACTAGACGATGTGTAGAGGTAATGATTGGCTTGGACCACTATAACATCTACTTTTGGAAAGGTGACACCACGTTCTAAAATGGTGGTAGAAATGAGAATGGTAATCTCTTGATTGCGAAAACCTTCTACTATCTCAAGACGATTTTCAGTTTGACTGGATACAAAGCCGATAGTTTCTTCTGGAAATGTTTTTTCCATAATCTTGGAAAACTCTTGACCTTTGGAAATTTCTGGTACGAATATGAGCAAAGGATAACCTGTATTTCTCTGATCTTTGATTACCTTAGTTAGTTTGGGGGCTAGTTTCTGTTTCTTTAGATTGGCATCAAATTTAGAAAACCAAACTTTTTGCGGAACAACCAGTGGATTGCCGTGAAATCGTCTGGGCAGGCTGAGCCGTTTTAATTTTCCTGTTTTGACTTTTCTATCCAGTTCATCTGTTGACGTTGCTGTCAAAAATACTTGGACACCATCTTCCTTAACCGCATTGTCAGCAGCACGGTATAGCATGGGATTATCAGCATAGGGAAAGGCATCAACTTCATCAATCAAAACCAAATCAAAGGCCTGATAGAATTTTAATAACTGATGAGTGGTTGCTACAACAAGCGGTGTTCGGAAATAGGGCTCTCCCTCTCCGTGCAAGAGGCTAATAGGAACTGTAAAATCACTTTGCAGGCGTTTATAAAGTTCAATACAGACATCAATTCGAGGACTGGCTAGGCAAACTGATCCGCCTTTATCAATCACAGAAGCCACTGTGTGGTAAATCATTTCTGTCTTACCTGCACCTGTTACAGCATGAACCAAGGTCGCCTGTCTTTGCTCAACATTTGCTAGCAAACCGTCAGAAATCCCTTGTTGCCAGTCCGTTAATTTGCCTCTCCATGTTAAGCAAGAGTTTACGGGGAAGTCTTTCTGAGGAAAATGATAGAGTTCTTCATCTGACCGTACTCTGCCAAGGAGCAAACAGGCTCGACAGTAAGTTGCATCATTGGGTAGTTTGTTTTCTTCTTCAAAAGCTGTACCACAACGAAAGCAGGCATTCTTGTCTGTGACACTGGATAGCTTCTCTGCTTTTTCTCGCTCTGCTGGGGTCAATTGGTATTTGGTAAATAGTCTTCCATAATAATTTTCTAATTCTTTCATCACTTATTTATTCGGAATTTCTTGTCAGTTTTGAAAAAAATTAGTACAATTTGCTTATGAAAGAATTTAAGACGATTAAAGAAGACGGTATTGTTGAAGAAGAAATTAAGAAATCTCGTTTTATCTGTTTTATGAAGCGAGTGACCAGTGAGGAAGAGGCTCGCGACTTTATCAACAAGATCAAAAAAGAACATTACAAGGCCACCCATAACTGCTCTGCCTTTGTCCTTGGAGAAAATATGGAAATCAAGCGGTCCTCAGATGACGGGGAACCGTCTGGTACTGCTGGTGTGCCAATGCTAACGGTTTTAGAAAATCACGAGCTGACCAATGTCGCAACGGTGGTTACCCGCTATTTTGGCGGTATCAAGTTAGGTGCTGGTGGTCTAATTCGTGCCTATGCTGGTGCAGTTGCTAGTGCTGTCAAGGAAATTGGGGTTGTGGAAGTCAAGGAACAGGAGGGAATTTCCATCACCATGTCCTATACCCAGTACCAAGAATTTGCCAATTGGCGTGCCGAACAAGATCTGGAGGAATTTGATACCCAGTTCACGACAGAGGTGACAACCATGATTTTTGTTGATAAAGAATGCTTAGAACAAACCTTTGCCAGCCTGACGGAGTTTTACCATGGAAAAGTTCAGGCGGAGAAGACTGACAGCCGTATCGTTGAGGTACCTGTCCATTAAAAAAGACTATCGCTAAGATAGTTTTTTACTTATTATATAGCCGTTTATAGTTACAACTCCCCGACTATTCCCCCGACCTCTGGACAAGGTCTTTTTTATGTCCGCAAAAAACGTCATTTTGCCCATTTTGAGCAAATAGAAATCAAATCTCGCAACCATTATTGACAAAATGGCAATTTTGAACGAATAGGCAACTGTACTTTACTGTGTTTTTTGATAACAAAA
>NZ_POJD01000320.1 GCF_002960445.1 Streptococcus suis
ACAGAAGAGGATTTTGATACGGTTCTGAAGGTAAATCTTACTGGAACTTTTAATATGACGCAGGCTGTTTTGAAACCAATGACAAAGGCTCGTGAGGGTGCTATTATCAATCTATCAAGTGTATCTGGCTTGATTGGAAATGCTGGACAGGCCAACTATTCTGCTTCTAAGGCAGGTGTGATTGGATTTACTAAAGCCATTGCCCGTGAGGTTGCTGGGCGAAATGTTCGTGTCAATGCGATTGCGCCGGGCTTTATCCAATCTGATATGACAGATGTTTTATCTGACAAGATTAAAGAAGCTAT
>NZ_POJD01000321.1 GCF_002960445.1 Streptococcus suis
TCTATCCCTAGCTGACCGACGACTTTTCCTCCGCTAAAATACGGCTGATCAGCCAAAGCCAGGCTCAATTCAGCTTGCAAGAGACCACCTGTCCCCTGTTCGACGATAGCGATGGTTTGTCTTTTCTCCGCCAAACGAGTCGCTACCGTTTTGACCAAACTATTGTCCTCTCCGTAGGCATAGAAATAGTCTGCCAGTTTGTCATGTTGTAAGATGTCTTCTTCCAACTGATTTAAACGTAGATTTGCTTCTTCTTGGCTGGTCGCTTTGGTGGACAAGCGTAA
>NZ_POJD01000322.1 GCF_002960445.1 Streptococcus suis
TTTGTAGCAGCAGGTTTGATTGCAGGACAATCAGATGTGGTAATCAACCATTTGCGACAAGCGGGTCAATTAATTGGTCTAGCCTTTCAAGTTCGGGATGATATTTTGGATGTGACAGCCACTTTTGAGGAAATCGGAAAAACTCCCCAAAAAGATGTATTGGCTGAGAAGTCTACCTACCCTGCCCTAATGGGACTGGAAGCCTCAAAAGTCTTTCTAGAAGATAGCTTGAATCAAGCAATCAACGAGCTAGATCAAGTGGCTAAACAAGTCCCATTTTCAACAGAAAAAATCAAAGAAATCATAGAAAGTTTACGAATCAATGGCTAAGGAAAGAGTAG
>NZ_POJD01000323.1 GCF_002960445.1 Streptococcus suis
TAGAGTATCGGAAAATTATTAGTCCGAATAGCCTCCGTATAATTGCTCACCATCCAGTTACTTGGTAAAAAGTGGAAAGGATTCATCTGAGTGGATTCGGTTACCGTTTTAAAAGACGTCAACACCATCCAAACAAATGGGATCAGCATGCCCATTGCCACTAAAATCAAGAAGGCATGCATCCAGATTGTTGATTTAAAAGCTGATTGTTTCACATGAACCTCCTTAACGGTAATGCACCCATTTTTTCTGTACCTTCATCTGAACGAAAGTAATGACAAGAATAATCAATAACAACAACATGA
>NZ_POJD01000324.1 GCF_002960445.1 Streptococcus suis
CAGACCGAAAAGCCATGCTACTGTCTTTCCTAGATTGGCCTGGTACAAAACTCCCCAACTGACAGGCAAGTCCAAATAGAAAAGCTGTTTTTCCTTGAATTTGCTTGAGATAGGCTTTCATAGTCATATTGGCATCAAATTGATTGAGTAGCTGAGATAATTCCCCTCGAAGAATTGTTTCCATCAGCTTATCATTGCCCAAATCCAAATCATCACGTGACACCTCTAGCAAACGAAGCCCCTTTCCAAATAGTCGACTTGAATAGGCCAGAAGATAATCACCCGTGTAGATAGCGATTCGATT
>NZ_POJD01000325.1 GCF_002960445.1 Streptococcus suis
GATTTTTTAGAAGCAGTTGCTCCTATACTCGAACAGAATCCAAAAGCTATCGCCTTTATAGCAGGAAGTGCTTTTGAAGGAGAAGAGTGGCGAGTAGTAGAATTAGAAAAGAAGATTTCTCAATTAAAGGTCTCTTCTCAAGTCAGACGAATTGATTATTATGCAAATACCACTGAATTATATAATATGTTTGATATTTTTGTACTTCCAAGTACTAATCCAGACCCTCTACCAACGGTTGTACTAGAAGCAATGGCATGCGGTAAACCTGTTGTCGGTTACCGACATGGTGGTGTTTGTGAGATGGTGAAAGAAGGTGTTAACGGTTTCTTAGTCACTCCGAACTCACCGTTAAATTT
>NZ_POJD01000326.1 GCF_002960445.1 Streptococcus suis
CAGGATGGGATGGCAGATTGGTCCCAAAAGGTCTATCAATTTGTTGAAAATATAGCAAACTAATACTATAAACTATTCAATTCGATGATTTGTGATAGGAATCGATTGTTCCTAACGCCGTGTATCTGTCTTTATGGGCGACAAGGTCGAGCCACGCCGCAAGTTGATTGAAGACAATGTTAAGTTTACCTTGGAGGAATCGACAGCTTTTACTAAATAATCTCAGGGAAGTTGAGGTGCCATATGGTTTTAGAAAATAAATTGGAGATTGAAAATTCGGCTGAATTAGCCCGTCTTGAAGAA
>NZ_POJD01000327.1 GCF_002960445.1 Streptococcus suis
GAATACTGGTTTGATTACGGATGACCATGTCTTAGAATATGTCTTCCAAGGTCAATATACTTCATGGGCTGAGTTTAAGAAAGCCATGTTTACTGAGCGTTTGGAAAAAGCAGCGACAGGCCAACTCAAGCCGTTTACCATGCAGTATGAACTTGGTGTTGCTGATTCAACCAAGGAAGTAACTATCACAAGCTTTGAGCAGTTGCAAAACTTGATGAAAGAGGCCATGGAAGCAGACATCCAAGCGAACAGCCTCAACTTGAACAACA
>NZ_POJD01000328.1 GCF_002960445.1 Streptococcus suis
TCTAAGGAAGAAAGATGCTTGCGGCTAGATAAAAGATCAAAAATGATTTTAAGTGTTTGCTCATGAAAACCTCCTTTTATAGCCTACCATCATTTTTGAGAAAATTCAAGAATGGACAAGAAGAGTTTCAATACTTGTCTTTTGTTATCGTTTCCACTATAATAAAAATTAGTTAACAATAAAGGAGTTTTGCATGAAATACATTGTAAATAACAGCAATGACCCAGCTTATAACATTGCCCTCGAAGCCTATGCCTTCAAGGAATTAACAGATATTGACGAAATTTTTATTCTCTGGAGCCC
>NZ_POJD01000329.1 GCF_002960445.1 Streptococcus suis
CAAAACAAAAGAATATCTATCAGATTTTGCTATTAATCAGAAGAAGGTAAAGATAGCTTCGGCAGGCACCTTGTTGATGAGTTTTAAGTTAACTATTGGTAAAGTAGCATTAGAGGTCCCTGCTAGCCATAATGAAGCGATAATCTCAATATTTCCGTACGGAGATAAAGAAAATATCATAAGAGACTATCTGATGCGATTTTTGCCCCTAATCTCAACCACTGGTAATTCAAAGGATGCTATAAAAGGAAAAACGTTAAATAGTACTAGTATTTCAGGATTATTGATACCTATTTCTAACT
>NZ_POJD01000033.1 GCF_002960445.1 Streptococcus suis
ATCGACACCTAGGTGAGCTAGAATGATATAGTTCTTGTAAACACGATTATCTGCTAGAGCGCGCGCTTCCACTTCGTCAATCACTTTATTGACTTCTGTGACTGGGTCGGTAAATGTTACTCCCTCAACATTTTTCGGATGGGTTTTTGTAGCAGTTTCAGGTGTTGTTACACCGATAACTACAAATTCATCGCCTACAACAGTTGGAGTTTTATCGACAATAGTTGAAGCTTCAAAAACACGAGCACCATTAACGTAAGTGTTAGCACTCAATAGCGGGAAGTTCAAGGTTTCCTTGTACTTGATTGCTTGATCC
>NZ_POJD01000330.1 GCF_002960445.1 Streptococcus suis
CTATACAATTGGTAGTCAGGTCTCTATTTTTTCAGGAATGCTAAAGGTCTATGCTGGAATTAGCCGTGAAAATAGACTCAGGGTAATGAAGTTAATTAGTAAACAACTACTTGATTTAAAATGTGGTAAGTTTACAGAAGAAGAATTAGAGTTGACAAAAAACATGTTGATTCATTCAGCAACCTTGGCTCAAGATAGGCAGAATAATTTGATAGAACAAGTATATAATCAAGTTACCTTAGGAAATAGAAATTTAAGTTGGTTAGATTGGATTGAGGCTATCAAATCGGTATCAATAGACGATGTCATTCGAGTAGGACAGATGATTAAT
>NZ_POJD01000331.1 GCF_002960445.1 Streptococcus suis
TTTGTTCCTGTAGGAATTGGTGGAATTTTGGGAATCGCACTTTTCTCTTTCCCTGTAGAATTTTTATTGCAACATTTCCAAGTCCCAGTTTTGTGGGCCTTTGCGGGAGCAATCGTGGGAACGATTCCTAGCCTACTTAAAGAATCAACTCAAAAGAGCAAACGAGATAGCATTGATTTGGCTTGGTTGATTGGGACATTCATTATTTCTGGCCTCCTACTTTACAATTTGAGCGATCTTGTCGGGACACTTCCAGCTACTTTTGCTAGTTTT
>NZ_POJD01000332.1 GCF_002960445.1 Streptococcus suis
AGATAATTTTTCTTATCTAACTGACCGCTAAAGTGATCTCCTACTTTGATAAATGGTAATCGATCTGTACTATCTTCCGTTGCTTTGACTTTGTAAATCTTGCCCTCAGACTCAATATAGTAGATTGTCGCACCGCCAATTATTTGACTCGCTAAAGCTTCTACTTTTCCACTGATAACCTCAGTCTGTTCACCAACTTCTCCATTTTCAGTCACCGTCAATCCTGAAAGGCTAGAAGCATCCGTTCCTGTGACTTGAGAAATTAAGAGCGCAATATCGTTGTTAACAGTAACCTGTTGATA
>NZ_POJD01000333.1 GCF_002960445.1 Streptococcus suis
CATTGGGGAGAACATCTTGAACGGATAATCCTTTTCCTCCCTCATTATATGCACCTTCTACTTGGTTTGCAGCTACTGCTCCTCCCCATAAGAAATTATCTGGAAAAATTGACATATACCCTCCTCGAATTATAAGACTGCTAATAAATCATCAGCATAGTTGACTTCCTCTTTTGTCGAAAGCAAGAGAACATCCAGATATTCCTGTGTATTTGTAACAACTACAGGAGTCACTATATCGTACCCTTCTGCGACAAGCATTTCTACATCCACTTCCAGCATCAGTTGACCCTTTTCAACTT
>NZ_POJD01000334.1 GCF_002960445.1 Streptococcus suis
CAAAGCCATTGCCTTTGGCGATTTTTCTTATTATTGGATTGCGGATCGTCAGGGTCGTACCTTCAAACGTCTGAATGAACTCTATGCCAATAATGGACAGATTGGTTTTCTTGCTTCCCAACGTGTGGATGGTAAGTTAGTCCTACCTGAAGCCGTTAAGACTTTAACTGTGAAGGCTAAGTAATGATGGTCAGTTTAGTAGAAGCAAAACAGTATCTCAAAGTGGAACACGATGATGAGGATGGACTGATTGAGCAATTGCTTGAAACTAGTCAACAACTCTGTGAAGATATTTTGCGACA
>NZ_POJD01000335.1 GCF_002960445.1 Streptococcus suis
GAAGTCTGGATTCCTGCCCAAAATGCCTACCGTGAAATTTCAAGCTGTTCCAACACAGAAGATTTCCAAGCTCGTCGCGCCCAAATCCGCTACCGCGATGCTGCTGACGGTAAAGTCAAATTGCTCCACACCCTCAACGGTTCTGGTCTAGCGGTTGGTCGTACAGTGGCTGCCATCCTTGAAAACTATCAAAATGAAGACGGTTCTGTCACCATTCCAGAAGTTCTCCGTCCATACATGGGTGGGGTAGAAGTGATTAAACCTTAAGCCATACAAAGAAAGAGCGAGGAAAAATCCTACT
>NZ_POJD01000336.1 GCF_002960445.1 Streptococcus suis
CAGGAAGATTCACTCAGTAAAACTCTTGGAACAGCTACAAAAATTATCAAGAAGAAAAACGGGAGCGGAGAAATTCGGATTAGCTTTAATGACCTCGATGAATTCGAAAGAATTATCAACAATTTTAAATAGACTTGTTTACAATTTATTTTTATAAACACTCTTTTCCACACTAAAATCATTACAAAAAGTCAGGACCAGCAAGGGTTCTGACTTTTATTCACATCTTGTGGAAAACTTTTCTTAACAGTGTGGATTTTAAAAATTATCTGTGGAAAAC
>NZ_POJD01000337.1 GCF_002960445.1 Streptococcus suis
AGGAGGCCTCACCAGTTTTCGTCAAAAAGTGGAGAAGAGAACTTGAAAAATTAAGTTTTGCTTTGGAACAAGTTCCATCTGAACGCCAAGGTGACCGCTTTGCCATTTCCCAAAAGATCCAACAAATTCAGGAGGTAGTCCATGTTAGCTAGTCAGGTTATTGAGCGCTATCAAGCCTTTTGTCCCCATTCTTTGGCTATGGAAGGCGATGTCAAAGGGCTGCAAATCGGTACCCTTAATAAAGAGATTCAACGTGTCATGGTGGCTCTGGATATTCGTGAGACAACAGTGGCAGAGGCGA
>NZ_POJD01000338.1 GCF_002960445.1 Streptococcus suis
CCTCAAATTCTCTACATTGATGCCAGTCTTGATTTTCTCAGGTTTCTTTCTCCACAATATTTATGTGGTATTGACGATTATTTTTGTGACAGCTATGACTTTGGGTGTCTTCAATCCGAAAATGAATGCCTTGGTCTTAAATGAACTGCCTGAAGATAAATTGGCGACAGTCGGTGGAGGGATTGATGCTTTCTGCCAGATTGGTATGGTAGCAGGTCAAGCTTTAGTTGCCCTAATGGTGACAGTGCTTTCTGCGACAAGTATTTCTCTCATCTTCCTCTT
>NZ_POJD01000339.1 GCF_002960445.1 Streptococcus suis
CAAGAAACGAATAACAACTAAGGATACCAAGTAAGCCGTCACACTAGCGACTAGCAAGATCCATACCTGCTCCATATTCAGGCTATTGCCATCTAAGAAATATTTAACAGCCTTCAAACCACTATAACCAAACATGGTTGGAATCCCAAGGAAGAAGGTAAAATCTGCCGCCACAGATCGGCTGGTCCCCAAAATAATCGCTCCCAGAATGGTCGCACCTGAGCGACTAGTCCCCGGAACGATGCTTAAGACCTGGAAACACCCAATCAACAAGGCAGTTTTATAAGACATTTTCGCTAAG
>NZ_POJD01000034.1 GCF_002960445.1 Streptococcus suis
CAGGTCTTGAAGGTAGCTCTGCTATTCTCCTTGGACTTGTCCTCGGTGGTATGATGGCAGTCGATATGGGTGGTCCAGTCAACAAGGCAGCTTATGTCTTCGGTACAGGTACACTTGCAGCAACTGTTGCAGATGGTGGTTCTGTTGCCATGGCAGCGGTAATGGCAGGTGGTATGGTTCCACCGTTGGCAGTATTCGTTGCAACCCTTCTTTTCAAAGACAAATTCACACAAGAAGAGCGTAACTCAGGTTTGACAAACATTGTTATGGGTCTTTCATTCATCACTGAAGGTGCGATTCCATTTGGTGCTGCTGACCCAGCTCGTGC
>NZ_POJD01000340.1 GCF_002960445.1 Streptococcus suis
TTGGTACTTGTCATTGACTAGCAAGTCTACACCATCAGCCCTTGTTCTCACTCGTCAAAACTTGACAGTTGAAGAAGGAACAGACTTTGACAAGGTTGCAAAAGGGGCTTATGTTGTCTATGAAGCAGCAGGCTTTGATACAATCCTTCTTGCATCTGGTTCAGAAGTGAACTTGGCTGTCAAAGCTGCCAAAGAATTAGAAGCAGCAGGCACTAAGGTTCGTGTGGTTTCTGTGCCATCAACTGAACTCTTCGATGCACAAGACGCAGCTTACAAGGAAGAAATCC
>NZ_POJD01000341.1 GCF_002960445.1 Streptococcus suis
ACTGTCAGAGCACAGGTTGCGCAAGTCATCCCATTGACATTATAGATGGATGTTTTCATAATACTGCTCTCCTTTTGACTACATTTGCAGTCAAATCACATGCTTTTTGATTACATTTGTAAACGATTTTGATTAAAAAAATGAGAGAATCCTCTCTCATTAGGTATCTGATCAAAAGGGTAACAGACTTATATATGTTTCATATGTGTTTGAACATCCGTTAATTTGCTAACGATTCATTTAGATAGATAGAACAATTTGTATGGATTTGCATT
>NZ_POJD01000342.1 GCF_002960445.1 Streptococcus suis
TATGTGATAGAAATTCGTCCGGTCAGCACCAGATGCATTGCTGATGTTAGCAAGTTTAGGTGTCGTTGCGCTACTACCAGCATTTGTTTGACTTCCATCATAGCTGATGGCAACCAATTTGTCACCTGTTTTCAGTTCTGAACTGTACGAAGGATTTAAATCAGACAGACCCGAACTTGATAGGGCAGTGCCATCATAAACTTTGGACTTATCTAATGCGGTCAGTGTTAGGTTTTTCTTATAATAGAGATCAATGGTTATGTGACCACCCTTACTTACACGGTATACTGTCTTATCAGC
>NZ_POJD01000343.1 GCF_002960445.1 Streptococcus suis
CATGATGCGGTCGCCATCTACCAAAACACCATTTTCATCGACGGCAATCAAGCGGTCACTGTCACCATCAAAGGCAAGTCCAATTTGACTACCTGTTTCTTTGACCAGTTCTTGCAATTTTTCAGGATGAGTTGAACCAACACCCTCATTGATATTCAAACCGTCTGGCTTTTCAGCCATTACTGTCAAATCTGCTCCCAAATCTACAAAAATTTGACGTGCAGATGTTGCAGCAGCACCATTAGCTGTATCAAGTGCAACTTTCATACCGTCCAAATCTGTACCAGTTGATACCAAGAATTGCTGGTACTTACGTAGACCTTCTGGATATTCTACCACATCTCCTAAACCTTGAGCAGATGGGCGTGGCAATGTGTCTTCCTCAGCGTCAAGAAGAGCCTCAAT
>NZ_POJD01000344.1 GCF_002960445.1 Streptococcus suis
AATCGTAGGCCAATGATTCCAAAAATCAATAAGACCAATAAACTGATTTGTTTTATTAAATCTCTTTTTACCATAATCTCTCCATTTCACTAGTATTATACCACAATTTAGAGCCATTAGTGTCTGAGATGCTGGTAAATCTCTTCAGCAATAACTTGATTTCCTAACGGTGTCAAATGAAGACCATCGCTATAGTATTCAAGATGTCCCTCCGTCACAGTGTAAAGGTTAATAACTGGTAAACCAAGTTCGTTTCCGATAGCTGGGATAATTTTTTGTAATTCATCTTCAATAATTTGA
>NZ_POJD01000345.1 GCF_002960445.1 Streptococcus suis
TGGTCCAGATCAAGTTAAGTTCATGATGATTGACCCCAAAATGGTCGAATTATCGGTCTATAATGATATTCCCCACCTATTGATTCCCGTTGTGACCAACCCACGCAAGGCTGCTCGAGCTCTTCAAAAAGTAGTGGATGAAATGGAGAAACGCTATGAGTTGTTTAGCCAAATTGGTGTCCGAAACTTAGAAGGTTATAATGCGAAGGTCGAAGAATTTAATAGCCGTTCAGAAGAAAAACAGATTCCACTTCCTCTCATTGTGGTAATCGTAGATGAGTTGGCAGACTTGATGATGGTAGC
>NZ_POJD01000346.1 GCF_002960445.1 Streptococcus suis
ATAGTTGAATTTTTCAATAAAAAGAGTTATATTAATTATAGAAAAGGCTACTTGTAATTCTGTTTGTGTCTGCGTATTGTCGTAAGCTGCCTGTGTGGTATGCCAGCCAACAGTTAAGGGCTTTTTTAATTTTGTCATTACAAAAAGGTGGAATAGTTTTTATTCTGCCTTTTATTGTTATTCTACGATGTTACGGAAAAACGCCAACCCCAGCAGGTCGGCGCGTGGAAATATACAAATTGATTGACATATAACCTATAATGGGGGTATAATCATGGTGTAAA
>NZ_POJD01000347.1 GCF_002960445.1 Streptococcus suis
TATAAGGGGTGTAGAGAAAGTCTTTCGTAGTCGGATCGAGGACATTGGCGTTGACTAGAGGCATGTTGGCTGTACGAATTACTTTTTCGAGGTAGGCAAGGCCGTAGTTAAATTCGTGGTTGCCAAGTGTGCCGACGTCAAATCCCAGAGTCTCTAAGGCGGCGTACATAGGATGTTGTTCACCTTCTTCAATAGGATCAACGATAGACTTGTAATTTCCAAGAGGAGTACCTTGAATGGTGTCTCCATTATCTACCAATACGACATTTGGATTTTCTTTTTTTGCTTCTTCGATAAGAA
>NZ_POJD01000348.1 GCF_002960445.1 Streptococcus suis
AATAAGGTGCCCATGCCTTCAGCGGGAGGTCTGGCTATCTTTGTGGCATTTACCATTTCTGTCCTATGGTTTTTACCAGGAATTGTTACCCGTGTCAATTACCATGGCACTTACTTGCATTATATCTGGCCCCTGGTCCTAGCATCCAGCATTATCGTTCTTACGGGATTCATTGATGATGTCAAGGAGTTAAAGCCTGCTCCTAAAATGTTTGGTATTCTAGCTGCAGCGACGATTATTTGGATTTTTACGGAATTTCGTTTTGATAGCTTTAAGATTCCTTTTGGAGGACCTTTCCTTCAATTTCCTGTCTGGCTCT
>NZ_POJD01000349.1 GCF_002960445.1 Streptococcus suis
CTGTATTAGCCGAAGAGAAAGAATTTTCTACGGATGTAGACATACCTGAGATGACTGCTCCGGATGATGAAAAAAGTGCCTTTTTCGAACAATGGAAAGCACGCCACCAAGCCTACCTTGCTCATAAAGATGAGGCAGATATTCAGGCAGTTGACGAGGGACAGACAGAACAGGAGATCCCAGAAGCTAAAAAGAGTAAAAGGGTCCTTTTTCAGGGAATAGAAAGAAAAACAGAGAGTCTGAAATCTAAAAAGGAAACAGGGGAAAAGGTTCAAACTTTAAAAGTTGATATTCCTTCCA
>NZ_POJD01000035.1 GCF_002960445.1 Streptococcus suis
CCACCAACTCAAATAACTTAGCTTCTAGAACCTGCAAAAAACCTTTATTGGCATCCAAGAAGATGGTATAGAGAAGTGAGTGGACATATTGGATTTTATTTAAAGGGTGACAAACGAGACTATAGCCATGACTCTTAGACACATAGAGGGTCATCTTGTATTGTTCTTGAGCCAACTGGGTTCGAATTTCATTCAAATCATTTAAGACCGTATTACGAGAGACTTCTGTCAACTCCATTAGCCGTTCAATGGTCACTCTTTCTGGTGTGATACAGATATATACCAACATCAGCTGAATGCGCTCAGGCATGCTCATGACGTAGGTGTACGAATCAATGGAATCGAGAAGATC
>NZ_POJD01000350.1 GCF_002960445.1 Streptococcus suis
TCTCGTAATACTGTTGAAGTATCCCAGTGTTAATCAATTGAATCATTTGTCTACTTGTTAACCACTCTCCATCTTGTAGTTGATCTTGAACAGCTGTGATATCTGAACCGATTTGGGTAGCAACCCATTTTGAAACTTCCTTCATATGTTCAGCTCGATAATCCATTGCACGATATAACCCTTTTAAAAACTTGGAAATTTTTTCATTATTTTTTTCAGAATACCCCGGAAAAGTTACGTATGAAGCAATAGCTGGAGATTGTTCTCTATAACGTGAATTATCAGCTAGTACAACGACC
>NZ_POJD01000351.1 GCF_002960445.1 Streptococcus suis
CACAATCTTGACAATATTGTTTTCTTCAATTTCATATTTTTTTAGATAATTACTAACTTCTTTTTTGGTACGTTGCTTGAAGGAAAGGTAATAAAGTGCTAGATTTTTCCCATAAGAAAACTGAGCAAAATCGCGAAGCTCACGAAACTCCTGCTCCGTGATTTCCTTTCCCTTACTAAGCATGAAGCGAACAATTGTGTCTTCCGTAATATATAAACTATCCTGACCATCCACTTCAAGTAAATAAAGACGTTTCTTCTTTTCAATTT
>NZ_POJD01000352.1 GCF_002960445.1 Streptococcus suis
GGGTGGAACTGGTGGTGGTACTCAGCAAACAGATATGGCTATTGCTGCAGAACACCTATTAAAAACACGTAATAAGCTAGAAAAAATCTTGGCAGACAACTCAGGTAAGACAGTCAAGCAAATCCACAAGGATGCGGAACGTGATTACTGGATGTCAGCTGAAGAAACCTTGGCTTACGGATTTATTGACCAGATTATGGACAATACAAAAGTCAAATAAGCAGTGACAAATATGTAATAGTACTGACTATTCCTATTAGATGC
>NZ_POJD01000353.1 GCF_002960445.1 Streptococcus suis
CCCAAAAGGTTGACTTTCATAACTTGTTCTTGATTCAACAGAAGTGCACCGATAAAGACTGCTAAGAGAACCGTCACTAAGATAATTAATGAGGTCAATGCAAGTCGATCTTTCATAAACTCCCGCGCGATGACACGGAAGCCACCTGGAGGAGTTGAAGCAGATTGTACTTGTTTTTTATTTTCTTTACTCACCTTACTCCTCCTTCTATTTCACACGGATACGTGGATCCACGATACTCATGATAATATCTGAAATCAATGTCCCCAACAAGGTACCCATACCAAATATCAACAACA
>NZ_POJD01000354.1 GCF_002960445.1 Streptococcus suis
CATGTCTAGGCAGACTCGTTTGGCTACCTCATCTCCATCAAATGGATTCTCGCCATACGGAAGGAAGAAACCTTCGGCATCAACGGTTTCCGTCTCTAAATCTTTATGCGTTTTGAGGTATTTTAGGTCATCTGTCTCTGTCTTTTCATTGTAATTCCACATTTGAAGGAACATCAACGTAAAGTTTGCAACAGCTTCTCCCCTAATCATAATCGCTGCGTCTTTCCAGTAACCAAAACGCACTTTCTTGTTGATGTATTCATCTGCGATATTAATGCCGCCGGTAAAGG
>NZ_POJD01000355.1 GCF_002960445.1 Streptococcus suis
ACATGAGCTTCAAGGTTATTGCAGACCACATCCGTGCCCTTTCTTTTGCTATTGGTGACGGTGCCCTTCCTGGAAATGAAGGTCGTGGTTATGTCCTTCGTCGTCTCCTTCGTCGTGCTTCTATGCATGGTCAACGTTTGGGCATTACAGAGCCATTCTTGTACAAATTGGTGGAGACAGTTGGTAATATCATGGAAAGTTACTATCCAGAAGTACTTGAAAAACGTGCCTTCATTGAGAAGATTGTTAAGAGTGAAGAAGAGTCATTTGCTCGTACTATCCATACAGGTTCACAATT
>NZ_POJD01000356.1 GCF_002960445.1 Streptococcus suis
CGATCTAAATTCGTCGGTGAAAGGTAGGCATGCCCTGTCATAGCTAAGAGTCCCTCAGAAATCCATGAATTGAGCGGTATCCAAACAAATTCCATAAAGGTAAACAGGGTAAAGAAGAGCAAGAGAATCTTGTCTAAGTTGTAATATATTTTTTGAAATTCACGTTGTATCTTTTTCATGATTCTAGTGTCCCATATTCTAGCAAGAATTGCAAGCCTTCATCAAGGATGGAAGATTGTGAAAGCAATGAATGAAGTATAGAAAAAATCAAGTTCCTAAGTGGAGC
>NZ_POJD01000357.1 GCF_002960445.1 Streptococcus suis
GTTTTATGGCTATAGCGGTCACTTCCGCGATACTGCGCAACCTGTACCAAACCAGCTTTTTTCGCCACCATCTGACTGGCCACATTTTCCTCATGGGTGACAATAACCAGCTCCCTCAGACCAAACTCATAAAAAGCTAGATAGACTAAAGTCCTCACTACTTCCGTCATTAAGCCTCTTCTCCAGTAGTCTTTTTTTAGGAAATAGCTGAGCTCCGCAGAAAGTTGACGTTCATCTACCTTTTCAAAGCAAAGCGCACCAATCATCCTCTCCGAATAC
>NZ_POJD01000358.1 GCF_002960445.1 Streptococcus suis
TCTAGTTTCTCAGAGACAGACTTTGGACTTCTTTTGGACATAATAAAACTCCCTTTATAGTTTCTAGTGAAAATTTTTGTTTTTTCACTGTCCACTATAAGGGGAGTATATCACTATCGTCAGGGGATATTTGTTTATTTCCAAAAGTCATCAAAAATCGTAATTGGTAGGTGGCGTTTGTGTGCTGTTTTGTTCCACCAGCCTTCGATAATGGTTTGGGCTTGAGGGGCGATGGTTTTGCCTTCAAGATAGTCGTCGATTTGGTTATAGGTAACACCGAGGGCGACTTCGTCAGCCAGACCTGGTTTGTCTTCTTCCAAGTCTGCAGTAGGAACCTTGAGGTAGAGTTTTTCGTCTGCCCCCAGTTCAGCTAGGAGCTGCTTTCCTTGGCGTTTGTTGAGGCGGAAGAGGGGGAGGATGTCTGCACCGCCGTCTCCGTGCTTGGTAAAGAAGCCAGTGATATTTTCAGCTGCATGGTCAGTTCCAATAACAGCCCCCTTGCGTTCACCAGCGATAGCGTATTGGGCAATCATGCGCATGCGGGCTTTAGCATTTCCCTTATTAAAATCAGACATAGCAAGCCCATTTGCATTGACGGCCGCCACCATGGCATCAGTAGATTCCTTGATGTTGATGGTTAGGCTGACATCGGGTTGGATAAAGGCTAAGGCTGCCTGGGCGTCAGACTCGTCAGCCTGCACGCCGTAAGGGAGTCGGATAGCAATGAATTGGTAGCTTTCGTCACCTGTTTCCGCCCGCATTTCTTCCATGGTCAGCTGAGCCAAACGACCAGCCAAGGTCGAATCTTGCCCACCAGAAATCCCCAAGACATAGGTTTTCAAAAATGGGTGTTTTTTAAGATAATCTTTGAGAAAGTCGATGGAGCGACGGATTTCTTCTTTGGGGTCAATGCTTGGCTTGACACCTAATTCTTTGATGATGGTTTCTTGTAGAGTCATAACGTATCTTTCTTAAATGGATTTAGCCTGGCTTTGCTTGCGAATGCGGTTGATAATATCCATCTTGTTGTCCCAGACATCCTGAGCCAAATCAACTGGATAGAGCTGTGGGTTGAGGACGCGTTTGTACTCATCCCAAAGCTTGTCAAATTCCTGATTGGCATAGGTTTGAATGTCCGCTAGGCTTGGAAGTTCATAAACCTGTTTGCCCTCTTCAAAAATAGGAATGAGAAGGGGACGGGCATCGAAGTTTTCCACGGTCTTGTTGATGTAGGTATAGGTTGGATGGAACATATAAATGCTGTCCATTTGGCTGACATCCGTATCCGCAAAGGTAATATAGTCGCCTTCTGACTTGCCCTTTTCTTTTGAGGTGATGCGCCAGACTTGTTTTTTGCCAGGTGTCGATACTTTTTCCACGTTGGAAGACAATTTGATGGTGTCTCGCATCTTTCCATTTTCCTCTTCAATGGATACAATCTTATAGACAGCTCCCAAGGCTGGTTGGTCATAGGCCGTGATCAACTTAGTGCCCACTCCCCAGACATCAATTTTTGCCTTTTGCATTTTGAGGTTGAGGATGGTATTTTCATCCAAGTCGTTGGATGCGTAGATTTTGGCTTCTGTAAAGCCTGCCTCATCCAACTGTTGACGGACCTTTTTGGAAATATAGGCCATGTCGCCAGAGTCGATCCGTACGCCCTTAAAGTTGATTTTATCGCCCATTTCCTTGGCCACCTTGATGGCTGCAGGAACACCGATTCGTAGGGTATCATAGGTATCCACAAGGAAGACACAATCACGGTGGGTTTCCGCATAGGCCTTGAACGCCTTGTAATCATCTCCGTAGGTTTGAACAAGGGCATGGGCGTGGGTACCAGCGACAGGGATGCCGAAGATTTTTCCAGCTCGAACATTGGATGTTGCAGAAGCTCCGCCGATAAAGGCTGCACGGGTACCCCAAATGGCAGCATCCATTTCCTGGGCACGACGGGTTCCAAATTCCATCAGCATCTCATCTTCAATGACTGCCTTGATACGACGGGCCTTGGTAGCAATCAGGGTTTGGTAGTTGACGATATTGAGGATAGCTGTTTCAATCAACTGGCACTGGGCAAGTGGGCCCTCAATTTGCATGATAGGTTCGTTGGCATAAACCAAGTCGCCTTCCTTGGCAGAGCGAACCGTCAAGTTCATTTCAAGGTTTGCCAAATAGTCAAGGAAATCCTGTGGATAGCCCAATTCAGTCAGATAGTCAATATCCGTCTGGCTGAAGGAAAGATTGTTGAGGTAGTCTACGACACGCTCCAAGCCGGCAAAGACGGCATAGCCATTTTTAAAGGGCTGAGAACGGAAATAGACTTCAAACACGGCATGTTTGTTGTGGATGTTTTGATTAAAATAGACCTGCATCATATTGATTTGATAAAGATCGGTATGCAGGGTTAAACTGTCATCTGTAAAAACTGTCATAGCTTTCTCCTTTATTCTTTCTATTATACCAAAAAAATCGAGCTAGGCTCGATTTAGAGAGTGATATTGATAATCAGGCTGGCCAAAAAAAGAAAAGGTACATAGGGTAGGGATTTTGGTTTAAAGATGAAAAAGATGGCCAGACCTAGGATGGAACTTAGCTGAATAATCCAGAGAATTTCTGTAAAGCCAAACAAAAGTGACAGACTTGCCAGATAGAGAAAATCGCCAGAACCGATATTGAGTTGCCATTTTTCAGTCAGATAGGCTAGGACCAAAAGGCCACAGAAGAGCCAGTTGAGCTGGGAGAGTATTAGAGCTATAAAAGTAAAAACGAGCCAGACAGCAAAAGGATATTCCTGATGTTTGATGTCGTAAATGGCCAAAACTAGTCCTGCCAAAATGAGAATGGTTTGGGCAAGAGATAGAATTTGAAAATGGCAGAGCAGGGTCAATAGACCAGCTAAGAACTCCAGTCCCAGATACCAATAAGGTATCTTCGCCTTGCAATAACGGCACTTGGATTTTGTGGAAAGTTGGGACAGGATAGGTATGAGATCCCAAGCTTTTAGCCGTCGCTTGCAGGCATTGCAGTGACTAGATGGGGCGATAATGGACTGTTCAGGGAAACGGTCGATGACCAATCCCAGGAAGGAGCCGATAGAAGCTCCCAGGAAAAATAGGATAATTGTCTTCATACCTATTTATTCGCAAATGGGAGAGGAAAATGAGATATTTTTAAAAAATTTTTTTACAAAATTTCGATGGTGCTTTGGACAATGCCAAAGGTGATGAGAGAATTCCGTATTTTTGCTTTGGTCTTGTCTGCTACAGCAGGATTTGTTAGTTTGACCGTCACTGTCGCACAATGGTCATATCCATCCATGGTCCAGACATTCAGTTGAGTGATTTCGTGAACATTTTCAAGAGCAAGGAGAATTTCTTTCACTTCTTCAAGATTTACTTCTTGCGGACTTGTTTCAAGTAGAATCTTGACACTATTCCAGGCTTTTGGCAGGGCTTTGGAGAGGATGAAGATAGCAATACCGAGTGAGAGGAGTGGGTCTAGAAAGTACCAATCAGTGAATTGAAGAATGATGGAAACAAGGATGACCGCCAGCCATCCCAAAATATCCTCTAAAAAGTGCAAGCTGAGAATGGATTCATTATGGCTATGGCCATTTTTTACAATACGGGAAGCGAGTAAATTGATGATGATAGCGATAATGCCGAGGACTAACATCCCATCTTGATTGACAGGGTTGGGATGGAAAAGATTGGGAATGTTTTCTACAAGGATCAAGCTGGAGCCGATAATCAGAATACTAGAAGTCAATAGAGCGGCCAAAATATTCCATCTCTTGTAGCCAAAAGGATAGTTCTTGTCAGCAGGTTTGTTGGCATAGGTTTGCATGATGGCAGAGCTTCCGATGGCGAGGGCGTCACCCAAATCATGAACAGCATCTGCTAAGATGGCACTGGAACCAAAGATCCAACCAAAGATAAACTCGATGATAGAAAAGCTGAGATTGAGGAGAAAAGCGATAAATGTATTTTTAGAAGATGACATGAGATTCCCTTTCTGTGTTATACTGTTTATAGGTTTATTATGTACTGTAATGAGCCGAAAAACTAGAAACAAGAGAAACGGTTTGTCTTTTTCTGAACAAATTGTTTGAAATGTACGAAAAATGGATAGACGAATTGCAAAAACAAAAAGAGCTATTTTTCAGGCTTTTTTGACCTTATTAAATGATAAAGGTTATGATGACATGCGCGTGCAGGATGTTATTGACCTGGCAGATGTGGGGCGTTCCACTTTCTATGCTCACTATGCCAGTAAAGAGGCTCTTTTGGAAGAACTTTGTCATGACCTCTTTCACCACTTATTTACAGGTCGTGAAGATGCGGATGTGAAGACCTTGTTGGCCCATATTTTCAAACACTTTCGGACCAATCAAGACCGAGTTGCCAGCCTTTTATTGTCCCGCAATGCCTATTTTCTAAGAGAACTGGAAGCGGAGCTGAAACACGACATTTTTCCAAAAGTGGTTGAAGACTACATGCAGGACAAGGGGAATCTTCCAGAGGATTTGCTGGTACATTTTGTTGTGACCACTTTTGTGGAGACGGTCAGCTGGTGGTTGCAGCAACGCAAAAAGGTGGACGAAGCCACCTTGACCGAATATTATGTAAGATTATTAGCTTAAGGAGTGAAAATGCTTAGACCTTTACACATGGCTCATGCCTTTTTAGATGAAATTTTAACCGACCAAGACCTAGCGGTTGATGCGACGATGGGAAATGGCCATGACACACTATTTTTAGCCCAGCGAGCAGGAAAAGTGGTGGCCTTTGATATTCAGGAACAAGCCCTGACCACAACGGCTGAAAAACTAGAAAAAGCTGGCTTGACCAATGCCCAATTGGTTTTGACAGGACACGAAAACCTCGACCAATATGTAGAGGAATGCAAGGCAGCCATTTTCAATCTGGGCTATCTTCCTTCGGCGGATAAGTCAGTTATTACCTTGCCTGCAACCACCCTTCAAGCTGTTGAAAAAGTTCTTGACCGACTGGTGGTTGGTGGTCGCCTAGCCATCATGATTTATTATGGACATGAGGGTGGGGCGGTTGAGAAGGATGCTGTCTTAGACTTTGTCAGCCAGCTAGACCAGACCGTCTTTACAGCCATGCTCTACAAACCGCTCAACCAAGTTAATACCCCACCATTTTTGGTGATGGTGGAACGATTAAAATCCAGCTCAAACTAGGGCTGGATTTATTTTTTATAATATGGGCTTAATGAATAATCTTCCCTCACCCAAGTCAATCAATTCCACCTGATTGCCGTAAAAAACACTTAGTAAATCAGGTGTCAGGATGTCTTGTTTTGCTCCCTGAGCCAAGACCATGCCATCTTTGAGCAGGAGGACATGGGTAAAATTGTCAGTGATTTCCTCTGCGTGATGGGTCACATAGATAATGGCAGGAGCCGTTGGGAGTTGGCAGATGTGGTCGATGTGATGGAGCAGGCGTTCTCTTGCTAGTAAATCCAATCCGACTGTTGCTTCGTCTAAAATCAAAATAGCAGGTTCTTCCATCAAACTGCGGGCGATCAGCAGGAGTTGGCGTTCGCCTTGTGACAAACTGGCATAGGTCCTGCCAATCAAGTGGTCAGCCTTGATTGTTTTCAGCATTTCAATAGCCTGGTCCAATTCTGCCTGTCCATGTTCCCGGTATAAGATAGAAGACTTATATTTTCCTGTCAAGACAATCTGCTCAGCTGTCAAATCAATGGGAAATCGTTCTGCCAAAAAGGAGCCAACCACACCAATTTTAGTGCGCAGGCCGGGAATATCACCCTTACCAAATTCCACACCCAGAACAGTCAACTCGCCAGAAGTCTTCCAAAACTCTGCCATTAAAATGCGCAGCAGTGTCGATTTTCCAGCACCGTTAAGGCCTAAAATAGCCCAACGCTCTCCCTTTCTAAATTCCCAGTTGATGTCTTTTAATAGATACTTCCCCTGTCTTTTGTAGGACAGTTCTTTCATGGATAAAATCATATGGACCTCGCTTTTCTTTTTAACTATTTTATCACAGAAGTGTAGATTTACAGATATTTTTGCCGAATGTCACCTCGATTATACCAAAATGAAAAGAATATGGTATAATGGGAATGTTATAGATTTTATTATAGGAGAATATCATGGAAGACCCTGGTAGTCAGACCATTCATTTACAATTATTATTACTTTTATTGTTGACCTTGCTCAATGCCTTCTTTTCAGCTTCAGAAATGGCCCTTGTTTCCCTCAATCGTTCACGGGTGGAGCAAAAGGCCGCTGAGGGTGAGAAGAAGTATATTCGCTTACTTCAAGTTTTAGAAAATCCCAATAATTTCCTTTCTACTATTCAGGTGGGAATTACCTTTATTTCTATCCTTTCGGGTGCCAGCTTGGCCAATGATTTAGGTGCTGTTTTTGCCAAGTGGATGGGTAATTCAACAACAGCTCAAACTGCTGGTTATTGGTTGGCTTTAGCGATGTTGACATTTGTGTCTATCGTACTGGGTGAACTATATCCTAAGCGAATTGCCATGAATATGAAGGAAAATCTGGCAGTGGTTACGGCGCCAGTGATTATTTTCCTAGGAAAGATTGTCAGTCCTTTCGTTTGGCTCTTATCAGCCGCGACCAATCTCATCAGTCGCATTACACCTATGAACTTTGACGATGCGGACGAGCAGATGACCCGGGATGAGATTGAATATATCTTGACTAAGAGCGAGCAGACTTTGGATGCGGAAGAAATCGAGATGTTGCAAGGTGTATTCTCCTTGGATGAGCTGATGGCGCGTGAAGTCATGGTTCCCCGTACGGATGCCTTCATGGTTGATATTGAAGATGATACGGAAACCATTATGGCGGCCATTCTCAAACAGAATTTTTCTCGCGTTCCCGTCTATGATGGGGACAAGGACAATATCATCGGCCTTATTCATACCAAGAAAATTTTATCTGCAGCTTTTAGCAATGGTTTCGACAATCTCAATATCCGTCGTATTATGCAGGAACCTCTCTTTGTTCCAGAAACCATTTTCGTGGATGATTTGTTAAAATCCTTACGCAATACCCAAAACCAGATGGCTATTTTGCTGGATGAGTATGGTGGAGTTGCTGGTTTGGTTACCTTAGAAGATTTGTTGGAAGAAATTGTCGGGGAAATCGATGATGAAACAGATAAGACAGAGATTTTTGTCCGTGAAATTGCAGAGAATACCTACATTGTCCAAGGGAATATGACTCTGAATGACTTCAATGAGCATTTTGATACGGAGCTAGAAAGTGATGATGTGGATACCATTGCAGGTTATTATTTGACGGGAGTCGGCACTATTCCAAGCCAGGAAGAAAAGGTGACCTTTGAAGTGGACAGTAAGGACCATCATTTAGTCTTTATCAATGATAAGGTGAAAAATGGTCGAGTGACCAAGCTTAAAATGATGATGACTACTCTGGAAGAGGAAGTTGAAAAAGAATAAGAGGAAACCAGTTGCTTTAAGGTAGCTGGTTTTTCATAGCAATTCAAATAGTTAGTTAAAAACAATCAAATACAAGTATAGAAGCGTTTTCATTTTTATGATATAATAACTATATTAAGAAAATGAGGATGAGATGATGGAAGAAGTAGATTACCGAAAAGTAACAGGGCTTGTTCATTCGACTGAGAGTTTTGGCTCTGTGGATGGACCAGGTGTACGTTTTGTGGTCTTTATGCAAGGTTGTCATATGCGTTGCCAGTATTGCCATAACCCTGATACTTGGGAATTGGTCAATCCTGCGGCCAAAGAACGAACTGCAGAGGATGTTCTCAATGAAGCCTTGCGTTTTCGTATGTTCTGGGGGAAAGAAGGTGGGATAACGGTATCTGGTGGTGAAGCTACTATTCAGATTGACTTTTTGATTGCCCTTTTTACCCTGGCAAAAGAAAAAGGCATCCACACAACCTTGGACACCTGTGCTCTGACCTTCCGTTCGACAGAGCGTTATCTGGAAAAATATAATCGCTTGATGGCGGTGACAGATCTGGTGCTCTTAGATATTAAGGAAATCAATCCAGACCAGCACCGTATTGTAACGGGGCATAGCAATAAGACTATTTTAGAGTGTGCCCGTTACCTATCGGATATCGGTAAGCCAGTTTGGATTCGTCACGTATTGGTCCCTGGTTTGACAGACCGTGATGATGACCTGATTGAGCTAGGAAAGTTTGTCAAGACCTTGAATAATGTTGAGCGTTTTGAAGTCTTGCCTTACCATAATCTTGGAGAATTTAAGTGGCGTGAGCTGGGCAGACCTTATCCACTCGAAGGGACCAAGCCACCAAGTAAGGAACGTGTTTTAAATGCTAAGACCTTGATGGAAACCGAATCCTATCAAGACTATATGAATCGAATAAAGGGATAGTAGTGCGTAGAGCTAGAGTAAATAAAAGTCTAGGTGTAGTCGGACCGCTTTTGGCATGTTTGTTGATTGCGGTCTGTGCATCCCTAGCATATTATGTGTTTAATAAAAGAGAAGGACAGTCCAGCAACAGTCCTTCTTTTGTGCCTGTTCAAGAGATTTCTGTCAAAGAGAAACTAATCTCTGATTACCTACAGCAAATGACCCTAGAAGAAAAAGTTGGTCAGATGATTTTTGCACGTATACCTGCTGAAAATCAGTTGGAAGACCTTATTTCCTATCAATTTGGTGGTTATATCTTATTTTCACGGGACTTTGAAGGAAGGACCTTAGAACAAGTCAAGGAAGAAGTTGCGGCTTATCAAGCTAATTCCAAACTACCACTTTTAATGGCTTCTGATGAAGAAGGTGGAACGGTAACGCGGGTTAGTCAGTTATTAGAAACTCCCTTTGCCTCCCCCTTGGAATTGTATCAGTCAGGGGGGCTGGAGGCTGTTTTAGAAGATACTAAGCATAAAACCAGTCTTTTGAAAGGGATAGGTATTCATGCCGGTTTCTTTCCAGTTGCGGACGTATCTACAGATCCATGGTCATTTATCTATGATCGGACTATTGGCCAAGATGCTGCTACAACATCCACTTATATCAGCCAAGAGGTCCAGCTACTGAAACAAGAGCAATTTGCTTCGACTTTGAAACATTTCCCAGGCTATGGGAACAATGCTGATTCACATACAGATTTGGTATATGACAATCGTAGTTTAGAAGAATTACGAGCAAATGATTTTCTTCCCTTTAAGGCTGGAATTGAAGCGGGGGCAGACTCCATCATGGTCAGTCACAATATCGTCCCTGCCATTGATGATGTTCCATCATCTATTTCACCTGAGATCAATAAAATATTACGGTCCGAGCTAGGTTTTGATGGTGTCATTATGACCGATGACTTTGATATGCTGGGTCTATCGCAATTCGTTGATCAAAATTCGGGTGCCTTGCAGACTATTCAAGCTGGGACAGATATGATCTTATCTTCGAGCTATGCTAGTCAAATTCCTTATATTGTGGAACAAGTGAAAGCTGGAACTATTACAGAGGAGCGGCTTGACCAATCTGTCAAACGTATTTTGGGAATGAAATATGATCTTGGCTTAATCAAATAAACAAAGAAAAGGAAGTGCTAGATACTTCCTTTTCGTATTATTCTAAAACAAGCTTAGTTTTGATGCCGTCTATATCAACAAAGGCTACGCTATTGTCTAGTCTTTGAAGGTTTAGGTTTGCAGCTGTGGCGCGTTCCAAGGTTGCTTCAAAAGCTTCTGGATTGGAATAGATGACCGTATAGTAGGCAAGTCCTGGCATGCCTTCAGTTCGTGTTTGGAGATGTTTTCCTCCCCATTCGTTGACTGCTAGGTGGTGATGGTAGTCGCCTGAGGCTAGCCAGGCTGCAGATGGGACCGAGAATTTATCCTCGACAGCTAGGACCTCTTGGTAAAATCGGCTAGAAGCGGCGCTTTCTCGAACGGACAGGTGAATATGGCCCATGCGACTGCCAAGCGGCATCTGATAGACTGCGTCAGCTTTTTTTCCTAAAGCATAGATCGTTTCAGCATCCATAGGCTCAGTAATGCCGACGATGCGGCCGTCTGGGCGGACATCCCAAGTGTCTTGAGGCAGGTCGCGGTAAATTTCGATGCCGTTACCTTCGGTGTCGGCTAGGTAAATGGCTTCGCTGTAACCGTGGTCGCTGGCGCTTTGGAGGGGAATCTTATTGTCGATAAAGTGGCGGAAAATGGTGCCTAAGTCCTCTCGGCTAGGTAGGACAATGGCCAAGTGGTAGAGTCCGTAGCTGTGGCTAACTTCACCTTTCTGCTCTGTTTGAATCAGGCGGACAAGGGTATTTTGGCCGATGCCAAGATCAATCTGGTTTTGACTTTCCATCAAAATTTGCAGGCCTAGTACCTGTTGGTAAAATAGGCTTTGCAGTTCGAGATTGCGGACGTTGAGGGCGACATAACCCAGTTCAAATTGGGAATTGTACATGGAAATACCTGACTTTCTGATACAATTTATAGGAATTTTCGAGCTACTTAGTATTTTTTGTTGAAGTAATGTGTGACGAATAGACTTTTGAAAATTGATTTTTATCTCATAGCTTTCTCAACAAGTGCGCTATCTACGATTTGGATAAAGTGTGTAATTCTATTTTCAGCATTAAAATCGTAAACATGGACAAAGTCTGCTTGAAAGGATTTCTGAGTAAGGTTGTAGGTTCCCTTGTAGTAGCCGTAAACCATGACACGGTTTCCTGAAAAGGCGTAATCAATAGGTGTGGCACTATAATTGGTCCATTCAGAACCTAGTCTTGCATGGACGTTTTCAATCACTGCATCTGGACCGATATAGGTACCAGCATAGGGAAAGCCTGCAGCTTCTGTCCAAGAGATATCAGCAACCAAATGGCTCTTGAAATCTTCTATTCGACCTTGTGCAGTAGCTAGATAAGTCTCTTCTAAAATATTTTTATATAATTGATTTTTTGACATAGGTATTTTCTTTTCTATTGAGCAACTGCCTCTTGGAAATTTTTTTCCAAATCGTCTACTGTGCGAACTTTATTGATAAGATTAAAGAAGTTTCCGTCTTTTTCAAGTAACAAGGTTGGGAAAGAGGTTACCCCCATTTCATAAGCCTTGATAAAGTCTGGGTGTAGATTTTCTGGTTGATTCAAGATGCGTGATAGTTCTTCCATAGCCTTTGTAGGTAACTGATAGCTACCGATTAGGCCGGTGTAACTGTCTGCTTGACTGAGGTCTAACCCATCTTCAAAAAACAATGTTTGAATATCGATTGTCAGCTGAGCAAGCTGGTGTGGTTCAACATAATTTTTCAAAACGGAGTAGGCTCTAGCAGGACCAAGGGAGTCCATGGTAAAGTCCTTATCCTTAAACAATTGATTGTAGTTATCGCCAAAAGACATTTGGTAATAGCTTTCGATTTGTTTGTTGATGGTCTGTGCCTGCTGGAAATCAACCATTTTCTTTTTGTTATCTCCGACAAACAAGCCTCCGTTAATGACCTCTATTTCTATGTCAGAATGGTCTTGCATGAATTTTGTGAAAATGTGGTTAAAGCCGTAGGTCCAACCACAATAAGCATCGATGATGTAATATAGTTTCATTTTAATTTTCTTTCATCTTATTTTCTTGGTTTTTGATTAGAATTTAGCATTGCTATTGGAAGTTTTGGAATCTTCCTCGATTGGCACAACAAGATTCCAGAGTTCTGCAATTTTATCATCTTCAACTCGATAAAGGTCATAGAATGATGTCTATTGACCTGTAGAGTCTAAGCTTCTAACAAAGCTTGCGCTTGAGCTTGCAGACCAGCGATGGCTTCTTCTGACAATACCAACTGTCCAGTTCCCCATGCTTCTGGGTTGACGGTAGTCCCTGTAAACTCACCTACAACTTGCATACGAACAAATGGTAGGAGTGCATGGTAGCTAGCGAACATTGGCTCGTGTCCAGCATTTGCTACAGATGACACGGTTACAATCTTATCTTGGAGAGCAGATGGGCCACGTGTTTCTGACAAGTCTAGGGCACGGCTGAGCCAGTCAATCAAGTTTTTCACCGTGCCTGGGATTGCAAAGTTGTAAACTGGTGAGAAAATCCAGATAGCATCTGCAGCCATAATCGCATCGCGTGCAGCTTGGACAGCTGGCAAGACTGGTGTTTCAAAATCTTGGTTCATAAGCGGGATTTCTTTATAGTTAAGATAAGATACAGTTGCTTGACCTTCTAAGATGCTTTCAGCTTGCTTTGCCATTTGGTGATTAAATGAACCTTCACGTAGTGAACCGACGATAAATAGAATGTTTTTCATGATCTTATACCTCTAAAAATTTTTTCTTCCCTGCTCTCGCAGTTTATGGTATTATTGTAACAGGTACTAAAAATATTACAAGTACGATTTTTTTGAATAGTCACTATCTTTTTGTGAAGTAATGTGTCGTATCAAGGGGAAATAAAGGAGAAATTATGGCAACTTTCACACACCATACAGTTCCGGAGTGTCCTTATGTGACCACTCAGTGTGTCTTATCTGGGAAATGGAGTATGTTATTACTACATCATATCGAAGAAGGTCCCATTCGGTTTAATGAATTGCACCGTCGATTGACAGGGATTTCCCAAGCAACCTTGACCAAGCAGTTGCGTCAGCTAGAAGATGATGGTTTAATCACTCGGAAGGTTTATGCACAAGTTCCGCCAAAAGTGGAATATGAACTGAGCGAGATTGGTCAGGAATTCAAGTTGGTTCTTCAACAAATTGAAGTCTTCGGCGATAAATACATCAACTTTGTTAAATCAAAAAAATCTGAATGAGTTCGTATCTCATTCAGATTTTTGTTTTTTTATAGTTCGTCATCCTTAACAGCGTCTAGCCAGCTAGCAGCAGCCTTGGCTGTGCTTTCAAGGGCACCTTCTTTGAACGGTGATTGGAGGTTTGCAGCTTCAACCACTTGCAAGAAGGACTTGGTACCACCCAAATCACAGATGCGGATGTAGTCTTCCCAAGCATTTTCATCGTGATCTACCTGCGTACGTTTCCAGAATTGGAGGGCACAGACTTGAGCCAAGGTATAGTCGATGTAGTAGAATGGGCTGGCAAATATATGCCCTTGACGGTACCAGAAGATACCGCGGTTGAGGGCTTCTGACTCAGAATAATCACGGTCTGGCAAGTAGAGGTCTTGGAGTTTTTTCCAAGTCGCCTTACGTTCGGCTGGTGTCATCTCTGGGCGTTCATAGACTTCGTGCTGGAAGTGATCCACCAAGACACCGTAAGGCAAGAAGAGAAGGGCACTTGCCAAGTGGGTAAACTTATACTTATCCACCTGTTCCTTGAAGAAACGGTCCATCCATGGCCATGTCATAAATTCCATAGACATGGAGTGGATTTCACAGGTTTCGTAGGTTGGCCAAACAACTTCTGGACTTTGAATCCAACGCGAACGATAAACTTGGAAGGCGTGACCTGCTTCGTGAGTCAAGACATCAATATCACCGCTGGTTCCGTTGAAGTTAGAGAAAATGAATGGGCTCTTGAAGTCAGGAATATAGGTGCAGTAGCCACCGCTGTTTTTGCCTGGTTTTGCAACCAAGTCCAAGAGTTCATGCTCAATCATGAAGTCGAAGAACTCGCCTGTTTCTGCGGACAATTCGCGGTACATGTCTTGGGCTTGGCTGACGATAAAGTCAGGGTCACCTTGAGGAACAGCATTTCCGTCTAAGAACTCAAGATTGAGGTCGTAGTGTTTCAGGCTTGGTACCTGCAAGCGTTTGGCTTGGCGTTGACGAAGATTTTGTACAATCGGTACGATATGTTTGAGGATTTCCTCACGGTAAACTTTGACCATATCACGATTGTAGTCGAAACGGTTCATCTTGAGATAGCCGTATTCTACGTAGTCCTTGAAGCCAAGTTTGTGGGCGATTTCCGTGCGGACCTTGACCAACTCATCGTAAACACGGTCAAAGTCAGCTTCCTTGCTTTCAAAGAAGGTAGTTGTAGCAGCAGAAGCAGCCTTGCGGACCTCGCGGTCAGTTGATTGACCGAATGGGCCCATTTGTGCCAAGTTGTAAGTCTGTCCTTGGAAATCAATCTCTGCTCCAGCAATCAGTTTGCTGTATTCATCAGATAATTCATTTTCTTTTTGCAGTAATGGAATGACGTCTGATGAGAAGGTCTTGAGCTTGTTCTCAGCCAGCATGAAAAAGGTTTCTGGCAAGATGTCTGACAACTCTTCCTTGTAAGGCGTCTGGACGATGACACGGTAGTAGTTGGTGGTCAATTCTTCAAAAAGTGGCGAATATTCATTCCAAAACTTGGTTTCTTCATTATAAAACTCATCGTTCATATCGATGGTGTGGCGGATCATCCAGAGATTGTACTGGGTATCGACCAAGCTGAGCAATTTGGTAATATCTGCAACAAGTGTGCGAGTTGTTTCCAAGTCACTTGCTTGAGCTAACTGATCGGTTAGGTCAGTAAATTGAGCCTTGATGGCTTCATAATCGGGACGGACATAGGTATAGTCTGAAAATTTCATAACTTTCTCCTTTTGCATTGTTACCTACTATCTTACTCTTTTTGAAAAGGTTTGGCAAATCCTGACCCGTCCATGTTCACAAGTCTTTCTATTTATGGTAAAATGTAGGAGATTATTAGAAAAAATGAGGTTGTAGACATGTCTAAATTTTTAGTTTTTGGTCACCAAAATCCTGATACAGATGCCATTGCATCATCATACGGTTGGGCTCACTTGGAGCGTGAAGTGTTTGGTCGTGATGCGGAAGCAGTTGCACTTGGAACGCCAAATGAAGAAACAGCGTTTGCGCTTGACTATTTTGGTGTTACTGCACCGCGCGTGGTTGAGTCGGCTAAGGCAGAAGGTGTTGGCCAAGTCATCTTGACTGACCACAATGAATTCCAACAGTCTATAGCAGACATCAAGGATGTGGAAGTAGCTGCTGTTATTGACCACCACCGTGTCGCAAACTTCGAAACGGCAAATCCATTGTACATGCGTTTGGAGCCGGTCGGTTCAGCATCTTCAATCGTTTATCGTGCCTTTAAAGAAAACGGAGTAACACCTCCAAAAGAAGTAGCTGGACTTCTTCTATCAGGTTTGATTTCAGATACCCTCTTGCTCAAATCACCAACCACTCACGCAACAGATCCACAAGTAGCAGCTGAATTGGCTGAAATTGCTGGTGTGAACTTGGAAGAATATGGCTTGGCACTCTTGAAAGCAGGAACCAACCTTGCCAGCAAGTCAGCAGAAGAATTGATCGACATCGACGCAAAAACCTTTGGTTTGAACGGCAATGACGTGCGTGTAGCCCAAGTCAACACAGTGGACATTGCAGAAGTCTTGGAACGCCAAGCAGAAATCGAAGCAGCTATGACAGCAGCATCAGCAGCAAATGGCTACTCTGACTTTGTTCTGATGATTACAGACATCGTTAACTCAAACTCTGAAATCCTTGCCCTCGGTAGCAACATGGACAAGGTGGAAGCGGCCTTTAACTTCAAGTTGGAAAACAACCACGCTTTCCTTGCTGGTGCCGTTTCACGTAAGAAACAAGTGGTACCACAATTGACAGAAGCGTTTAACGCATAAATACCTAGCACCTTCGGGTGCTTTCTTTATTAAAAGGAAAATCATGTCTTATACAGTAAATTTCAAAGAAGTCGAAACGGCAGGCTTGGAAACCAGTCCTGTCGCAGCTGTCCTGGCAGGTTTGCGTGCCAACGAAGCCCGCTATTTCTGGAACAAATACAAGCAGGAGTTCGTGATCTATACACCAGAAGAGAAGCCTGAAATCCTGCCCTTCATCGAGAAGGTCTTGGCAGAGCGGGACATGAACTTTCCATATACCCCGCTTAACGTAGCACAGCTTGAAGTAGATGGCATTCTCTGGTCATTTGTCTTTTATGACAATGGCCTGGCAGTCAATGTCCTTTATACGCTAGAAGAAGGAGGCAAACGAGCGGTCGGTTTCAAATTGTCAGACGGGATTGACATTCCTAAAGAATTTGAAGGAAAATTCAAGTTTGCCCGCCAACGCTCCAAACTGGCAGGCGAAATCCGTGGAACCTTCTTTGTGGTCAAGGGTAACTATCTATAAGGTGGTCATAGAAAGTTTAGTAAAATAAAAAGGCTGAGAATGACTTCTCTGCCTATTTTTTTACTTTGTACAATATTCTTTTTTTAAGTCCAACTTGAACCAAACGAAAACCGATGAGGCCTGTAGCACTTGCTAATGCGAGGGCAAGAAAAACAGGGATATCTAAAGCTAGGTAGATGTAGCTAGAGATAACTGTGATTAGGCTAAATAGAACAATATTCACAAAGAATAAGAGTTCATTGATGCGTTCTTTTTTTGCATTTTTTACCTGATAGGCTTGAACAGTTGTGTTTTTCTCTTTCGGGATATACTCTTCGTACTGGTATTCTTGGGACTGATAGTGTCTTAATGCCATATCGTCTCCTTTTCTGCCTTTTAAGAATAACATAACATTTATGAAATTTTATGTCAGCAATATTACAATATGGTTACAAGAAAATGAGAAAAGTCTGAACATTAAATTTACGGGCAGGTTATGTTTTCCAAAAATACTTTGTGATATAATTAACTTTATGGGAAAAATTATCATTACAGCAACAGCTGAAAGTATTGAACAGGTCAAGGAACTGCTTGCAGCAGGGGTTGACCGCATTTATGTTGGCGAAGCTGACCATGCTCTTCGTATTCCGACAAACTTTACTTATGATGAGTTACGGGAAATAGCAGTGCTGGTCCATGGTGCAGGCAAGGAACTGACCGTTGCCGCAAACGCCCTTATGCACCAAGACATGATGGATAACATCAAGCCCTTTATGGATTTGATGAGAGAAATCAAGGTGGACTATCTAGTTGTCGGTGATACAGGTATTTTTTATGTCAACAAGCGAGATGGTTACAATTTTAAGCTGATTTACGATACCTCTGTCTTTGTGACTTCAAGTCGCCAAATTAACTTCTGGAAAGACCATGGGGCTGTCGAAGCCGTATTGGCACGGGAAATTCCGTCGGAAGAACTATTTGACATTGCCAAAAATTTGGAAATTCCAGCGGAAATCTTGGTTTACGGTGCTTCGGTTATTCACCATTCCAAGCGAACCCTGTTACGGAATTACTATAATTTTACCAAGGCTGATGAAACTGACTTGTCACGTGGACGTGGTCTTTTCTTGGCAGAACCAAGCGACCCAGACAGTCACTATTCAATTTTTGAGGACAAGCATGGCACACATATCTTTATTAACAATGACATTGATATGATGACCAAATTGGCAGAATTAGATGAGCATGGCTATCGTAACTGGAAGTTGGATGGGATCTACTGTCCTGGTCAGAACTTTGTAGCAATTGCCAAGCTCTTTGTTCAAGCTAGAGATTTGATTGAAAAAGAGGAGTTCACCTATGATCAGGCCTTTTTGCTAGATGAGCAAGTGCGTAAGCTCCATCCAGTACAACGTGGCTTGGATACAGGTTTCTACGAATTTGACCGCAATACAGTCAAATAACTATATTTTTAGCATAATCAGTTTACTTATTCTATCCAGGTGGAGTAAGATCTGTCCTAGTTTTCTGAGTGAAAAAATGTTGTTTTCACGTGGAAACCGTTGTAAACAGAAAGAAGTTTATTATGTCAAAAACATTAAAGCGTCCCGAGGTCTTGTCACCTGCAGGGACTTTGGAAAAATTAAAGGTTGCCATTGACTATGGTGCTGATGCTGTCTTTGTCGGCGGTCAGGCCTACGGTCTGCGTAGCCGGGCTGGTAACTTTACCATGGACGAGATGCGGGAAGGGATTGAATATGCCCATGCCCGTGGTGCCAAGGTCTATGTAGCTGCAAACATGGTCACCCATGAAGGAAATGAAGAAGGGGCAGGAGCCTGGTTCCGAGAATTGAGGGATATGGGCTTGGATGCGGTTATCGTGTCTGACCCAGCCCTCATCGTTATCTGTGCGACAGAGGCGCCGGGACTTGAAATTCACCTGTCCACCCAGGCTTCATCGACCAACTATGAAACCTTCGAGTTCTGGAAGGAATTGGGTTTGACCCGTGTCGTCTTAGCCCGCGAAGTGACCATGGAAGAAGTGGCTGAAATCCGCAAACGGACCGATGTTGAAATCGAAGCCTTTGTTCACGGTGCCATGTGTATCTCCTACTCAGGCCGCTGCGTCCTCTCCAACCACATGAGCAAGCGCGATGCCAACCGCGGTGGTTGCTCCCAGTCTTGCCGTTGGAAGTACAATCTCTACGACCTACCTTTCGGCGAAGAACGCCGTTCCATTAAGGGGGAAATACCCGAGGAGTTCTCCATGTCTGCGGTGGATATGTGTATGATTGACCATATTCCAGATATGATTGAAAACGGGGTCGATAGCCTGAAAATCGAAGGCCGAATGAAATCTGTCCACTACGTGTCAACCGTGACTAACTGCTACAAGGCGGCGGTCGATGCCTATCTAGAAAGTCCAGAAAAGTTTGAAGCGATCAAACAAGACTTGATTGACGAAATGTGGAAGGTTGCTCAACGGGAATTGGCGACAGGTTTCTACTACAGCCCACCGAGCGAAAACGAACAGCTTTTCGGTGCCCGCCGTAAAATTCCAGAATATAAATTCATCGCCGAAGTAGTGGCCTTTGACAAGGATACTATGACTGCCACTATCCGCCAACGCAATGTCATCAACGAAGGTGACCAAGTAGAGTTTTACGGACCAGGTTTCCGCCACTTTGAAACCACTATTCAGGACTTGCATGATTCAAATGGAGAAAAGATTGACCGGGCCAATAAGCCGATGGAACTCTTAACTATTAAGCTGGACCGTGAAATCTATCCTGGTGATATGATTCGTGCCTGCAAGTCAGGTCTTATCAACCTCTACCAAGAAGATGGGCAATCATTGACTATTAGAGCATAAAATAAAAGGCTGAATGTCAGCCTTTTGTTTGTTTCTGGGAGTTTTTCACACTTTCTGGAACCAGGGTGATTTTCTTAATATCTTGGATATTGATAATGCTGGTTACCCGACGTTTGAAATTTTTCATGATAATCCGTTGGCGTTCCTTATCGTATTTGACAATATCGCCTGTAAAACTGCGATCGTTATAGATAACATGAATGGCGGCTTTCTTGTAGAGTGCTAGTTCTAAATTGTTCTTAATCTCTTCCTTGCTGTCAGGCTCAATGGTCTTAGGAGCTTTGCTATTGCCCAAAAAGATATTGACCTGCTCTAAAATAACTTCCAAAAATCTCTTCATGGCATTATCCTTTCAAACTTGCTATAATTATAGTATCCAATTTTCGCAAAAATGACAAGTTTTTTCGAACAAATAAGTGAAGGAGGTAACAAATGGCAGAATTTACATTTGAAATCGAAGAAAAACTCTTGGTCCTATCTGAAAATGATAAGGGCTGGACCAAGGAACTCAATCGTGTATCATTCAATGGCGCACCAGCCAAGTATGATATCCGTACCTGGAGCCCTGACCACACTAAGATGGGCAAGGGGATCACGCTCAGCAATGAAGAATTCCAAGTTCTCTTGGATGCATTTGCTAATAAATAAAAGAAGCCTAAGCGAAAAAGGCTTCTTTTTTTGTAATGGGCTGGAGAAGGCTGTGGCAGACAGTCACCAAGGTAATTTTTGCTAAATCTGGCAGGATAAAGGGAAGGACTGTCCAGGCTAAGGTATCTGACCAGCTCGCTCCTGAAACAAACTTAAAGACCAAACAGCCTAAAAGGAAGCAACTTGCTGTTCCGAGAAGGCAAGCTGAGAAAACAGTCACAGGTGAGGAAGTTGACTTGGTGAGGACAGAAGTAATAGCAGCATAGACTAGGAAGCCCCATAAAAAGCCGGCTGTTGGTCCGAAAAGAGCAGCGAATCCGCCTGAAAAACCAGCAAAGACAGGAAGGCCGATAGCGCCTAGAGTTAGATAAAGGGCTAAACTTGCAATGGCTTCTTTCGGCTTGTATAAACAAGCTACTAAGCCGATAGCCAAGGTCTGTAGAGTAAAGGGAACAGGCCCGATAGACAGGCTGACTTGTGACAGGGCAGCAATGATAGCTGTTCCGATAGCGATGTAAACAAGAGATTTCGTAGAATGGTTTGTCATTTTGTTATCCTTTTTATTTTTCTAGGTTAACAAAATTATAGACATTCTAGTCGTGAAAGTCAATGCTTCTGCCATCGGCTGTCACAGTGTTATAGTTTTTATTTATGGGAGTAGATAGAAAATATATATTAGTAGAGTTACTTGTTTCATGTTAGAATAATAAAAAAAAAGAAAGCGAGAATTGCCATGTCAGAATTACTTGAAATTTACCAGACCCTTAAAGCAAAAACCTGGGTGGACTTGACCCATCAAATCAATGAGAATAGCCCGCATTTTCCAGCTCTTCCAGCCTTGGAGAAAAAGGCCTTGTTTACTCACAAAGACGGATTTTTTGTTGAACAATTTACGGTTGTTGGTCAGTACGGTACCCATATCGATCCGCCTATCCACTTTGTAGAAGGGGCTCGCTATCTAGATGAAATCGACTTGAAAGACTTGCTCTTACCTCTCTATGTGATTGATAAGTCGGAGGCAGTTGCAGCCAATAATGACTACGAGATTACCAAGCAAGATATTCTGGATTTTGAGGCTGAGCATGGTCCAATTGCACCTGAATCTTTTGTTGCTTTTCGTTCAGATTGGTCAAAACGTTGGCCAAGTCAGGATGCCGTGCGAAACTTGGATGACCAAGGGGTACAACATACACCAGGTTGGAGCCACGAGGCTCTGCAATACTTGATTGAAGAGCGTAAGGTAAAAGCGGTTGGACATGAAACTCTGGATACGGATTCAGGAGTATCGGCTGCCAAACATGGTGGCAGCTTGCCAGAAGAATACTATCTCTTGTCCAAAGACATCTATCAACTAGAAGTATTGAATAATTTGGACCAGGTGCCAGCAACAGGAGCCTTGATTTCTATTGCCTTTCCACATTGGGAAAAGGCTTCGGGGTCGCCAGTGCGTGCTATTGCGATTTTACCATAAGAAAAAAGCCAGACAGTGTGCTTTCTTACGCTTGTCTGGTCTTTTTTTCTTATACTCAATGAAAATCAAAAGCAGACTAGGCGACGCAGATGCAGATAGAACTGAAGTTCATCAAATCAAGTCAAGTCAACAACGTTTGCTTTTGATTTTCGAAGAGTATTAACGCATGGTAACGAATTCTTCTGAGCCAGTCGGATGGATGGCCACAACGGCATCAAATTCTTCCTTGCTTGCTCCCATCTTAATGGCAACGGAGAAACCTTGGATCATTTCATCGACACCATAGCCAATTCCGTGTAAACCGACGACCTGTTCATTCTCGCCAACTGTGACTAACTTAAACTTAGCCATTTGGCGATTGTTTGCTAGAGCTGTGTACATGGAAGTAAAGGCTGAAGTATAGACTTTTACATTGTCCTGACCATATTGGGCGATGGCTTCATCTTCCGTAAGACCGACTGTTCCGATAGCAGGATGAGAAAAAACAACGGTTGGGATGGTTGTGTAATCCATTTTTGCGGTTGGTTTGTTGTTGAAGAGGCGTTCAGCCAACAAGCGACCTGCCTTGATGGCTACTGGGGTCAATTCTTTTTCGCCTGTCACATCACCAAGGGCATAAATGCCTGGGACGCCAGTTTCTTGGTATTCATCAACGACGATATGACCAGATGGTGCGAGTTGCACACCAGCAGCTTCAAGGTTGAGTTTGTCCACATTTGGCTTACGTCCGATAGCCCAGAGAACCTGTTGAGCAGTATGGCTGCTTCCATCCTCAAAGTTGATTTGAATGAGGTCATCCTCCGTTTTTTCTAAGCTGACAGGGGTTTTCCCAGTATGGAGAGGGAGGTTAGTGCGCTCCATTTCTTCCATTAAGGCTTGGATGATGTAGTTATCAAAGTTACGAAGGGGGCGATTGCCACGTACAAAGAGGTCTGTTTGAACACCAAGTCCGTGGAGAAGTCCAGCCATTTCGACAGCGATATAGCCAGCCCCAATAACTGCAACAGATGCAGGCAATTCTTCCCAAGCGAAGACATCATCCGATGCGATGCCAAGTTCACTTCCTGGAATATTTGGCACAGCAGGCTGGGCACCCGTTGCAATGACGATGTGTTTGGCACGAATGAGTTCCCCATTGACTTCAACCGTTTGGGAATCAACAAAACGAGCAAATCCCTTGATGACTTCAACTCCGTTATTTTTAAAGGTATTCCCATAGGATGTACGGGACCGTTCAATGTAGGCTTCACGGTTTTTACGCAAGGTAGCAAAATCAAATGTTACATCCTGGCTGGTAAAACCATACTCAGGTCCATAGTGATGAATGGCTTCAGCCACTTGAGAACCGTACCACATGATTTTTTTAGGAACACAGCCAAGGTTAACACAGGTTCCACCAAGGTGACTTCCTTCGATCACAGCAGCCTTAGCCCCATAGATAGCAGCACGGTTCATAGTAGCAATACCGCCGCTACCTCCACCAATGGCAATAATATCAAATTCTTTCATGAGTTTTTCTCCTCTAAATGATTATTATCTTCATTCTATCGTTTTTTTAGTTATCAATCAAAAATCCGCTACGTTCTCTTACAAAATTGTAAGTAGGAAAAATACCGAACTTTTTGTAAAATGATTAAGAAAACACTTGCAAAAAAACGTGTATTTGTGTATTATAAAGACAATACAAAATAAATATGTTTTGAATTAGAAAAGGAGTATCATATGTTAAAGACAAAGAAGGCTAAAATTGCTTTGTTTAGTGGTCTTGGTGTTGCGGCTGTCGCCTTAATTGGTGGTGCCTTGGTATTTGGAGGTGTATTAGGTGGTTCATCTCCTAGCGTGGAACAGACAGCGACCAGTTTGACTTATCGGATTGCTCAAGAGGGCTCAATTGCTTCATCTACCCTCTTGACAGGAACCATCTCAGCTGCGGAAGAACAGTATGTTTACTATGATGCGTCCAAGGGTGATTTGAGTGAGGTCTTGGTTGAGCCAGGCACTCAAGTAGAAGTCGGAACTCCTTTGGTTAGTTATGATGCGACAGAATTACAGGCAGCCCTAGATACAGCTGTGCGTGGTCGGGATAAGATTGGGCGTCAGATTTATGATTTAAAAAATAATGGTCAAACTGTTCAAGCAACAGGTGATGCGGCGGCAGATGAAGCAGCTACTGCAGCAGCGCAACGCTCCGTAGATTCTCAATTAGCAGATTTGAATGATTCCTATGCTGATGCCCAAGCAGCTGTGGACAAGGCCTATACAGCATTGACAGAAGCAACTATTTACAGCACTGTCGCAGGTACAGTGGTTGAGGTCAATAAATCGGTTGCTAAAAGCTCGACAACTAGCCAGACCGTTGTTCATATCGTTAACCAAGGTAGCCTACAAGTTACAGGTAATTTAACGGAGTATGATTTGGCAAACATTGCAGTTGACCAAGAAGTAAAATTGACCAGTAAGGTTTATCCAGATAAGACATGGACTGGTAAGATTACCTACATTTCTAACTATCCATCGACAGAACAAGCTACAAGTGCAGTAGCAGGTGCAGGAGGTGGCTCAGGTGCCAAATATCCTTTCAAGGCTGCCTTGACCAGTGAATTGGGGGAATTGAAGCAAGGTTTTACTGTTAATATTGAAGTTGTTAATACTACCAACCATATTTTAATTCCTGTAACAGCAGTTGTTCCAGAAGGAGATAAAAACTTTGTATGGACAATTGTGGAAGGGAAGGCTAAAAAAGTAGAGGTTACTCTTGGAAATGCGGATGCTCTTAATCAGGAGGTGACAGCAGGTATTGCAGTAGGAGATCAGGTCATCACCATTCCAACTCCAGACCTTGAAGAAGGAAAAGAGGTTGAAGCCTATGAAGAACCAGCTAATTAGATTAACCAATATAAATAAATCCTATAAAAACGGTGACCAAGAACTTCGTGTCCTCAAAGATATTGATTTAGAGGTGGAAGAAGGTGAGTTTCTTGCTATAATGGGACCATCTGGTTCAGGGAAATCCACCCTGATGAATATTATCGGGCTTTTGGATCGGTCTACAACCGGTAATTATTGGTTGGAGGGAGAAGAAGTCAGTCAACTGTCTGAGAAGAAATTAGCTTCCGTTCGTAATGACCAGATTGGCTTTGTTTTCCAACAATTCTTTCTCTTATCCAAACTCAATGCCCTTCAAAATGTCGAGTTACCTTTGATTTATGCAGGGGTTCCAGCCAATCAACGGAAAAAATTAGCCAAACGTTATTTGGAAAAAGTGGAGTTGGCTGAGCGGATGACTCACCTGCCATCTGAGTTATCAGGTGGACAGAAACAAAGGGTGGCTATTGCGCGTGCCTTGGTCAATACACCAGCCATTATTTTAGCGGATGAGCCAACAGGTGCCTTGGATTCCAAGACAGGCCAACAAATTATGGAACTCTTAACAGAGTTGAATAATGAAGGCAAGACTATTATCATGGTCACCCATGAACCTGAAATTGCTGCCTATGCCAAACGTAAAATCGTTTTGCGTGACGGTATCATTACCGAAGATAGTAGAAGGGAGGAAGTCTAGATGGAAAACTGGAAATTTGCCCTCAAGTCTATCCTAGCCCACAAAATGCGTTCTCTTTTAACTATGTTAGGTATTATCATCGGTGTGGCTTCAGTTGTTATCATTGTAGCTTTAGGGACTGGGGTGTCTAAGAGATTCGAAAAGGCCTTGGCAGGCGATCAGAATAATGTTCAGGTCTATTTTACGCCTTATGTAGCTTCAGAAGGTGCTGCTTCAATGGGGATGCTTGGAAGCGTTGGTGGTGGTGAGCTATCCATGGAAGAAGAACCTGATTTGACAGATGCTATGTTAAAGGGACTTTTGGAAATCGATGGGCTTAGCGGCTACTATATTAGTTCTTCAAGCACCTCGACTGTAGCAGCAGGAAATACGCAAGCTGATAATGTCTTTATTACTGGCGTTAGTCAACCCTATTTTGACATAAAGGAATTAGAAATCTTGACTGGTCGTCGTTTCACAGCTAACGATTACAGCCAATTTTCCCGTATTATCATGTTGGATGTAGCTCTGGCAGAGAAACTCTTCGGTTCACAAGAATCGGCACTCAACCAAGTAGTGAGTGTCAATGCCAATTCTTACCTTGTAGTTGGTGTTTACAAAGATCCCAAAGCAGGTACTTCCCTCTATGGATTCAACTCTGGAGGAAATGCCATTATGACCAATACACAGCTGGCTGCTGAAATGGGGACTAAAGAAAATAGTGGTCTGTATGTTCATGTGGAAGATCTGAGCAGAGCTGCTGAGGTTGGACAGGCTGCAGCTGCCTATTTGACCAATATTACAGGTCTGAAGGAAGCTCGCTATGACATCTATGACATGTCCGCTATGTTGGATACCTATAGGACTGAAATGGCAGGGGTTACCATGTTTATCGGTTCCGTTGCAGGAATTTCACTTCTTGTAGGTGGTATCGGTGTTATGAACATTATGCTGGTATCTGTTACTGAGCGGACCCGTGAAATCGGTCTTCGTAAAGCTCTAGGAGCAACTCGTGGGAATATCCTTATGCAGTTCTTGATTGAAGCCATGGTATTGACTACCTTGGGTGGTGCTATTGGATTGATGATTGCTCAAACAATTGTATTTATTCTCAATACCACCAAAGCCATGGGACCAAATATGACGGCTGAAATTTCCCTTCCGGCTGTTCTAGGAAGTTTAGTCTTCTCAGCAGTAATTGGTATTGTCTTTGGTGTTCTACCAGCCAGCAAGGCTTCTAAGTTGGATCCGATTGAGGCCTTGCGTTACGAATAATTGATTGAAACGATTAGGTTTTCCTAGTCGTTTTCTTTTTTGAACAAATTGATTGACTTTATCGCTAATTAGAGATAAAATAAACGCATCAATTAAGAAATAGTGATTTTAAAGGAGAATACATCATGGTAGAATTAGGTATTTCAACATTTGGCGAAACAACTCCACTAGAAAAAACAGGCGAAACCTATAGCCACGACGAGCGGATTCGTCAACTGGTTAAAGAAATTGAGCTAGCAGATGCGGTGGGTCTGGATGTCTATGGGATCGGGGAGCATCACCGCGAAGATTTTGCGGTTTCTGCACCTGAGATTGTGCTGGCAGCTGGTGCCGTCAATACCAAGCATATCAAGCTAACATCAGCAGTTTCCATCCTTTCTTCCATGGACCCTGTAAGGCTCTACCAGCAGTACACCACCATTGATGCTTTGTCAAATGGCAGAGCAGAAATCATGGCGGGTCGTGGTTCCTTTACGGAGTCATTTCCCTTGTTTGGCTATGATCTCCATGACTATGAAGAACTCTTCGATGAAAAGTTGGACATGCTTTTGGAAATCGACAAGGATACCAATCTCAAGTGGGATGGACATTTTACTCAGTCTGTCGATAATAAGCCAGTCTATCCACGTCCTGTTCAGGAAGATTTTCCAATCTGGGTGGCGACAGGAGGCAATGTAGAATCTACCATCAAGATTGCTCAAAAAGGGTTACCTATCGTATATGCAGTCATTGGTGCTGGTGCCCATCGCTTTAAACCTTTAGTCGATGCCTATCGAAAAGTTGCTCGCAACTCAGGTCACGATCCCAAGAAAGCGAAAGTTGCAGCTCATTCTTGGGGTTGGATTGCAGACGACCATGACAAGGCTGTGGAAGAATATTACCATCCGACCAAGGTGATTACCGATAACATTGCCAAAGACCGCCCCCATTGGAGCGAGATGACCAAGGCGCAGTATCTCTACTCCCTGACAGACGAAGGGGCAACCATCGTTGGAGATCCAAAACGAGTCGCTGAAAAAATTATTAAGACCATTGAAACGCTTGACTTGGACCGCTTCTTCCTCCATCTCCCAATCGGCTCCATGCCACACGAGGATGTCCTCCGTGCCATCGAACTCTACGGAAAAGAAGTCGCGCCAATTGTCCGAGATTATTTTGCTAAGAAAGAAGAAAATCAGTCCCAAGACTGATGAGATAGTTGATAGGATGAGTTATACTATATTCAATCCTAAATATTTTTCATAATCTCCTGAAAATCCTGACCATGTGGTCGGGATTTTTTGCATGAAAAAACACTCTTGGAATTTCCAAGAGTGTTTTAAGTAACGGTGTTAAACAGTTTGTAATTTTTCTTTCATCTTCGGGAGTGAAAAGGTCTAGTAGACCTTTTCAGCCAATCGCCAAGAAACTTGAGAGCGATTGGTACATTCTAGTGAAAACAAACCTAGTGAAAACAATCCTAGCAAGCTACTGTTTCTTATTTCATCGTCGGAAATAGGAGCACATCTCGAATAGTAGTGGTATCTGTCAGGAGCATGCAGAGGCGGTCGATACCGATTCCGAGTCCACCTGTTGGTGGCATACCGTATTCGAGGGCTTCGATGTAGTCGTAGTCAACGCCTGTCGCTTCGTCGTCACCGAGTTCTTTAGCCTTGGCTTGGGCTTCAAAGCGTTCCAATTGGTCGATTGGATCGTTCAATTCTGTAAAGGCATTTCCATATTCCTTGGTCATGATGAAGAGCTCGAAGCGGTCTGTGAAGCGAGGGTCTTCGTCGTTTTTCTTAGCCAGTGGAGATACGGCTACTGGGTGACCATAGACAAAGGTTGGTTGAATAAGCGTTGCTTCAACGTATTCTTCAAAGAAGCTGTTGATGATTTGACCAACTTCTGTATGGTGTTTTTCCACAGGGACCTTGTGCTCAGCTGCAAGGGCTTTTGCTTCCTCGAAGCTCATCTCTTGCCAGAAGTCCACGCCAGTTTGTTCCTTAATAGCGTCAACCATGTGGATACGCTTGAATGGCTCATGGATAGCAATTTCAGTGCCCTGATAAGTCACAGGACCATCGCCGACAACCGCCTTGGCAGTGTGCTGGATAATACCTTCGGTCAAGTCCATGATGTCCAAGTAATCCGCATAAGCTTGGTAGACCTCGATTGACGTGAACTCAGGGTTGTGGGTCGCATCCATGCCTTCGTTACGGAAGATACGGCCGATTTCATAAACGCGTTCCATACCACCGACTATCAAGCGTTTGAGGTGGAGTTCGGTCGCGATACGAAGGACCATGTCAATGTTTTGGGCATTGTGGTGAGTGATAAATGGACGAGCAGCTGCACCACCAGCTTCGTTGTGAAGGACAGGTGTTTCCACCTCCAAGAAACCAAGTCCGTCAAGGTAACGGCGGATTTCTGAGATGATTTTTGAGCGAGTCACAAAGCGGTCAAAGCTCTCACGGTTGGTAATCAAGTCCAAATAGCGCTTGCGGTAGCGGGTTTCAATATCTGTTAAACCGTGGAATTTTTCTGGCAATGGGCGGAGCGCTTTAGACAGGTGGGTCAACTTGCGAGCGTGGATAGACAACTCACCAACGTTTGTCTTGAAGACATCTCCCTCGACACCGACAAAGTCACCAAGGTCTGCTTTTTTGAAGATTTCATAGTTTTCTTCGCCAACATCATCCTTACGAACGTAGATCTGAATTTGGCCTTCACGATCTTGAATGTGGGCGAAGCCTGCCTTACCCTTACCACGCTTGGTCATGATACGACCAGCGATGATTGCTGTTTGCCCTAATTCTTCCAAGTCTTCTTTTGATTTGTCTTCGTACTGGGCCTTCAATTCAGCGGAATTTGCAGAACGCTCAAAACGTTTTCCAAATGGGTCAATTCCCTGTTCAGCAAGAGCCGTCATTTTCTCACGACGGACAATCTGTTGGTCATTTAATTCTTCAAAATGTTCAGTTGACATAAAATTTTCATTCCTCCAAAGTCTGTTCCTTCTATTTTATCATAGATTAGGGAAAAAATCAGCAAAAAAGAAAGCAGGAAACTGCTTTCTTAGAGAGATTTGTAGCTGGTATCATTCCAAGCTAACTCGGTAAAGTGTTCAAAGTCAGTTGTTTCCAAAAGGCTTATGGAAGCATTATCCAAGCCACCGCGGTGACGGAGCTGGGCGGACGTAAATCCGAGTAGCCGGTGGATGGAAGCAGTTAGGATAGCTCCGTGGCTGACAATTAGGACCGTATCCATGTCCTGTCCTTTTAGTGATTGGACAAAATCCACCATCCGTTGAGTAACTTGATGGACACTTTCTGCATCAAATAGGTCATTGTCAAAAAGGGCTAGATTATGTTTGAGTGCCCAGGCTTGTTTGGGGTAGATGGCACGAAAAATTGCCATCTTGCTCCCTTCCAATTTTCCAAAGTTCCATTCACGTAGTTGTGGCGTGGTTAGAACGGTTTGGCAATGGTGATTGGCTTTAGCAATTTCTTGGGCAGTTACCTGAGCACGTTGAAGATCGCTTGAGTAGATAGCGTCAAAAGGCAGGTCTGACAAGTATTTTCCTAGCAATTCAAGCTCTTCAAAGGCTTGTGGCAAAAGAGCGGAATCACCAGAATAGCCTTGAAAGCGTCCCTCCAAATTCCATTCGGTTTTACCGTGACGGACAAAATAGATTTTCAAGTCTAGTCCCTCCCCTCAATAATATCCGCAAAGCTTGCATTGACAAAATCTGCTAACGTTTGGCTGTCAATACGAATCGACCGACCAATTTCACCAGCAGACACAATCATCTGGCCTTTTTCAAGTGCAGACTGGTCAATGTAGATAGGAAAGTTGTGTTTTTGCCGTATGCCCACGGGATTGTTGGCACCGTGAACATAGCCAGTTGTCTTTTCCAAGTCTTTTTGTGGAATCATGCTGACCTTTTTATTGCCAGAGATCTTGGCTAATTTTTTCTCAGACAGGTGCTCCGTGATTGGCACAATACCAATGACCGGGCCTGTCTTATCTCCGGTCAATGCCAGTGTTTTGTAAATGTCGTCTTCTTCAATTCCTGGTGGTAGTTGACCATCGAGGGCATTTAAAACAAGGCTATCATGATCGATCTTAGCCTTGTCTAACATTTGGTCCACCAAGGTTTTCTTTATTTTAACCTTTTTTGCCATTATTTATATTTTTCCTCAAGTTTACTCATCCAAAGCCCTAACCATGCTCCTAGTATAAATAGGACAATAGCAGCAATCCATGTAACAAAGTTCGCTCCAGCATAGGAAATTGACTCTTTATTACTTGCTTGTGGAATCAGAATCAGGAGAGTGGATGATGAAACGATACCAATAATAAAGTGATAAACACGTGAATGGTATGCTTTAAGAGCGTGGTCCATTGCTTTTGAAAATGCAACCATTGCAAGAACACCACCGATTGCGATTGGTAGGAAGGTACCGAAAAGGTCTAACGATTTAAAGCCATTAAGCATTGGCGTGTAGATACCTAAAATTAAGAGTAAGTTTGAAGGGCTAAGGCCAGGTACTAGAATACCCAAAGCAATCAGAGCACCTGCCAATACAAAGCTTACGAAGTTTGCTGGAAGGGTTCCAACTAGACTATTGAGATTATAAAGGAAAAGTCCAGAAATGATAAAGGTTCCAATCAACCAAGCCCAGTCAATCGCATTACGTTGGCTTTGTAGTGTCGATTCCTTGACCAAGCTAGGAATGGTTCCGATGATTGCTCCTGCAAATGCCCACAAAACAGGAACTTGAAAATGCTGTAAGAGAAATTCAACAGGGAAAGAAAAGAGAGCAATCCCTAAAATTCCACCAATACCAACAGGTACAAAGAAAAGAAAGTTTTCATTAAAATCCTTGCGAATATTTGCCAAAAATCCAATCAGTCGTTCATATATTCCCAAGATAGCAGCCAGTACTCCCCCAGAAACACCAGGTAAGATAAAACCAAGGGCGATAATCATACCTTTGATTATTCTTGAAATCCAAGTAGTCATAATATCCTCCATATTTATTTATAACGTTCCCATTATAGCATAAAGACCAGTAAAAAGTTTAAAAAGAAAGCCTGTCAGGAAAAATTGACAGGCTGTTTCTATTAAAGAGTGTAAAAATTTGGTTGAGCTTTAAAGAGTAAGATGAGCAAGAAACAAGCTATGAAGCTTGAAGGAAGAATATAGCTGATATTATAGGTAAAGGAATAGAGCCAGACAGGCATACCAGGTGTAGCGTAGTCAGCATAGAAGATAATGCCAGATAGGAAGGTGGCAAGTAGTCGAACACTTCCACCAAGAAATCCAGCCAAGCTGATGGTGAAGACCGCTTGCTTCAAGTCTTTTTGTTTCTTTAGAAGAGGGGCTAATAACCCTGCTAAACCAATTCCAGCATAGGAGAGGGCATAGTCCAGAAAAACTTGAAAGATATTCAAAAAGTAACCGCCATAGAAGAGTTGAATGGTTCCTACAATTCCACCTGTTAGCAAACCAGTCGTCAATCCATGTCTGAGGGCGACTAAGAGTATGGGGAGCATGACCAGTGAGACGGAACCACCTTGTGGCATGGTGAAGAGAGGCAACTTGTCAAAAACCAGAGCGATAGCAGAAAAAATAGCGATTTCTGTTAGAGTGGCAAGTTTAGATTTAGACATAAAAATACTCCTTTAATCTTGTTAGACAAAGGAGTGTTTATAGAGCAGTATCATCTCATTCTATAAAGCACACAATTCCTACGCTAGTTTTAACTAGATCAGGTTCGAGGATTTCGCAGTTGCGATCTCAGCCGAAGCACTCCTTTGTGTATATATTTTATTAGAAAACTTTATTCAGGAACGGTGAATAATTTTTGATATACTTCATTAGGTTCCTTGAGAGTGGTGATGAGGTTGAGATCTAGATGGTATCCAAAACCGTTCAGGTAACCTCGGGAAGTGTATTGGTGTAAGTCATAGTCTAGGTATGTATTTGGTGCTGCATTGTAGTAACCGGAATCAGTTCCATATGTTGGAATCCAAAGAGCATCAAATTTATCAACATTAATACTATGATCTTCCATAAAGTAAGTACCTATGTAGATACCAATATTTTTAGCACCTAGTGTTTCTAGTTCCTTACGAAAGGCTTCAACACCAGCATTCATATCATTCATGGTGTATTCTTCTACGTCTAACCAATAAAAAGTAGGGTTGTATTGGTTGGCAGCCTTATAGAAACTACGAGCCTCTTCCTTCATATTTTCAATGCTGTTACCTGTTACATAGGCATAGACTGCAACTGGGATATTGCGAGCTTGAAACTCTTTGATATGGGTTGCAAAAGACTTATCTAGTCCATTCTTGTCAGTGGCTGTATTTTCACTCTTGGTATGTGAACCACTCTGAATACGGACGATAGCACCAGAAATATTCTGGCTTAGTGTGTCGTAATCAATCTCGGATGGTCTTTGCCAGGCTGAAACGTCAATGATTGGTTTCATTTCAAGGGCATTGGTGATATGATAGCTAGGCTTTGTTCCTGATTTTTTCGAGCTGGAGCTAGCAGTTGTACTTGATTGGGTTGTTACGGTTTCTTTCTTATTGGCAGTATTTCCCAGAACACCAGTTATGGAAATCAGAATAAAAAAAGATAGGAAAAAACCAATAACAACCATTGGATTTATTTTCTTTCTCATCCCTATTATTTTATCTTAAATAGCAAAAAAAATCAAAAAAATAATATTGAAAAGAGGATGTGAGGTAGATACTATTGACAAATGAGCTATAATAGGGTAATCTAAAGTTATATGGGTAAAAATCATGATACAGTGAAACGCTTGAGTAGAATAGTACTATTAACTTCCTTAACCATCGTGTTACGGATTGTTTTTGGTGCTTTTCCAAATATTAAACCCTTGACAGCAATATTCCTTGTCAGTCTTTCTTTTATGGGATTGATGGATGCTTGGCTGGTTATGACCTTAACCATGGTTGGAAGTGGTCTTCTCTTTGGTTTTGGACCGGTAGTCCTGTGGCAAGTGCTTAGCTTCGGTCTAGTCCAACTGCTTTGGTGGTGCTTGGTGAGGCCTTTGGTGAACAAGGAGCGATTGTCTATCTGGCTACAGTCCTTGCTAGCTGCTCTATTGGTCTATGTTTATGGCCTGATTATTAGTATCTTGTCTGCTTGGCAATTTGGTCTGTCACCTCTTATCTTCTGGTTCAATGGTTTATTCTTTGATAGCCTTCATGCGATTTCGACTTTCTTGTTCTATCCCATTATTGACTACATTTTTAGGAGATTTTATAAATGAAACGAATACTTCTTATTGTTACATTTCTTATGACAATGGTTCTAGCTGCTTGTCAGGCAAATCCTGTCGAACAAGCTGAAACCAAGATAACAGTCACTTTGCAAATTACCAAAGACGGGAAAACAGCTAGTCAGGAAGTAGTGGCTGAGCAGGGCGATAGTGTCATGGATGTTTTAGAGGACTACCATCAAGTAGAAGAAGATAATGGCATGGTAACAGCTATTGATGGTGTTAGTCAAAATCCAAGTACCAATACCTACTGGATGTATAAAATCAATAATCAAATGGCAGACAAGGGGGCAGAAGAGCTGAAACTAGATGCTGGCGATACGATTGAATTTTATCTTGAAACATTTGAATAATGGAAGGAGGGGAGGTCCCCTCTTTTTTGTGCTAAGGTAGATTTCCGAAAGATGTCTTTACTTTATAGACCCTACTGGGTAATTTATAGTAAAGTATGCTATAATAGAACCCAGTACTCGAAAGAAGGTTGGATTAGAAATGAAGATTGACAAACGGCAGTTATTGAACTATTCCATTCTCATTCCCTATCTCATTTTATCTGTGATAGGGTTGATAATCGTCTATTCAACAACCAGTGCCACGCAAATTATCAATGGGGGGAACCCTTTTAGAACAGTCATTAACCAGTCGCTTTTCTGGGGTGTCAGCCTCTTTGCAATTTACACGATTTACCGTATGAAATTAAGCTTTTTGAGAAGGAAAGCTGTCATTTACTCAGTTATTTTATTCGAGGTGTTTCTCTTAGCCATTTCTCGATTGTTTCCGCCTATCAATGGGGCCCACGGTTGGATTCCCTTGCCTGGAGCTGGTAATTTGCAGCCTGCCGAATACCTCAAGTTGATTATCATCTGGTATTTGGCTCACGAATTTGCCAAACAGCAGGCTGATATTCGGACCTATGACTACCAGGCTTTAATACAGGGGAGCTGGATTCCTAGAGAATTCACTGATTGGCGTGTGGTCAGCCTCCTCTTGTTAGCCATGGTAGCGACCTTGCCTGACTTGGGAAATGCTACCATTGTCGTCTTGATTATGGTGATTATGATTAGTGTCAGTGGTATTGCTTATCGGTGGTTTTTGACAGCGGTTTTGAGTATCGTTGCAGTGTCAGGTTTTGTTCTAGGAACAATCTTTGTTCTTGGTGTGGAAACAGTTGAGAAAATTCCTCTGTTTGGCTATATCGCCCGTCGTTTCGCAGCCTTTTTTGACCCTTTTGGCAATGCCACGGGGGCAGGGTTGCAGTTGACCCATTCCTTCTATGCCATGAGTAATGGTGGCTGGTTGGGTCGCGGTTTGGGTAACTCCATTGAGAAAAAGGGATATCTACCAGAGGCGCAGACAGACTTTGTGTTTTCCATTGTGATTGAAGAGTTGGGATTTGTGGGTGCTAGCTTGATTTTGGCCCTGCTTTTCTTCCTCATCATTCGCATTATCATTGTAGGTGTTCGTGCCCGCAGTCCATTTAATTCCATGATGGCCTTGGGTGTGGCAGGAATGCTCCTCATTCAGACCTTTGTCAATATTGGTGGAATTGCAGGTATTATCCCTGCGACGGGAGTGACCTTCCCCTTCCTATCGCAAGGAGGGTCTAGCCTACTCATTATTTCGATTGGCATTGCCTTTGTCCTCAATATCGATGCCAACGAGAAGCGTAAATTGATTGAAGAAGAGATTGAACGGACAATCGGCTAAATAAGGAAAGAGAGTAGAAATGTCTATCCAAAAACTAGAAAACTATAACAACAAAGAAACCATTCAGGAAGAAATTGCGATTTTAACGACCATCCTTGAAGAAGTAGCGGCCCAGATGATGCCCCAGGAAACCTTCAAGAAGATTATTGAATTGTCCCAACTTTCTCGTGAGGATGATTACCAGTCCTTGATTGAGATTATTGGTCAATTAAATAACGAAGAATTAGCAGTCATTTCTCGTTACTTCGCTGTCCTTCCTTTGCTGATTAACATTTCAGAAGATGTGGATTTGGCCTATGAAATCAACCACCAAAATAATATCGACCAAGATTATCTAGGGAAAATCTCAACGACTATTGACATGGTGGCCAAGCAGGAAAATGCGGCAGAAGTTTTGGAAAAACTCAATGTTGTTCCCGTTTTGACAGCCCATCCAACCCAGGTACAACGTCAATCTATGTTGGACTTGACCAAGCATATTCATGAGTTGCTTCGTCGCTACCGTGATGTCAAAATGGGTTTGCTGAACAAAACTAAGTGGGAAGACCAACTTCGTTGCTACATTGAAATCATCATGCAAACGGATATGATTCGCGAGAAGAAGTTGAAGGTAACCAACGAAATCACCAACGTTATGGAATACTATAATTCTTCCTTTATCAAGGCTGTGACCAAGTTACAAGGTGAGTACAAGCGATTGGCTGCAGAAAAAGGCATTGAGCTTAACAATCCTCGTCCTATTACCATGGGCATGTGGATTGGAGGGGACCGTGATGGAAACCCATTTGTTACAGCTGAAACCTTGAAACTTTCTGCTCTTACTCAGTGTCAAGTCATCATGAACTACTACGATGAGCAACTTCATAAACTCTACCGTAATTTCTCTCTCTCAACTTCCATCGTGAAGGTTTCGACAGCTGTCAAACTATTGGCTGAAAAATCAGAGGATAGTTCAGTCTATCGAGAAAATGAACCTTACCGTCGTGCCTTCCATTATATTCAGATGAAATTGGCCAATACGCGCGATTATTTGGTGGATAATAAGCCATCGGATGTTCGCTACGCCAATGTCACTGAATTTAAAGAAGACTTGCTTGCGATAAAACAGTCTTTGATTGATAATAAGGCAAGTGCTTTGATCAAGGGTGATTTGACAGAATTGCTGGAAGCAGTGGAGGCCTTTGGTTTCTACCTGGCAAGTATTGATATGCGTCAGGACTCTTCTATTCACGAGGCAAGTGTTGCAGAACTCTTGGCTTCAGCCCGCATTGTCGAAAATTACTCTAGTTTGTCTGAGGAAGCCAAATGCCATGTTCTCTTGAAACAGTTGGAAACAGATCCGCGTATTCTTTCTGCTACCCATGTTCCTAAGTCGGAGCAGTTGCAAAAAGAATTGGCTATTTTTGCAGCAGCCCGTGAATTGAAAGACAAACTTGGTGAGGAGATCATCAAACAACACATTATCTCTCATTCTGAGAGTGTGTCTGACCTCTTAGAACTCGCGGTCCTCTTGAAAGAAGTTGGTTTGGTGGATATGGACAAGGCGCGTGTGCAGATTGTTCCACTTTTTGAAACCATCGAGGACTTAGACAATGCTTCAGCAACCATGCGTCAATACTTGCAACTTGACTTGGCTAAACGTTGGATTGCGGGCAATAAATACTATCAAGAAATCATGCTAGGCTACTCGGATTCCAATAAGGATGGAGGCTATCTCTCATCTGGTTGGACACTCTACAAGGCTCAGAATGAATTGACACAAATCGGTCAAGAATTTGGTGTTCATATTACCTTCTTCCATGGTCGTGGTGGTACCGTTGGTCGTGGTGGCGGTCCATCTTATGATGCCATTACTTCACAGCCATTTGGCTCCATCAAAGACCGCCTTCGTCTGACAGAACAGGGGGAAGTGATTGGTAACAAGTACGGTAACAAGGATGCTGCTTACTACAATTTGGAAATGCTGGTGTCAGCAACTCTTGACCGCATGATTACCCAAATGATTACCAATCCAAATGAGATTGATGGTTACCGTGAAACCATGGACGCCATTGTGGCGGATAGCTACTCGATCTATCGTGACTTAGTCTTTAACAATCCTCATTTCTACGATTACTTCTTTGCAGCAAGTCCAATTCGTGAGGTATCTAGCCTAAATATCGGTTCTCGTCCAGCTGCTCGTAAAACCATTACGGAAATTGGTGGACTTCGTGCCATTCCTTGGGTATTCTCATGGTCGCAAAACCGTGTCATGCTTCCTGGTTGGTACGGAGTAGGCTCCAGCTTTAAACGCTTTATTGACAAAGACCCAGCCAACTTAGCAAAATTACAGAAAATGTATGAAAGCTGGCCATTCTTCCGTTCACTCCTATCGAATGTGGACATGGTTCTGTCCAAATCCAACATGAACATCGCCTTTGAGTATGCGAAAATGTGCGAGAGCGAAGAAGTAAGAAATATCTTCCATATTATTTTAGATGAATGGCAGTTGACCAAGGATGTTATCCTGTCTATTGAGCAAAATGATGCGCTACTGGCAGAACTTCCTTTCCTCAAGGCCAGTCTAGACTACCGTATGCCATATTTCAACGTCCTCAACTATATTCAGATTGAACTGATTAACCGCCTTCGTCGTGGAGAACTCAGTAAGGAACAAGAAAACCTCATCCACATCACCATCAACGGTGTGGCGACAGGTTTACGAAATTCTGGTTAATTTTATTAAGCAACTTCTTCGGAGGTTGCTTTTTTAATACGGTAAGGGATATAATATTTTAAAAAAATGTGTAACCAAATAGAATTCCATTCGTTATATTAGTGAAAGGAGGAGATGAGCATCAAATTAGATGAATATGAAAAAGAAGTCATCGGTATTGCCGAGGAGATTTCCTACTACCTGCAAAAATCAGGCGCCACATTTGCAGATAGTCAGGATATAGCCCAGGATGTACTGGTGAAAATCTTAGAAGCAGAACTTGTCCTTCCTTTTGACAAATTACGAGCCTGGCTTTATCGTTCGGCAGTTAGAGCCTACATCGACAAATACAGGAGGGACAAGCACTATCATGAAATTCTACAAAGGGAATTTTTTGCCAGCGAAAAGTTTTTGGTTTATGACCAAGAAGGCTATGACGAACTCTATCAGGCAGTAGCAGACCTACCAGCCAAGTATCAGCATGTCATTGACCTTTATTATTTTCAGGATATGAGTGTCAAAGAGATTGCCCATATCTTAGGATATAGTCAGAGTTTGGTGAAAATCAATCTTTACCGCGGTCGAAAACTTCTAGCAAAAAACTTAAAAGAGAAAGGGTATGAATATGAAAACTTTTGAAATTGCAACAAAGAAAAGTAAGAAAAAACACTTATGGAAAACGGTTGGTCTATCTATATTAGGGCTCTTGCTGATAACGGGGGCGACCTTGAAGACCTTGCAGATTTTGACTGCCAATAATGGTGAAAAAATCTATCAAGAACACGAATTATTGTCACAAGTTGCCTATCCAAACATTGAATACTCAACCTACTATTATAAAGCGACCTCTCTATTTGCTGGAGCTGTCCATGCAGATCGCCACAAAGACTTGGCAGGAGTTCCAGTTGCCTTTGGGGACTATGAATACCACTATGATTGGTTGGGAACGTATTTGAATTTTTCTCAGGATGGACCTTCTTATAAGGGAGAAATTGCCTATGATCGTCAAACCTGGTCAAAACTCCCTCTCTTCTATAATACGGAGAAAGTTGACACAGATGACTTTGCAAGGGTTCCAAGTCAAGAACTTTCTCTAGTGAAAGACATGTCTAATCAGCTAGTAGAAGTAGCCATCACCTTTGACAAAAAATATAGTTTTGGAGACTTGCAGACCATGCTTCCTCAAAATTTGAAAAAGAATTGGTACTGGATTGGAACAGCTTCTAAGGAGAACACAGCTGATTTCCGTATTGATCAGTTGTTTGGTTTTCAAGGAGAGGCTCTAAAGGTTTATGAACCAGATGCTGAATTACCAACAGAAGCAGCTGCATGGAATCCTTTAGCACCTATGAAAAAAATGGCTGAACAGTATAATCATTATATAGGGGAATACGCACTCGTCACAGATGTCAAAACTTTCTTGGACAAATTTGGTAAAACGGACTTCTCTAAACAAGAAGAGATTGATAAGCTAGAATTTGCAGGCATTATCCTAACAGGCAGAGCAGAAGACTTTGCACAGTTGGAGGGTAAGGACTGGATTTATGCGTCTAGTATTGGTGCTTCAACTCCAAATCAACCCTACTATCGATTAGATTTCGAATAGCAGATGGCTAGTACCTTGTTTGAAGTGTATTCAGACAAGGTTTTTATATTTTGAAGAAAATTAAAAAAATATCTTATTTTTCATCATTTTTTTGTATTTTTTGCGAATAGTATAGATAGGGGAGATAAATATTTCTTTCTCGGCACAAATGTTACAAAAATATTACAAATGTTACAATTTTTACTTGTTTTATGACATAGATAAGTATATAATATAAGTGAAAAGGATAACAGAAAGGTAGGATATGATTTATGCGTCGCACAAGATTTGGTCAAGAAAAACAAAATTTTTCTATTCGTAAGTATTCTCTAGGTGCTGCTTCAGTACTGATTGGAACCAGTTTGGTCTTTGGGCTACAGGATGTAAAGGCTGATGAGCAAGTAGGGACAGTTGCATCAAGTAACCTACCGCTGGTACAAGTGGAAGAGAAAAGCTTGGCTGATAAGCCAAAGTCTGAACCTGTTCAGCTTACAGATGAGACACAGAAGGTTGCTAGCCAGATAGAGGGACAAGTATCTGCTGTGGAGACAAATCAGACTAGCCCGAATCTGACTTCGAAAAGTCAAGTTTCTTCAGAAACTACAAGTCAAGAAAAGCCTAGCAGTACTACCAGTCAGGAATCTCCTGTTCAGCTACCACCTGTAGTGGAGACTGCACAAGCTACACCAATAGCCACGGCTACACCTGCCGCTCCATTATCACTTCAAGGTCAATACGTTTATGAAAAAGAAATAGCAGTCAGAAATCAACCAAGTCAATCTGCTCCAGTAGCCTTTTATGCACAGGTAGGCGACAAGGTCAACTACGACAAGGTTGTTCAAGCAGAGAACCATCAATGGATTTCCTATGTAAGTTATAGTGGTACTCGTCGTTATGTGGATTTAGGTCAACTAACCGGATCAACAGCTGTTAATAAAGTCACAGAAAAACCAGTTGAGGCACCAAAAGTATCTCAACCAACCGGTCACTTAACCATTCAAAATCAAACTGCTACAAGTTTTGAAGTGGAAGTATCCAATGTTACCGATAGTAAGGGCATCAAAGCTATCAAAGTACCAGTCTGGGCAGAACAAAATGATCAAAACGATATTATCTGGTATGATGCAGTCAAACAGTCCAACGGGAACTACAAGGTAGCAGTATCCTTGTCAGACCACAAAAATGAACAAGGAGTTTACCATGCCCACCTCTATTATGTAGAAAATGATGGACAACTGGTAGGTGTAGCTATTACACAGACCAAGGTAACGATATCAGGGGCTAGCCAAACAACACAGGTAGAAAAAATTGCCGATCAAGGCACCTATCACTTTACCAAACAGACTGCAGTAAAAAATGAAGCAAAAGAAAGTGCAGCAACCCAATTTACCTTTGAAAAAGGAGAAAAAGTAAATTACGATAAAAAAATTGAATCAGAAGGTCATCAGTGGATTTCTTATTTGTCTTATAGTGGTGTTCGGCGTTACATTGATTTAGGAAAGATTTCAAATTCGACATCAACTAGTGCCAGTCAACCTTCAGCCCCCCAGGCGAACACCCCGACAGGACAATTGACTATCCAAAATCAAACCGAAACAGGTTTTGATATCGAGGTATCCCATGTATCAGATAGTCATGGAGTCAAAGCAGTGAGAGTGCCAGTCTGGTCAGAGCAGGGAGGACAAAATGACCTTGTATGGTACGATGCAGTTAGACAATCCAACGGTACCTATAAAGTTTCCGTTTCCCTGGCGCAACACAAGAATGAACAAGGAGTTTACCATGCCCACCTCTACTATGTGGAAAATGATGGAAAAATGGTCGGTGTAGCCACAACTCAAACCAAAGTATCAGTTGCGAGTCCTTCCCAAGTGAAACGGGTAGAGAAATTAGCAGACCAAGGAACCTATCATTTTATCAAACAGGCTGCTGTAAAAAATGAAGCTAAGGGAGGTGCAATAACACAGTTCACCTTTGAAAAAGGAGAGAAAGTCAATTACGATAAAAAAATAGAATCAGATGGTCACCAGTGGATTTCTTATCTATCTTATAGTGGCGTTAGACGTTATGTTGATTTAGGAAAAATAGAAACAGCTTCTGTTCCTCTAGTAACTACTCAATCTCCTTCTCCAGCAAATATAGTAGAGAAAAAGGAGGGGGAAAAAGATACTCTTTCTCAGAGTGGCAGTTACACCTTTACTAAAACTGTTCCGGTAAAAAATAAGGCAGAGAATCAGTCTCCAACTCAATTTGAATTCACGACAGGAGATAAGATCAACTACGATAAAATTATTGAGTCAGATGGCTCACGTTGGCTGTCCTATGTATCTTACAGTGGTACCCGTCGGTATGTGAAAATTAGCAATTAAAGAAAGCAGAGTATTACAGAGATTGACTCGTTGGTAAAAGTTACTGACGAGTTGTTTGTTAGTAGCGTAGGCTAGTAAAAAGGGACTTTCTGGCAATAAATAACAAAAACGATAGAAAATGCTTGCAATTCTGCTACAATTTGATAGAATAGTAAGGTAAAGTTAGACCGTATTGCCTACTGTCTATCTATAAAATATATTTTATTGGAGGCTTTTACCAAAATGGCAAAAGAAAAATACGATCGTAGTAAACCACACGTTAACATTGGTACAATTGGACACGTTGACCACGGGAAAACTACTTTGACTGCAGCTATCACAACTGTATTGGCACGTCGCTTGCCTTCATCAGTTAACCAACCTAAAGACTATGCGTCTATCGATGCTGCTCCAGAAGAGCGCGAGCGCGGTATCACAATCAACACTGCACACGTTGAGTACGAAACTGAAAAACGTCACTACGCTCACATCGACGCTCCAGGACACGCGGACTACGTTAAAAACATGATCACTGGTGCCGCTCAGATGGACGGTGCGATCCTTGTAGTAGCTTCTACTGACGGTCCAATGCCACAAACTCGTGAGCACATCCTTCTTTCACGTCAGGTTGGTGTTAAACACCTTATCGTCTTCATGAACAAAGTTGACTTGGTTGACGACGAAGAATTGCTTGAGTTGGTTGAAATGGAAATCCGTGACCTTCTTTCAGAATACGATTTCCCAGGTGACGATCTTCCAGTTATCCAAGGTTCAGCTCTTAAAGCCCTTGAAGGTGACGCTAAGTACGAAGACATCGTTATGGAATTGATGAACACTGTTGATGAGTACATTCCAGAACCAGAACGCGATACTGACAAGCCATTGCTTCTTCCAGTCGAGGACGTATTCTCAATCACTGGTCGTGGTACTGTAGCTTCAGGCCGTATCGACCGTGGTACTGTTCGTGTCAACGACGAAATCGAAATCGTTGGTCTTCAAGAAGAAAAATCTAAAGCAGTTGTAACTGGTGTTGAAATGTTCCGTAAGCAACTTGACGAAGGTCTTGCCGGCGATAACGTTGGTGTGCTTCTTCGTGGTGTTCAACGTGATGAAATCGAACGTGGTCAAGTTATCTCTAAACCAGGTTCTATCAACCCACACACTAAATTCAAAGGTGAAGTTTACATCCTTACTAAAGAAGAAGGTGGACGTCACACTCCATTCTTCGACAACTACCGTCCACAGTTCTACTTCCGTACAACTGACGTAACTGGTTCAATCAAATTGCCAGAAGGTACTGAAATGGTAATGCCTGGTGATAACGTTACTATCGACGTTGAATTGATCCACCCAATCGCCGTTGAACAAGGTACTACTTTCTCTATCCGTGAAGGTGGACGTACTGTTGGTTCAGGTATGGTTACAGAAATCGAAGCTTAATTCGATTGAGTTCCCAGAAATAACAATTATAGTCAGACAACTAAATTGTAACTCTCTACTTTCGGGTAGAGAGTTTTTCTGTAACAAATACCTAGACTATTTCTAGCTTCTATCAATAATATAGTATATATTTTTGTTTTGTAGTTTTCTGATTCTAAATATGCTTAAAGAGGAGTGTTTTCCGTGTCCAAGTTTATGAAATATCGATAAATCCTTGGAAAATTAGTATGAGAGGCTTTTATTATGATTATTATTTTCGGAAATACCATCTGATTATGAGTAGGTATGATACAATAAATTGAAGGGAGATATATTATGAAAAAAATACGTTTTTATTTTATGTTATTGTATAGTTTTTGCAGCCTTTCCCTATTTTCTTCACATATGATCTTCGCTTTAGATAGTCAGTCGGAAACAGTAAGAGAGAGTCTTGCTATTTACAGATTATATAATTATGAAAATGGGGAACATCTTTATACGATCGATGCTAACGAGAAAGATGTACTGTATCAGCAACATCATTGGGGCTATGAGGGAGTAGCCTGGTATGCTCCTAGTTCGGGAAATGCTGTTTATCGTTTATATAATCATGGATTGCAAAATCACTTATATACGATGGATTTAAATGAGGTGAAGGAATTGACAACCTATCATGGGTGGCAGTTGGATAATGCTGGGGATCCTGTTTTTTACTCTGGGGGTAGCACACCAATTTACCGTGTTTATAACCCTGGATTACGTGGTTTACATCACTGGACTACTGACTACAATGAATACAGTATCTTGCCAAACCATGGTTGGAAAAAAGAGGGTGAGGCATTTTTTGCAGAGAGTTTAGGAAATCCGATACAGACTCAATATGCTTCTAATATCTTATATAATGGTTTTTACTCTTATGTAAGAGGGAAATATGGGTATGTTCCAATTGTTAATAAAAAATATCCTGTAAATAGTCAATATAACCCAGGTGAAAATGCTGAAGCAAAGGCAGCTTTCCTAACTCTGACTAATCAAATGCGTCAGCTTGGATTTTCAATTAGTCATTCTTATAGTGGTTTTAGAAGTTATAGTCTACAGAATTCCCTATATAATAATTATGTTGCTCAGGAGGGACGAGCGGCAGCGGATCGTTATTCTGCCCGTCCTGGATACAGTGAGCATCAAACAGGTTTAGCTTTTGATGTTTTGAATGGTCAAGGGGAGCTTTTGCAGGGAGCAGCAGCTCAATGGTTAGCCGAACATGCTCACGAATATGGTTTTATCGTAAGGTATCTTCCTGAAAAAGAAGCGATAACAGGTTATATGCATGAAGAGTGGCATGTTCGATATGTTGGTAAGGAAGCGGCTGATATTTATCACTCAGGTCTAACACTAGAGGAATATTTTAAGGTTGCAGGTGGAGATTATCAGTAAACAAGAGTAGAAGTCCGTAGTCTCAGTTTGCTAAATGCGGGCTTGGGAATTCCATATTGTACTTTAATCTTTTGAGAAAATATGCTATAATAGGGACTGTAAAAATTTTTAAGAAGAGGTATGTGAAATGTCACGTAAACCAATCATTGCAGGAAACTGGAAAATGAACAAAAATCCTCAAGAAGCACAAGCTTTCGTTGAGGCAATTGCAGGGAAATTGCCTGCAGGCGACAAGATTGAAGCAGCTATCGCAGCTCCAGCTGTAGATTTGAACGCTCTTTTGTGGTTCGCTAAAGATTCTGAATTGAAAGTTGCTGCTCAAAACTGCTACTTTGAAGATGCGGGTGCCTTCACTGGTGAAACTTCTCCAAAAGTATTGGCTGAAATGGGCGTTAACTATGTGGTTATTGGTCACTCAGAACGTCGTGATTACTTCCACGAAACAGATGAAGACATTAACAAAAAAGCACACGCTATCTTCCGTAATGGTTTGACACCAATCATTTGTTGTGGTGAGTCACTTGAAACTTACGAAGCTGGTAAAGCGGTTGAATTCGTAGGTGCTCAAGTTTCAGCAGCTTTGAAAGACTTGACTGCTGAGCAAGTTGCATCACTTGTTATTGCTTATGAGCCAATCTGGGCAATCGGTACTGGTAAATCAGCTACTAAAGATGATGCACAAAACATGTGTAAAGCTGTTCGTGACGTTGTTGCTGCTGACTTTGGTCAAGAAGTGGCAGACAAGGTTCGTGTTCAATACGGTGGTTCTGTAAACCCATCAAACGTTGCTGAATACATGGCTTGTCCAGACGTTGACGGTGCCCTTGTTGGTGGTGCTTCACTTGAAGCAGAAAGCTTCTTAGCTTTGTTGAACTTCTAATAAAAGCATAGAAAAAGACATCGGATTTTTTAAATCTGATGTCTTTTTTGACTTTAATATGTTATTGCAGTACCCATTCTCTCAGAGCGTGGGCTACACCGCTCTCGTCATTTGATTTGGTGATGTACTTGGCAATTTTCTTGAGTTCTGGATTGCCATTTTCCATGACAACTGGATTACCGACTACTTCAAGCATGGGACGGTCATTTTCTTGGTCGCCGATAGCCATGGTTTGATCCATTGTCAGACCTAGTTTTTCAGCCAATTGGATGATGGCTTGCCCCTTATTAACTGTTTTTGGTGTGATTTCTAAGTAGAATGGTGCAGATTTGGCAACATTGTATTTGTCAGTCAAGCTGGTTGGAAGTTGAGGGATGGCAGCATCAAGAATGTCTGCCTCATCGACCATCATGATTTTGATAATTTCCTTATCAGCCATCTCTTCTGGAGTACGGTAGAAGACAGGGGAGCTGACTAACATGGATTCATAAATGGTATATTTGCCAATATCGCGGTTGGCTGTGTACATACCTTCTTTGGTGCTGGCATGCATAGGAAGTTTGAGTTTGCGGGCAGCTAGTTCGATGTCCAGGTAATCGTCATAGGTCAAGGTATCTTTGACAATATCTTCACCAGTTGCTGCATCCTGCACCAAACCACCGTTAAAGGTAATGACATAGTCACCAACCTCGGTTAGATTGAGTTCTTCCAAAATGGCGCGAACTCCTGAAATAGGGCGACCAGTAGCGATGACGATTTTTACACCGGCCTTTTTGGCATCCTGAATGGCTGAAAAGACTTCAGGTGTGATTTGGTGTTGGCTATTTAAGAGGGTGCCATCGATGTCGATGGCTACAAGTTTAATGGACATCTTTTTCTCCAGTTGTAAAATGATCGTTATGAATATGGCTGATAAAATCAGTAGTGTACTGGCTAAAAATACCAGTATCTTCCAGCATTTCTTTTGGGAAATAGAAACGGCTATCACCATGGATGGTTCCAGAAAGAGAGTGGACAATTGGTGATAGGGTGGAAAGCTCGACCTTGGTATCATCCTTACGATAGATTTCAATCTGTGTCCGTTTCTTCTCGGCATTGGGACGGTAAATATCGTAAGGCAGATCAAAATTATGATGAATAGCTGTATAGTATTCTGGATCAAAGCCGACATCGGCTACCAAACTCCGCAGTTGGTTGAGGTCTTCTTCATTCTCTGCCTTGAAGGTGATGGATTTGAAGACCTTGCGGTTGATATAGCGTTGGGCCAGGTCAGATAAGATATGGTCAGGTCCGTCAATCCAAGACTGGAAATAGGTATTCATGACACCGTCATCCAGGGCTAGATAGTCAGACAAGCTAACACGGTGTTCAAAAAAGGGAACCAGGCGTGGAGAGGTTCGAGCAAAAAAATCTTGTTCGCTCTTATAGAGTAATTTTGCTCGATTGAGCAAATTTTGTAAGAGAACTTCCATGGAGCGACTGGCTGGATGGAAGTAAACCTGCATGTACATTTGGTAGCGACTGAGGACATAGTCTTCAACTGCGTGCATACCTGATTCTTTGAAGGCAATGCCATTTTCTGTAGGACGGATAACTCGTAATATTCTGGTTAGGTCAAATTCACCATAGTTGGTACCTGTAAAGTAGGAATCACGGAGTAGATAGTCCATGCGGTCGACATCAATTTGGCTGGAAATCAGCTGGACAACCTGTTTATTGGGATAGGTATGGTTGATGACGGAGGCAATTTTGTCAGGAAAATCGGGAGCTACCTGTTTTAATATTTGATTGACCTCCGTTTCAGGACTAGTGATAATGGCACAGGTCATTTCTTCATGGTCGGTATCGAAGAGGCGCTCAAAGGTATGGGAATAGGCTCCGTGTCCAATATCATGTAAAAGAGCAGCAACCATGGTAATCAGACTTTCCGAGGGGTTCCAGACTTGTGGATATTTCTCTTCAAATTTTTCTGTAATCCTTCGAGCTATTTCATAGACACCAAGGCAGTGCGAAAAGCGGCTATGTTCGCCACCGTGGAAGGTATAGGAAGTGGTCCCTAGTTGCTTGATGCGGCGTAGTCGCTGGAATTCCTTTGTATTGATGAGTTTGTAAATCAATTCATGATCAACATGAACATAGTTATGGACAGGGTCACGAAAAACTTTTTCTATCATAGATTTATTATACCAAAAATCGTTAGAATTTCGGCTTTTTTTCTCATAAAACAAGGATATTGCTATGTACCAAATACTATCTTTTGAGTATAATGGAGGAATGACAAATAAACTTATTTTACATGCTATCCAGTTTATCCTTGTGGGGATGATTGCCTGGATGCTTTACTTGATTGTTAGCTATGCTCGGAAGAATAAGATTTCTTTGAAAGACAGATTTTGGACGGGCTTTGCCATTGGTTATGTAACAGACTTGTTGGATACCTTGGGGATTGGTACCTTCGCAACAACGACAAGTTTGCTGAAGGCGACAAAATTGATAGAGGATGACCGACGGATTCCAGCAACTATGACGACGGCTCACATCATTCCTATCTTGTTGGAGGCCCTGCTCTTTATCACCATTGTAGAAGTAGAAATGACTACCTTGATTTCTTTGGCTATTGCTGCATTTACAGGTGCCTCAGTTGGTGCCCGTGTGACGCAACATTGGGATACCAGGAAAGTACAGCGGGTCTTGGGGATTTTGCTTATTGTCGCAGCGGGTATTATGGTCTATCGGATGGTGACCAACCCTGGTGCTGACTTAGCTAATGATGTTCGTGGTCTGACAGGTTGGAAGCTGCTTGTTGGGATTGTATTTGACTTTTTTATCGGTATGCTTTTGAGTATGGGCTTGGGCAACTACGCACCAGAATTGATTTTCTTCTCCTTGATGGGCATTAGTCCAGCGGTGGCCCTTCCTGTCATGATGCTGAATGCAGCTATGATGTTGTCTGCTGGGGCCAAGCAATTTATCCAATCGGGCCGCGTCAACTGGCCAGGAGTTCCAGGAATTATTGTAGGGGGTGTTTTGGGTGTCTTGACAGCGGCCTTCTTCCTATCTAATTTGGACATCAATAATTTGAAAATCTTAGTTGTCTTTATCGCAGCCTTTACAGGTCTAACCCTGCTTCGTTCATCATTCATTACCAATATTAAAGCATCATAGGAGGTAGCATGAATATTCGTCTACGGAATGAAATTGATTTAGATGGCCATTTGGAAGTGATAGATCAGACTTTCTCAGTAGAGGTGAAGGAAAAAGACGGGAAGCTCTATCTCATCTATCAGAATGATGAGGAAGAAAAAGTTGTCATCAAGTGTGATGAAAACGAACTGGTCATGACACGTTTTTCCAATCCCAAATCTATCATGCGATTTGTGAAGAAACAAGAAGCAATAGTGACTATTCCAACGCCGATGGGGATCCAGCATTTTACGACACAAACCAGCCTGTATCAGTTGAGTGTTGAACAGCAAGAACTAATCCTTCATTATGATTTAAATGGGCTAGAAAATCAGCAGAAATTTGCTAGTTATAAGATGCATATTGAATGGAAATGAAAAACGTTTTCATAGAAAATATTCTTTGAAATTCCTTAGAAATTTGTTATAATAGTTAGCAAATCGAGGGAGTAGCTAACGGAATTTTCCGTGGTAGTGTCGTCATTCCGAAAATCGTTTCCGGCACTATCTTAAATAGCGAGACTTGTTTTAATAAAACAGGTCTCTTTTTTATTGTACAAGGTAGAGAAGAGGCCGAAAAGGAGAAGGAAATTGTCAAAAGAACAAAAACGCGATTTGTTTTACACACAAAGCGAAGAGCAAGTATTGTCAAGCATGGGGTCTTCTTTAGACGGTTTGTCTAGCAGCGAAGCTAGCAAACGTCTGGCAGACTATGGTCGTAATGAATTGGATGAGGGTGAGAAACGCACACTCTTGGCTAAATTCTTGGATCAGTTCAAGGACTTGATGATTATCATCTTGATTGCAGCAGCACTCTTGACGGTGATTACTGAGGGTTCTCATGGTTTGACAGATGCTATTATCATCTTGGCTGTAGTTATCTTGAACGCTGCATTCGGTGTTTATCAGGAAGGTCAAGCAGAAGCGGCTATTGAAGCTCTAAAGAACATGTCAAGCCCTGTTGCGCGTGCCCTTCGTGACAGTCACGTAGTCGAGGTTGATTCTAAGGACTTGGTGCCAGGTGACATCGTCTTGCTTGAGGCAGGTGACGTTGTTCCAGCTGATATGCGTTTATTAGAAGCTAACTCCCTCAAAATTGAAGAAGCTGCTCTTACAGGTGAATCTGTTCCAGTTGATAAGGATTTGTCAGCAGTCTTGGCTGAAGATGCTCCAATCGGTGACCGTGTCAACATGGCCTACCAAAACTCTAACGTTACCTACGGACGTGGTCTTGGTGTGGTTACCAACACTGGTATGTACACTGAGGTGGGGCATATCGCAGGCATGCTTGCCAATGCAGATGAAACAGACACTCCATTGAAACAGAACCTGCACCAATTGTCTAAGGTCTTGACCTATGCAGTATTGGTTATCGCAGTCATTACCATGTTGGTATCTGTATTCGTACGTGGTGAAGGTATCTTACCAGCCCTTATGACCTCTGTAGCTCTTGCGGTTGCAGCTATCCCAGAAGGATTGCCTGCTATCGTAACGGTTGTCCTTTCACTTGGTACTCAGGTCTTGGCTAAGCGTAACTCTATCATTCGTAAGTTGCCAGCGGTTGAAACACTTGGTTCAACTGAAATCATTGCATCAGATAAAACTGGTACCTTGACCATGAACCAGATGACGGTTGAGAAAGTCTATACAAACGGTCAATTGGTGGATGCTAAAGAAGCTTTGGATGCTAGCAATACAACGCTTCGTGTTATGAACTTTGCCAACGATACAAAAGTTGACCCAACTGGTAAATTGATCGGTGACCCAACTGAAACGGCACTTGTTCAATTTGGTTTGGATCAAAACTTTGACGTTCGTGAAGTCTTGGTTTCTGAGCCTCGTGTAGCAGAGTTGCCATTTGACTCAACGCGTAAGTTGATGTCAACCATTCACCAACAAGCTGCTGGCAACTTCTTTGTAGCTGTTAAAGGTGCACCAGACCAGTTGCTCAAACGTGTGACACAAATTGAAGAAAATGGTACTGTTCGTCCGATTACCGATGCGGATAAACAAGCCATTCTTGCAACTAACAAAGAGTTGGCAAAACAAGCACTTCGTGTCTTGATGATGGCTTACAAATATGTGGATGCTATTCCTGAATTGGAGTCTGAGATTGTTGAAAATAATCTTGTCTTCTCAGGTTTGGTTGGTATGATTGACCCTGAGCGTCCTGAAGCAGCTGAAGCTGTTCGTGTCGCTAAGGAAGCGGGTATCCGTCCAATCATGATTACAGGTGACCACCAAGATACAGCTGAGGCGATTGCCAAACGTCTTGGTATCATTGATCCGAATGATACAGAAGACCATGTATTTACTGGTGCGGAGCTCAATGAGTTGACAGATGAAGAGTTCCAAAAAGTCTTCAAACAATACTCAGTTTATGCGCGTGTATCTCCAGAACACAAGGTTCGTATCGTCAAGGCTTGGCAAAATGATGGTAAGGTTGTTGCCATGACTGGTGACGGTGTTAACGATGCACCATCACTTAAGACAGCCGACATCGGTATCGGTATGGGTATCACAGGTACGGAAGTTTCTAAAGGTGCATCTGATATGGTCCTTGCTGATGATAACTTCGCAACCATTATCGTAGCGGTTGAAGAAGGACGTAAGGTCTTCTCAAACATCCAAAAAACAATCCAGTACCTCTTGTCAGCTAACACGGCTGAGGTATTGTGTATCTTCCTTGCAACCCTCTTTGGATGGGATGTATTGGAACCAGTTCATCTCCTTTGGATCAACTTGGTAACAGATACTCTTCCAGCTATCGCTCTTGGTGTTGAGCCTGCAGAACCAGGTGTCATGCACCACAAACCTCGTGGACGTAACTCAAGCTTCTTCTCAGGTGGTGTCTTGAGCTCTATCGTCTACCAAGGTATCCTTCAAACAATCCTTGTGTTGGGTGTTTATGGTTTTGCTCTTCTTTATCCAGAGCATGCTGGTGACGACCATGCCATCCACGCAGATGCTCTTACAATGGCTTACTTGACGCTTGGTTTGATCCAGCTGGTACATGCCTTTAACGTCAAGTCTGTTTACCAATCTATCTTTACAGTTGGTCCGTTCAAGAATAAACTCTTTAACTGGTCTATCGTGGCTGCCTTCTTACTCTTGATGGCAACCTTGGTTATTCCAGGCTTCAATACCTTCTTCAAGGTATCTATCTTGACCCCAACTCAATGGTTGGTAGCTGTTATCGGTTCTGGCCTCATGGTTGTCGTTGTTGAAATTGTTAAATTTGTTCAACGTAAGTTGGGATTGGATGAAAAAGCTATCTAATATAGTTATTCAGCTTATCTTTTATTACTTCGTTAACTCGCCTTGCCGTACTTCAGTACAGCCTGCGCCTCGTTGCCTTGTACTAAAAGCAAACTGAAGACTATATCATTTGAAAAAGCTCAGATTTAGTGGTCTGAGCTTTTTTCTGTACTGATAATATATTTTGGGAAGATTGCTTGTCCCAACAAAGTGATGGCTAGTGCTAGTACGAGGAGGATGGTTTTTACAAGAGTTGGTAAGTTAAACAGTAAGGCGATTGGTAGGATAGCCAAGCTGAAGTAGTAGCGAATGAAGTATTTGCTGTTTTCCACTATTTGAACCCTGTCGCCTTCCTTAACTTGAATGGCTGATTTTTTATCCCCTCGAACGCTTAGTGTAACAGATGGTTGTGTAATTGGTAGGCTTAAAATTTTTCCTTGAGTAACTGTCCCAGCAATTTTTCCATCTACCAGGAGTGGAAGTCTTTGGGAGGATAGTTGTTTGATAGGTTTTGGATAATAAATAATAACTCTCATAAGAACCTCCTTGTAATCTAGTTTCATTATAGCAAAAAAAGAAAAAATGTAAACGATTTCTGCCGCTGTTTTCCCCTTCAGGCTTGCTTGAAGAATAAGAAACTGCTATAATTTCTGTGAGTGAGGGATCTATATGAATTATTTACAAAATTATGTGTTTAGTAAGAGTAGTTATTTACCATCTGATAAGTTAATTCTGCTTCAGAAAGAACTAGAGGATTTAGACGAGGGAGCTTTGAATGCGCTGATGATGGTTGAATTGCGCCAGCCAGTGATTGCCCTTATCTTAGCCATCTTTTTTGGTGAGTTTGGCATAGACCGTTTTTATATTGGGGACAAGCGGATGGGATCGGCCAAGTTGATTGCTTTTGGTGTGTCTTTTGTGACCCTTTTTATTCTCATTGGTATGCTCTTGTTTATGGGCTTATATGTGTGGAAATTCATTGACTGTTTTTTGATTATGAAGGCCTGTAAGGAGGCTAACTACCAACGGCTCATGGCTCAAATTCAACAGTTCAAAGCCTTTCAGTATGGCAATCGGACATTTTCCTAATAGAATGGGGAGGGAGGTTTTTTCAAAACCTTCTTTTCTTCATTTCTTGTAAACTACTTGTAACAAGACCTGTGTATTGTCACAAAAGTGACATTTTTCATGTCCGTATTTGTGCTATAATGGTAAAATATGCTAGAAAGGGGGAGTTTTTATGCAGACTAGAAAAATGAGTATTCTTTTATTTCTAACCTACCTCCTTTTATTGACCTGGATGATTGTCTTTAAGATGGACTTGTCCATCCTGTACGGTCGGTATGATTTAGCCCAGTTCAATCTCATCCCTCTGGCAGGGACAGCCGTTTATAATGGGATTTTGAATTTTCCAGAAATTTTCTTTAATATTATTAGTTTCATTCCTTTTGGAATTTACATGGAAATGCTATTTCGTAAGGCTTCCTGGATTGTGAATCTATTTGTCATCATGCTGGTTAGCTTGGTTTTTGAAGTCGCCCAATACACTCTTTTGCTTGGTGTTGCAGACATAACGGATCTTCTAGCAAATGGCTTTGGTGGGGCAATTGGCATCAACATTATGTATGTACTGACGAGTGTTTGGCGTGAGAAAACCTACGCTCGGATAAATGTCTTTTGCTTGGTTTTAACAATATTTGTTATACTAACAACTTATTTCCTTGTGTAATTCTTGCTAAAGTTGAGAAATTTTTGCTAAAATGAATGTAATGAATATCAAAGAAGAGATTATCAAACTCTCTCAGGAAATAGGGATTTCCAAGATTGGTTTTACCACGGCGGATGATTTCGATTATCTGGAAAAATCCCTCCGAGCTAGTCAAGATGAGGGGCGTTCGTCAGGCTTTGAACACAAGAATATCGAAGAACGCATTCGTCCCAGACTGTCTTTGGCATCTGCAAAGACAATTATTTCTATAGCAGTAGCCTATCCGCGACACTTGCCAGTCAAACCTCAAAAAACTCAGTTCAAACGTGGAAAAATCACACCGAGTTCTTGGGGCTTGGATTACCACTACATCTTACAAGATAAGATGGAACGTTTGGCCCGTGGGATTGAGCAATTGACGGACGGTCTGGAATATAAGGCTATGGTAGACACGGGGGCCTTGGTGGATACTGCCGTTGCTAGAAGAGCAGGAATTGGTTTTATCGGGAAAAATGGATTGGTTATCTCTAAGGAATTTGGCTCCTATATGTTTTTAGGGGAACTGGTGACCAATTTAGAAATTGAACCAGATCAGCCAGTCGACTACGACTGTGGGGACTGTAATCGTTGTGTTGCAGCCTGTCCGACGTCTTGTTTATTAGGGGATACGACCATGAATGCCCGTCGTTGTCTGTCTTTTCAGACCCAGGATAAGGGCATGATGGACCTAGAATTTCGCAAGAAAATCAAGACGGTTATCTATGGTTGTGATATTTGCCAGATTTGTTGTCCTTACAACAAGGGAATTTCCAGTCCACCTGTGGTAGAGATCGATCCAGATTTGGCAGAACCAGAGTTAATTCCCTTTTTGGATTTGTCCAATGGACAATTCAAGGAAAAATTTGGCATGATTGCTGGTTCTTGGAGGGGAAAAAATATTCTTCAACGCAATGCCATCATAGCTTTAGCCAATAGCAATGACCGCTCTGCCATTCCCAAACTCCTAGAAATCATCGATAAGAAACAAAATCCTGTCCACATGGCGACGGCTATCTGGGCTTTGGGACAGTTGGTGAAAGAGCCCAATGATGAGATGATAGATTTTATCGCAGGCATTCAATCAGATAACGCAGATGTCATAGCGGAGCAGACAGCATTTCTCAACTTGGTAAATAGACTACAAATGTGATATAATACAAAGATAAATAAAAAATGAGGTGTATATGGATACAGCAGAAATTCGCCAAAAGATTGAAGAACTTGGCAAGAAATTAACATCTTTTAGGGGGTCTCTTTGACTTAGAAGGTCTGGAAGAAGAGATTGCCATTCTTGAGAATAAGATGACCGAGCCAGATTTTTGGAATGATAATTTGGCGGCACAAAAGACTTCCCAAGAATTAAATGAATTAAAAAACACCTACGGAAATTTCCATCAGATGTTGGATTTATATGATGAATCTGAAATTCTTTTGGATTTCCTAGCAGAAGATGAGTCGGTACGGGATGAGTTGGTCGAGAAGTTAGCAGAATTGGATAAATCCATGACTGCCTATGAAATGACCTTGCTCTTGTCAGAACCTTATGACCACAATAATGCCATCTTGGAAATTCATCCAGGTTCGGGTGGTACTGAGGCTCAGGACTGGGGAGAAATGTTGCTTCGAATGTATCAGCGTTTTGGTAATGCCAAAGGTTTTACAGTAGAAACTTTGGATTATCAAGCTGGAGATGAGGCAGGCATTAAGTCAGTAACCCTTAGCTTTACAGGTCCAAATGCTTATGGTTTGCTCAAGTCAGAAATGGGTGTTCATCGCTTGGTGCGTATCTCGCCATTTGACTCAGCAAAACGTCGCCATACTTCCTTTACATCGGTAGAAGTCATGCCAGAATTGGATGATACCATTGAAATTGAAATCAGAGATGATGAGGTCAAGATGGACACCTTCCGTTCAGGTGGTGCCGGTGGACAGAACGTCAACAAGGTTTCAACAGGTGTGCGTTTGACCCACATTCCGACAGGTATTGTGACCCAGTCAACAGTTGACCGGACCCAGTATGGTAACCGTGATCGGGCTATGAAACTCTTACAAGCTAAATTGTATCAATTGGAGCAAGAGAAGAAGGCGGCAGAGGTTGACTCACTCAAGGGAGATAAAAAAGAGATTACTTGGGGCAGTCAGATACGTTCCTATGTCTTTACGCCTTATACCATGGTCAAGGACCATCGTACTGGTCACGAAGTGGCTCAGGTCGATAAGGTGATGGACGGTGATTTGGATGGCTTTATCGATGCTTACTTAAAATGGCGAATTAGCTAAAATCTAAAGAAAGGACTGTCTTAGACAGAATATCCTATGAGAATTATTGAAATGAAGAACGTTTCCAAGAAATATGGAAACGGAACGACGGCCCTTCGAGGAGTGTCCGTCAATGTTGAGGCTGGAGAGTTTGCCTATATTGTAGGTCCTTCAGGTGCAGGTAAATCAACCTTTATCAAACTATTATACCGTGAAGAAAAGCTTGATAAGGGTAGTTTGACAGTTGGGAAGTTTGACCTGGCTAAAATCAAGAAGAGAGATGTCCCTTTGCTCCGTCGTAGTGTCGGAGTCGTTTTCCAGGACTATAAACTCTTACCGAAAAAGACTGTGTTTGAAAATATTGCCTATGCTATGGAAGTTATTGGCGAAAAACCGCGCAATATTAAAAAACGTGTTATGGAAGTCTTGGACTTGGTTGGTTTGAAGCATAAGATTCGTTCCTTCCCAAATGAATTATCTGGTGGTGAGCAACAGCGTATTGCTATTGCCCGTGCTATTGTCAACAATCCGAAAGTACTGATTGCCGATGAGCCAACTGGTAACTTGGACCCAGAAAATTCCTGGGAAATTATGAACCTCTTGGAGCGTATCAATTTGCAAGGGACAACAGTTTTGATGGCAACCCACAATAGTCAGATTGTAAATACCCTCCGCCACCGCGTTATAGCGATCGAAGACGGTCGAGTGGTACGGGATGAAGAACAAGGAGAGTATGGATACGATGATTAGACGATTTTTAAGACACTTTATTGAGTCGCTCAAGAGTTTGAAGCGAAATGGCTGGATGACCGTTGCGGCTATTTCTTCAGTAACTATCACATTGGCTATGGTTGGTTTATTTGCTTCTGTTATTCTCAATACTGCTAAACTGGCTTCTGATTTGGAACACAATGTTCGTATCAATGTTTACTTACGGGCCAATTCAACAGATCAGGTTGAAACCGTTGTCAATGAGGCTGGTGAAACGGTAGCTAACCCTGATTTTCAAAAGGTTTACAATCAAATCACCGCTTTGCCAAATGTTCAAACGGTAACCTATTCAAGTAAAGATGAACAGTTGAAAAAGCTGACCGACACTCTTGGTGAAACCTGGAATCTCTTCCAAGGAGATGCTAACCCGCTTTACGATGCCTATATCATTGATACGACTGAGCCTCAGTACGTAAAATCGGTTGCGGCAGAAGTTGCAAAAATTGACGGTGTTACAGAAGTCCGTGATGGCGAGGTGGAAACGGAGCGTATCTTCAAATTGGCTTCAATGGTTCGTACATGGGGTCTGGTAGCGACAGGCTTACTACTGTTTACAGCTGTATTCTTAATTTCTAACACCATTCGGATTACTATCATTTCTCGTAGCCGTGAAATTCAGATTATGCGTTTGGTTGGTGCCAAGAATAGTTATATCCGTGGTCCCTTCCTTTGGGAAGGAGCATGGGTAGGTTTACTTGGAGCTATTATTCCATCTGCCTTGGTCTATTTCTTATATCAGATGGTCTATAATTCTGTTAATGCTAGTCTTGCTAGTCAAGATCTATCCTTGATTAGTCTGGATATTTTCATTCCAAGCATGGTTGGAGCCCTATTTGTTATCGGTATCCTCATTGGTTCGGTTGGTTCCGTTATTTCCATGAATCGCTACTTGAAAATTTAAAAAATGAAAAAGGTCCGCACTGATGCTAGTGACGGACCATATTTTTTTAAATTATGCATACGAGTGGTGAGAAGGGGAATCCATTTCTTCTTTGCTTGTGCAGTTATAGGAATATTTTATTGTATTAGTTGGCGCGGGTCATCTGTAGTGTTGTTAACTAAAAGCTAGGAAGAACTTTCAGGATTGAGGGGGTGCTTTTTTAAATAAGTGTTGACAAATAGATAAAATATGGTAAACTAATAAAGTACTGCTGGTTTAGCTCAGTCGGTAGAGCGCATCCATGGTAAGGATGAGGTCGCCGGTTCAATCCCGGCAACTAGCATAAAATAAGCTGAAAAACCCTTGAAACACAAGGGTTTTTGTTATGTCTGCCCCAAATTCTCCTCTGATATCAAAAAAATCTTGACTTGTCAGTTTATTATGTTAGAATAGGGCTTAGAAAAAAGAAAGGAGTAAAACAAATGAACACACAACTTGTCCTTCAGCAAGCTATTTTTTATCATACACTCCTTTCTAAGCAGGAAAACAGGGCTCATTGAAAGACTTTTGAAGTTTTCGTGGGCCTACTCTGGAATAGTGGGAAAGTCAGGCATGTCTTATCATGGTCAGGTGGGCTTTTCAGGGCTATTCGAGAGTTGGTCTATTTTTGTGGACTGAGCCATGCCTAGGTGGAGTGATAGACACCTAGGCTTTTTTGTGCTTAGAAAGGAATAGTTTTAACTTAAAGGAGAAATATGTTTAAATTGATATTTGATTACGTCAAACAACACAAGTGGCTCTACTTGCTGGTTGTTGTGACCTTGATTATTTACGATATAACCCTCTTGATACCAACGCAGATTATTCAGAGGATGGTGGATACGCTGACCAAGAATGGCTTGACTGAGCGGATTTTAGTCCAAGAGATGGGCCTCTTGCTTTTGGTGACCTTTCTCAATTATGGGATGGGTTTTATCTGGCATCTTAAGCTTTTTCAGGCTTCGGTTAATTTCAAATTTGATATGCAACAACGAGCCTTTAAAAAGATGGTGACAATGCGGACACCTTTTTATGAAAAATTTCGGTCTGGGGATGTCATGACCCGATTTTCTACGGATGTCGATGGGCTGATGGAGATGGTCGGCTATGGGCTCATGATTGTGGTCTATTCCGGTGGTATGTTGGCATTTATCATTCCTACCATGCTTTTGATTGACTGGAAGATTTCCTTCCTGGCTATCTTACCGATGATTTTTATGGCAGTTGCTTTCTTTTTCATTGGTCGCAAGCAGGATTTGGCTATTGATGCCAACCGTGAGGCAGTTGCACAGCTCAATAATGAGGTCTTGGAAGTTGTCGAGGGTATTCGTGTAACCCGTGCCTATAGCAAAAAGGCAACTCAAAAGGGGCAGTTTCAGGCTCGAACCAAGGAATTGGCGGATGGTGGGGACCGGATTACTACCCTGCAATCTCTTTATAACCCCTTGGCTACGGTCGGTCTGGGTTTGTCGACTATCTTTGTCTTGGTGCTTGGAGCAGGGGCAGTCAAGTCTGGTCAGCTTAGTCTGGGGCAGGTCATCGCCCTGCAACTCTATGTCAGTTCCCTCCTAGAGCCTTTCTGGACCCTGGCGGATTTCATACTAGTTTATCAGACAGGTAAGACTTCATTTGAAAAACTGCAGGAGCTGATTGAAACAGGAGATGACTTGGAAGTGGATGGCTCGGTAGAAATAGCCGAGCTAGATAGTATTTCTTTCAAGAACTACAGCTTTAGCTATCCTCAGTCGGACCGTCCGAGTTTGCAGGAGATTAACTGGACCTTGAAAGCCGGTCAGACAGTCGGGATTGTTGGGAAAACGGGTTCCGGCAAGACCAGTCTGGTTAGACAATTGTTACGTCAGTATCCAGTTGGGCAGGGTGAGTTTCTTGTTAATCATCAGTCTGTCCTTGACTTCAAACGCTCAAGCCTGGAGCAAAAAATTGGCTATGTTCCCCAAGAACACATTCTCTTTTCAAAATCTGTTGGGGAAAATATTGCCTTTGGTAAGCGTGACAGTAGTTTGGAAGAAATTGAAGCGGCTATCGCAACCGCAGCCTTTAGCCAGGACTTGGAGCGGATGAGTCATGGACTGGACACCATGATTGGCGAGCGGGGTGTGTCTATTTCTGGCGGTCAGAAACAACGGATTTCTATTGCGCGTGCCTTTTTACGAGAGCCAGACTTGCTCATTTTAGATGATTCCCTGTCAGCAGTTGATGCTCGAACAGAAGGCCAGATTATCCAAAATATCCAGAAAGAACGTGCAGGCAAGACCAATGTCATTGTGACCCACCGCCTGTCTGCTGTCAACCATGCGGACTGGGTACTGGTCTTGGATGAAGGTCGCATTGTAGAAGAAGGACGACCGGCAGACCTGCTAGCCCAAGAAGGCTGGTACTATGAACAATACCAGCGCCAACAAAGTCAGGAAGGAGGAGAATAATGAAGGTTTTAGGATTTTTATTGAAGCAAATTGGTCGCGTTAAGTGGCTCTTTACGTTTGCTGTTATCTGTTACTTAGCAGCTTCTAGTCTTTTGCGATTTGCCCCTCTCATTATTCAAAAAGCCATTGATGGACCTTTAAGGGCCTTGAGTGAAGGCAGACCCTTCCAAGAAGCCCTTTTCTTGCAGATGGCAAGTCAATATGTGGCCATGATTTTCTTGGGTGCACTTGGCTATTACCTTTCCATGCGGATCTTGATGCACTCGGCCAATAGGATCGCAGAGTATTTGCGCAACCAGGCCTATGATGTTATGCAGCACCTGCCCATTTCCTATTTTGATGATAAACCTGCCGGTAAGATTGCCACTCGTATTGTTAACGATACTGAAACCTTGCGCAATCAGTTTTACGGTACTCTTGTTAATGTCTTTAATAGTTTTATTCGCTTGCTTCTTACCTACGGGATTGTTTTCTACATCAATCCTAGTCTAGGTTTTGCTCTCTTGCTACTAATTCCAGTCTTTATCGGTATTCAATTTATCTATAAAAAGTTGACCGATAAGCCTATGAAGGATTTTTACGATGCTCGAAGTGAGGTCAATACTCAGGTCAATGAAACCATGAATGGTGCTAGTTTGATCCAGCTCTATGGTCAGGAAGAGAGAGTGCTAGCTGAGTTTGAAGCGACAGCAGATAAGATGCGCCTTGCAGATAACCAGATTATCTGGGCCCAATCCTGCTCGACATGGACCTTGACGGAGTTTCTGAAATTTCTGGTTGTGACAGGGATTTTAACCATTATTGGCTATCAATTCCTACAAGGTCAATCGAGCTTGTCACCGGGTAAATTATTTGTGTATATTGATTATATTGAAGGGATTTTTGTGTCCCTTGGTGCCTTGGTCAAGCAGTTTCCAAATCTCCTTCGGTCGATTGAAACAGGTAAGAGGTTGATGGGCTTGCTGGAAGAAGAAACGGAGCCCGATAGTAGTGCTGAATTGATGGTGACAGACGGTCAGGTGGTCTTTGACCAAGTGACCTTTGCCTACGAAGTTGGCAAGCCTATTCTCAAGGACATCTCCATTCAGGCAGAAAAGGGAGAAACCATTGCACTGGTGGGTCACACAGGCTCAGGCAAGTCCTCCATTATGAACCTCCTCTACCGTTTCTATGATCCTCAGGAGGGGCAGGTTTTGATTGATGGGAAAAATATCCGTGATTATTCCCGTGAGAGCCTGCGCAGTCACATGGGGATTGTCCTTCAGGATCCCTATCTCTTCACTGGAACCATCGCTAGCAACGTGGCTATGGATAAGGAGAAGATGGATAGACAGGCAGTCATAGAGGCCCTGGAAAAAGTTGGAGCAGGTCCAATGCTTGCTCGCTTGGAACAAGGTATCGATGAACCAGTATTTGAAAAGGGGTCAACCTTCTCTAGTGGGGAACGCCAGCTAATTGCTTTTGCCCGCACCCTTTACTCCAATCCCAAAATCTTGATTTTGGATGAGGCGACTTCTCATATCGATACGGAAACAGAAGAAATTATCCAGCACGCTATGGAAGTGGTCAAGGAAGGGCGGACCACCTTTATCATCGCCCATCGTCTGTCCACTATTCAAAATGCAGACCAGATTTTGGTCTTGGACCAAGGTCGTATTATTGAACGTGGCAAACATGAGGAGCTGCTTGCCTTGGGCGGTGTTTATGCGCAGATGCATGAGATACAGGCTAGGGTGTAGGAGAAGGGGAGTATAGTCATTTTTTATAGGATGGATAAATAATATATATTAGTAAGGATCTTCTTTTTCTGATAGGATAGGGGTAACTCGTTTAAACTTGTTACAATCAGTCATCATATCTATCACGGAGGTCCAATATGAAAAGAAGTTTAGTCCAAGTCCCCCTAGCCCTTTCAGGTCTGCTACTGGCTCTGGTAGCTTTGGCCAATCTATTAGCTCCAGTTCATCCCCTTATCAAGCCTAGTTTGCAAGCTCTTGCCCTACTGGGCTATGGTCTGCTGTTTTCCAGAATTTTTTCTGTCTGGTCAAAAACTAGGACTGAGCTAGGTCAGCCCATTGTTGCTTCTTGTTTTGCTACGCTTTTTATGGGCTTGTTATTGCTGGTAGCCAGCCTTCCTCCTCTACCTTTGGGAATTGGTAAAGGAATTTGGCTAACTCTGGTCGCCCTGTATGGAATCTATATCGTTTATTTCTCTATACGTTTTATCAGTCAAAGGAAGTTGGAATTGGTTTTTCCAAGCTGGTTTATCGTCTATGTAGGCTTTGCCATGGTTGGGGTGACTGCTCCAGTCTATCAAGCCTTTAGACTGGGATGCTTTTCTCTGATTTTTGCGGGAATTTCCTTTGCTATCTTATTGCCAGTTGTTGTGCATCGTTTGCTACGCGTCAAATTGGTTCAGGCTCAATTTCCCCTGCTAGCTATTTTTGCAGCTCCGACTGCCCTGCTTTTAACTGCCTATCTTCAATTGGCAGAGCAGGTAGATTTGCGCTTGCTTGTGTTTTTGTTAGTCCTGTCCCAATCCTTCTATCTAACAGTGGTTCTCTCGCTCAGACGATTGACCAAAAATGGTTTTAGTCCTCTCTTTGCAGCCTTTACTTTTCCGTTTGTCAGCTCTGCTATTTCCCTAAAACTGACCCTAGGGAAGTTGGTGGGACTTCAATCCCTCCTGTCATTTGTCTTGCAAGTGGAGATCATCCTGGCGACGCTTGTGATTGCGGGAGTAGCTTTTCTGTATGTCAATCACCTGTCAAGAGAGTTAGTCAGTGTTTGGTCCTCAGCTGGAGAGAGTGTGTAGGTCTGTGAAGGGATCTGGAAATTATTCAAAGCAGAAAATCTAGTCAAGGGGCTAGGTTTTTTGTTATAATCAAAGCATGAAAGCAGTGATTTTTGATTTAGATGATACCTTATACGACCAAATCCAGCCCTTCAAAAAGGCTTTGGATAGGCATTTGCAGGTGGATGATGAACTAGTCGGTCCCCTTTATCTAGCCTTTCGTCATTATGCGGATCAGGTATTTGAAGCAGCAGCGACTGGCAAGATGAGTTTAAAGGACAGCCATATCTATCGGATGAAAGCAGCTCTAGCTGATTTTGGATTTCAGGTATCGGATGCCTTAGCTTTGACCATTCAGATTGATTATGATTATTTTCAAGGACAGTTGGAGCTTAGTCCTATGTTTCCAGCGGTTTTTTCCCATTGTAAAGAAAGGGGACTTGCGCTTGGGATCATAACCAATGGTCCTCATCGCCACCAATTGCGGAAGATACGTACTTTGGGTCTTTTGGATTGGTTTGATCAAGATCTAATTCTTATTTCCGGTCAGCTTGGGGTAGCTAAACCAAATCCGCAGATTTTTAAGGTCATGGAGCAACGTTTGGGACTTTCCTCTGATGAGATTTGTTATGTAGGCGATTCCTTTGAGAATGATGTTATAGGGGCCAAGGCTTGTGGTTGGCAGGCTATTTGGTTTAATCATCGGTTGCGTTCGGTCCCTGAAACCAGTGTCAGTCCAGACAAGATTGTAGATAAGTGGGAGGACTTGACAGCGGCGCTTCTCCCTACGGATTAGCCTTTATTTATGGGTGTGATAGGTAAAATATATTAGCAGACAGGCTATTTTTATGATAGGATAGTGCTATATCATGGAAGTCAGGATTGATGACTTGATGTAAAAAAAGCATGAAATGGAGTACCCCTATGACACAAACATTTTTCCCAATTCATACCTTGGACACTGTTAGACCTGATTTGAAAGAAAATCTGGAAACGGTCAAGAAAAACAATGGTGGCTACATCCCCAACCTGATTGGTCTGTTGGCCAACTCCCCGACAGCCTTGGAAACCTATCAGACAGTAGGAGGAATCAATCGCCGCAACAGTCTGACACCGACTGAGCGTGAAGTCGTGCAAATCACAGCGGCTGTAGCAAATGGATGTGGATTCTGTGTGGCAGGTCACACCGCCATTTCGATCAAACAAATCAAGATGCCAGATGAGATTTTGCAGGCTCTTCGTCAGGGGACACCTATTGAGGCAGATGCGAAATTGGATACATTGGCTCGTTTTACTTTGGCAGTTATTCATGAAAAAGGTAAGGTCGGCGACCAGTTACTAGAAGAACTCTTCCAAGCAGGCTATACAGCTGAGAATGCCTTGGATGTTGTGCTAGGTGTCAGCCTTGCGACCCTCTGTAACTATGCAAATAACCTGATTAACACCCCAATCAATCCTGAACTGCAGCCCTATGCTTTGAAAGATGAAGAATAGAATTTGAAAAACCAGTCGAACTAGTCGGCTGGTTTTTCAATTTTAGCAAGTGAAACTATTTTTATAAAAAAGTTAGAAAATAGAAAGTAGTTTCAAAAAATCCCCTTTTCTTTCTTCAGACAGAAATTAAAATTTAAATGTAAAAGTTTGTTGAAAAGATGTCAATATATTGTATAATAATAATGTAAGCGCTAACTCGGATCCGGTAATAGAAAGGAGAAATGAATGGCTACCATCAGCAAAGAAGCCTTAAAAGAACAAATTAAAGATGGCATTATTATTTCCTGTCAAGCTTTACCAGGTGAGCCTTTATATAGTGAAGAAGGCGGAGTTATTCCTCTATTGGTCAAGGCAGCCCAGGAAGCGGGTGCTGTAGGTATTCGAGCAAACAGTGTTCGAGATATTAAAGAAATCAAGGAAGTAACCGATTTACCTATTATCGGAATTATCAAGAGAGATTACCCTCCTCAGGAGCCTTTCATTACGGCAACGATGAGAGAGGTGGACGAGCTAGCTGAACTAGACATTGCAGTCATTGCTCTGGATTGTACCAAACGGGAGCGGTATGATGGTCTGGACATCGTTGATTTCATCAAACAAATCAAGGAAAAATACCCAAGTCAACTCTTCATGGCAGATATTTCCACCTATGAAGAAGGTGTGACAGCCTACGAGGCTGGAATTGATTTTGTGGGAACGACCCTATCAGGCTATACATCCTATAGCCGACAAGAAGATGGACCAGATATTGAGTTGGTTGACCGACTTTGTCGTGCTGGGATTGATGTCATCGCAGAAGGAAAAATCCACTATCCAGATCAAGCTAGAACCATTCACAATCTAGGCGTAGCTGGTATTGTCGTTGGCGGAGCCATTACCCGTCCTAAGGAAATAGCAGAGCGGTTTATCCAGGCTCTGAAAAAATAGTTACATAGTCTAATAACCCCAGATGGGGAAGCAAAAAAATAAAGGAGAAGAATGATGAAAAAAATCATACATTCATTGTTAGCTGGTGTGGCAGTTTTGTCACTCGCAGCATGTAGTGGTGGTAGCAGTAATACAACTGCTGAAAAAACAGCTGAATCAAGTGCTTCTGGTAAGACAGAAATCACTTGGTGGGCCTTCCCAGTATTCACACAAGAGAATACAGAAGACGGTGTTGGTACCTATGAGCAAAAAATTATTGCTGCTTTTGAGGAAGCTAACCCAGACATTACTGTAAAACTGGAAACCATTGACTTTACATCTGGTCCAGAAAAAATCACGACTGCTATTGAAGCAGGTACTGCTCCAGACGTTCTCTTCGATGCACCAGGCCGTATCATCACCTACGGAAAAAATGGTAAATTGGCTGAATTGAATGATCTCTTCACAGATGAATTTGTCAAAGATGTGAACAACGATAACATCATTCAAGCATCTAAGGCTGGTGATACTGCCTACATGTACCCACTCAGCTCTGCTCCATTCTATATGGCCTTCAACAAAGCGATGTTGAAAGATGCTGGTGTTCTTGACCTTGTAAAAGATGGCTGGACAACTGACGACTTTGAAAAAGTTATCAAAGCTTTGAAAGACAAGGGTTACAACCCTGGTTCCCTCTTCTCTAACGGTCAAGGTGGTGACCAAGGTACTCGTGCCTTCTTGGCAAACCTTTACAGTGGTAGCATCACAGACGAAGGTGTAACTAAGTATACAACTGATTCAGAGCAAATGATCAAGGCTTTGGATAAGGCAGCTGGCTGGATTAAAGACGGCTACATGATGAACGGCTCTCAATACGCAGGTGGCGATGACATCCAAAACTTTGCAAACGGCCAAACTTCTTACACTATCCTTTGGGGTCCTGCTCAAAATGGTATCCAAGGACAATTGCTAGAAGCATCTAAAGTAGAAGTTCTTGAAGTACCATTCCCATCTGAAGATGGTAAAGCAGCTCTTGAATACCTTGTAAACGGCTTTGCAGTCTTCAACAATGGCGACGAAGCTCGTGTAGCAGCGTCTAAGAAATTCATCCAGTTCATCGCAGATGACAAAGAATGGGGTCCTAAGAACGTTGTTCGTACAGGTGCCTTCCCAGTTCGTACATCATTTGGTGCTCTCTATGATGACGAACGCATGGCTACTATTGACAAGTGGACTGGTTACTACTCACCATACTACAACACAATTGATGGATTTGCTGAAATGAGAACTCTTTGGTTCCCAATGCTTCAAGCTGTATCAAATGGCGAAAAAGAAGCAGAGGCTGCTTTGAAAGAATTCACTGAGCAAGCAAACGCAACCATTAAATAAATGAATTGAATGAGGCTCCTTTTCTCTGTTAGCTATTCAATAGATATGGAAAAGGAGCCATTCCTTTCATGCTTTGTGAAAATCAAGAATTATTTTTTCAGTAGGTATTTTGATTTTCATAAAGAATGATTACGAATAGAATTGAGGTGTTCTAAGTGCAGATAAATAAGATTAGAATGCGGGAAACCATTGTATCCTATACCTTCTTGGCTCCTATTCTCATTTTCTTCACCATTTTTGTACTCGCTCCAATGATCATGGGATTTGTCACCAGTTTCTTTAACTATACCATGACAGATTTCACCTTTGTTGGACTGGATAATTATGTACGGATGTTTAATGATCCGATCTTTATCAAATCTCTGATTAACACGTTGATTATCGTGGTTGGTTCAGTGCCAGTAGTTGTCTTCTTTTCAGTCTTTGTCGCTTCGCAAACCTATGAAAAGAATGTCATCGCTCGTTCTTTCTACCGTGCAGTCTTCTTCCTGCCTGTTGTAACGGGTTCCGTTGCTGTAACGGTTGTTTGGAAATGGATTTACGATCCCCTGTCAGGTATCTTGAACTTTGTTTTGAAATCTGGCGGCCTAATTGAACAAAATATCAGTTGGTTAGGGGATAAACAGTGGGCCTTGTTAGCCATCATCATTATCCTCTTAACAACTTCAGTTGGTCAGCCGATTATTCTTTACATTGCAGCTCTTGGAAATATTGATAATTCCTTGGTAGAAGCTGCGCGTGTGGATGGTGCCAACGAACATCAGGTTTTCTGGCAAATCAAATGGCCAAGCCTCTTACCAACCACTCTTTACATCGCAGTTATTACGACCATTAACTCCTTCCAGTGTTTTGCCCTTATTCAGCTCTTGACCTCAGGTGGACCTAACTATTCAACCTCCACCCTCATGTACTACTTGTACGAAAAAGCCTTCAAGTTGTCTGAGTATGGATATGCAAACACCATGGGTGTTTTCCTGGCAGTCATGATTGCACTGATTTCCTTTGCCCAATTCAAGATTTTGGGTAACGATGTGGAATACTAGAAAGGAGGAAACTATGAAAAAGAAAACCATTACACCCTTTGGTGTTATTTCAACCATTATCTTGCTCTTGTTGACCATCCTTTTCATCTTCCCTTTCTATTGGATTATGACAGGTGCCTTTAAGTCACAACCTCATACCATTGTGATTCCGCCTCAGTGGTGGCCAACCCAGCCAACGCTAGAAAACTTTACCAAGTTGACGGTTCAAAACCCAGCCTTACAGTGGCTATGGAACTCAGTCTTTATCTCCTTGGCGACCATGATTTTGGTTTGTATGACCTCTTCTCTAGCTGGTTATGTCTTGGCTAAGAAACGGTTCTACGGACAGCGGATTTTGTTCTCAATCTTCATCGCTGCCATGGCTCTTCCTAAGCAGGTTGTGCTTGTGCCTCTGGTACGGATTATCAACTTTATGGGAATTCATGATACGCTATCGGCAGTTATTCTACCCTTAGTTGGCTGGCCATTCGGGGTTTTCTTGATGAAGCAATTTTCAGAGAATATTCCGACAGAATTGTTGGAATCTGCTAAGATTGATGGTTGTGGAGAAGTATCAACCTTCTGGAATGTTGCCTTTCCAATTGTCAAACCAGGTTTTGCAGCCTTGGCTATCTTTACCTTCATCAACTCTTGGAATGACTACTTCATGCAGTTGGTTATGTTGACTTCTCGTCAGAATTTGACTATTTCGCTAGGTGTTGCAACCATGCAGGCTGAAATGGCAACCAACTATGGTGTTATCATGGCGGGAGCTGCTATGGCTGCAGTGCCAATCGTTACTGTCTTCCTTGTCTTCCAAAAATCCTTTACTCAAGGTATCACCATGGGAGCGGTTAAAGGTTAAGAATTCGGATAGTTTGGGGAGAATGATACATGATTTATGATCATATTGACAATTGTTCACAATATAAGGGACTACATCCCAATTTGGATCTTGCCTTGGCTGTTTTGGAAAAGGGTGATTTTCGCGAGCAGGATCTAGGCAGGTATGAAATCGCTGGTCAGGCTGTCTATTATTTCCTTCAGGAAAATACTCTCTCTGAAGAGTTCAAGGAGGAATTTGAATACCATCGTTCCTACGCAGATATCCATTTTGTTATCAGCGGACAGGAACAAATTTCTTACGGTTGTCGTCTGGTTGGAGAAGATACTGGTTTTGATCCAGCAAGTGATATCGGTTTTGTTCCGAGTGAAAAATGGGTGGATTGTCTACTTGATGGGAATTACTTTGCCATTTTTCTACCTGGTGAGGTTCATCAGCCAAACCAGTGGGCAGGTGGACAAAAGACTGTCCGCAAGTTTGTCATTAAAGTCTTACTAGACGATTAGTTCTCAACTAAAATAGAAAGGGGAAGGTGTAAATGAAAGGAAAGGGTGGTAGAACACTGGTTCAGTCCTTGTTTGATGTTAATCATCCAGCATGGCAACTGGTAGAAAAACTCTTTGATCTCATGCTCTTAAATGGCTTAACTGTTTTGGCAAGTCTTCCTCTTTTTACCTTGGGAATTGCCAAACTAGCTCTCCAAGCGAGCTTATGGGACATGAATGAAGAAGGGAAAATCAAGGTCTGGTCGACCTACTGGGGTCATTTTGGTCGCCAGTGGAAACAGGGCTTGGTCTTGTCGCTGGTAGAAATTGGGTTAACGACATTTTGCCTCTTGGATCTATATCTGATTTGGGGACAGGCTGGTCTGGTATTTGACAGTTTTCGTGCAAGCTGTATTGCCATCCTGCTCTTTAGTCAGCTACTTTGGGTCTATATCTACCCGTTAGCCAGTCGATTTGATTTACAGTTGAAAGACTTATTCCTAAAAGGAATTTTATGTCTGGGGAATATGTTGTCTTTGACCGCTATGGTTGGTCTGGTCTTTCTACTTGTAGCTACTATCCTCTTTTATTCAGACCTGACATTTTTAATCGGTCTGGTTTGTCTGCTATTTTTTGCCTACGCTGGCCTATCCTTTCTATTTATTAGAGAGTTTGGTTCAAGAATAAAAACAGTTAAAAAGGAATTAGAATGAAAGATTTATCGAAATATCATGGAATTATCCCAGCCTTCTATGCCTGTTATGACGAGGCTGGTGAGATTAGTTCAGAACGTGTAAAAGCCCTGGTTCAGTATTTCATTGACAAGGGTGTTCAAGGGCTTTATGTCAATGGTTCATCTGGTGAATGTATTTACCAAAGTGTGGCAGACCGCAAGCAAATTCTTGAAGCGGTCATGGAAGTTGCCAAGGGTAAATTGACCATCATCAACCATGTGGCTTGTAACAATTTGAAGGACAGTGTGGAACTGGCGCGTCATTCGGAAGAATTGGGTGTTGATGCTATTGCGGCCATCCCACCGATTTACTTCCGTTTGCCAGAGTACAGTATCGCTGCTTACTGGAACGGTATTAGTGCAGCTGCACCAAACACTGATTTCATTATCTACAACATTCCGCAACTGGCAGGTGTATCCTTGACACCAAGTCTGTATAAGGAAATGCTGAAAAATCCACGCGTGGTCGGGGTGAAAAATTCCTCTATGCCAGTTCAGGATATTGATACCTTTGTCAGTCTAGGCGGTGAAGACTATGTAGTATTCAATGGTCCAGATGAGCAATTCTTAGGTGGTCGACTCATGGGCGCTAAGGGTGGAATTGGGGGTACCTATGGTGCTATGCCAGAACTCTTCCTGCGTTTGAACCAATTGATTGCGGACAAGGACTTGGAAACCGCCCGTCAATTGCAGGCGACTATCAATACTATTATCGGTAAACTGGTATCTGGTCATGGTCATATGTACGCTGTCATCAAGGAAGTCATCCGTATCAATGATGGCTTGGATATTGGTTCTGTTCGTGAACCTCTGACAGCCTTGACGGAAGCAGACTTGATCATTGCCCAAGAAGCAGCTCAGGTCATTCGCGATGCTAAGGAAAGATTTGGTGCCTAGGAGGTGTCTATGAAAACCTATCTTGCCATTGATATTGGCGGAACTCAGATTAAATACGGTCGTCTGGATGAAGCAGGTCAGATCCTGGAAAGTTATAAGATAGACACAGAAGCCCACAAGGGCGGCCCCCATATCCTAGCGACAGTCAAAAAACTTGTGGAAGACTTTCATGCCCAAGATGCCCTTTCAGGTGTAGCTATTTCATCAGCTGGGATGGTTGACCCTGACAAGGGAGAGATTTTCTATTCAGGGCCACAAATTCCAAACTATGCTGGTACCCAGTTTAAGTCTGAAATAGAAACAGCTTTCGGTCTTCCTTGCGAGATTGAAAATGATGTCAACTGTGCGGGCCTAGCAGAAGGTATTTCAGGTGCTGGTCAGGGCAGTCAGATCTCCATTTGTTTGACCATTGGCACGGGCATTGGAGGTTGCTTGCTAGTGGACGGTCAAATCTTCCATGGCTTTAGTAATTCAGCCTGTGAGGTCGGCTATCTCCACCTTTCAGATGGGGCTTTCCAAGATCTGGCTTCAACGACGGCTCTTGTCCAAGAAGTGGCTCGTTTACATGATCAGGATCCAGCAGACTGGGATGGCTATAAGATTTTCCAGGAAGCCAAGGCAGGAGATGCTCACTGTATTGCTGCCATTGACCGTATGGTCAACTATCTTGGTCAAGGTATTGCCAATATCTGCTATGTAGCCAATCCAGAAGTGGTCATTCTTGGCGGTGGTATTATGGCGCAAAAAGAGTATCTTTATGAGAAAATCCAAGCAGCTCTTAAGGCAAACCTGGTTTCAAGTCTAGCAGACAAGACCAAGCTGGCCTTTGCTGAGCATGAGAATGCTGCTGGTATGCTGGGAGCCTTCTATCACTTCCAACAGAAGCAGGGGCTACTATAATATACGATAAGATGGAGAGCTTCCTTCCCTTTCTCTTCTCCTTTAGATTTGGAAGCTTTCCGTCTTTTTTCTAGTTGTAGAGAGGTTGAATGATGATTGATAATATGACCTTGCAGGATATGCTGACCTATCGTGGTCGGCAGGAAATACCTGCAGATTTCGATGCTTTCTGGCAAAATGAAAAAAATCAGTTGACAGGTCTAGCAGACCATGTATTACTTGAAAAAGAATGTGGCTTGCCTCATGTAGCTTGCTACGAACTGACCTTTACGGGTACAAATGGTTCCAAGGTTTTTGCCAAGTGCCTCTTTCCAAAGAGTGAGCAAGCTGTTCCCGTTCTCTTTTATTTCCATGGTTACCAGGGTCAAGGACCCGACTGGTCTGAGAACTTGAAATTTTTAGCAGCTGGTTATGGGGTAGTAGCTATGGACGTCCGTGGGCAGGCTGGTCGTTCTCAAGACTTGGGGCAATTTGATGGTCTCACTGTTAAGGGGCAGGTTATTCGAGGGATGCTTCAAGGACCAGACCACTTGTTTTATAAGGATGTCTATCTGGATGTCTATCAGCTGATTGAGATTATTGCCAGCTTGGACTTTGTTGACCAGAAGCGCCTGGTGTCTTACGGTGCCTCACAGGGAGGGGCCTTGGCCTTGGTGGCTGCTGCTCTCAGTCCCCACATCAGTAAAACGGTAGCCATCTATCCTTTCTTATCTGACTTTAAACGGGTCTTGGAACTTGGCAATAATAGTGAAGCCTACGACGAATTGTTTCGATATTTCAAATTTTCAGATCCGTTTCATGAAAGGGAAGAGGAAGTTCTTCGAACCCTATCCTATATTGATGTAAAAAATCTGGCTCACTTGATTTCATGCCCAGTAGCTATGGTGACGGGCTTAGAAGATGGAGTTTGTCCTCCATCAACCCAATTTGCTATCTACAATCGACTGGAAGTTGAAAAAGAAATGAAAATCTTACCAGAATATGCCCACGATGCCATGCATGTAAAGGTTAATGACTATGTCTATGATTATTTAATCGGGACACGTTTTTCGGCTAACTAATTAAAGGCACTACTTGAAATACAGTAGTGCCTTTTGTGCTTATTCCTTGATGGTTTGTTTGAAAATACTTTCTTTTCTGTCCTTGTCGATGGATAAAAAATAGGCGTAGATAACATCAAGCATGATGAGGAGGGGAATTTGAGGGGAAATACGGTTGCCATAGTTGAGATGGCGGACAGAGGCGACTGGAATGACTTGGTCAAAGGGGGACTGAGAAGGTGTCTTGGTGGTTAGAAGGGCAGTTGTGCTCCCTTTCTGAGCAGCCAAGTGTAAGTGTTCGATGACTTCTTCTGTCTGACCGGACAAGGAGAGTCCAATGACCAAGCAGGTCTGATCTAGGATATTGGTTGTCCAAATGAGGTTGTTTTTATCTGTAATGGCATCACAAACGACCCCCAGTCGCATAAAACGGGATTTGATTTCCATGGCCACTAAGCCAGAACTACCTATACCATAGAAGTAGACACGTTTACTACTGTCAATGAGCTTGGCAATTTCTTCCAATTTTTCTTCATCCACTAAATTGTTGGTGGCAGTCAAGATTTCTTCGTAGTCGATCAAGACTTTTTTCGTCAGACTGCGCTGCAATTTCTCAAAATGCTTATCCAAATACTGCTGGTTATTTTGAAATGCGAAAACAAATTCCCTGTAGCCAGAAAATCCACATTTTTTAGCAAACCTGGTCAGAGCAGATGGGGAAATATGCAGGGTTTGGGTGGTGTTTTCAAGGCTGAGATCAGCACTGGCAGGGTCCAACTGGGTAAAGTAGCTGGCTATTTGCTTTTCAAGCCTTGTCATTTGGTCTAAATGAGCTTCGATAATTGCTGTAATATGTTTCGGTGTTTGTAACATTTTCCATTCCTTTGATAGCTTCTGAGGATATTATACCACTAAAAACTCCTCATTGATAGGTTTTGTGTTATAATGGAACTGTAAAGGGAACGTAGTGTTATGTATATTGAAATGATTGATGAAACAGGGCAGGTTTCTGCTCAGATTCAGGAGCAGATTACGGATTTGCTCCAGTTTGCTGCCGAAAAAATTGGCAAGCAAAATAAGGAAATGGCTGTGACCTTTGTGGACAATAAGCGTGTCCATGAAGTGAACTTGGAGTACCGTGGGATTGACCGTCCTACAGATGTCGTTAGCCTAGAGTATAAGCCAGAAAACGAGATTTTCTTCGATGAGGAAGACTTGCAGGACAATCCTGAATTGGCTGAGATGATGGAAGACTTCGATGCCTATATTGGTGAGTTGTATATTTCTATCGATAAGGCGCGTGAGCAAGCTGAAGATTACGGACACAGCTACGAGCGCGAAATGGGCTTTTTAGCTGTACACGGTTTTCTGCATATCAATGGTTATGATCATTATAGACCAGAAGATGAGGCAGAAATGTTTGGTTTACAAGAAGAAATTTTGACAGCTTATGGACTTACAAGAGAATAATTCAAAAAATCGTTGGAAAAATAGGGAGTTGATGGCCAGTTTGGACTTTGCTATGTCAGGTCTTTTGACGGCTTTCAAGGAAGAGCGCAACATGAAGAAGCATCTAGCTTCAGCTGTCCTAGTTGTGCTTGCGGGATTGATTTTTCAGGTATCTGTTACAGAATGGCTTTTCCTCTTGCTTAGTATCAGTTTGGTCATTGCTTTTGAAATCATGAACTCAGCTATCGAGAGTGTAGTGGATTTGGCTTCTGACTATCATTTCCACCTATTAGCTAAGAATGCAAAAGATATGGCAGCAGGGGCAGTCTTGTTTGTGTCAGGCTTTGCCTTGTTGACAGGTCTTATTATCTTTGTGCCGAAAATTTGGGACTTTATTTTTTAGAAGTTAAGGAGAATACATGACATTTAAGTCAGGTTTTGTGGCGATTTTAGGTCGTCCAAACGTTGGGAAATCAACCTTTCTCAACTATGTAATGGGGCAAAAAATTGCCATCATGAGCGATAAGGCTCAAACAACCCGTAATAAGATTATGGGCATTTATACGACAGAGGAAGAGCAGATTGTCTTCATTGACACACCAGGAATTCACAAACCCAAGACGGCTTTAGGAGATTTTATGGTGGAATCTGCCTACAGCACCCTGCGTGAAGTGGACACGGTCCTCTTTATGGTGCCAGCCGATGAAAAACGAGGCAAGGGTGACGACATGATTATGGAGCGGCTCAAGCAGGCCAAGGTTCCAGTTATCCTCGTTGTTAACAAGATTGATAAGGTTCACCCAGACCAGTTACTTGAGCAGATTGATGATTTCCGTCAACAGATGGACTTCAAGGAAATTGTCCCAATTTCTGCTACTCAAGGGAACAATGTCAATCGCCTCATGGAAATTCTCAAGGAAAACTTAGATGAAGGCTTCCAGTATTTCCCTGCGGACCAAATCACTGACCACCCAGAACGTTTCTTGGTATCTGAGATGATTCGGGAGAAGGTTTTGCACCTGACCCGTGAGGAAATCCCGCACTCTGTGGCCGTTGTCATCGAGTCCATGAAACGCGATGAATTTACCGACAAGGTCCACATCCGTGCGACCATTATGGTAGAGCGTGATAGTCAGAAAGGCATTATCATCGGCAAGCAAGGAGCCATGCTCAAGAAAATTGGTTCCATGGCTCGCCGTGATATCGAACTTATGCTAGGAGATAAGGTCTTCCTAGAAACCTGGGTCAAGGTCAAGAAAAACTGGCGTGACAAAAAACTCGACCTCGCCGATTTTGGGTATAATGAGAAAGAGTATTAAAAACGTCCGGGGGACGTTTTTAACCCGAGCCAAGAAATTGGAGAGCGAGGAAGTCTGGGGATAGGCTGTCTAAGTCAATCACTTATAAATAGTTAGCAGAAAAGCCGAAAGGCTTTTACTGCGTTATGGAGAAATCTTTTTAGTAAACAAGAAAGGAATGCCGAATAGGTGTTGGAATTGACCTCGCCTAGGCCTCTGTGAAAATCACAACCGTGACCTAGGTGCCGATGCACCGTCGGTCAGGTTCCTATTTTTCTTTGTGTCGCTTAACGGCTTAGTATCTTAGTATGCCCGAATTGCCTGAGGTTGAGACGGTTCGTCGTGGTTTGAATCGGTTGGTCAAGGGAAAGGTTATTTCCAAGGTGGAGGTGACCTACGCTCCTATGATTAAGACTGGTGTGGATGCCTTCTGTCAGGACTTGCTTGGTCAGGAGATTTTAGATGTGGCTCGTCGGGGTAAGTATCTCTTGATTTACCTGACGGACCATGTCCTCGTTTCCCACTTACGCATGGAAGGTAAGTACAATTTCTTTCCTGACCAGGTTCCTGCCAACAAGCACTTTCATGTCTTTTTCACCTTTACGGACGATTCAACCTTGGTTTATCAGGATGTCCGCAAGTTTGGCACAATGGAACTGCTGGGCAAGTCAGATGTGGATGCCTATTTTATCAGTCGAAAAATTGGTCCTGAGCTGACGGAGGAAGATTTTGACTTAGAAGAATTTGCACTCAAGTTAGCTAAGTCGAGAAAGCCCATTAAGTCGCATCTTTTGGACCAGTCTTTGGTGGCTGGTTTGGGAAATATTTATGTCGATGAGGTTTTATTCAAGGCCCAAGTTCATCCTGCTCAAGGAAGTAATCAGCTATCGGCAGAGCAGGTGGCAGACCTCCGTCAAGCCACCATTGAAGTCCTGCAACTAGGAATTGAAAAAGGTGGTTCAACCATTCGGACCTATAAAAATGCCTTGGGCATGGATGGGACCATGCAGGATTATTTACAAGTTTACGGAAAGACAGGGCAGGCCTGTCCCCGTTGCCAGACAGAGATTGTCAAAATCCAGTTGGGCGGACGGGGAACACATTTCTGTCCTCAGTGTCAGGTGAAAGATGTCTAAAGTTATCGGTCTAACAGGGGGCATCGCCTCTGGAAAATCAACCGTTACAGCTTTTCTGAGAGAACAAGGTTATCCAGTCATTGATGCGGATGCGGTTGTCCATGAATTGCAGGCCAAGGGCGGTAAACTCTATCAGGTCTTACTGGCTGAGTTTGGGGAAGCAATCCTGTCAGCTGATGGTAGTCTAGATAGGGTAAAGCTGGGTCAGGCTGTTTTTGCGGATAGCAAATTGCGGGCTCGTTTGTCTGTCTTGCAGGACCAGATTATTAGACAAGAATTATTGACTAGAAGGGATGCTCTCAAACAGACGGAGCAAGTTGTTTTCATGGATATTCCCCTGCTCTACGAGGCGGATTATAGCGGGGAAGTGGATGAAGTCTGGCTGGTTTATGTCGATCGAGCGCAGCAGTTGGAACGGCTGATGAAGCGCAACGGTTATTCAGCTCAAGATGCGGAAAATCGGCTGGCAGCTCAGCTTTCTTTAGAGGAAAAACGGGGCAAAGCCCAAGTGGTGATTGATAATAGGGGAGCAGTGGAGGCGACTTTGGTGCAGGTTGCTCGGCTTTTGGAGGAGTTATAGGATGGAAGAAGGTAGTAGTTACTGGCAGCGAAATATGAAAGTGGCCTGGCTAGGGAATTTTTTAGCTGGAGCTAGTTTTACACTGGTCATGCCCTTTATCTCGGTCTTCGTGGAGGAGTTGGGAGTGGCTGCTGGTCAGGTGGAATATTACGCGGGGCTGGCGGTTTCGGCCAATGCCTTTGCGGCGGCGGTTATGGCTCCTATCTGGGGTAGTCTGGCAGATCGCTACGGTCGCAAGCCCATGATGGTCCGAGCGGCCTTTGCCATGATTTTTACCATGGGAGGCATGGCCTTTGTGCCCAATGTTTTTTGGCTGATTGTCCTGCGTGTCTTGAATGGTATTTTTACTGGCTACATTCCCAATGCTACAGCCTTGATTGCTAGTCAGGTGCCCAAGGACAAAACAGGTTATGCACTGGGAACCCTGTCAACGGGTGCAGTAGCGGGCAACTTGATTGGACCGACGCTGGGCGGTATCCTGGCGGAGATGGTTGGTGTGCATACGGTATTTCTTTTAGTCGGCTTGCTCTATGCCTTGGTGGTTGTGCTGACTGTTTTCTACATTCGTGAGGATTTTGTTCCTGTCAAGAAGGAGGAAGCCCTGTCTATCCGACAAGTTTTTGAGCAGGTCAAGGATAGGCAGATGCTAGTGGGACTCTTTGTGACTTCTATGATTATCATCGCGGCTGCTCAGGCTGTGGTGCCGATTTTGACTCTTTATGTACGACATCTGGGTCAGACGGACAACCTGCTCTTTGTGGCTGGTTTTATCATCTCCCTACCTGGAATGGCTTCTTTGGTGACTTCTGGCTATCTGGGGAAATTAGGGGATAGATTTGGAAATCATAGGCTCTTGTTGATGGCTTTGACCTATAGCCTGCTGATCAACGTACTCTGTGTCTTTGCTCAAAATCCTTTTCAGTTGGGGCTTTTACGTTTCCTATATGGCTTTGGAACAGGAGCCCTCTTGCCTTCAGTCAATTCGCTCTTGACCAAGCTGACGCCAAAAGAAGGGATTTCCAGGATTTTTTCCTATAACCAGATTTTTAACAACTTAGGTTCTGTCGTTGGTCCAATGATGGGTTCAGCGGTAGCAGCTCAACTGGGTTATGACTGGGTGTTTTACTTATCCAGTGGCCTGGTCTTGTTCAATTTACTTTGGTCCTTGACCAATTTTAGAAATTACTTGAAAGTAAGGGATGTTTCGTGAGAGTTAAAATCAATTTGCAGTGTTCAGAATGTGGGAGTAAGAACTATCTGACCAGTAAAAACGCCAAGACCCATCCAGATAAGATTGAGGTTCTAAAATACTGTCCAAAAGAAAGAAAAGTAACCCTTCACCTTGAAACCAAATAGGTATTGTGGTATAATATCCTAAGTTATTGTAGAAAGTGAAATCATATGTATCAACTATTATTAACCATTCTTTTGATTTTATCTGTTATTTTGATTGCGGTGATTTTTATCCAACCAGCCAAGAACCAGTCGAGCAACGTCTTTGATTCAACGAGCGGAGCCTTGTTTGAGCGTACTAAGGCGCGTGGTTTTGAGGCTGTGATGCAACGTATTACGGCTATTCTGATTTTCCTATGGATGTTGGATGCGCTAGCACTTGTTATCATTTCAAGTAAATAGATAAATCAGACTGGGACTTGTTCTTGGTCTATTTTTTTAGGAGTAGGTCAGAATTGTTCAAGGATAGGATGCTAGGAAGGGTTGAAAGTTGGAAATATGGAAATGCAGACATGCAGTTTCTTCTCTTGTCTAACCAATAAAAGAAAAACTAAGCAACATTAAGAGAAATTGTGCTAGGCTTGAGCCCAGCACTTGGTAAACATTAAAATGAAAAACGATATTATAAACTATATTAAAGAAGTTGGTCCTGTGACCATGGACCAGCTGGCTGATCTGTTTGGAGCTAGCTCTGCTAAGAGTTTTACAGACTTGGTCAAGCTGGTTTCCAGCATGGAAGGTAGCCGTCAGCTTGTCTTTGACAATGCGGGTCGGATTGCTCTGCCAGCTCCAAAAGTGTCCAAAAACAAGGTAACCTTACAGGGTATTTTCCGTGCCCACAAGTCAGGCTTTGGCTTTGTGACCATTGATGAAGAGGAAGATGACCTCTTTGTCAGCCGTGACGATGTCAACTTCGCTATCGAGGGCGACCGAGTGGAAGTGGCCATTAAGAAAGTGGCGGACAGGCTCAAAGGAACAGCTGCGGAAGCGGAAGTCATTGATATTTTAGAACACAGCCTGAAAACAGCGGTGGGCTTGATTGTTTTTGACGAAGATAAGCCAGAGTATGCAGGCTACATCAAGTCTAAAAACCAGAAAATCGCTCAGAAGATTTACATCAAGAAGTCACCTTTGGTATTGACCGGAACGGAAATCCTAAAAGTCGATATTGAAGCCTATCCAAACAAGAAACGGGATCACTTTGTTGCGACCATTCGGGACGTGGTGGGCCACAAGGACGATGTGGGCATCGATGTCTTGGAAGTCTTGGAGTCTATGGATATCGTGTCGGAGTTTCCAGATGAAGTCTTGGCAGAGGCCAATCGGGTACCAGAAAGTCCGTCTGAGAAGGACTTTGAAGGACGCTTGGACCTGCGGGATGAAATCATCTTTACCATAGACGGTGCGGATGCCAAGGACTTGGACGATGCGGTTCATATCAAGCAACTCAAGAACGGTAATCTGGAGCTGGGTGTCCATATCGCTGATGTCAGCTACTATGTGACGGAAGGCTCAGCCTTGGATCAGGAAGCTGTCAAGCGTGGGACCTCTGTCTATGTGACCGACCGTGTGGTACCAATGCTGCCAGAACGTCTGTCAAACGGCATTTGTTCCCTCAATCCAAACGTGGATCGCCTGACCCAGTCGGCTATTATGGAAATAGACCGCAAGGGCAAGGTAGTCAAGCACTGGATTGGCCAGACGGTCATCAAAACCACCTTCCGCATGACCTATTCCGATGTCAATGACATGATTGCAGGTAACAAGGAAAAGCTGGACAAATACAAGGCAATCGTGCCAAGTGTTGAGCTCATGGTCAAACTCCATGAAACCCTGGAAATCATGCGCTACAAGCGTGGTGCCCTCAACTTTGATACAGCTGAAGCTAAAATCATCGTCAACAAGGATGGTCTGCCAGTCGATATTCAACTGCGCCAGCGAGGCATTGCCGAGCGGATGATTGAGTCCTTCATGCTGGCTGCCAATGAGTGCGTTGCCGAGCATTTTGCTAAGTTGGATCTGCCTTTCATCTATCGGATTCACGAGGAGCCTAAGTCAGACAAGCTGCAGAAGTTCATCGACTATGCGACCAGCTTTGGTCTGACCGTCTATGGAACGGCCAGCTCTATCAGCCAGGACGCCCTACAGGACCTCATGGAGCGGGTCAAGGACCAGCCCTATGCGGATGTCCTCAACATGATGCTGCTCCGTTCCATGCAGCAGGCACGCTACTCGGAGCACAACCACGGCCACTACGGACTGGGTGCCGAGTTCTACACCCACTTCACCAGTCCTATCCGTCGCTATCCCGACCTGCTGGTTCACCGTATGTTGCGGGAATATGGTCACAATCCTGCGGAAAAAGCAGAGCATTTTGAGCAGGTCATTCCTGAGCTTGCCAAGTCTTCGTCCAGTTTAGAACGCCGTGCCATTGAGGCAGAGCGGGAAGTCGAAGCCATGAAGAAGGCAGAGTTCATGCAAGAATTTGTTGGGCAAGAGTTTGACGGCGTGGTGTCTAGCGTAGTCAAGTTTGGGCTTTTTGTCGAGTTACCAAACACGGTTGAAGGTCTTATTCATATCACCAACCTCAACGAATACTACCAGTTCCACGAGCGAACTCTGACCTTGCAGGGTGAGAAATCTGGTCGAGTCTTCCGTGTCGGTCAGCCAATTCGTATCAAGTTAACGCGGGCGGACAAGATGACAGGGGAAATCGATTTTGCCCACGTGCCGTCCGAGCTGGATATTGTCGAAAAGGCCTTGAAAGCCAAGCGGAGAACGGCTAGTCACTCCAATCGTGACCGTGATGATCGGTCAGGGCGAGGACGGGGCAAGCACCACAAACAAGAAGCTGCTGGTCGCGACAGCGGACGTCACAAGTCTGGAAAAGACCACAAGTCAAAAAGTGGCAAAAAAGACAAGAAAAAGAAACCATTTTACAAAGAAGTGGCTAAAAAGAACAAGAAGAAAAGGAGATAGGCATGGCCAAGGGTGAGGGCAATGTGATTGCACAGAATAAAAAAGCCCGCCACGACTATACCATTGTTGATACAGTGGAGGCGGGGATGGTCCTGACGGGGACGGAGATTAAGTCTATTCGTGCGGGGCGGATCAACCTTAAGGACGGCTTTGCCCAGATCAAGCAGGGCGAGGCTTGGTTGGTCAATGTCCATATTGCTCCCTACGATGAGGGCAATATCTGGAACCAGGAGCCAACGCGGACCCGCAAGCTCCTCCTGCGGAAGAAGCAGATCGAGTCCTTGGGCAATGAGGTCAAGGGAACAGGGATGACCCTGGTGCCGCTCAAGGTCTATATCAAGGACGGCTTTGCCAAGATCTTGATAGGGCTTGCCAAAGGGAAGCACGATTATGACAAGCGAGAGTCCATCAAACGCCGTGAGCAAGACCGCGATATTAAACGGACCATGAAGGCTATCAATAGTCGGTAGACTGGGAGGAATCCTGGTCTTTTTGATATTTCTCAGAAAATACAGAGCACTTTGACATTTTAGGTTTGATATGGTATCGTATTAAAAAGCTAATAGAACTTAAATTGAGGACTTCTAGATAAACAGAAGGGAAGTGGACTCTTGAAAGGATTCTTTCTAAATATTAAAAATGATTATGTTGAAAAAGAAGTCATCCCAGAGAAGACTTTTTAGAATGGTTTATTCAAAGAAAGTTAACGTGGGGGTAACGCTGGGGACTTTTTCAAAACTCTCTAACCTCTATTCTACATTGATTTCTCCAAAGGGATTAATCTGTCTGGAGTATTTGGTATAATGGGAGGATGGAAATATTCTTTATGTGTACCTAAGTAGTAGTCTAGATTTAGTCTAAATTGGAGCTAGAAAAAGTTATGAAGAACTTGTCGTCTTAATAGATAAAGATGAAGGAAATCCTAAGAAATAAGATGATGAGTTTGAAACCTATTTAGATAAATTTTAGCAGTTAGTAGGAGGAATAGAAGTGAATTTTAGGAATAAATATATAATAGGAGTAGTTTGTAGTGTTCTTTTAGTGTCTACAATAATAGGTGCATTTTGGTACAACAGGCCATTCATTCGGACATATATTCCCAAGGCAGAGTTAGAAGATTATGCATTTATTTTGGATGGTAGAGGCCTGGTTCTCGATTGGAAAGAGTCGAAGGAATTTCTAAATTTAGATGAACTTAAGGAAACTCCTGTTGACCCAGTCAGTGTTGGAAAGCGCTATGTCGTTCGCGAAGAGATTAGTCTTAACTATGAGCTTGATTACAACTATACATTAAGTGCTCGTAATACATACGAAAGAGGTGAATACTTTAATCTTGTAATCTATGATATGGAAAAGGAAATGTCAAAGAGAGTACTAGATGTGTTTGATTTAGTTAGAGAGTTCGATGATAATTTAGTCCCGAGTTCATACTATAGTCTTTATCTTTCAGACAATACAGAATATGTAAAGATTATTACATGGGATAAAACAAAGCTAGAGGAGATAGATAATGTTGCACTATTTATAGATTTGGCTGACTTATCCGTCAAGAATGTTATTAAATATACTTATCCTGAAAATAAAGTTACCGGAACCTTGGAAGAAATTACACAAGCAGAACGGTTTCAGAAAACAATCTGGTTTCAAGGGGGGAGAGAGCTTGCTATAATAAGTAATGATTTTTTAGAAAAAGCCTCATATAAGAATCTTGCTCTTTCATCAGAAATGGTTGCTTATCTTTATAAGAATGGAAACATTTCAGATACTAATTCATGGTCATTCCGTCATCTTTATCCAGATGCTTACAAAATGTTTATCGAAGAAAATAGATACTTAGATGATTATGTCCTTTATCTTTTACCTGGGTTTAATTCTACGAAACAGCAGGTAGATGCTCTAGAACTTTTTTATCCTCAGGGAAAAAATATTTTTGATGCTATTACGATTGAGGCTGAGTACTCCATCGATGGTCGGGCACACGAGGTCAATAGTCGTGAAGAATTCTTTCGTTATTATAAACAAATTGCGGAGGTTTTGGAATGAGAATTCAAAAGAAGATTATGCAGAACTGCTTTTATATGTTGAAGTTATCTTTGAGACAGTATATGGGACGAATTCTGAGAACATAGACATTTATGCTTCTAATAATGAAAAACTATACTTACAAATATAAACTGTCTGAATTTTTTTATAAAAAAGGTGTTTATATAACAATGGGGTTAAACGAATGAAGGAAAAAAGAAAAGTCTTTTTGGACTATATAGTTAAATTATAGATTAATAAGTTTGGAAATGAGGTGTAATTATTAATGAGTCAAAGATGGTTTAATCAACAGTTAATCGGTTTGATTTCAATTTGTTTTCTCTTTTCGGGCTGTAGTCAAGTAAATGCCGTAAAGAGTGAAGAAGACGATGAAAGTAAGGTTTATAGTATCACCCCCATATATGAGGTGGAAGATTATCGCTTTGTGGCTGATGGGAATGGCATTATCATCGACTGGAAGGTGGCTAACCAAGTGGAGATTAATCTAGAGGAGAGGCGCGATTCCCCTCTAACAGCCGCAAATAAGAATTACTTGATTCGAACGGTCTATAAGGAACGAGACCGTTTCCCTGGGCCAACTATCAAGGAGATGGAAGTGGATGAGTATCGATTTTTGGACGTTTACGATCTGAGAACTTCAAACCTAGAGAAGAAACGGATTGACCTTGTGCAGGTACTCCTGGACTATCTGAAAGATGACGGCTATCGTTTTCATATGTCTGGAGGAGGAGGAGATCTATTTCAGATAGGAGATTCCAACTACACATATATTGGAATAGGAAAAGGGGATATGAAAAAATCTCTTATACTCAATATAGATACAGGACTGATTGAGGGAGAAGCACCATATATTACTCCCAAGTTAACTAATTATGAGTACCTCTACTTGGATACCTATTTTGATGGACTATCGCAATTTTCACTCTCTTGGAGAAGGAGTGGGAAGTCGGATTTCTATGATGGCTCTATCAATCTAAAGGATGCGGATCCTCAAGCGACACTTCTTCTTGACCAAGAAGATGCAGAAGTCTATCCCATCTTTGATGTTGTGGACAATACTATCATCAATCAAGAAGGGATCATAGCAATGCATCAGTTATTTATGAACAGAGGTTTGAATTTTTATGATCTAGCGTACCTAGATGGGCTAGCGACTATTGATGGTGAAGACCATCGGATTACCAAGTTCGAGGATATCGCGACCTATGCCAAGAAGCCAGAGGAGTACAACAATGACTAGTCAAAAGAGTATCAACCCTAACCAGATTTTGAGCATCAAAGCCAGCTATGAAGATATGTCTGGGATGATCGCAGATAGCGCAGACTTCCTTAGTAGAATTATGTATGAATAGTTGAGCCTTGAATTTCATAGAGCTCATAAAATAAGCCCAAGACAGTTTCGAGACTATCTGGGGCTTATTATTTATCTTAATCCACCGTCACCATTGCCTTGATGGTTTTACGGTTGGCCATGTTTTTGTAGGCTTGGTCGATATTGTCCAGGCTGTAAGTTTGGGTGAAAACTCGACCTGGGTTGATGTTACCTTTGAGAACAGCATCGAGCAAAATTTCCTTATCATAGGTTGTGACAGAAGCAGAGCCACCACCGATAATGATATTTTGAGCAAAGGTTGAGCCAAGGGCGTGGTTGTTGTAGTGTGGCACACCGACAAAACCGATACGACCACCATTGTGAAGAACACCGAGGGCTTGGTCTATAGAAGCTTCTGTACCAACACATTCGAGGGCAGCATCCGCTCCACCACCGAGGATTTCACGGACCTTAGCAATGCCTTCCTCACCACGTTCGGCAACAACAGCAGTTGCCCCTGATTCCAAAGCCATTTGTTGACGATCTGCGTGTCGGCTCATCATGATAATCTGAGAGGCACCACGCATTTTTGCGGCAATGACTGCGCATTGACCCACTGCACCATCACCGATGACAACAACCTTGTCACCTGGTTTGACATCCGCTACGCGGGCTGCGTGGTAGCCAGTTGGCATAACATCTGCCAGAGTCAAGAGAGATTTGATCATGCTTCCTGAGTAGTCACTTGGCTGACCAGGAATTTTGACCAAGGCCCAGTTGCCGTAGTGGAAACGAATGTATTGAGACTGGTAGTTGTTGCCCCAGTTGGTGTAGCCTGGATGGTTGTCACAAGTACCGTCAAAGCCAGCACGATAGGCATCACAGTGTCCGCAATCATGTGTAAATGGAACGATCACAAAGTCACCAGGAACAAGGGTTGTAATATCCTCGCCGACTGCCTCTACAATTCCGATGGCTTCATGACCAGAGTTGGTGTCACCGTGGTCATGGTGAATGTCTTCTCCCTAGCCCCAAAGGTCCGACCCACAGACACAGGCCCTAACGACCTTGATGATGACATTGTCCTTAGCTTGTAGGCTTGGTTTTTCGACTTCAGCAAGGGTCATCTTGCCGGCTTTTTCATAAATAGCTGTTTTTATATTTATCCCATATTTACTTCGCAGTAAATAGTCTTTCTAAATGATATGGAATATTATACACCTTGGAGTTCGTTCCAATTCAAGTAAAAAATGGATTGAAGGGTAGATTTCTTTATGATAGACTAAGGAGAGTAGAAAGATGAGGAGAGATGATGACTGTTTTAGTTCCTTACAAACGCATGCCCATTTGGAATCAGGAGACGGTTCCCCAGCATTTTTTGACTAAGCATAATACCAAGGTCGGTACTTGGGCTAAAATAAAAGTCTTGAAAGGTCAGCTCAAATTTGAGCCCATTTCTGATGACAATGAGATTTTGGGAGAATATGTCTATGGTCCGACAGATGATGTTCCTTTTGTCGAGCCACAGGCTTGGCATCGGGTGACCTTGTTGACAGAGGATACGGAGTTTTTCTTGGAATTTTTCTGTCAGCCAGAGGATTATTTTGCTAAAAAGTACGACTACACGCGGACGCATTCGGAAGTCTTGGAGGCATTGAAGATCATCGAGCCATGTAAGGTCTTGGACCTGGGCTGTGGTCATGGTAGGAACAGTCTCTACTTGGCTCAGCAGGGGTTTGAGGTGACGGCGGTTGATAAGCATGTGCCGAGCATTCAGACGCTCTTGCAGGTCAAGGAAGTGGAGGACTTGGACTTGCAGGCTGGGACCTATGACATCAATTCAGCCAGTCTGGAGCAGGACTACGACTGGATTATCTCAACAGTGGTCTTCATGTTTTTGGAGCGTGACCGTATACCCGCCATTATCCAAAATATGCAGGAACGAACAAGACCGGGTGGTTACAACTTGATTGTAGCAGCCATGGATACGGAAGATGCCCCTTGTCCTATGAATTTCTCCTTTACCTTTGGAGCAGGGGAGTTGAAGGAATACTATCGTGACTGGAACTTGGTCAAGTACAACGAAGACTTTGGTCAACTTCATAAGCGTGATGAGAATGGCAATTTCCTCAAAATGCGGTTTGCGACTATGTTGGCCAGGAAAAAATAGAGGGTAACCTCTCTTTTTTCAAAACAAATTCGTTTACAAATGTAGTCGAGTTTTGTATAATATGATTACAGATGTAGTCAAAAGGAGTGTTATCATGCAAAAAGAAAGTATTAGTGTATCAGGCATGACCTGTGCTTCCTGTGCCATGACAGTAGAAAAAGCTGTCGGGAAGTTGACAGGAGTAGAAAAAGCTAGTGTCAATTTGGCAACTGAAAAATTGAGTGTCAGTTTTGATGAAAATGTCTTGAGCCTGAGCGACATTGGTCAAGCAGTTGAAAAGGCTGGCTATGGTTTGGTTCGCAACCTTATCACAGAAACCTATGCTATTGAAGGCATGACCTGTGCTTCCTGTGCCATGACGGTTGAAAAAGCTCTGGGCAAACTAGAGGGCGTAGAAGAAGTCTCTGTCAATCTGGCAACAGAAAAGGCGACCATCCGTTATAGCCGTGATAGGCAAAATCCAGCTAGTCTTGAAAAAGCAGTTGAGCAAGCAGGTTATCAGCTTATTCGACCAGATGAAGTGGAAGAGATGGTGGATAAGGGACCAAGCAGGGAAGAAAATCTATGGGACCGCTTTGTCTGGTCAGCTGTTTTCACCCTTCCCTTGCTTTATATTGCCATGGGACCCATGTTGCCTTTTGGTGGTCTGCCTTTGCCAGCTTTGCTCCATCAACCGCTCGTTTTTGCGGTCAGTCAAATCCTCTTGCTCATCCCTATCCTTTATATCGGACGCAGTTTTTTCCAAAAAGGCTTTAAAACCCTTTTGCAAGGTCATCCGAATATGGACTCACTAATCGCCGTTGGAACAGGTGCTGCCTTGGTTCAGGGGCTTTTGATGGTTGCTTTTCTTCTGATGGGGAAAGAAGTAGCCATGCACGGTCACCATCCTGAACTCTATTTTGAATCAGCTGCTGTTATTCTAACCCTGATTACTCTGGGGAAATATTTTGAAGCTAGGTCTAAAGGTCAGACTTCTGAGGCCATTAAGAAGCTGATGAATTTGGCTCCCAAGACTGCCCAAGTGATACGAGATGGACAAGAAATCCAAGTGCCTATGGAAGATGTGGTTGTGGGGGACTTCCTTATTGTCCGCCCTGGTGAAAAAATTGCGGTGGATGGGGTTGTGGTTCAGGGCAATTCGACTGTTGATGAGTCCATGTTGACGGGTGAGAGCCTGCCAGTTCAGAAGATGGAAGGTGATAGCATCTTTGGTGGAACCTTAAACCAGCAAGGGGCTATTACCATGCAAGCTACCAAGGTCGGTCGTGACACGACTCTGGCTCAGATTATTCGCTTGGTAGAAGAGGCACAGGGCTCTAAGGCTCCCATAGCCAAATTGGCTGACCAAGTATCTGCCGTCTTTGTGCCCATTGTCATGGGACTTGCGGTCCTCTCAGGACTGGCTTGGTTGCTCTTGGGGCAACATTCCTGGATTTTCTCTCTGTCCATTACCATCTCGGTCTTGGTCATCGCCTGTCCCTGTGCACTGGGTCTAGCAACTCCGACGGCCATCATGGTCGGGACTGGAAAAGGTGCAGAAAATGGTCTTTTGTTCAAGTCTGGTCAAGCTATTGAAACCTTGCAAGGTGTGAACACTATTGTCTTTGACAAGACAGGGACCATTACAGAGGGCAAGCCGCAGGTGACAGATATTCATCTCTTGTCAGCAAAAAATCGTGAGCAAGTCCTCCAGCTGGCCGCAAGTAGCGAGCAATTTTCTGAGCATCCATTGGCTCAGGCCCTCCTGCAAGCTGCTCAGACAGAAAAGATTGATTTGTTGCCTGCCACCAATTTTCAGGCACTTTCAGGTCGTGGTCTTTCGGTGACAATAGCAGAGCAGACCATCTATTTGGGAAATGAACAGTTGATGAGGGAGCAGGGAATTGATGTTTCCAAAGGACGTGCAGTTGCGGAAACATTTGCCCGACAAGCTAAGACGCCTGTTTTCCTAGCCAACCAAGAAGGCTTGCTGGCAGTCATTGCCATTGCTGATAAAGTGAAAGAAACCAGTCGCCAAGCTATCCAGGCTTTGCAAGCTATGGGCTTAGATGTTGTCATGCTGACTGGTGACAATGAAAACACTGCCCAAGCTATTGCTAGGGAAGTCGGCATTACACAGGTGGTCAGTCAGGTTCTGCCAGATGACAAGGCCAACCAAGTCAAGCTCTTACAAGAAGAGGGTAAGACTGTTGCTATGGTAGGTGACGGCATCAACGATGCCCCAGCTCTAGCTCAAGCCCATGTGGGTCTAGCCATTGGTTCAGGGACTGATATTGCTATTGAGTCTGCCGACATTGTCCTCATGCATAGTGACATTTTGGATGTGGTTAAGGCCATCAAACTCAGCCAGGCAACCATGCGAACTATTAAACAAAATCTCTTCTGGGCCTTTGCCTATAACGTGATTGGTATTCCAATCGCCATGGGGTTGTTACATGTATTCGGTGGGCCTCTGCTCAATCCTATGTTTGCAGGTGCAGCCATGGCTCTCAGCTCAGTGTCAGTCGTCTTGAACGCTCTGCGATTGAAAAGAGTGAACATAAACTAAAATACCAGTCAAAAAACTGGTATTTTTTTACATAAACGCTTACAATAGATATATTAAGTGCAAGGGAGATAGATATGACAACCTTTATTGGAAAACCGGTGACCTTGGTAGGTCCGCAGTTACGAGTGGGAGATACGGCTCCTGACTTTGTCCTCATGGCCAATGACCTGAGTTTGAAAAGTCTGAAAGACTTTGGCAAGCAGACCAAGGTTATCAGTGTTGTGCCTTCTATTGATACAGGGATTTGTGATACCCAGACCCGTCGCTTCAATCAGGAGCTGGCTGACCGTGACAATACGGTTGTCATTACTATTTCGGCAGACCTGCCTTTTGCTCAAAAACGCTGGTGTGGCGCCGCAGGTTTGGAAGATGCAGTGACCCTGTCTGATTACTATGACCATGCCTTTGGTAAATCCTACGGTGTGCTCATGCGAGAGTGGAACTTGCTGGCGCGTGCAGTCTTTGTCCTCAATGCCGACAATGAAATCACCTATGTAGAATATCTGGACAATGTTAACGAACATCCAGACTATGATGCGGCTTTGGAGGCTGTTAAATAAAAGAATGTAACGATGTCTGAACAGGCATCGTTTTTTGCATTCAAAAAGCCACCATTTTCGCGATGGCTTATTTTCGCTTGTATGTTTGTAGGACTTTAGCCGTTGCTAATCGGATAAAGGTCAGATAGAAACCTGTCATTCCAGCCATTACCAGCAGGAGTTTCTGTAATTGTTCCCTGATAGATATGGTAGATAGAGTATTTGTGCCGACTAGTAGAGGATAGTCTTCTTGGAAGGTAAATTGGAACTGATGTGCCAATAGAAGTAGCATGAACAGGATGAGAGCATAGATAGCAACTTGGAGGAGAAGAGCAAGTAAGGTCAGGCTAGTGGCATATTGACCAGGGGATAGTCCGTTGATAAAGAGGAGGCCACGATGTTTGGAAAGGTCGGTCATGAGGAGCCAGACTATCAAAGAGCAGATGACAAGGGGGATGATATAGATACTGGTAGGAAGAAGTTGCAAGAAGGTCATATAAAAGTCCTTGGGAGCAGTAGAGTAGTGAAAAGTAAGAGCTTGCTCTAGAACGTTTTTATAGACTGTGATACGTTCTGCCAGTTCGCTGTTCGTAAAATGGTTGATATTATGCCCCTTTGCCTCCCAGTTTTGCAAGGTCTGGTAGAGTTCTAACTCCGTTTCCAAGACCTCCTGACTTTTTCCTTGGATATGTTCCTTTTCTAAGTAGGTGGTCGTCAGTTCCAAGAGTTTTTTATAATAATCCATGCTTTCCTGGTCTAAGGCTTGGGCTTCCTTATCGTCAGCATACAAGAAGGTTTCAGCTTCTTTTTTGACTTGTATGATACGGGTTCGGTCCTCAAAGCGCAAGTTTTCGGCCTCTAGAACATTCCGATAGGACAGAGCAAGCGGGATAAGAGCCACAGCAGTCATGAGGGCTAGAAAAATAGCATTGCGTTTCAGTCGTAGAATGAAAAGGGACAATAGATTCATGGTCAAGCCTCCCTATTCAAATAGTTCTTTATAGATTTCTTCGGACTGGTGCTCCTGAATGCTAATATCTAGAATTTCCACCTGACACGCCATGACTTGGTCTAGGTAGAAATGCAGACTGTGAACACTGGTGTCTAGCTGAATGCTATCATTGGCCAAAGTCAGTCCCTTCATTTGCCCAAGTTTCTGATACACTGTCTGATTGTCACTAGTCTGAATGGCATATTGTCGCCCAACCTGTTCCAGTTTCCACTCAATGATTTTTCCCTGTTTAAGAAAGAGCAGTTGGTCGGTTAGTTGGTCCACCTCGTTTAATTGGTGGGAAGACACGATAATGGTTGAACCATTTTTGGCTAGTTTCTGGAGCAATTTTCTGGTCTGGATGTAGCTGGTCGGGTCCAAGCCGTTCAAGGGTTCATCCAAGAGCATGACCTGGGGCTTGTTCATAATACCGATTGCCAGCAGGAGATGTTGCTTCATTCCTAGGGAATAATTTTTGACAGGGATCTTCACGTAATCACGGATGCCGATTTCTTGGATGACTTCCTCAATCCGCTCTTTGGGTAAACCTTGGATAGTCTGGACCAATCGTAAGTGTTCTAGCCCCGTCAATTCAGGGTAGAGGACACGGTTGTCCTGCAGGTAGGCAAAGGTTTGGTAGACATTTGGATTATCGTGCTTTTTGCCATTTATTGAAATCTCTCCCGAATCAAAGGATTGCAGGTTGGCAATGCAGTCTAGGAGAGTTGTCTTTCCAGCTCCATTTGGTCCAATCAAGGCCCAGATTCCAGGCTCCGCCAGTTCTAGGTTTAGCTGGTCTAGTATCTTATTTTTCCCGTAGGATTTGCACAAATTGTGAATGGATAATCGCATGGTTAGACCTCACTTTTTCTTGTCAGGAGATAGAATTGCAGGATATAGATGAGCAGGTTACTGATGAGAAGAACCGTAAAGACTTTTGGAATGCTGTATCCTGTTAATTGCTGGTAGATGATAGCACTTCCGTCCGCCAGATTGCCCGCATTCCATAGGCTAAATGGATTGAAGATATGGGGAAAGAAATTGGCAGAGATGACAAGTCCTAGTGTGACAACCAGTCCAGCCAGTCCATTTTTTAAGACTCTAGCCAAGGTCTGTGCCACTCCCAGCAAAAATAGAAGGTAGAGATAGTGCATGCCACAGGCCAGCAAGATGACTTGGTAAATAGGTTTTATGGTTGTGGTGATAAAACTGTAAGCCAGTCCCTTACTGCTATAGGTGGTGACGGGATAGATCCAACTACTATTGCCGTTTAGTAAAAAAGCGATGAGCAAATGGCTCAGATAGAGGGTGAGAAAGAGGGCAGTATATAGTGTCAGGAAAGCCAGGTATTTATTGGTTGTAATTCGGATTCTAGTCAGCCCTAGGGTCTGTAAAAGGCGGATTTGTCGGATAGTTCCCTGCTGGTCTTTGATGAAAAAGTTGATGAAAGCTAGGAGAAAGAGAGGAAGGGTGATGACAAGCCCCAGCTGTTTTTGCCCCTGCCAGATTTCATGGCTGGTTCCCTTTAAGGCCTGCTGGCCCAGGCTCTTGACAATTTCCCTGTCTGTTGGTGTTTTGGGATGTTCAAAGGCTGTTAGGTAAAGCTCAGTTGGAAAAGCTGAGGGTATCTCCTTTTCTAGCAGATACTTGGACATCAAGAAGGTATTTTCGATGGTTTGTGGGGCAAATTCATAGCTTTGATAGACATGGCTGATATACTGTCCATCCTTCTGATAGTGCTGGATATTTTTCTCATAAAAATAGGTCCAGTTCTCCTTTTTGACCGCCTCAATCTCCTTCTGGTAGTTGGCAATATAGTCTGTAAAGAATGTTTTTTCAGCCTGATAATCTTCTTCGCTGAGAGTTTGATTCTGATACTGTGTTTCTAAATCTTGAATGATATTTTCAAAATTTTGGATAGACTGTTCATGGTGTTGGATGACCTTTAATTTGGCTTGGCGATTGTGGTAGCCTGCTAGAAGGGAACTAGCTAGAATCGTCATCAGCATGACCAAGATAGCGACCAAGTTTTTCTTGATACGGAAAAATAGCTTTCCTTCAATTTGAAACATAGATACCTCCAGGGGATAAATGGCGAACGGATAGATGTATAAATGTGTCATTTTCTATCATTATAATATCAATATAAACATAAATCAAGGGATTATACAAAGGACTGGAATATTTTTGTCTAATTTGATATACTAAATCCATCATAAACAAGGAGGGTCTTGTATGGAAAAGACAGAGATTATTCAAGACGTTTTGGCCCTCATTCAAGACTTGAATCGGGCCTTTCAAGCAGATAAGCGGGGGACAGTTGATGAGCAACGGTTCCAACATAATTTGACTGAGACGACACGCCTATTGTCGGAGGCCAAGTCGGTCACCAATACAGAACTGATTGCGATTGAGAAATTCTACCGTTCGACCAGTTTTTTGGTTGGACTAGGCGACCTGCGATTGAGTGAGACTAGCAGGCAGGCTTGGCAGGCCTTTGATCGCTACTACTACCAAACTATCAGAGAAGAATTGAAACTCTATGGTGGCTCTGCTATTGCCCAAGTATAATAGATGATCAGAGAGGGTGAGAATCCCTCTTTTGTGCTATAATAAAGAATAAGAATATAGTCATTAGGAAGAGAAGAAGCGAGGTGTGCCATGTCCTATATCCAAGTAAAGAATTCGTCAAAATACTACCAAATGGGGGATGCGACCATTGTGGCAAATAACGGTGTGTCCTTTGAGATTGAGCAGGGGGAGCTGGTCATCATTCTGGGTTCATCTGGTGCTGGAAAATCCACTCTGCTCAATATCTTAGGTGGCATGGATAGCAATGACGAGGGGGAGGTTTGGATTGACGGTGTGGATATTGCCAAGCTGTCCAGCCATGAATTGACCAACTATCGTAGAGATGATGTAGGTTTTGTCTTTCAATTTTATAACTTGGTTGCCAATCTGACCGCCAAGGAAAATGTGGAACTGGCTGCGGAAATCGTCAAGGATGCCTTGGATGCTGAGGAGGTCTTGGAAGAGGTCGGACTCGGTCACCGTATCAATAATTTCCCTGCTCAGCTTTCAGGCGGTGAACAACAACGTGTGGCCATTGCCCGTGCCGTTGCTAAAAAGCCTAAAATTTTGCTTTGCGATGAACCAACTGGCGCTCTGGACTACCAAACAGGTAAGCAGGTCTTGCAAATCCTGCAAGATATGTCCCGCACACAAGGGGCAACGGTGATTATCGTGACCCACAATAGCTCTCTGGCACCTATTGCAGATAGGGTCATTCGGATGCGGGATGCCCGTGTGCATTCTGTTGAACTGAATGCAGAACCGCAGGATATTGCTAGTCTAGAATATTAGTGGGTGATATGATGAAAAAGAAAATCTACTGGAAGGATATGAGGCAATCTCTGCTTTCTTCCAAGGGGCGTTTTTTGTCCATCTTTAGCCTGATGATGCTGGGAGCCCTGGCTCTGACAGGTCTGAAAGTAACAGCTCCCAATATGGAAAAAACTGCCCAAACCTATATCTCTGACCATAGGACAATGGATTTGGCTGTCATTTCAGGTTTGGGTATCAGCCAGGCTGACCTGGACGAATTGGAAGCAATAAAAGGTGCGACAGTAGAGGCTGGCCATTTTAATGATGTAGTAGACAAGAAAAATCAAACGGCCGTTCGACTATTTTCAGAGCCAAAATCTATTTCAACCTATAAATTAGTAGAAGGTAAACTCCCGAGCAAGAAGGGCCAGATAGCTCTATCTCCCTCCCTACAAGCAAGTTACAAATTGGGTGACGCCTTTCAGGTGACTGAGCCAGATAAGGATGGGACTGTTTTGACCCAAACTACCTTTACAGTTGTTGGTTTTGTGGCTTCGTCAGAAATCTGGGACAATGAAACCATGGGACTGGCCACAAGTGGTGATGGGCAGTTGGCTGGTTATGGAGTTGTTGCGGAGGAGGTTTTTCAGTCTGATGTCTTTACCATAGCTAGAATTGTCTATGATGATTTGGCAAATTTACCTTACTACAGTCAGGCCTATCAAGAGAAATTGGACCAACATCAAGAAGACCTAGATAAGCTATTAGCAAACAACGATGAACAACGCTTGGCCAGCATTCAAGCAGAAGGGCAAACAGAGATTGCTAAGGGGGAAGAAGACATTGCCCAGGCTCAATCCCAGCTTGACCAAGCGGCAACAGACTTGGCGACTGGTCAGGAGCAGGTCGCAAGTGGTCGCAGTGAGTTTGCGCGTGGCAGGGCCAAACTAGTTCAATCGGAAATGGAATTGCGGACAGTACTGGCCCAATTGCTACAAACCAAGTTTCAATTAGAAGAAAGCAAGAAAGAATTGGATAGCCAGAAAGCCAAACTGGACCAAACTACTTCCTTTCTTGAAGGAATCCAGGAAGAACTGGACCAAGCAGTTCAGCGCTTAGATGCAGCAAAACTTGAACTGAATGCACAGAATGTGCGACTTAGTCAAACAGCTTCACAAATTTCAACTGGTCGTGCCAACTGGTACCAAAACCAACAAAGTTTAAATCAGCTGATTGCCAGTCAGGTTCAGGCTGGACAGACATTATCTGACTATCCTGACTTATTAGCTAGACAGGAAGCATTGGACGCAGAAAAAGCTCGTTTAGATCAGCTTGAAGCTAACTATGACCAAGCTCACCAATCCTATATCAATAACTATGACTACTACCAATCCAAGGTTATAGAATATGAAGCTAGTCTAGCTGATTATCAAACCTGGAATCAGGAATACCAGACTGGTTTGGCCCACTACCAATCAGGTCTATCCCAGTATGAACAAGGTCTGGCAGCCTATCAAAATGGCGTTTCAGATTATGAATGGGGTGTCAGTCAATTGGAATCTTCTGACTTGAAACTTCGTCAAGAAGAGTTGCGCTTGGAAGCGGCAGACAAGGAATTAGCCCAGGCCCAATCTCAATTGTCTGAAAAACAGGCAGAAGCCAATCAAGAAATCAGCCAAGCCAAAACAGAGATTGTCCAGGCCAAGTCCGACCTGAGCAAGCTGGAAAAATCACCTTATCAGATTTACACCAGGTCCAGTTTGCCAGGAGGCGATGGCTACACGACCTATAGCAATGCGACCAAGTCCATCGCAGCAGTAGGCAATGTCTTCCCGGTTGTTCTCTATCTAGTCGCTGCTCTGGTCACCTTTACCACCATGGCTCGTTTTGTCGATGAAGAGCGGACCCAGTCAGGCATTTTCAAGGCCCTTGGCTATACCAATAGGCAAATCATGGCCAAATTCATTTTGTATGGACTAGCAGCTGGCCTAGTTGGTACTCTTGTCGGTATTCTAGCGGGAAATCTTGTCCTATCACCTTTGATTTCAAGTATTATTACGCAGACGACGGTGATTGGACCTGCCAAGCTACACTTTTATCCCTTCTGGACTGGTTTAGCCGTGCTCCTATCATTGATTTCCTCCGTTTTGCCCGCCTATCTGGTGGCCCAGAGAGAATTGACCGAGAAACCGGCTCAATTACTCCTTCCCAAACCTCCAGCAGCAGGTTCTAGCATTTGGCTGGAAAAGTGGACAGCCATCTGGTCCCGCCTGAGCTTCACCCACAAGGTGACTGCCCGCAATATCTTCCGTTACAAGCTCCGCATGCTCATGACCATCTTCGGTGTAGCAGGGACAGTCGCTCTCCTCTTTGGCGGTCTAGGTATTCGCTCCTCCATCTCAGGGGTTGTCCAACGGCAGTTTGGGGAACTCATTCATTATGATCTGTTGGTAGTAGAAAATAGCAGAGCAGATGAGGAGGACTTAGACAAATTAACAGCCTTTCTCCAGTCGGACCAGGTTGGTCAATCCTTGCCAGTGGCTTTTGAACAGCTCAGTCAAACAGTGGAAACTAGTGGCCAGAGAAAAAATATTTCCATTGGACTGTATATTTCAGACCGTCAGGATTTGGGAAATCTAGTCAGTCTTGAAAATTCTTCTGGTAAAGCTATCCAGCTGAGTGGCAGGGGCATTGTCCTCACGGAAAAACTAGCCCAAATCTACGGTGTTAGTGTCGGGGATAAAATAGGACTTACTCTGGAAGACAAGGAAGTGCAGGTCAGAGTCGCAGCTATTGCTGATATGTACGCCGGGCACTTCATCTATATGACCAGAGGCTATTATGAGCAAGTGACTGGCAAGCAAAAGACAGCCAATGCCTATCTGGTGCAACTGAAAAATGATAAGACCAGCCATGTCCAGAAGCTTGCTAGCCAGCTACTAGCCATGCCAGCAGTCAAAAGTCTGGTGCAAAATACCTCACTTATGGCTATGCTGACCACTATTGCAGGATCTCTACAAACCATAATGACCATTCTGGTCCTTCTGTCAATCTTGCTTGGACTGGTTATTCTCTATAATCTCACCATCATCAACATGTCCGAGCGGATTCGAGAATTATCCACTATTAAAGTTTTAGGCTTCCATAATCGGGAGGTGACCATGTATATCTATCGGGAAACCATTGTCCTGTCTATAATCGGAATTGTGGTTGGACTAATAGGCGGTACCAATCTGCACAGGTTGCTCCTTGAAATGATTGGGTCTGATAGCATTCGATTTAATCCCGCTGTCGGACTGGAAGTTTATATCATTCCAGTGGTGGCTATTATCGGCATTCTGGCAGTCCTTGGTATCTACGTCAACCATCATCTGAGAAAGGTGGATATGCTAGAAGCTCTAAAATCAGTTGAGTAAGGTATATTGCAAGGAAAAATCCTAGTCACTGACTAGGATTTTCTTTGCTATTCCAGCCCTCCACCACCCACAAATCTTCCGCATCCATGCTATAATAGACCTATGAAAAAAAATAAGTTATTACTCATTGATGGCTCTTCCGTAGCCTTCCGTGCTTTCTTTGCACTTTATAATCAAATCGACCGTTTCAAAAATGCCAATGGTCTGCATACCAATGCCATTTACGGCTTTAATCTGATGTTGGACCACATGATGAAGCGGATTGAACCGACCCACATTCTCGTGGCCTTTGACGCTGGCAAGACCACCTTCCGTACTGAGATGTACGCCGATTACAAGGCAGGTCGGGCCAAGACTCCAGACGAGTTCCGAGAGCAGTTCCCCTTCATTCGTCAGATGTTGGATGCCATGGGGGTTAAGCACTATGAGCTAGCTCAGTACGAGGCAGACGATATTATCGGTACCTTGGACAAAATGGCAGAGCGGACAGACATTCCCTTCGATGTGACCATTGTCAGCGGTGATAAGGACTTGATCCAGCTGACAGACGAAAACACCGTCGTTGAGATTTCTAAGAAAGGCGTAGCCGAATTCGAAGAATTTACCCCAGCCTACCTCATGGAAAAAATGGGTATCACCCCCGCTCAGTTTATTGACCTCAAGGCACTCATGGGTGATAAGTCCGATAACATCCCTGGCGTAACCAAAATCGGTGAAAAAACAGGCCTCAAACTCCTGATAGAACATGGCTCCCTAGACGGCATTTATGAAAACATCGATAGCATGAAGGCTTCCAAGATGAAGGAAAACCTGATTGCTGATAAGGAACAGGCCTTCCTATCGCGCACTCTTGCGACCATCGACACTAATGCACCTATTGAAATCGGACTGGATGACCTTATCTACGAGGGACCAAAAGTCGAAGAACTAGGACAATTCTACGATGATATGGGCTTCAAGCAGTTGCGAGCTCAGTTGGGAACCAGCGCTGAGGCAGAACTTCCTGCAGTAGAGTTCCAAACGGTCACCGAATTGACTGAGGGCATGCTGCACGCAGATCAATTTTTCTATTTTGAAATCTTGGGTGAGAACTACCACCGTGAAGATCTGGTGGGACTAGCTTGGGGTGACAAAGAGCAGATTTATGTTGGGGGACCAGAACTCCTCGACAGCCCAATCTTGCGTGACTTCTTAGAAAATCAACCTGTTAAAACCTATGATTTTAAACGTGGAAAAGTCCTCCTAGCTCGTCAGGGCATTGACTTGCTATTAGCGAGTTTTGACAGCCGTTTGGCAAAGTATCTCCTGTCAACAGTCGAGGACAACGCCATCACAACCATTGCCAACCTCTATGGTCAGACCCGTGTGGTTCCAGATGAGGTGGTCTATGGCAAGGGAGCAAAATTGGCACTTCCAGAGCGAGCAGAATTCTTCCCCCACCTTGCCAAGAAGCTTCAAGTCCTTATTGAAACAGAAGCGGTCATGTTGGAAAAACTGGAAGAAAATCAGCAAATTTCCCTGCTCTTTGATATGGAATTGCCTCTGGCAAATGTCCTAGCTAAGATGGAAATCACAGGGATTAAGGTTCAAAAAGAAACTTTACAAACCATGCAGGCTGAAAATGAAGTTTTGATTGAACAACTGACCAAGGAAATTTACGAGCTGGCTGGTCAGGAATTCAATATCAACTCGCCAAAACAACTTGGCATCATCCTATTTGAAGACATGGGCTTGCCTTTGGAATATACCAAGAAAACCAAGACAGGCTACTCAACAGCAGTGGATGTCTTGGAACGTCTGGCACCAATTGCCCCAGTGGTTTCTAAGATTTTGGACTATCGCCAGATTACCAAGCTCCAATCGACCTACGTTATCGGTTTGCAGGATGCGATTTTGGAAGACGGCAAGATCCATACCCGATATGTGCAGGACTTGACACAGACCGGTCGTCTGTCCTCAACAGATCCTAATCTGCAAAACATCCCAGTCCGATTGGAACAAGGTCGCTTGATTCGTAAGGCTTTTGTGCCGTCGCTTGAGAACAGTGTACTCTTGGCATCGGATTATTCGCAGATTGAACTGCGGGTCTTGGCACATATCTCAAAGGACGAGCATTTAATTGAAGCCTTCCAAAAAGGTGTGGACATTCATACCTCGACAGCCATGCGGGTCTTCGGTATTGAAAAAGCAGAAGATGTGACAGCTAATGACCGCCGCAATGCCAAGGCAGTCAACTTTGGAGTGGTTTACGGTATCTCAGACTTTGGCTTGTCCAACAACTTGGGCATTACTCGTAAGGAAGCCAAGGACTATATTGATACCTATTTTGAACGTTTCCCAGGTATCAAGAACTACATGGAAACCATTGTCCGTGAAGCCAGAGATAAGGGCTTTGTAGAAACCATCTACAAGCGCCGTCGTGAATTGCCAGAGATTAACTCACGTAATTTCAATGTCCGTAATTTTGCGGAACGGACTGCCATCAACTCCCCAATCCAAGGCTCTGCTGCCGATATTCTCAAGGTAGCCATGATCAACTTGGACAAGGAAATTGAAGAAGCCGGCCTGTCAACGCGCATGCTCCTTCAGGTACACGATGAGATTGTGCTTGAAGTACCAAGAGCAGAATTGGAAACAGTTAAAGCCCTCGTAAAAGAAACCATGGAGTCAGCCATCGCCTTGTCAGTCCCATTGATTGCCGATGAAAATGATGGCCAGACTTGGTACGAAGCCAAATAGAAAGGAATGACATGAAGAAAACTCTAGTTTGTATTGGATTGTTTAGCTTGTTCCTTGCAGGTTGTGGAGAAAAAAAAGAAAATACGGGAACAAATCCGTCAGGAGCTGATTTTTCAACACAATTACCTATTTTAAAAGAAAAACAAGATACAAGCAACGAAACCATGAATGTTCTTGCTAACGCTCCTGTCGTAGTTGTGAATGCTAACCCACCATCAGATCCAGCCCAAAAAGGTCATAAGATCCATGCTGCAAACAATGGTGTTGCAGAAAAGGATGAGGCTGGCAATATTAAGGAATATTTCCGTTACTATGATGTGCCGGCAACTTGGACAATTAACGCTGAGAACACGGAAGATGAAACGATTGCAGCCGTCTATGATGTAAAGACCAATTCTAGTAACTTTATGGTTCAGCTGTATAATATCAATGCATTTAATACATCACCTCTTGAAGAAGGCCGTAATATGACACCAGAAGAGCTGGAGGCTCGTATGGCTGAAACCAACCATTCTTTTATTGAAAAGACAATTGTCACCATAAACAACCAAGAATGGCAGGTCGGTCGTCAAATTATGAAGGATCAAAAAATGGCTCGCATTACCTTCTACCGTATGGAATCAACAGGTGCCTATGATGATTCAGTTGTCGTTGGTTCCATCTATTACTCCTTAGATCCAGGTATGGACAAGGACCGTACCAACCTTAAGAAAACAATTGGCGAGCTCAAGGACGTTCTGTACAATATTTCTAAGAAGTAAAGTTAGTTAGAATGAGGTAGCAGATGGTAGACTGGTTGAAGACTAGAACCTATGGTCAGCAATTTTGGGTTGGATTTTCCTTTTGTCTATTAGGTATGGTATTAGCCTGGGTTACTAAAATTAATTACCTGGTCAATCTTGGCTGTGCCTCCTATGCTGTCTTGATGTTTGTATTTCCAAAACTACCCAATCGGACACGGCTGACAGAAAAGGAAGGGAAGACCATTCGCTTGGTGGCAATCCTTGCACTTGTTTTATTTCTATTTATCTTTCGATTTGATGTATCCTAAAGGAGAAAGCTATGACCTATTCATTTCAAAATCCTAGTCAAGCTGTTATTTTTGACTACTTGAAACAATCTAAAACCATTGCGGTAGTTGGTTTATCTGGCAGGGAAGAAACTGCAGCCTATCGGGTATCCAAGCTTATGCAAGAAGCAGGCTACAAGATTATTCCTGTCAATCCAAGGGCAGTAGGCGAGACCATCCTAGGAGAGCAGGTCTATGCTAACCTCTTGGAAATCGACCAACCTGTAGATATTGTCAATGTTTTTCGTCGGAGTGAGTTTCTGGCAGATGTGGCGCGTGAATTTGTTCAAACAGATGCGAAAATCTTCTGGGCTCAACTCGGTTTAGAAAGCCAAGAAGCAGAAGACGTTCTTCGTCAAGCAGGTCGCAATGACATTGTCATGAACAAGTGTATCAAGATTGAATATTTAGAGATGCAGGAAGTGTAAGAGAAGAAAGTTGGAGGTTCTGTGATGAAATTGACTATGAAATATATAAGATGTTTGGGATTATCTACCTTCATGTTGGTCAGCTTACTAGCCTGTTCTAGCCAGACTAGGTTTGTAGATACTACCTCTTCAACTACTAGCAGTTCTACTAAAATCAGTTCCTCAACCAGCACTTCAACGAACTCGACCAGCTCATCAACCACAAGTTCAACGACAAGTTCAGCGACAAGCACCAGTCCTAGTAGCAGCTTAGTTACTGAAAGCTCTAGTCAAACCCAAACCAGTCAATCTGAGGAAAGTAGTCAAGCAGCTCCTCCTAGCCAATCCACTCTTCACCCCAATTATCAAGCAATCTTAAATACCTATAGCAAGTGGATAAGAGTGTTGAGAAGTGGCGGAACCTTTGATGATCCGACGGTGGAAGAGGGCTACCTAAAAAATATCGACCCCTCTGTTGCATTTTATTATGCCTTACACGATATTGATGGAAATGGTCAGTTAGAACTCTTACTTGCGACTGGTGGAGAGCAGATGTTTGTCTTTTCTATCTGGGGAAATGAAACCTACCCAACTCGCTTGGTTTCTTCCGAAAATGTTCGAGTATATGTAGATGTTTTTGATAATGGTCTAATCAGCAGCTTCTTTTTAGACGGCTATCGACCAGAAAGTCATGGAACCATCTATCGCTTGGCTACTGATGGAAGTCAGGCCTATACTGTTGGCACTTTTCGCTTAGATGCTCAAACAGGTCAAGTTACTTCTGATGGACCAGAAGTCCTGCCAGATAGGAATACGGCTATTCAAGATGTTTTGGATTGGCAATTATTGCAATAAGAAATAGGCTCCAGAATTTTCTGGGCCTTTTCTTAAAGCTTTCTTAAAACATTTTTAAAATAGCTATAATTGGGGATTTTTTTCTTGCCTTTCCAACTTTTAGCATGCTATAATTGGAAATCACTATTTGAAAATTTATTGAAAATAGTATTCTTACATAGAATTGAGGAAATCATGAAGAAAAAATTAACAGCAGCTCTTATCGCCCTTCTAGCCTTGGCCGCAGCAGCCTATAACGCTTTCTTGCTCTTTTTCCAGACGGATACAGCAACAGAAACCACTACCAGCAGCTCTAGTCAGCTTGCAAGTAGCTCTAGTCAAGTCAGCTCAAGCAGTCAAGCAGCAGGGACAAGTGAAGCAAGCTCTAGCCAATCCACAGGCTTGACAGATGGTACCTATACAGGTGCAGTAACATCAACCAACCGCGGTGACTACCAGGTGCAATTAACTGTTTCAGGCGGAAATATCAGCGACGTAACTATCTTGCAGTATCCAAATGATAACCCTGAATCGCAAGAAATCAATGACGGTGCCCTACCGACCTATATTGCAGAAGCTATTTCCAATCAATCAGCTCAAGTCAACCAGATTTCAGGAGCAACTGAAGCCTATAAAGGTTTTACAGGTTCCTTGCAAGATGCCCTTCACCAAGCCTCATGAAAAAAATCATCAACAGGACAGTTGAGGCGATGACCCTGCCCTTTACCATTAGTCTGGCAACAGCCCAAGCAAGCCAATTGGAAGATGAGTTGGAAAGTCTAAGTTTGGAAATACTGGCTGAGCTAGAACGCTTGGAAGAAAAATTTTCAGCCTTTCGTCCAAGTTCCTTGGTATGTCGTTTTCAAGACGGAGATAGGTCAGTTTTGTTAGACCAGGAATTTCAGGAAGTCTTTTCCCTAGCAGAAATGGCTCATCAAGAAACAGACGGTGCCTTTGACCCCTACTATAAAGGGAGCTATGATCCAACTGGTCTGGTCAAGGGCTGGGTGATTGAAAAAATCTTTCAAAATAAACTCCTATCCTACCTTCAACACCCCGATGTTGAAGCAGTTTGCTTAAATGGGGGAGGAGATATGCAGTTCGCTACCAAGGAAGCAAGTAGTTTCGTCTGGAAGATTGGCATTGAAAATCCTGATAATCTACAGGAAATCCTTGCCGTATTTACAGCCAAGAATGGAGCAATTGCCACATCTGGCTACAGCAAGCGAGGACAGCATATCCAATCCAAGAATGACCTCCAACAAATAACCTTTATGGACACCAGTCTGACAAGAGCAGATGTCTGGGCCACAGCTGGATTAAGTATGCCAGAAAATACATTGCTTGATGCTATTGCCCATCACCAACTTAGTGGCTTGTATATCAAGCCGCAACAGCTACATTTTTTTCAAAAAGGAGAATTAGTGCGTGATTAAGAAAAATAACTATGCTTTAGGATTGGCCTGGATGGTGGCTTTATTCATCCTACCCTTTCCATTTATTTATACCTTCGTAACTGGTCTACCGGCAGGTTTTGGTCAAATGAAGGTCAGCATCGCCTTGGGTATCGTGGCTTATGTCTGGATGCTCTTAGCGATTTACATTGGAACCAAACCTAAGTGGCTAGATCGGTTGATTGGCCTGCCAGCAGCCTATATGATTCACGGCATTCTTAGCCTGGTGGCCATATACTTCTCCTTCATGCATAAGAACCTGTTACCATCTTATGGCTTGATTGAGCAGACTGGTAATATCGCCTTTCTCATCTTCCTGTCCTTAGCCATTTATTCAATGGTCTTCATGGCGGGTTGGTTAACATCTAGAATTCGTTTCCTTGCCACTCTAAAACGTAAATTGGAAACAACTTTCAAGCACGAAGTATCTGTATGGCTCCATCGCTTGAACTTGTTGGCGACCTTTTTGATTTTTGTCCATGTTCAGTTGATTGATTATATTCGGGCAAATACTAGCTTTATGGCGGTCTTCTACTTAGCTTCTGGCTTTGTATTCCTGTCATATCTCTGGGCCAAATTCAAGCCAAATGCAAAAGGCTACACGGCTAAATTAGTCGAAAATCGTGAAATTGCTGACAATATTCACGAATTACAAATTCAATTACCTAAAGGCAAGGCTACTAAATTGAGAGCGGGTGACTTCGTCTTTATCTCCTTCCCAGGTGTTAAGGGCTTGGCTGAGCCCCATCCCTTCTCCCTTGTAAATGCCCCTGATGCACATGATCAGATTACACTGGCTATTCGTGGAGATGGGGACTTTACCCGTACCTTACAAACTGTTGCAGCTCCAGCTCGTATTCGAGTGGACGGTGGCTACGGTATGTTCCAAACGGTAGTAGAAGATCAGCAACCCAAAAATATTATCATGATTTCAGGTGGTATTGGTATTACACCTTTGTTGTCGCTAATTGATAAGTTCCCAACAATTGATACAACAGTCTTTCATGGTGCAACTACTGAAGCGGCCCTGATTTATGAAGAAAAATTCAAATCCTGGGAAGCCGAGAGAGAGAATTTCAAGGCAGTCCGAAAAATCGGTGCCTTTGAAGAAGCAGAAGTTTTGTCCGCATTGCCTCATGACTTTGATGACTTGACAGTCTTAGTGTCAGGCCCACCAGTCATGGCTCGTTATTGGATCAAGACCTTGGCAAAAAATGGGGTTCCAAAAACACAAATTTTCTATGAGGAATTTGGTTGGTAAGTTTATCTTGCCTTCTCATTAGAAAGTCTTATATATTGTAAAGTCGGTTTCTCAAGGGAACTGACTTTTTTAATGCACACAAAAAAGCCCTGCCTGAGAGGCTGGACCTAGGAAATTCTATGAAAGAGGAATGTTAGAATTGGAATAAGCTACTACACATGGCGTAAAAAATAGAAAGGAAGAAACCTATTTCAATTCTAAAGATGTAAGAATATACACTTACCATTCCTCAGTTGATAGCATAACATAAAACTATATAGAATTCCAATATTTTTACCTTTTTTTTTAAAAAATTATCGACACAAATTCATGAAAAGCCTATTTTATGCATATTTTGAATAATAGAAAAGAAGTTGATGGTGGTCAACTTCTTTTCTATCCCTGTTTATAAACTATCTCTTTAGAGAACTTCGTACTTGTGTCCCTCCAAAAGAAATGCATATTTTATAAAAAATAGGTTGTGTTATCGTTAGATTATTCATAAACGTAGTTCATTTTTTGGGCCTGATCATCTAAAATTCCTTCGTGGAAGTAAGATTGGGCTAAATAGTGGTAGGGCCAGACATATAGGCCGGCTAGGCCAAAGGTGATGACGATAAGCGCAAACCAACCGATAAAGGACAAATCCAATACAAAACGCTTGAACTTGTATCCTTTCATCAATTTTCTACTGGCCTTGATAATGGAAAAGGCTCCAGTGTATTCCTCCCGCTCCAACTGTTCGAATAGGATAAATTCAACTTGAGAGTAGGCATAAATTTGCGGAATATAGATAGCAAGTCCAATGATGGTCAGGAACATACCGCTAATAAGTAAAATCCCCAGTAAGGCTAGAAGATCTTGAGGAAGGAGATTTGGGTCGGTCGAACCTGTTGATAGAATGATTGTAGCGGTGACGGTGGTGCTACCAATAATTAAACCAAGCCCAAGATAGAAGATCAAGCCCCACAGGAAGAGAAGGAAACTCTTCAAAATATAGGTCTTGAACACCTTTCCAAAATCCTTATGTGAAAAAATGCTGATGCAGTCCTTAAATGACGTGACCTGTTTGATATTCTTTGTGACTTGAAATAAGGTCCAAAGGACAGATAGCTGAAGCAAGCCTAGTAATAAACCATAGAATAAAGGAAACAAGGAGGTAGACAAAAGGTAGCCCGGACTAACAATGTCTTCGGGTGTCAGGCCAACAAGACTATTGCGAGAAGCAGAGAATAATTGAACGATAACAGATAGAATAACGGGAACAGCTGCTACTTGATAGATACCATCTGTATGATGAATGGTCTGGCGAGCTTTTTCCCTAATCTCAAAAATTGTAAACATCTACATAACCTCCTTACTCAACATTGTAACATAATTCTAAGTGACAAGAAAGTATTTTTTTGATAGACTGGAATATGCTGTGGAAATTGGTTGTTTTTTGTAAAATTGACTAATTGGCCATGCAAGATTAAATTCCTAGGACTGTTTTTCCTAGTTGGAGGTAAGCATGACAGATCTACCAATCAAGTACCGCTTGATTAAGAAAGAAAAGCACACAGGTGCTCGTTTAGGGGAGATTATCACCCCTCACGGCACCTTCCCAACCCCAATGTTTATGCCCGTAGGGACCCAGGCAACCGTTAAAACCATGTCGCCTGAAGAATTGAAGGAAATGGGCTCAGGCATTATCCTATCCAACACCTATCACCTTTGGCTCCGTCCAGGTGACGAGCTGATTGCTCAGGCAGGTGGCTTGCATAAGTTTATGAACTGGGACCAGCCTATCCTGACCGACTCAGGTGGTTTCCAGGTTTATTCCTTGGCGGATAGCCGCAATATCTCAGAAGAAGGGGTGACCTTCAAGAACCACCTCAACGGCAGCAAGATGTTCCTGTCACCTGAAAAGGCCATTTCCATTCAAAACAATCTTGGCTCAGACATCATGATGAGCTTTGATGAGTGTCCACAGTTTTACCAGCCTTATGATTATGTAAAAAAATCCATCGAAAGAACAAGCCGTTGGGCAGAACGTGGGCTCAAGGCCCACCGACGTCCGCATGACCAGGGATTATTTGGAATCGTGCAAGGGGCTGGCTTTGAAGACCTCCGTCGTCAGTCTGCTCAGGACCTGGTCAGCATGGATTTTCCAGGCTACTCTATCGGTGGTCTGGCTGTTGGTGAAACCCATGACGAAATGAATGCGGTATTGGACTTCACGACGCCATTGTTACCTGAGAACAAGCCACGCTACCTCATGGGAGTTGGAGCGCCAGACAGTTTGATTGATGGTGTCATCCGTGGTGTCGATATGTTTGACTGTGTTTTGCCAACCCGTATCGCCCGTAACGGCACCTGCATGACTAGCCAAGGTCGCTTGGTAGTGAAAAATGCCCAGTTTGCAGAAGACTTTACACCGCTTGATCCAAACTGTGATTGCTACACATGTAAAAACTACACTCGTGCCTATCTCCGTCACTTGCTCAAGGCAGATGAAACCTTTGGTATCCGTTTGACCAGCTACCACAACCTCTTCTTCCTAATCAACCTGATGAAAAATGTCCGTCAGGCCATCATGGATGATAACCTGCTAGAGTTCCGTCAAGACTTTATGGAACGGTACGGCTATGGGAAGAATGGACGAAATTTTTAATCAAGTATGAAAGTAATTCTTAAAAGAGCAGGTCTGATATTAGGGACTCTGTTGGTATCGATGAGTCTCCCCTTCACATTTTGGCTCCTTTATCTAGTCGAAAACTGGCTAATTTTACTCCTTATTATTGCTGCGGTAGTTGGAAATGCCTTGATTTATATATTTTTATATCACTGTTGGTCCAAAGGTATTTATGTCATTTTTTTCATTCTGGCATCTGGCTATTTATATATGATGTACTTGAGTAATAGAGCTGAGATAGGAGATGCAACTAGTATAGCTATTTATGGGCTTGCTTTCGTAATAACACCACTTATCATCAATATTATTGCTATTCTTGTTATTCTCATGCTCCATGCTTTTCGACTGTTAATAAGTTTTCTTAAAAAATAGGTAAGTAAATAACCTCCTACAAAATCGTAGGAGGTTTGTTTTTTATCCTTCAAAATATAGGAGTTCTTTCGGCGTCTTGGTAAAGACTTCAAAGCCATTCTTGGTTACATAACCACAGTCTTCAATCCGGACACCGACTTTTCCAGGAATATAGATACCAGGCTCAACAGAGAAGCACATGCCTTCTTCGATAACCAAGTCATTACCTTTCATGATGGATGGAAACTCGTGGACACTCATGCCCAAACCATGTCCAAGACGGTGGTTGAAGTAGTCGCCATAACCTGCTTTTTCAATGACTGAACGAGCAGCGTAGTCAATCTCACCTGCCGTCACACCAGGCTTGATCATATTGACCGCAGCCATGTGGGCTTCAAGAGTTAGGTTATAAATATCCTTTTTAAATTGGTCAGGTTGACCGACAGCTACTGTCCGTGTCATATCAGAGGTATAGCCCAAGGTTTCGACACCTAGGTCGAACAATAGCAGAGCGTTGTTTTCGATTTTATTTGTCGATGGAATACCGTGTGGGTTTGCAGCATTATTACCTGTCAAGACCATGGTATCAAAACTCATCTTGGAAATGCCTTGTTTTTTCATCTCAAATTCAATCTGAGCAATGATGTCTGTTTCCGTCACATCGAGGGAGATATTGTCAAAACCAACCTGCATGGCCTTGTCCGCAAACTCACCAGCCACCAACATCTTTTCAATCTCATCACGGGACTTGATCAATTTCATGGTATTGATAAGCGGAGTAATGTCCGTAAAGGCTTGATTGAAAATGGACTGCAAACCGTGGTAACGGGTCAGGTTCAAATTGTCAAACTCAGCACCGATGGCAGAGAATGTTTTCTGCGGTAGCTTGCTCTTGATAACCTTCCAAGGATTTTCAGAATCCATATAGCCAGCTACAGGGAAGTCAACGGTCGCTACTGCACGCTCCACATCCAAGGCTGGAAGGAAGAGGAGGGGGTCGTGGTCGGGCATGACAAAGAGCATCATGTGGCGTTCGTGTGGATCACTGTGGTAGCCAGTCAGGTAGTAGATACTGACTGGATCTGAAAAGATAGCCAGGTCCAATTTGTTGGTTTCAAGGTAGGATGTTACATGATTGAGTTTTGACATAGGATGAACCTCTCTGATGTTAGTAAATTGAAATGAAATTTTCGTTTATTATATGGACTATTGTTTCAAAAAATGAAAAAAATTGCAAGTATTATCAAAAAAATCCCCGTTTTCTCTTGAAAGTGGTTTCAAAAAGTGATACACTAGAATTGGATGAAAGCGTAATTTTCATAAAATAGAAAAGAAAAAGAAAGGAAGTAACGTCTATGATGAATACTGATGATACGGTAACGATTTATGACGTGGCCCGTGAAGCAGGCGTATCCATGGCAACAGTATCGCGTGTTGTGAATGGGAATAAAAATGTCAAGGAAAATACTCGTAAGAAAGTATTGGAAGTGATTGACCGCTTGGACTATCGTCCAAATGCGGTAGCTAGGGGATTAGCAAGTAAGAAAACGACAACAGTGGGGGTTGTCATTCCAAATATTGCTAATGCTTATTTTGCGACCTTGGCTAAAGGGATTGATGATATTGCGGATATGTATAAGTACAATATTGTCCTTGCCAATAGCGATGAAAATGATGAGAAGGAGATTAACGTAGTCAATACCCTCTTCTCTAAACAGGTGGATGGTATCATTTTCATGGGCTATCATTTGACAGACAAGATTCGTGCTGAGTTTTCACGTTCTCGGACACCGATCGTTTTAGCAGGTACAGTGGATTTAGAACACCAGTTGCCAAGTGTCAACATTGACTATGCAGCGGCGAGTGCGGATGCTGTCCATCTTCTTGCTAAAAACAACAAGAAAATAGCCTTTGTATCAGGTCCACTTGTGGACGACATCAATGGTAAGGTTCGTCTAGCTGGCTACAAGCAAGGCTTGAAGGACAATGGCATTGAGTTTAATGAAGGTCTGGTCTTTGAGTCTAAGTACAAGTATGAGGAAGGCTATGCCCTAGCAGAGCGGATCTTAAATGCAGGAGCAACAGCTGCCTATGTTGCTGAAGATGAGATTGCAGCAGGTTTGTTAAATGGTATTAGTGATAAGGGAATTAAGGTACCAGAGGAATTTGAAATTGTGACTAGTGATGATTCTTTGGTTACAAAATTCACCAGTCCAAATCTAACCTCTATCAACCAGCCACTCTATGATATTGGTGCCATTGCTATGCGGATGTTGACCAAAATCATGCACAAGGAAGACTTGGATAACCGCGAAGTTATTCTTAACCACGGTATTAAAATCCGTAAGTCTACCAAGTAATAGCTACAAAAAAAGACCATCATGCTTGATGTTGAGGCCAAGTCCAAGGCATCTAAGCTGATGGTCTTTTTATAAATCCTTGGTTTTGGATAGGAAAAATGGTCAAAAAGGGATATAATATAGAGTATGAAGGTTTTATTGTATCTTGAAGGAAAAACAGTTTTAGAAAAATCGGGTATCGGTCGGGCCCTTCATCATCAGATGGAGGCCTTGGATATGGCTGGTATTCCCTATACGACCGATTTATTGGGGGACTATGATGTGGTTCATATCAATACCTACGGTCCTCGCTCCTGGTTCTTGCTTCATGCAGCCAAGCGTCATGGGAAAAAGGTCATTTTACATGGGCATTCGACCAAGGAAGATTTCCAAAATTCCTTTATTGGATCCAATTTATTGGCTCCCTTGGTTGGGAAATACTTGGCTAGCATGTACCAGAAGGCTGACTTTATTATTACTCCCTCCACCTATTCAAAAAAGCTCATCCAGTCTTATGGAGTGACTACTCCGATTGTTGCAGTATCAAATGGAATTGATTTGGATAAGTATAAGAAAGACCCCCATAAGGAAGCTGTGTTTAGGGAGCATTTTGGCATTGAGGAAGGTCAGCCAGTAGTTGTCTGCGCAGGTCTTTACTTCCGACGTAAAGGGATTGAGGACTTTGTCAAGGTTGCAGAGAAGATGCCCCATGTCCGCTTTATTTGGCTGGGTTCTATCAATAAATGGATGATCCCGTCCTATATTCGCAAGATTGTAGAAGGTGACCATCCGGCTAATGTTGAGTTTCCTGGTTATTTTAAGGGGGCAGTTTTTCAGGGTGCAATGAGCGGAGCGGATGCCTTTTTCTTTCCTTCTCACGAAGAAACGGAAGGGATTGTAGTTCTGGAAGCTCTTGCCAGCCGCCAGCATGTCGTACTGCGAGATATTCCTGTCTATGAAGGCTGGATTGATGAAACCAGTGCAGAGTTGGGGCAAACGGTGGATGATTTCGTTGCCTCTATTCAAAAGATTTTAGATAAGCAAGTAGATAAACGAGAAGCGGGCTATCAAGTCGCCGTTAGTCGATCAATTGATCAAGTTGGTCATCAATTGGTAGAGGCCTATCGTCAAGTATTGGAGATGTAGATGAGGATTGGACTGTTTACGGATACCTATTTTCCACAGGTTTCAGGGGTTGCGACCTCTATTCGTACCTTAAAAACAGAGTTGGAGAAGCTAGGTCATACAGTATTTATTTTTACAACAACAGATGAGGATGTTAATCGCTATGAAGATTGGGATATTATTCGTATTCCCAGTGTTCCATTTTTTGCCTTTAAAGATAGGCGAGTGGCCTATGCAGGCTTTACAGACGCCTTGAAGATTGCTAGCCGGTACAAGCTAGATATTATTCATACCCATACAGAGTTCGCCTTGGGGATTTTGGGTAAGATGGTGGCTAGAGAACTAGGTATTCCAGTTGTCCATACCTACCATACCCAGTATGAAGATTATGTGCATTATATTGCTAAGGGGCGGATTATTCGTCCAGGCATGATTAAGTATTTTGTTCGGGCCTATTTGCGTGATTTAGATGGGGTTATCTGTCCTAGCGAAATTGTGGAAGATTTGTTGACCGGCTACGATATTCCGATTTCCAAACGGGTCATTCCTACTGGCATTGATTTGGCTAAGTTTGAACGACCAGAGATTTCAGAAGAGGATACGGCTGAATTGCGGTCACAACTGGGAATTGAGACCGATGAAACCATGTTGCTCAGTCTGTCACGGATTTCCCATGAAAAAAATATTCAGGCCATTATTCAGGCCATGCCGAAAATTCTTTCGGAAAATCCCAAGGTCAAATTGGTCATTGTTGGTGGTGGGCCCTATACAGCTGCTTTGGAGGACTTGATTGCTGAACTGGCTTTGGAAGAACATGTTCAGTTAACAGGGATGATTGCGCCAAGTGATACTGCTCTTTACTACAAGGCTGCAGATTTCTTTATCTCCGCCTCGACTAGTGAAACACAGGGCTTGACCTTCTTAGAAAGCCTGGCTTCAGGAACTCCGATTTTAGCCCATGTCAATCCCTATTTGAAGAATGTGGTAACGGATAAGATGTTTGGAACCCTCTTTGTTCGTGAGCAGGAATTGGCTGATGCAGTAGTAGAAGCCGTTGTTGCAACACCGCCAATGAATGCGCATGTTTTGAATAAGAAGTTATATGAAATTTCTTCAACAAATTTTGGTCGTCGTGTCTACGAATATTATTTAGATTTGAAAATTTCCTATGATTTCCGTAGGGAACACACCAATCAGGATACAGTAGCAGAAGCAATTTTGAAGGAAACCATTTACTTACCCCAAAAAATTGTTGTTAAGTCAACGGATACGACTGTGAAGATTTTGAAAAAATCTGTTGAGCAGGTCAAATCCATTCGGAATTTCTTTGACTGATTGGATGCTTGGGATAGTTTATTCTAAAGAGATTACCTGGGTAGCTCCATTCCTCATTTGCTAGTCAAAAAGAGGTTTCTTATGAATAAAAAGATGAAAATAGGCTTGGTTCATACTTTGATTATTTTATTCTTTTATGTTGGTATCTATGGTCTTGCTTCTTTTTTGGATACTTATCTTGCTAAGGCCTTGATTGTTAACAATATTCTTTTTTATACTCCACTAGGCTTATTCATCTTAGGCCTGATTGATGGTCGTGGTCATGGTTTTTCCATAAGGGTTCCTGTCCTAGCCTTTCTCCTCTTTCCTCTTACTATTTTTAGTTTTGGAGAGTGGATATGGCTCTATCAGGTCATCTATAGTCTATGTGCAGTGGTAGGATGCTTGTTAGGCGCTCTGCTATGTCACATAAAAAATAAAAGTCTTTGAAAAAATGGAAAAAGGTGGTATAATAGCACTTAGAGATTTATCAATTCTAGGAAATCTTTGAGAGAGTGTGCGGTGGGTGCAAGCACATAGAGGATAGGATTGACACTACTCGGTAGGATTTTATGCAAACATAAAAGGGTGGTTCCCTTATCGCCAATCTGAGGTAGTCAGGCTTTTCGGTGTGACTGCGAATGAAGGTGGAACCACGTTACGACGTCCTTTTGCGAGGGCGTCGTATTTTCTGTTGGAGGAGGACTGATGCTACCTGATGACTTATTAAGACGGTGTCAAGATGTGCGGAGAGCCTATAGAGAACTGGAACTCAAGCACTATGAGAAAGAGTAGTCTATTGAGGAGTGAAACAGTCTGGGGATAGACTGTTTCAGCTCAACAACTTAAAATAAAGACTTGTTGACCAACTCTTTTCTATTTGTTGAGTTCTTTCTCGCTCCCAACATGAACCGCCTGATTATGACCAAGCAGGGTCGCTACTATGATGAAACGCCCTATAGCTTGGAGCATAAACTGGCTGAAAATATCTGGTGGTTGATTGAATTGGCCGACCGCCTGGATATTGACATTCAAAAAGAAATGGAAACCTTTTTAGCTCAAAAAGAAGAGTTATTGGGGATTAAAAAATAAATAAAAAATAGAAAGGACTAGGGTCTCCGTATTTGGTTGAACTGAATACGGGCTACGGACTGGGCCAAAAAGATAAACGAGAACTAGACGCTTGCGTCGTCGTTCTGTTTCCTATTTTGTCTGTGTCCGCTTAACGCCCTTTATATCTTATATTATGATTAACATTACTTTCCCAGATGGTGCTGTTCGTGAGTACCAAGCTGGTATGACAACTTTTGAAATTGCGGAGAGTATCAGCAAGTCTTTGGCGAAAAAGGCGCTTGCTGGTAAGTTCAATGGTAAATTGATTGACACCACTCGTGCCATTGAAGAGGATGGGACGCTTGAAATCGTAACGCCTGACCATGAAGATGCCTTGCCAATCTTGCGTCATTCAGCAGCTCACTTGTTTGCCCAAGCGGCTCGTCGCCTTTTCCCAGACATCAAGTTGGGCGTTGGTCCAGCCATTCAGGACGGTTTCTACTATGATACGGACAATGCTGCTGGTCAGATTTCAAATGAAGACCTGCCACGTATTCAGGAAGAAATGGCTAAAATTGTCAAGGAAAATTTCCCTTCTGAACGCCGTGAGGTGACTAAGGAAGAAGCTCTGGAGATTTTCAAAAATGATCCATATAAGCTGGAACTCATTCAAGAACACTCGGATGACGAGGGTGGTTTGACCATCTATACTCAGGGTGAATACGTTGACCTCTGCCGTGGTCCACACGTTCCATCAACAGGCCGTATCCAGATTTTTGAATTGCTCAATGTGGCTGGTGCTTACTGGCGTGGTAAGAGCGAAAATCCAATGATGCAACGGGTCTATGGTACAGCTTGGTTTGACAAGAAAGACCTCAAGGCTTACCTTCAAATGCGTGAGGAAGCTAAAGAACGCGACCACCGTAAACTTGGTAAAGAATTGGATCTCTTCATGATCAGCCAAGAAGTTGGTCAAGGCTTGCCATTCTGGTTGCCAAATGGAGCGACCATCCGTCGTACCTTGGAGCGTTACATCACAGACAAAGAGTTGGCTTCAGGTTACCAGCACGTTTACACACCACCGTTGGCTTCTGTTGAGCTCTACAAGACTTCAGGTCACTGGGAGCACTACTCAGAAGATATGTTCCCAACCATGGACATGGGGGACGGTGAAGAGTTTGTTCTTCGTCCGATGAACTGTCCACACCACATTCAAGTTTACAAAAACCATGTGCGTTCATACCGTGAATTGCCAGTGCGTATCGCCGAGCTGGGTATGATGCACCGCTATGAGAAATCTGGTGCATTGACTGGTTTGCAGCGTGTGCGTGAGATGACCCTCAACGACGGTCATATCTTTGTCACACCTGAACAAATCCAAGAAGAGTTCAAAAAAGCTCTCCAGTTGATTATCGATGTGTACGCAGATTTCAACCTAAACGACTACCGTTTTCGCCTGTCTTATCGTGATCCAGAGGACAAAGAGAAGTACTATGACAACGATGAGATGTGGGAAAATGCCCAACGCATGTTGAAAGGTGCCATGGATGAAATGGGCGTGGACTACTTTGAAGCTGAGGGTGAGGCTGCCTTCTACGGTCCGAAATTGGATATCCAAGTGAAAACGGCCCTTGGTAACGAAGAAACCCTGTCAACCATTCAGTTGGACTTCCTCTTGCCAGAACGCTTTGGCTTGACCTATATCGGTGCTGACGGTGAGGAGCACCGCCCAGTTATGATTCACCGTGGTGTCATCTCAACTATGGAACGCTTCACTGCCATCTTGATTGAAACCTACAAGGGTGCCTTCCCAACTTGGTTGGCTCCAACCCAAGTGACTATGATTCCAATCTCTGTGGAAGCTCATTTGGACTACGCTTGGAAGGTTGCTAAAGAATTGCAAGACCGTGGCGTTCGCGTACACGTGGATGAGCGGAACGAGAAGATGCAATACAAGATCCGTCAGAGCCAGACCAGCAAGATTCCATACCAGCTCATCGTCGGTGACAAGGAAATGGAGGACAATGCTGTCAACGTTCGTCGCTACGGAAGCAAGGCAACACAAACTCAGTCAGTTACAGAATTTGTGGATCATATCCTAGCAGATATTGCCCGTAAGTCACGACCAGCTGAAACAGCTGAATAATAAATATAAGGAGAAGTCCGTAAGGGCTTCTTTTTTGGTATAATAGTCAAGGAAAGAGGTGCTTAAATGAAAAGGATAATGAAGTTTATTGTAGGTCTTATATTAGGAATTATTGGTTTCTTTGGCATTTTGTTGCTTTGTCTATTGCTACTCTTTAGTCCCAAAGTGGCTACTCGAGAGGAATTGATATCGTATCAGACGATGCTTGAACAGGGTATGGAGTCATATGGTTTCACTGGTAAGGTGGAGTTGACAAAATTTCGTCCTATAACCATTGGTAACCCATGGGATGTTCTAGAGTATGATTATACTGAGGTTATAGATGGTCAGTCAATTACACTTCAATCCTCTGATACTTTGGTCAATAACCGAATTGAAGGACAGGAGGCATTAAACGGACTACTAAATATGACGGTCTATTTTGATGATAGTCCAAGCGGAATGTTGTATCAATTTGATGGTATCGTTGACCAAGCTATGTGGCATCAGCCGAGAGGTAAATATTTACTGAATCAGGCACAGCAGATATTTAAATTGATGGAAGAAAAAGATTTCACTTTGTTTGAAGTGGATGGTAGGCTTGAAACTCAGGATGAAAAACTGATAAAGTTTTATAAAAAGGTAGAGGAAAATCGCCATAATGGTCGGGCTTTTGCAGGTTTTTATGATATAAATTTGGACTGGCTCATGGAGGAAGAAATGGCGGTAATTGAAGTTGAATTTTTTAATAAGAAGGACCTTGGTTTAGAAAATGACTTAGTGGAGGAAGATAAATTACTAGCTGATTTAAAACAGAAAGTCGAAACATTTGACTATTCTAATGTGGAAGACGGAACCTACAGAATTGGTTTTCGTAGACCTGGAGTGCAGTCGACAAGTTTTTTCGTAACAATCAAGGTAAAAGATCATCGTCATTCATTCTTAAAGTAGTTATTGCAAACACCAAAACTCCCAACCGATTGGCTGGGAGTTTTGGTAGTACTCAATGAAAATCAAAATCAAGTCAACAACGGCTGAGTTTGATTTTCGAAGAGTATTATTCAATCGAACTCGCCCAAGACTTGGCCACATAACGTGACAGGCTTGAGATGGCGAAGTTGATGCTAAAGTAAATCAAGGCTACCATGAGATAGAGTGCAAAGACTTGTTCTGCTTCAAAATGGCGTCCCATTAGGATTTGGCTGGCACCGAAAAGCTCTTGCAAAGCGATAACGGAGTAGAGGAAGCTGGTATCCTTGATAACCGTTACAATCTGTGAGATGATAGCTGGTAGCATCTTACGAATGGCTTGAGGCATGATGATATAGACCATGATTTGTACTGGGGTAAAACCCTGTGACAAACCAGCTTCAGTCTGGCCCGGTCCGATGGCGTTTAGACCACCACGGATAATCTCGGCCATAGCTGCCGTGGTAAAAATAGTAAAGGCAGTAATACCGGCAGGCGTTGACTTCATTTGGAAGACCAAGAAAACGGTGAAAATCCAAAGTAGGTTTGGTACATTTCGCACAAATTCAATATAGATAGTCGCAATCCACTTGAAGAGTGGATTTTTCCCATTTCGCATGATAGCTAAAATCATGCCAAAGAGAACTGATAGAACCACCGAAATACTAGAGATATAAAGGGTTAACTTCAAACCACTCCACAAGAGTTGGAAGGTTGAAGGCTTGAGTAATTCTAAAACATAATTCATTGTTCAACCTCCTTAGTGTGAAAAGGTAGCCTTATTTTTCTCTTCGATACGGCGGCCCCAGCTTGCAACAGGGAAACACATACAGAAGTAGAGGAAGGCAGCGCCAGCAAAGGCTGGAATATAGTTAGCGTTCATAGCAGACCAAGACTTGGTCATGAACATAATGTCAGCACCTGAGATAATAGCAACTGTAGCCGTGTTTTTAATCAAGTTTACAACTTGGTTGGTCAAAGGTGGCAAGATTGTTGGAATAGCCTGGGGCAAGATGATGATACGCATGGTTTCAGACTGGGTAAAGCCTTGTGAAAGTGCAGCTTCAGTCTGACCAGTTGGCACCGCCTCAATCCCTGCACGGATGACCTCTGCGATATAGGCACCGTGGTAAAGTCCCACACAGATAACAGCTGTCCAGTAGATGGACGGCATGAGGATGTAGTTGGAAATCAAGGGCAAGCCATAATAAACAATCATGAACTGAACCAAGAGCGGAGTGTTTTGGAAGTATTCCACATAGACACGAGCTAGCACCTTTAAGAGCTTGTTCTTGCTAGAAGATAGGCTGCCAAAAAGTATGCCTAGTAACATGGCTGTGATAAAAGCCCCAATAGTAATGGCTAGGGTGAAGAGGAAGCCTTGGAAGAAGAGAGGGAAGTCATTGAAATAACTAACCCAGTTTTCCCAAGCATAGGGACTTGTAGTCAAGATAGTCATAAAATTTTCCCTTTCTATTCGTCGGTTTCTGTTACAGGCTTCAAGCCATTGGCATCATAGATAGCCTGTAAACTGCCATCATTATGCCAAGTTTCAATGAGAGTATTCAGGTAGGCATTTAAATCTTTGTTTGACAGTTTAGTGGCGATACCATAGTCAGATGCAGAGAAGCTGAAGTCCAGTAATTTAGACTTAGAACCAATGTAGCCTGATAGGATGGATTGGTCTACGGAGAAGCTATCAATACGGTGGGCACGAAGCGATACAGAAAGCTCTGGATAGGAACCCAATTCAGCAAATGAGACAGAGATACCATATTTATCAGCTAAGTCAGTAATCAATTTACGCGTGATAGAACCTTGAGCAACCCCGACAGTCTTTCCGTCTAAGTCAGTGAAGGTTTCGATACCGCTATCCTTGTTGACTAATAAACCTACAGCATCTGTGTAGTAAGGGCTTGTAAAGTTGTAAAGCAACTTCCGCTCATCGGTAATAGTGAAGGTTGCGATGACCATATCTACTTGTCCATTATCAAGGAGGGGACCACGAGTTTGGGCTGTTACAGGGGTGAATTCAATATCCACTCCCAACTCATCAGCAATTTTACGAGCGATGTCGATTTCCATGCCTTCAAATTCATAAGTATCCGGATTTTTAAAGCCAAAGTTAGGGACGTCCTGTTTCACTCCGACACGGAGCACGCCCCTATCAATGATGGCTTGAACCTGGTCGCTATTAGTAATAGGTGCAGGTGTTTCTGTTTGGACAACGGTTTGATTGATATGGATAAAGAACAGCGTTAAGATGCTGATGATAGCAAGCCTGACGGCTAAAAATAGATTGACTTTTTTATCTGTCATAAGCAACCTCCTAGAGTTTGACCTTGTCTGATTCATGGTTGATAATCTTGCTGAGGAACTGTTTAGCACGAGGTTCAGTAGGATTGTCAAAGAAGCCATTGACATCGGTTGTATCAACCAATACTTCCCCCTCAGCCATGAAGATGATTCGGTCAGCAACTTCACGAGCAAAGCCCATTTCGTGGGTTACGACAATCATATTCATTCCATCACGAGCCAATTTTTGCATAACTGCAAGAACATCGCCGATTGTTTCTGGGTCAAGGGCAGAAGTTGGTTCGTCAAATAGGAGCAATTCTGGGTGCATAGCTAGACCACGGGCGATGGCAACACGTTGCTTTTGACCACCCGATAGCATGGCAGGGTAGGAATCTTTACGGTCCCAGAGGTTTACGAATTCAAGGTATTTCTTGGCAGTCTTTTCAGCAGTAGCCTTATCAATGCCTAAAACCTTAATCGGTGCCAAGGTAACATTTTCTAACACAGTTTTATGTGGATAGAGATTGAAGTGTTGGAAAACCATGCCGACTTCCTTGCGAAGAGCTACCAATTCTTTGACAGATGAGCCGGATACGGTATGTCCATTGACAACAAGGCTACCTTGATCGACAGTTTCTAGTCCATTGATGGTACGAATAAGAGTTGATTTACCAGAACCGGATGGTCCAAGGAGAACAACAACCTGTCCAGGTTCGAATTCCAAGTTGATATTGCGAAGAGCATGGTAGTCACCATAGTATTTGTTTACATCTTTAAATTCTACTAAAGCCATAGTAATCTCCTTTTTTATGTAAGATAATAGCATGATATCACTCCCTATATTAAAAGTCAAGTAAATTCAGACAATTTAATATAGGATATGTGATAAGATATAACATAACTATGTTAGTTAACTCTGGTTATGAATTTTTTAAGTAAGTTTGATATAATAGAAGAAATAAAGATAATTAAGGTAAGAAATTATGAGAAAAATTTTGATTGTAGATGATGAAAAACCCATCTCAGACATTATTAAATTTAATATGACCCGTGAGGGCTATGAAGTCGTGACGGCTTTTGATGGTCGAGAGGCTTTGGCAGTTTTTGAAGCTGAATTTCCAGATATTGTGATTTTGGATTTGATGCTGCCAGAGTTGGATGGTTTAGAAGTTGCTCGGACCATCCGTAAGACCAGCAATGTTCCCATTATTATGCTGTCTGCCAAGGATAGTGAGTTTGACAAGGTGATTGGACTAGAGATTGGGGCAGATGACTATGTGACCAAGCCTTTCTCTAATCGTGAATTGCAGGCGCGTGTCAAGGCTCTCTTGCGTAGAAGCGAATTGTCAGAAACACAGATGTCCGTTGAGAATACTGGCAGTCCTGAATTGGTCATCGGGGACTTGGTCATTTTGCCAGATGCCTTTGTTGCTAAGAAGCATGGCAAAGAATTGGAATTAACCCACCGTGAGTTTGAATTGTTGCATCATTTAGCTAAGCATTTGGGGCAAGTCATGACCCGGGAGCATTTGCTAGAAACGGTATGGGGCTATGACTATTTTGGAGATGTGCGTACGGTGGACGTAACTATTCGCCGTTTGCGTGAAAAAATTGAAGATACACCGAGCCGACCGGAATATATTTTGACCCGTCGTGGTGTAGGATACTTTATCAAGGGAAATGATTAATCAATTACGTTATTTAATGACAACAGCAGAGTTTTGGTTTGTTGTTATTCTCATTGGTTTTTTGATTGCATTGACGGTCTTGTTGATTGAAAACCATAGGGATAATAAGCAAATCAAACAGCTCAATCAGCGTGTGAAAGCCTTGATGGATGGCGATTATACGGAGGTCTTGGATATGAGAGGCAGTCCAGAAATTACGGACATGGCCAACTCGCTCAATGATCTGTCGGAAGTCATTCGTCTAACTCATGATAGCTTAGAACAAGAGAAAACCCGTCTGAGTTCCATTCTTTCTTATATGAGTGATGGAGTAATTGCGACGGACCGAGTTGGTCGGATTATCATGATCAATGATATGGCACAAAAGCAATTGGGGCTAGCCGGTAAGAAACAGGAGCCCTTGCAGATATTAGATGTTTTGGATATTAAGGATCGATATAGTCTGCGTGATTTGTTGGCACAAACACCTGAAATTGTCTTGGACCATACCAATGAGAACCAGGAGTTTCTAACCCTTCGGGCCAATTTTGCGACTATTCGGAGTGAGAGTGGTTTGATTTCTGGTCTTGTTGTTGTCTTGCATGATATGACCGAGCAGGCTAAGGAGGAACGGGAACGCCGTCTATTTGTATCTAATGTCAGTCACGAACTCCGTACACCTTTGACATCCGTCAAATCCTACCTAGAGGCCTTGGATGAGGGAGCCTTGACGGAATCAGTTGCACCTAGTTTTGTCAAGGTCTCCCTTGATGAAACCAATCGCATGATGCGGATGATTACGGACTTGCTCAGTCTATCAAGGATTGATAACCAGGTTGGTCAAATAGATGTCGAACTAATCAACTTTACAGCCTTTGTGACCTTTATCCTTAACCGTTTTGACCAGATGAAAAATGCTGAGTCAGATAAGGTTTATACCATTGTGCGTGACTATCAAATCAGCCCTATTTGGGTGGAGATTGATACGGATAAGATGACCCAGGTGCTAGACAATATCTTAAACAATGCCATTAAGTATTCGCCTGATGGGGGGACCATTACCTTTAGTATGAAAACGACGGATAGTCAGTTGATTGTATCCATTTCTGATGAAGGGTTAGGCATTCCAAAGGCTGACCTACCTAAGATCTTTGACCGATTTTATCGTGTGGATAAGGCTCGTTCGCGTGCCCAGGGTGGTACCGGTCTAGGCTTGGCCATTGCCAAGGAAATCGTCAAGCAACACAAGGGCTTCATTTGGGCCAAGAGTGAATATGGACATGGTTCAACCTTTACCATCGTCTTGCCATACAGTAAGGATATTACAATGGATGAGTGGGATGATTCAGATGGAGAAGAATAGGGGAATATGATCGGAAAAGGATTTAATTACAGTATTCTAGCTTCGGGATCGAGTGGGAATTGCTTTTATTTGGAAACGGATAAGAAGAAGATCTTGGTAGATGCTGGCTTATCAGGAAAAAAGATTACCAGCCTTTTGGCAGAAATTGACCGCAAGCCAGAAGATATCGATGCTATCTTAGTAACGCATGAACATAGTGACCATATCCATGGTATCGGTGTTTTGGCGCGTAAATATGGTATGGATATTTATGCCAATGAGTTGACCTGGCAGGCAATGGAAAGCAAATTGGGGAAGATTGACCAAGCTCAGAAACATATCTTTGAATTGGGGGCTATGAAGACCTTTGGTGACCTAGATATTGAGTCGTTTGGGGTCAGTCATGATGCGGCTTGTCCTCAATTTTATCGTTTTATGAAGGATGATAAGTCCTTTGTTATGTTAACGGATACTGGCTATGTCAGTGATCGAATGGCTGGGATTGTGGCGAATGCGGATGCCTATTTGATTGAGTCTAATCATGATGTTGAAATCTTGCGTGCGGGTTCTTATTCTTGGAACCTCAAGCAACGGATTTTGTCAGATAAGGGGCACCTTTGTAACGAGGATGGAGCTGATGCCATGATTCGCTCACTAGGAAATCGGACTAAAAAGATTTATCTAGGGCATTTATCAAAGGAAAACAATATCAAGGAATTGGCTCACATGACCATGGTTAATCAGTTGGCGCAGGCTGATTTAGGAGTTGGAGTGGATTTCCAGGTCTATGATACCTCGCCAGATACAGCGACACCCTTGACCAAGATTTGACAAATTCATTGAACTTGTTTAGAATAAATATATAAAATACGTGAGGTGAAGTTACATGAATAATTAAGCTACTTATTAGTCGTTCTTAAAACTTGTTGTGAGGTTACATGAACCGACGATACAAGGGATAATACTGCTCATAAGGGCTTACTATTCATGTGACTTTTCCATAGGGAAAGGTCATGTTTTGCATGGCTTTTTTGCATGCACTTTTCAAAGATATAAGTCCTTTTACGAAGAAAAGAGGTCTATATGGAAATGATAAAATGTATTCAATTAGAGAAGGAGATTGCAGGGCGTAGCTTGTTTACAATCCAGCAGTTGAGCCTTCAAGCTGGTCAAAAGGTTGGTTTGGTTGGAAATAATGGTGTTGGCAAGTCTACTTTTTTGAAAATCTTACTAGGACTGGATAGGGATTTTGCTGGTCAGATTGAGGTAAAAGCAGACTGGGCCTATGTACCCCAGTTACAGGATAGGAGCTCACTTTCAGGTGGGGAACAGGTTTGGAAGTCTATTCAAGAGGCTTTTGCCCAAAGACCACAGTTGTTAATCATGGATGAACCGACAGCCAATCTGGACCAAGAACACCAGGAAAAGCTGATCAAGCAAATCAAACGTTTTCGTGGCAGTTTACTGCTTGTCAGTCATGATCGGTATTTTCTCAATCAAATAGCCAGTCATATCTGGCATTTAGAAGAAGGAAAGGTTCAGGTTTATCCTGGGAATTACGAGGCATTTGTAGAAAGTCGCCGGGCTAGACGAGAAGGACAGCAGGAGGCCTATGAAGCCTATCAGAAAAAAGTTGCCCAACTGAAAAAAGCTCAACATGAACGTCAAGCCAAGGCTCAGAAGATGGGGAAGAAAAAGAAAGGTGTTTCATCGTCTGAGTGGAAGGTTAATGCTATGATGGGTTCCTATGATAGTCAAGCCAAGTCTATGGCCAAGACTGCCAAGCATTTGGAAGAACGGATAGAGCGTTTGGACAAGGTTGAACAACCTAGAAAGGAAAGGTGGGTAAAGATGGAAGCGAAAGGTGCCTTGGATACGGGACTTCACAGTCTCTTTCGCTTGCAGGCTGGTCAGCTCTGGATTGAGGAAACCTATTTATTTGATTTTCCTCAACTTGGCATGACTTTTGGGGATAAACTAGCTTTGGTTGGGTCAAATGGTACTGGGAAAACCAGTTTTGTTCGGAAATTGATTTCAAAAGAATTAGAAGGCTATTACAATCCAAAATTAAAAATTGCCTATTTCTCCCAGGATTTGACCAGTCTTAATGAAGAGGAGACAGCCTTTGTGAATGCTAGCTCGACGTCGCTTCAAGATAGGATAACGGTTCTCAATTTATTAGGCATGTTGGGACTTTCTTATGATAAGGTCCAGCAGAAGGTGGCAAATTTATCTGGTGGTGAACGTGTTCGGCTTTCCTTGGCCAAAGTACTATTGACTGATGCTAATCTCTTGATTTTAGATGAGCCGACTAATTTTTTAGATCTGACAGCTATTGAAGCCCTGGAAAGATTTTTGAAGGAATACCAGGGAAGTATCTTGGTGATCTCTCATGACCAAGACTTTGTGGATAAGGTCGCAACAAGTAAGTGGTGGATAAAGGATGGTAGCTTAATAGACTAGAAAAAATTTCTCAAAAGGAAGCTAGGTCTAAAAAATATTTTTTTCCTGTGGTATAATAAGAAGGATATTTCTAGAATGAGGTCGGTGAATTGAAAAAAAGACAGGAACATTTGGTGGAGAATAATGGGAATTTTATTTCCATCCGCTTGAATATTTTATTTTCTATCGTTATTTTCTTATTTTTGGTCTTGATTTTGCGTTTGGCAGACATGCAGATTGTCAATCATGATTTTTATAGCAATAAGTTATCAACTGCTAGCCAAAAGATTATCAGCAATGGATCGGTTCGTGGGCAGATTTATGATGCGCAAGGTAAGCCGCTTGTGGAAAATCAGATTCAACAGGTCGTTTCCTTTACCCGTTCCAATAAGATGTCAGCCCAGGAAATGAAGGAAGTAGCAAATAAGCTCTTGCAATGGGTCAAGGTGTCTGATGTTTCGGTAACGGAACGGGACAAGGCAGATTATTATTTGGCAGATACAGAGGTCTATAAGCAGGTTGTAGAGAAGCTGCCAAAAGATAAACTCTATGATTCGGATGGCAATTATCTGGAAGAAGCAACTATCTATGCCAATGCTGTTGAAAGTTTGTCTGAAGATGTGTTGAATTATTCGGAACAGGAAAATCAGGCCATAGAACTATTTAAGCAAATGAATGGTGCTGCTTACTTCGCAACAGTAAACCTGGTAACAGACTCCTTGTCCGCAGAGCAGGTGGCTCATATTGTTGCCAACGAATCTCAACTGCCTGGTATTTCTACGACCAATAACTGGCAGCGGAATATCCTACCGACCTCCTTGAGTTCGGTTATTGGAACGGTAACAAGTGAACAGGCAGGTTTGCCAGCCGAAGATGCAGAGTATTATTTGTCTAAAGGCTATTCGCCAAATGACCGAGTGGGAACTGCCTACCTCGAAAAGCAGTATGAAGAAGTCCTACAAGGACAACGTGAGAAAAAGGAAATCAATCTGGACCGAAATGGTAATGTGGAGAGTATTAAGACCATCCAAGAGGGTCAGCAAGGAAACAATATTAAACTAACCATTGATTTGGCCTTTCAAGATGGTGTCAATGCCATTTTGAAAAAATATTTTGAAAGCGAACTGTCTACAGGAAGTGCTCTTTATTCAGAAGGTGTTTATGCCGTAGCGCTGGAGCCAAGTACAGGTGCAGTCTTGGCCATGTCTGGCTACAGCCATGAAAAAGGGACGACTACGATTACTGAAGATGCTCTTGGCACCATCACAAGTGTTTTCACACCAGGTTCCATCGTCAAAGGAGCGACAATCAGCTCTGGCTGGGAAAATGGAGTTATCAGTGGCAATCAAGTGCAGTTAGACGAACCAATCTATTTTGCAGGTTCAGCACCAATTACATCTTGGTGGGCCTATGGTAGTTTTAATATTGATGCGACAGAGGCTCTGGAATATTCTTCAAACGTTTACATGGTAAAAATTGCTTTGGGGTTATTAGGTCAAACCTATTCGCCAAATATGTTTTTGAACGATGGAGATGCATTGACAAATGCGATGACAAAACTTCGTTCTACTTTTGCGGAATATGGATTAGGTGCTCCAACAGGAATTGACTTACCACTTGAATCAACAGGTTTCTTACCAGAAGAATATTCCACCGCAAACTTTATTATGAATGCATTTGGACAGTTTGATAACTATACACCGATGCAGATGGCTCAATATGTAGCGACAGTAGCAAATAATGGAAAAAGGATTTCTCCTCATCTTGTAGAAGGTATCTATGGAAATAATCCCCAAGGTGGATTGGGAGATTTGATTGAAACAGTTTCTGGTAAAGAGATGAATCAAGTCAATATTTCAGCTGATGAAATGGCTCTCCTTCGTCAAGGATTTTATCAACTTGTAAATGGTGGAGGACGATTTAATACAGGTAGTGCTATCGGTCGTGGTGCGGCCGTGACCATCAGTGCCAAGACTGGTACTGCCGAAACTTATACTACAACTCCTTCAGGTGAAGTAGTAACTGCAGTAAATACCAACGTTGTTGCCTATGCACCTAGTGATAATCCACAAATCGCAGTTGCAGTCGTACTTCCAAACTTGACTAACGAAAATTCTACAACAAAAGCAATTACAACAGAAATCATTAATTTATACAATTCACTTTACCCAATGAACTAAGGAGAATTATGCTATATCCTACACCCATTGCCAAGTTGATTGACAGTTACTCCAAATTACCAGGAATCGGTATTAAGACAGCTACGCGGCTGGCCTTCTATACCATTGGTATGGAAGATGATGTGGTCAATGAATTTGCAAAAAATCTCTTGGCTGCCAAGAGGGATTTGACCTATTGTTCGGTTTGTGGCAATCTGACAGACCAGGACCCTTGCGGTATTTGTCAAGATAGCAGTCGTGACCAGTCGACTATTTTAATTGTAGAAGACAGTCGAGATGTGACAGCCTTGGAAAATATCCAAGAATACCACGGTCTTTACCATGTCTTGCATGGCTTGATTTCCCCGATGAATGGTATTGGACCAGACGATATTAACTTAAAGACCTTGCTAACTCGTCTGATGGAAAACGAAGTGACAGAAGTCATTGTTGCGACAAATGCAACAGCAGATGGTGAAGCGACATCCATGTACATCTCACGTGTCCTAAAGCCAGCGGGGATCAAGGTTACTCGCCTGGCACGTGGTCTGGCTGTCGGAAGCGATATTGAGTATGCAGATGAAGTGACTCTGCTAAGAGCCATTCAAAATAGAACAGAATTGTAGTTTTTATCCATCAGAGAAGGCTTCAAACTCAAAATTATGCTATACTAAGTGTAGATTATCTAATTAGAAGAGGAATGTATATGTCAAAAGAAACCTTGATTTTACTCTATGGTGGTCGTTCAGCAGAACGTGAAGTATCTGTATTGTCTGCAGAAAGTGTCATGCGTGCCATCAATTATGATAAATTTTTTGTAAAAACTTACTTCATCACTCAGACTGGTGATTTCATCAAAACACAAGAATTTAGCCAAACACCAGCTGCTGATGAAAAACTCATGACCAATGCGACTATCCTTGCAGACCAGCAAGTGCGTCCAAGCGATATTTACGAAGAAAATGCCGTTGTTTTCCCTGTTCTCCATGGACCTATGGGAGAAGATGGCTCTATCCAAGGCTTTTTGGAAGTCCTTCGTATGCCTTACGTTGGGACCAATATCTTGTCTTCTAGCGTTGCTATGGATAAGATTACGACTAAGCGTGTGTTGGAGTCGGCTGGCATTGCCCAGGTGCCATACGTAGCCGTAATCGAGGGTGAGAATATTGCTGAAAAGATTGCGGAGATTGAAAGCAAATTGACCTATCCAGTCTTTGTTAAACCAGCTAACATGGGGTCCAGTGTTGGTATCTCCAAGGCAGAAGACTTGGCAGGCTTGCAGGCGGCGCTTGATGTGGCCTTCAAGTATGACAGCCGTGTTCTTGTTGAGCAAGGGGTTAACGCGCGTGAGATTGAGGTTGGTCTTTTGGGAAATGCTGACGTGAAAACGACACTCCCTGGCGAAGTAGTCAAAGACGTTGCTTTTTATGACTACGATGCCAAATACATCGACAACAAGATTACTATGGAAATCCCAGCTAAGATTGACGAGGCGATTATGGATATCATGCGTGACAATGCTGCCAAGGCCTTCCGTGCTATCGGTGGTTGCGGTCTTTCTCGCTGTGATTTCTTCCTGACAGAAGAGGGTGACATCTTCCTCAACGAGCTCAATACTATGCCAGGTTTTACCCAGTGGTCTATGTACCCACTTCTTTGGGACAACATGGGATTTGCTTACTCAGACCTGATTGAAGAGTTAGTCAGCTTGGCTAAGGAAATGTTTGAAAAACGCGAAAGTCATTTGATTTAAAAAGTATGTAAAAGGTTGGAAAATTCCAACCTTTTTTCTTGCAAAGAGGGGCAAATAGGAATAGAATGGGGACAAGTATCTGGAGGTGTTTATGTATCAAACGACAGTAAAAGGAGAAGGTCTATTTCAGGCCCGTTCTCAAGGCTACGGGGACCCCGTTCGTACTTTTGGTGTGACTGATAAGGGAGAAACGCCTGTTAGTCTAGTCAATATCGGCTTGGCTGCCTGTGTGACCATGTGTGTGCAGGGCTATTATGCCAGCCAAGAGGGCAATAAAACTATGCCTGTTCAAGTAGCTTGTCAGTTGGAAGACAGAAAATTTGATCTGAAAATTGCCTTGGCTGAGCAGGTTTCAGCCGAAAAGCAGGCAGCAATCTTGGCCTATGTTGACCAAAAGTGTCGGGTTAAAGCCCTCTTGCGTGATGATATCAGCTACCATGTCGAGTTTGATTTGTTAGACTAGGATGAACTTTTTTTCACATGAGCTAAAAAATGATATAATAGAGAGAGCGAAAGCTCTTTTTTAGTTTATCGTCATTTAGTTTATCTTTTATTACGTCGACGAATGAGGAAACTTTGTTTCCTTATTTCCAACTTCAAACACTCCACTGGAGTGTTTGAACTCGCCTTGCCTGATTGAAACAGTCTGGGGGACTGTTTCAAGTCAATGCCTAGAAATTAGAAAGCATTGAGTTATGCCTGCGGCTCGTTGCCTAGTACTAAAAGTAAACTAAAAGACTATATTGGAGAAAATAATGAAATTAACCCTACACGAAGTCGCTCAGGTCTTGGGCGCAAAAAATGATAGTAGTCTTTATCCTGATACAGCACTCAACAAGGTCGAGTTCGATAGCCGACTCGTCACAACTGGTGACCTCTTTGTTCCCCTCAAGGGTGCGCGTGACGGTCATGACTTTATTCCTGTTGCTTTTGAAAATGGCTGCGCAGTAACCCTTTCGGAAGTCAGCCTTGATGTTCCCCACATTCTAGTAGATGACTGCTTGGCTGCGCTTCAACAATTAGCGGCCTACTACCTAGAGAAAACAGGGGTAGAAGTCATTGCCGTGACAGGTTCAAACGGTAAAACGACCACCAAGGACATGATTCACGATGTTCTAGCGACGACTTACAAGACTTACAAGACCCAAGGCAACTACAACAACGAAATCGGTCTGCCATACACCGTCCTCCATATGCCTGACGATACAGAAAAACTGGTCTTGGAAATGGGGCAGGACCACTTGGGCGATATTCACCTCTTGTCTGAAATTGCTAAACCAAGCCTATCAGTTGTTACCCTTTTTGGAGAAGCCCACCTGGAATTTTTCGGCTCACGAGAAGAGATTGCCAAGGGAAAATTACAGATTGCAGATGGAATGGAGCCAGGTAGTAAACTCTTGATCCCGGCAGATCCAATTGCGGATAAGCTCTTGCCTAGCCATGTAGAACTCATTCGCTTCGGTGAGCAGGCTGATTTGCAGGTGACCAGTCTGGTTGAGAGCAAGGACAGCCTGACTTTCACCGTCAATTTTATGGACGGCGATATTTTCCTGCCTGTAACAGGCAAGTACAATGCCACCAATGCCATGGTAGCAAGCTATGTGGGCAAGACCTTGGGTGTGTCTGATGAGGCCATCACCTCAGCCCTAGCCAGTCTTAACTTGACCCGCAACCGCACCGAGTGGAAAAAGGCAGCTAACGGAGCCGATATTCTTAGTGATGTCTACAACGCTAACCCAACGGCCATGCGATTGATTTTGGAAACTTTTTCTAGTATTCCCGCAAACGACGGCGGCAAGAAAATCGCGGTTTTGGCAGATATGAAAGAACTGGGCAGCCAGTCGGTTGATCTTCATAATCAGATGATTTTGAGCCTGTCGCCTGATGTGCTAGACACCGTCATTTTTTACGGTCAGGACATTGAAGGTCTGGCCCAGCTGGCTAGTCAGATATTTCCGATTGGAAAAGTCTATTTCTTTAGGAAAAATGCAGAGCAGGACCAATTTGAAGAACTGGTTAAACAGGTTCAGTCAGTATTAGGAACCAATGATCAGATCTTGCTCAAGGGCTCTAACTCAATGCAGTTGGCTAAAGTGGTGGAAGAATTAGCAAAATAGTGAGTATGATTGAATTTCCCCTACTTTTATAGGGGGAAATTCCGTCATATTTTATTTTTCGTCAAGAACCTAAGGTATTTTCTAATAACATAGAAAGATGGCCAGACATGGAAATTAGAATTTACAGGTTATTATCATTATTATCCTACTAGTTGACATCCTAATTTTTTAATCCAACTTGTAAACATTTATACAATTTGATATACTATCTTTGATTTGAATGGTTAGAAAGGATTTAGGGGGAGAAAGTATGAATGATTTTTTTACTAATCAAGTTTCGCATGGCCCGCATCTAGGGTTATTTACTCACCTTGGCTTGTTGCTACCGCTTTTTATCTTGCTTTACTTGACCACGCGATATTATACTAAAACTTGGTTTAATCGTTTGTTTTGGACAATTTTACTTTTTCAAGTGGTTAGTCTATATACTTGGTATATTTGGTCCGATTGGTCCCTTTCTGAAAGTTTACCCTTTTATCATTGTCGACTAGCCATATTATTTTTACTGTTTGCTAGGAAGGGAGATTTGAAACTCTACTTTTCCTATCTTGGTCTCATTGGTTCCTTGGTGGCTTTTATTTACCCGGTCTTCGATCCCTTTCCTTTTCCACATCTGACCTTCTTTACCTTTGTGGTTGGTCATTATGCTTTAGCAGTGTTGAGTTTGTCTTATATTTTGACAGAGGGATATCAATTCAGTCTTTCAAGACGGGAGCGTTTGTCACTGACAGTCATGCTTCATCTGGTCATGCTTTTTGTTAATTGGTTGACAAAAGGTAATTATGGTTATTTGACTCGCTTACCCATAGTCAATAGCCAAGAGACTTGGTTCAATTTTGTCCTACTTTCACTAATGATATCATGTTTAATTAGTTCTGTTCAGGCAGGGTTCCAATTATATTGGAAAAAGAAATTAGTCTATCTGCTCCAAGATTGATTTTCCAAGTGTTTGAAAAATTCCATTATTTCCGATATAATAAGAGAGTTGCAGTAGTTGCTCTCTTTTTTTGTACTCTTTTGATTTGATAGGTAAAAGAAGAAGTCAGCTCTGCTATGGACCAAAGAAAAAGGAATAACGATCATGTCACTACAAGAAGAAATCAAGAAACGCCGCACCTTTGCGATCATCTCTCACCCGGACGCGGGTAAGACCACTATTACCGAGCAGTTGCTCTACTTTGGGGGTGAAATTCGTGAGGCAGGGACGGTCAAGGGGAAAAAGACTGGTAACTTCGCTAAGTCTGACTGGATGGATATCGAGAAACAGCGTGGTATCTCTGTTACCTCATCTGTCATGCAGTTTGACTATGCGGGTAAGCGTGTTAACATTTTGGATACGCCAGGACACGAGGACTTCTCTGAGGATACCTATCGGACCTTGATGGCGGTGGATGCGGCTGTCATGGTAGTGGACTCTGCCAAAGGTATCGAGGCCCAAACCAAAAAACTCTTTGAGGTTGTTAAGCACCGCAACATTCCTGTTTTTACCTTTATCAACAAGTTGGACCGTGACGGTCGTGAGCCGCTTGATTTGTTGCAGGAATTGGAAGAAGTCTTGGGCATTGCCAGCTACCCCATGAACTGGCCCATCGGTATGGGGAAATCTTTTGAGGGACTTTATGACCTCCATAACAAACGCTTGGAACTCTACCGTAGTGATGAGCGTTTTGCAAGTTTGGACGAGGGTGACAAACTCTTTGGTTCTAACCCCTTTTATGCACAAGTTCTAGATGATATTGAACTTCTGGCGGAAGCTGGGAATGAATTTTCAGAGCAGGCGATTTTGGACGGCGATTTGACACCTGTTTTCTTCGGCTCAGCCCTGACAAACTTTGGTGTGCAGACCTTCCTTGACACCTTCTTGGAATTTGCTCCAGAGCCACATGGTCACAAGACAACGACAGGGGATGTCATTGACCCGCTCAACAAAGATTTTTCAGGTTTTGTTTTCAAAATCCAAGCCAACATGGACCCTCGTCACCGCGACCGCATTGCCTTTGTTCGTGTGGTTTCGGGTGAATTTGAACGCGGTATGGCGGTCAACCTGCCCCGTACAGGCAAGGGGGCTAAGTTGTCCAACGTGACCCAGTTCATGGCCGAGTCCCGTGAGAATGTGGAAAATGCAGTTGCGGGGGACATTATCGGGGTTTATGATACAGGGACTTATCAGGTAGGAGATACCCTGACCGTAGGCAAGAACAAGTTTGAATTCGAACCGCTACCAACCTTTACCCCGGAAATTTTCATGAAAGTGTCTGCTAAAAACGTCATGAAACAAAAATCCTTCCACAAGGGAATTGAGCAATTGGTGCAAGAAGGAGCTATCCAGCTCTACAAGAACTACCAGACTGGCGAGTATATGCTGGGGGCTGTTGGTCAGCTCCAGTTTGAAGTTTTCAAACACCGCATGGAAGGCGAGTACAATGCTGAGGTAGTCATGACCCCAATGGGTAAAAAGACAGTCCGTTGGATCAAGCCAGAAGACCTGGATGAACGCATGTCATCAAGCCGCAACATCTTGGCTAAAGACCGCTTTGACCAACCCGTTTTCCTCTTTGAAAACGACTTCGCCCTCCGCTGGTTCGCGGACAAGTATCCGGATGTGGAGTTGGAAGAGAAGATGTAGCGGAAAGACAGAAATCAGTAATCAACAAAGTTGATTTGATTTCGTCGTCTTTCCCTCGCAAGGGCGTCCAAAGAACTCAAGCAATGCGAAGAGTGATTTGTTGACGCCTACTGCGCCATCAGGCAGAAATCGGTAGTTTGCCTTGCAAACTCGATTTCGTCGTCTTTTCCTCGCAAGGGTGTCCAGTAATGTGTTGACGCCTACTGCATCGAGGTTCAGTGAACCTTTTGAGGTTGGAACTAGAGCGAACTTTGTTCGCAACAGTCGTAATGGTCAGATTTGGAGTATGAAATACGAATTGCTGAGATTTGCTTTGCAAATCTTATCTCCTACCTTTAACAGTCTCCCAGACTGTTAAAGCCAATCAACCACTACGCTGAGATGTTGACACGAACCCTGAGAAGCGAGGTTGGACTTTTTGCCCAGCCTCTTCCTCAGCCAATCCAATCAATCCTATAATAAGTCAGGTAAGTCCTGGCTTATTTTAATTTTGTTATCATTGCAAAAAAAGTATTATTATAATATGCTATAGTGGTATAAACGGAAATGGATTGGAGGTCTGAACTGTGTTTTACTACCTTAGAAAATGCAAGTTGGCAATAGTTGCTTATATTGCTGTGTCGGTGGTCTATGCTCTGATTTTAGCGGCAACGGGTTTTATTTATGCGCGAGTTTCGGAAGCGGCCTTATCTGGTGACCAAAAGGCATTTATGACTAGTTCGGTGATTGCAGTGGTATTCTTTTTATGTGACGGCTATTTTGACTACCTGCCGCGCTATCTCAAGTTTAAGGTAATCAATCAGATTATGGAAGAAACGCGCAATCAATTAGTGACTGTCTATGCGAGTGAGGACTTAGGAGAGGCAGCAAAAGACAGTCAGGCAGATAAGGTCCATGTCTTGGTTCATCATCTGAACATCTTAGAAACTACCTATCTAACACCGCTTCTATCCATGGTGACAAGCATATTAGTCTTTAGTTTTTCCTTGATTGGAGCTCTCTATCTTCAAGGAACCATGGCTATGATCATGTTGGCGCTCTGCTTTATTCCATTTTTGGCTCCGGTGATTAATAAGGGGATTTTAGCTCGTGTGACTAAGGACAGTCAGGAGGAGAAGAATGCCTATCTCGCCTTGTTTAGTGAGTTTGTAGAAGCTCTCTCTTTTATCCGCATCAGCACCATCACGCCAGTTTTTCAAGAAAAGCTGGCGGTATCTAGTCAGGAATACACTAGGCGTGCTAACCGTTTTGCCCAAAAACAATCCCAGACCTATGCGGTTTCCTACAGTTTGAGCAGCGTAGTCTATTCAGGTTCCTGGATTATTGGAGGGATATTTGTCTTCCAAGGTCTGCTGAACATTTCGGATTTGATTGCTATGACAACCCTGATGGGAACTGTAGCAGGTCCTATCCAAACCATGTCAGGCTTGCTGACGGATTATCTTTCTAGTCGGACGGTTGTGGAGGAGTTGACAGGTCTCTTAAATAGGAAGGAAGAAGGTCAAGCTGCCAAGCCAGTTTTGAAGGAATCCATTACGAGCCTTGCTCTGGAAGGGATTGATTGTCGCTATCAAGACCATCTGATTGTGGAGAATTTTTCTTATCTTTTTCAGGCCAATAAAAAATATGCTATCTTGGGCAAGAGCGGGAGTGGGAAGACGACCTTGCTCCGCCTCTTGCTGGGGATTCAGAAACCAGAGGCTGGAAGAGTCCTGGTCAACCAGAGGAATCTGGCAGAACTGGATCAGCTTGCCCTCTTTCGGAAAATTTACTACCTACCGCAGAAAACCAATCTATTTACAGCTAGCATCGGGGATAATTTGACCTTGTTTGCGCCTTTAGATGAGAATAAAGCAATGGGTTGCTTGCGGCAAGTTGGTTTAGAGGACTGGTTCTATCGGCAGGGAGATGGATTTGCTACTCTCTTGACCTCTTCTCAGCAATTATCAGGTGGGGAAGAGAGACGGTTTGATTTGGCGCGTGCCCTTTACCGTGATGCGGAGGTCTTTTTATTTGATGAACCTACAACAGGCTTAGATTCTCAAAGCGAACAATTGATTGCAGATAGTCTCGAGAAAATAAGGGACAAACTGGTGATTGTTGTGACACACTCTCAGGAGGAAAGTTTTTTAGCCCTCTTTGATGAGCAGGTTCATCTATCAGTTTGACAGCAGCAAAAACTCTTCTGGGGTTTTTGCTTTTTTTATTCCAAATTTTTCGGTAAAATAAGGAAAAGTAAAAAAGGAGTAAACAAATGGGTTTGTTTTCAGGTTTGATGGGCAATGCCTCGCAGATGAATAATGATAAGGTAGAGCAAGAGTTGGCAGACATCCTTCTGGATGCGGAACAGGTGGAGATGGCCTTTAGTTTGGTTCGCGATTTGATTGTTTTCACAGAACACCGTTTGATTTTGGTGGACAAACAAGGAATGTCAGGTAAGAAGGTTTCCTACAAGTCTATTCCCTATCGTTCGATTTCACGATTTACGGTCGAAACCTCCGGTCATTTTGACTTGGATGCTGAATTGAAGATTTGGATTTCTTCTGCGGCAGAACCAGCAGAAACTCTTCAGTTCAAGAGTGATAAGAGTGTTATTGCTATCCAAAAAGCCTTGGCATCCGCTGTTTTGGGGAAATAATCCTAACAATCTCGGTGTAGAATGAGTAGAAAGTGTATCCGCTTTCTACTTTTTTTGATATACTAAATATAGACAAATCCAGTAGGTGTTTTTATGTCAAAGATAGGTTTAAAAGATTGTTTACTGATTGTTATGGGTGGGATCTTGTATGCCCTAGTTTTGAATATGTTGGTCATTCCCCATGAGTTTGGAGAAGGTGGGGTCACAGGGCTTGCCTTACTTTTTTACTACACTCTGGGCATGGAAGCAGGGGTAACAAGTTTTATATTCAATGGCGTTCTCCTTGTTTTGGCCTACCGTTTTTTGAGTAGAGTAAGGGTCTTCTATACTTTTTTGGCAGTGGGTTCTATGTCGGTGACCATGTATGTGACAAGATTTCTACAAGCCCAATGGCTTCCGCTTATTCCCTCTGCTATTTTAGCTGGTCTAGCGACTGGTTTGTCCATGGCCCTGGTTCTTAAAGGAAACGGCTCAACAGCAGGTAGTGACATAGTTGCCTTATTATGTAACAAATATTTCAATTGGAAGATTACAAGGGTTATTTTGATTTTTGATATTTTGGTGGTGACACCCTTGGCTTTTAAAATTGGTTGGACCAAAACGTTTTGGACCCTGGTTATGGTCTTTCTTATCAGTAAATCCTTAGACTTGTGTTTGACCAAATGGAAATAGGATGGAACCTGTATTCACCAGTCGGTACTGGACGGTGAGTATAGGTTTTATTTTTTTTGAATTGGCTTCTTTCCAAACTTTTTTAATTTTTTGACTTGACACTGTATTGCTTGTGTGATACAATTAACACATCAAAACAAAGATACAAAAAGGATACTTGTATGAATAGAGAGAATGTCTTGTTGCGGATTGAGGGAATGAGTAAAAATTATGGTCAGCAGGCTGCGGTAGATCAGGTATCCTTTGCCATCCAGCGTGGAGAGATTTGTGGTTTGGTTGGACAAAATGGTGCGGGGAAAACAACTCTTATTCGAATCTTGTCAGGGCTGATTTTTCCAACGACGGGTCAGCTGGTCTTTCCAAAACCAGTTAAGATGGGAGCTATTATTGAGTCGCCTACGCTTTACCCAAACATGTCTGCTTGGGACAATCTTATGTATGCAGCTCTGCAATTATCCCTAGAAAATCCAACGGAGCGTATCCAGCAGGTGCTGGACTTGGTGGGTCTGGGGGATGTGGATCGGAAGAAGAAGGTCAAGAATTTTTCCCTTGGGATGCGGCAGCGAATGTCCATTGCCTTGGCGATTATTGATTTTCCAGAGTTTTTGATTTTGGATGAGCCCATCAATGGTTTGGATCCGTCTGGGATCAAGGAGGTGCGGGACATTATCTTGCGCTTGCGGGATGAGTACGGAATGACGGTCCTGATTTCTAGTCATATCTTGTCGGAGTTGGAGTTGTTGGCAGATCGTTTTGTCATCATGCACAAGGGCAAGGTCATTCGTGATCTGACCAGGTCTGATTTGGCAGCGGTCGTGGCGAGAAAGCTCTATCTGGATACGGCAGACAATGCAGCTGTGAAGGCTTATTTGGAAGAAAAGGGGCTGGAAGTTAGTTTGGAAGAGGCTGGTTTGGTCTTGGATGCGGATGAACATGTTCAATCTCTTATTGATTTGGTGGGTCAATCAGGGATTGAAATTCTGGAGATTTACCGTCAGGGTCAGCATTTGGAAGAATATTATTTGAGTTTGTTGAACTAGGAGGAAGTGGAAAATGAATTTGGTGAAAGCAGATTGGTATCGTATTCGTAAGGAAAGATTGTCCTTGGTTAGTCTGGCAATCTTGATTGTCCTCAGTCTGATTTTGGCTTATAGCAGTAGTCAGGAACTGACTGCTGTTGGGGCTGAGGATATTCTGTCTAACTGGACAAACTTGTTGCCTCTCTTTTTTGTGGCACCAGCCAAGATTTTCTTTGGGGAGGATTTCCAGTTTCGGACAGTCAATAATAGTCTGGTGCGTACCCAGAACCGTTTGAAGATTTTTACTCACAAGTGGTTGTCTAGTGTGGGACTTTGTGTCTTCTATGTCTTATTTGCCTATATGCTGACTGGTTTTGCTCGTCAAATGATGAATGGAGCAGCAGATTACGGGGTTCTTTTAGAAGGTTTTGTTTATCAGTTGCCCTTTTATATTGTGATTGCTAGTTTTTGTACAATCTTGTTTGTCATTTTCCCAAAAATTTACCAGGCTTATATGGTATATATCTTAATTGCCTTCTTGTTTGATCAGTTGTTCATGATGGCGACAGGCATTCTTCTTAAAACGGATTTTTTTGCGGACTTTATGATGTTTTCACAATTATCTGTGGCAGCTGACTTGGAGAACTTGCTCTCTTGGCCGTCAATCTTGGCACGGGTCTTTAGTTTGGGCTACTTCATCTGCGGTGCTCTGCTATTTTCAAAAAAGGAATTGAAGTAAGAATAGGCAATCTCGAGAGAGGTTGCTTTTTGTGAAAACGTATTATTTTGATTTCCAAGGTAAATCCTCACCTTAATGCTGAGAATGTGTTATACTAGGTAGGTTGCAAGTCTGATACTGGTTTACTCTGCGAAAATCAAAGCCATCCGTTGTCAACTCGTCTTGGTGAGTGAAAAGCTCCAGTGGAGCTTTTCAGCCTGTTACCTGCAAACAAGGAAGTAACAGTGTTCTACCTTCGACTAATTGACACGAACAATGTTCGTGGGATTTCCCACCTCCAACAGTCTATTCCTAGACTGTTGTGACACGAACAATGTTCGTAGGATTTCCCACCTCCAACAGTCTATTCCTAGACTGTTGTGACACGAACAATGTTCGTAGGATTTCCCACCTCCAACAGTCTATTCCTAGACTGTTGTGACACGAACAATGTTCGTAGGATTTCCCACCTCCAACAGTCTATTCCTAGACTGTTGTGACACGAACAATGTTCGTAGGATTTCCCACCTCCAACAGTCTATTCCTAGACTGTTGTGACACGAACAATGTTCGTGGGATTTCCCACCTCCAACAGTCTATTCCTAGACTGTTGTGACACGAACAATGTTCGTAGGATTTCCCACCTCCAACAGTCTATTCCTAGACTGTTGGAGCTAGGCTAATTTTGATTTTCATTGAGTAGTAGTTCGCTGCCAGTGGAAATAGTTGTTACAAAAAAAGTGAGATAAGGTAGCTTCGCACTGCCTTGTAAAAGAAAGGAAATGCGTTAGGAAACTAGCTTGGGAAGAGCATTCGAACCCGTGCTAAAAACTTCGTGAAAAAGATAGACTTCCTAGTGTGTACCCACACTGCGTCAGTCTCCTATTTTCACCTTGTTTTCTTAACGCACTTGGTATCATAATTGAAATTTACTGAATTAAATCTATCAGAAGACATTTTGCTTGCCGTTGAGAAGGCTGGTTTTGAAACGCCGTCACCAATTCAGGAGCAGACTATTCCTCTTGCTCTTGAGGGTAAAGATGTGATTGGTCAGGCCCAGACGGGGACAGGGAAAACCGCAGCTTTTGGTCTGCCAACCCTCAACAAGATTGACATCGACAATCAAGCTGTTCAAGCCTTGATTATTGCCCCAACGCGTGAGTTGGCGGTGCAAAGTCAAGAGGAACTCTTCAAATTTGGCCGTGAAAAAGGAGTAAAAGTTCGCTCGGTTTATGGTGGTTCTAGCATTGAAAAACAAATCAAGGCCCTTCGCTCTGGTGCTCATATCGTAGTTGGTACACCTGGTCGGCTTCTGGACTTGATCAAACGCAAGGCTCTCAAGCTTGACGGTGTTGAAACCCTTATTCTTGATGAAGCGGATGAAATGCTTAACATGGGCTTCTTGGATGATATTGAAGCCATCATCGAGCGTGTACCAGTAAGTCGCCAGACCCTTCTATTTTCTGCGACCATGCCTGAGCCAATCAAGCGTATCGGTGTCAAGTTCATGAAAGAGCCTGAGCACGTTAAGATTGCGGCCAAGGAATTGACCAATGTCAACGTGGACCAATACTATATCCGTGTCAAAGAAAATGAGAAATTCGACACCATGACACGCCTTATGGACGTTGACCAGCCAGAATTGTCTATCGTCTTCGGTCGTACCAAACGCCGTGTTGATGAATTGACGCGTGGTTTGAAATTGCGTGGTTTCCGTGCGGAAGGTATCCACGGAGATTTGGACCAGAACAAGCGTCTTCGTGTCATTCGTGATTTTAAAAATGACCAAATTGATGTCCTAGTTGCGACGGACGTAGCGGCGCGTGGTTTGGATATCTCAGGTGTGACACATGTCTACAACTACGATATTCCACAGGATCCAGAAAGCTATGTTCATCGTATCGGTCGTACAGGTCGTGCTGGTCAATCCGGTCAGTCTATTACCTTTGTATCTCCAAATGAGATGGGCTACTTGGCTATTATCGAAGATTTGACCAAGAAACGTATGAAAGGTCTCAAGCCTGCAACGGCTCAGGAAGCATTTGAAGCCAAGAAGAAAGTTGCTTTGAAAAAAATTGAGCGTGAAATGGCGGATGAAACCATCCGTAGCAATTTCGATAAGTTCAAGAAAGATGCTATTCAGTTAGCGGCTGAATTTACGCCTGAAGAGCTTGCTCTTTACGTACTCAGCCTGACTGTACAAGATCCAGATAGCTTACCAGAAGTAGAAATTGCGCGTGAAAAACCACTGCCATTCAAGTTTGCTCCTGGTCAAGCCAAGGGCAAGGGTGGACGTGGAGGTCGCGATCGTGACCGTGATCGTGATCGTGGTAGCCGTCGTGAGGGTGACCGTAACCGAGACCGTGGAGGACGCCGTGGTGATCGTAACGACCGCAACCGTCGTGATGACAAGTTCAAGCGTGACAACCGCCGTCAGGACAACAAAAAACCACACCAACGTACCTCAAGCGAAAAGAAAACAGGCTTTGTAATCCGCAATAAGGGCGAGAGATAAGAAAACTTATATTTATACAAGGAGTATTTCCCAAGGAAGTGCTCCTTTTTTATTTTTGAGAAACCAACCTATAACAATAAGCAAAATAATAAAAGCTAATAATAATATGTTTCTCTCTTCCTTTTTATCAGGTTTTTAAAAGAGATATCATTGTTGGTTTCTCTGGAATATCATACCACCATAGCATATATATATATATATATATAACCTATAAGCCCAACTTATGGTCTATTAGACTTACTTATAGTAGTGCATATTTGCTTGAAAAAACACGTACAATATGTTAGTATATGTATGTTTATAAAGGTATATGTTGCTATATAGAAAGGAGGCCTTTTTATGAAAAAAGGCAAGAAAGGATTTGATTGGTATGCTGCCAGACAGCGCTTCTCAATCAGAAAATTTCATTTTGGTGCTGCTAGTGTACTTTTAGGGGTATCGTTGGTCTTAGGTGCAGGTAGCAAGGTAAGTGCTACCGAGGAAGTACCTGTTCCTCCCGTGGGGCAAGAACTTGTTGTTAGTGAAGAAAGAGCAGATGGCTTGCCTCTTTCTGAAGAAGTTTTGCCTGCAAAATCTACAATTTTGACTGTTACCGAACCTTTGATTGAAGAATCAGTTGCTGTTCAACCATCTGAGGTTTCTCAAAGCGATAAAGAAGAGGCAGAAGTCCAACCATTTGTGGATGAAACACCTAAAACCAGACAGGCTGTGCTTTCTTATACTGTGAGATATGTTGATCAAACCGATACAGTTCTGTTGTCTGAAACCTTTTCTATAGAGGTAACGACAGTCGATGAGCAGGCTAGCCATGATTTGAACCTTCCATCTAAACTACCAGAGGGTTATCGCCTGGCAGTAGATCAGGATGAAGAACAGTTGGTGACTATTGTTGAAGGTCAAGAGAATCTTATTACAGTCCGCCTTGAAAAAATCGAAGATGCGGAATTGGAAAAAACTAAAGAGTCAGCTTCAGCCGATGATAGGAAAACTATTCCAGTTGTTGAAAATACGGATGTAGTGACACCGAAGTCTGAGGAAGTAGCAAAAGACCATTTTGTATCCGCTCCAGAAAGGACTGTACATATTCCATATAAGGTTATCCAGACCGATGTGGAAACAGGTGAAGAGAAGAAACTTGGTCAAGTAGGTTATGTTTCTGTAACCACTACTGACGAAATTGCCAAGACTGAGGTAACCGTTACTGCTGATAAGTTGGCCTCGAATTATCGTTTGGCAGATGGTCAGCCAAATGTAATGACAAAAGTTGTGACGGAAAATGAAACCAATATCCTATCCTTTGCTGTGACGCGTAAAAAAGATGAGAAAGATAATCCGCTAATAGAGGATGCTGTAGCAGCTAGTGACAACACCGAAGGTACGAGTGGATTTAGGGCTATTGAAAATGCTACAAGAAGTGCCAATTCTGTATCTTATGTAACGACCGAGTGGATTGTGCCAGATACGGCTGAAACGGCTGGTGCAAATTTTGAAAAGGCAGCTAAAGAAGCAAGTGTCACCGAAACAACAACAGTTGTTCCTACAGCCTACCAAACAACTTTACCAGCAGGACGTGAGGTCTTCATGGTATTAAGTTTAGGTTCAGAATTGGATCCAAACAAGGCAACTACTTTTAATAAAAGATATAATAAAGACTATTTTATCCAGTTTTCAATCGCTAAAGTGGGAGATGTTAACAAAATATATGCTGATTTAGTTGATAAACGTCAAAATAATACAATAATAGAATCCGTGGAGATTGGACAGGGTTCTACAGGTAAATTTAATACTTTAACTCAATATGAGAAAGATAATTTTAAATACAGTTTTCAATTTACCCCAGACTCAAGTAATTCTACCAGCAAAAATCTCAAAATAAATAATCCAAACGGGGGAAATACCAATACAATCATATATGACAAGGTTAGTCCAAAATCAGCTGGTACGGAATTAAATATTTTTAATGCTTTAGTTCCTGTTCGTACAAGTCAGGAAACAAACTATGTTATAAAAGCTACAGACAAGAGGTCGGAAGAAAAACTCGCTACCTTTATTCAAAAAGGAGCATTGACAGGTGATAGCTACACGATTGCAGGTGCTTTAGATTTTAATAAATATGAGTTAATTGCTGAAGATGTTCCGACTGTGTTGAAGGGAGATTTAGCAGCAGATTACAAAATAGGGGCTAAAACCATCCAAGCAGTAATGACGCACAATGTAGTACGTGTTTTGGAAGTAACCCAAAAAGATGGTACCCATAAAGCGCATATTTACCTCTTGAATCCAGATGGACCAAATAGGTTAAACTTGGATAGAAAGACAGATATTACTGAAGCAGATTTGACCTCAGAAAACTTTATCAAATTCTTTACATCTGAGGAAATTGTTCCAGGTGCAGTGAATACATTGGAAGGTAGGTATAGCTATACTTCCAAACATCAGTTTGAAAGTTTCAAAACAGATCCTCATACGTTTACCAATGTTATTACTGGTGAAACAATGCTCTTTAGTAAGAATGGAGAATCTTTCTCAGAAGGTAATTTCTTTATTCCAGAACACAAAGCTGTCAGATTAAAAGGTAAAGATGGGCAAGCATATGGATTTGGTGGTGTTACACTCCGTATGGTTAATGACAATGTTTCTAATGAACAGCATGTGACCTATTACTATGCTGAAAAAGGTGGGGTTGTCGTACATTATGTCGATGAGACAGGTCAACCTATTTTGCAAAGTGTAACCTTAGTTGACCACGGTACAACGGGTACCCAATATAATACAGCATCACTCCGTGATACTGAGAAAACAATAAATGGTACCCGCTATTTGTTTAAACAAATAGATTCAACAGCATCTGCCATCAAACCAGTTACTGAAAATACAGCCGAATTGCGTCACATTGTTAAAGTGTCTGAAGAAACAGGTAATATTGAACGTGATACGTTGAAGGAACTGACATATGTTTATGAAAAGGCAGCTAAGGCTAAGATAGAAATTTATACAAAAACAGTTAATGTCGAGAATAATCAAGAAGGACCAGAAGTCTTTGATAGGAATTTCATTGAGCAAGATAGAAAAGGTTCTGCTATTTCAACGACAGCAACTAACGACTACCTCCGTGACAAATTAAATGATGGCTATGAGATAGTCAGTGATAATTTCACGAATGCTGCAGCGACATTTGATAGTGTTAATGACATTGATGGACAAGATCCAAGCCAGGTATTTAAAATTGTCCTACGTGAAAGAATTAAGACGGTAACACCTGACGCTCCAAAAGAACCCAATACTCCAATAGTTCCAAATAATCCAACTGGACCGAAGTATCCAGAAGGTGTACGTGCTACTGATTTGAACGAGAGCGTTAAGCGTACTATTAAGTATCAGTATGAGGGTGGAGCAGAGGCTAGACCAACAGTTGAAGAAACACTGAGATTTACTCGTACTGCTAAGGTAAATGTTGTAACGGGAGTACTTGCCTATACTTCGTGGACTTCAACTGATGACGACTTCGACCAGGTAGACACACCAGCAATTGCAGGCTACACACCAGATAAGGCAAGTGTAGCAGCTGAAGTGGATGTAGCAGCTACAGCTCCAGACACTGAAGTTATCGTTAGATATGTGAAAGATGCCCAGAAAGCTACCATCACATACCAAGATGACACCGGTAACCAGCTAGGTGCTGTGGATGAAGTGACCGGTAAGTCAGGCGAGCCGATTGACTACACCACAAGTGCCCGCATCACAGAACTCACCAACCAAGGTTATGAAGTGGTGACAGATGGCTTTACTAGAGACGGTGGACAAGTCTTCGATACAGATAAGACCACTGACCAGACCTTCACCGTTGTTGTGAGAGCTAAAGTGGTGACAGTCACACCAGAAGATCCGAAGAATCCAGATACACCAGTAGATCCAGGCAACCCAGGCGGACCAAAATGGCCAGATGGAGTCAAAGCTACAGACTTAAATGAGACTGTAACACGAACCATCAAGTACCAATACGAAGATGGAAGCCAGGCTAAGGATGATGTCGTAGAAACCTTGACCTACAAACGCACAGCGACCGTCAACCTAGTGACTAAAGAAGTGAGTCATGGCGAGTGGATCTCAACTGATGACGACTTCAACCAGGTAGACACACCAGCAATTGCAGGCTACACACCAGATAAGGCAAGTGTAGCAGCTGAAGTGGATGTAGCAGCTACAGCTCCAGACACTGAAGTTATCGTTAGATATGTGAAAGATGCCCAGAAAGCTACCATCACATACCAAGATGACACCGGTAACCAGCTAGGTGCTGTGGATGAAGTGACCGGTAAGTCAGGCGAGCCAATCAACTACACCACCACAGCCCGTATCACAGAGCTTATTAACGAAGGTTATGAAGTGGTGACAGATGGCTTCACCAAAGAAGGTGGACAAGTCTTCGATACAGATAAGACTACAGACCAACCATTTGAAGTCGTCGTAAGAGCTAAAGTAGTAACAGTCACCCCAGAAGATCCTAAGAATCCAGGTACACCAGTAGATCCAGGCAAGCCAGACGGACCAAAATGGCCAGATGGCTTGAAGGAAAGTGACCTCAACCAAACTGTTACACGAACCATCAAGTACCAATACGAAGATGGAAGTCAGGCTCAGCCAGATGTTGTTGAAACACTGACCTACAAACGTACCGCGACTGTTAACTTGGTAACTAAAGAAGTGACTTATGGCGACTGGACCTCAACTGATGATGACTTCGACAAGGTAGACACACCAGCAATTGCAGGTTACACACCAGACAAGGCAAGTGTCGAAGCTGTTCAGGATGTTCCGGCAACTGATCCAGACACTGAAGTTATCGTTAGATATGTGAAGGACGCCCAAAAAGCCACCATCACCTACAAAGATGACAAAGGAAAAACGCTTGGTAATGTCGATGAAGTCACAGGTAAGTCAGGCGAGCCAATCAACTACACCACCACAGCCCGTATCACAGAGCTTATTAACGAAGGTTATGAAGTGGTGACAGATGGCTTCACCAAAGAAGGTGGACAAGTCTTCGATACAGATAAGACTACAGACCAACCATTTGAAGTCGTCGTAAGAGCTAAAGTAGTAACAGTCACCCCAGAAGATCCTAAGAATCCAGGTACACCAGTAGATCCAGGCAAGCCAGACGGACCAAAATGGCCAGATGGCTTGAAGGAAAGTGACCTCAACCAAACTGTTACACGAACCATCAAGTACCAATACGAAGATGGAAGTCAGGCTCAGCCAGATGTTGTTGAAACACTGACCTACAAACGTACCGCGACTGTTAACTTGGTAACTAAAGAAGTGACTTATGGCGACTGGACCTCAACTGATGATGACTTCGACAAGGTAGACACACCAGCAATTGCAGGTTACACACCAGACAAGGCAAGTGTAGCAGCTGAAGTGGATGTGCCAGCAGAAGCAGCTGATAAGGAAGTTATCGTTACCTATGTCAAGGATGTTCCGAAAGAAGCAACTGTTACAATCAAGTACGTGGATGAGAATGGTCTCGAGATTCTTCCACCAGAAACCATCACAGGTAAGATTGGTGATCCATACACAACCAGCGGCAAGGTGATTTCAGGTTACTATTTAGTAGAAGTGCCAGCGAACCAAACAGGAACAATTTCTGCTAGTGGTACAACCGTTGTCTATGTCTATGGCAAACTCGGTTCATGGGTTCCAAGTGTTCCGACAGGAGTAGACCCAGTACCGCCAATTCCGTATCCGAACGACCCAACGGATCCAAGTACACCGGGCACTGATTTGCCAGTTCTGCCACATATTCCAGGTCATATTCCAGTCGGACCAGACGGCGTAAGTCCATTGACCCCAGTCGATCCAAGTGATCCAAGCAAGGGCTATGTCTTGCCGCCAGTTCCGTCAAATCCAGGAGCGGATACTCCGATTACCTATGTGCCTGAAGCACCGAAAGAAGCAACTGTCACAGTCAAGTACGTGGATGAGAATGGTCGTGAGATTCTTCCGCCAGAAACCATCACAGGCAAGGTTGGTGAGCCATACACAACCAGCGGCAAGGTGATTTCGGGTTACTATCTAGTAGAAGTGCCAGCGAACCAAACAGGAACAATTTCTGCTAGTGGTACAACTGTTGTCTATGTCTATGGCAAACTCGGTTCATGGGTTCCAAGTGTTCCGACAGGAGTAGACCCAGTACCGCCAATTCCGTATCCGAACGACCCAACGGATCCAAGTAAACCAGGTACAGACTTGCCAGTTCTGCCACATGTTCCAGGTCATATTCCAGTCGGACCAGACGGTGTCACACCATTGACTCCAGTCGATCCAAGTGATCCAAGCAAGGGCTATATCTTGCCGCCAGTTCCGTCAAATCCAGGAACAGATACTCCGATTACCTATGTGCCTGTACCTCAGCCACAAGAACCAATCCTTCCAGAACCTACTCAACCAACACCACCAGCTCTTCCAACCCACCCAAGTGCTCCAGTGAAGCCTATGGCTCCAGTTTCCCCTACTGCGCCAGCTTCACCAGCTCAAAATACAGTGACAGCAGATAAAACAAGTCAACGAACATTACCAAATACAGGTGATAGCAGTTCAGATATTGCCTTGATGGTAGGTATCAGCTTGTTAATGGCTACACTCGGCATGGTTGTGAAAGCTAGGAAGGAAGACTAGTTTTTGGTAAACATGAACAAGAGAGGATTTTCCTCTCTTGTTTTTTTATGCAGGTAAGGATGCTAGAATGCCTATCGGCATTGTCTGTATTTCCTATAAAAATCCTTTAATAATGTCTAATTTTCTGCTATACTAACAGTAGCTAATAATGGAGGTAAGACCATGGGCATTTTGACAATGGATAAAGCCTTTGTATTCTAAAAAACAATACAAAGGAGAAGATCATGATTACTTATAAACAAGACCCTCAACTTGATTTTCAAGCTGTCCTTGACCTCTATGCTTCAGTTGGTTGGACAAATTATACTGACCGGCCTGCTATGTTACAGAAGGCCTTGGAACATAGCCTGTTTATTCTTGCGGCCTATGACGGTGATCGTCTCGTGGGGCTCTTGCGAGCAGTTGGTGATGGCTATTCAATCGTTTTTATTCAGGACATCTTGGTCCTGCCCACCTATCAGCGTCAGGGAATTGGTCGTCATCTTTTGGAGCAGGCCATTACCCACTTTTCGGAAGTTTATCAGCTTCATCTCTTGACAGACAATACAGAGAAAACACGGTCTTTCTATGAAGCGCTTGGTTTTACAGCTGTTGATAGCCTAGACTGTATCGCCTACACCTATTTAAAATAATAAGACAATCTAAAAAAGCAGAGGCTGGGAGACCAGCCTTTTGCTTCGAGCAAATGATTTGAATTTCAAATCAAAAAGAGTAGAATATATTTATCAATAATTAGTAACAAGGGAGATGAACAATGGCAACTGTATTAATTGTAAAGGCCCACCCCCTCGACGCACAAAAGTCCTACGCCTTGCGGGCATTGGAAGAGTTTCAAACTCGGTACGCCAGTTTGCACCCGGAAGATAGGATTGAAATAGTAGATGTCTTTGAGGATCAGATTCCAGCCTTGGACAAGCCCTTGTTTGAGGCCATGGGAGCAGCCAAAAAAGGTATCGAAATCAGCCATGAACAAGCAGAACGCTTGGACTGCTACAATGCCCTAACCCAACAATTTCTTGCGGCAGATAAGATTGTTGTGGTCAATCCTCTCTGGAATCTCAATGTTCCAAGCCAGTTAGTGTCATGGATTAACACGATTAACGTTGCAGGACTGACTTTCAAGTATGGACCAGAAGGCTCCATCGGTCTGGTCAAGGACAAAAAACTTCTCCATATCCAGTCTAATGGTGGTTTCTATGCTGGTCAGGATCCAGCAGCCCAATACATCAAATCTGTCTTTGAATTTCTGGGCTTTGAAGACATCAATCAGGTCTTCATTGAAGGACAATCGGCCGATCCAAGCCAGGCTCAGGCTATTTTTGTAGAGGCTATGGTCAAAATTGATGAGATTTTGGAAACATTTTAAGCCAAAACCTCGCTCTATCTGGAGCGAGGTTTTTGAGTCATCTCTGCGATATAATCTAACTTGCTCTGTCGGCTGCGTTTCTTAAAGAGAGCCTCGGCGGACATGGCTTCCTGCTTACTAGCAAAGGCTTCTTGATAGAGTAGGCTGACAGGCAAGCGTGCGCGGGTGTACTTGGCCCCTTTCCCACGATTATGGGTAGCAAGCCGCTTCTCCACATCAGTCGTATAACCAGTATAAAGACTCCCGTCGGCACATTCTAAGACGTAAAAGTAGGCCTTATTTTCCATAATAAATCTCATGAATAGCAGGAGTATAGTCGCCGTTTTCCTCATGGACAACCAGAGGTGGCAGGATGTGCAGACCGTCCACCGAGCCGTCCTTGATAGCCTCAATCAGCAACATATTGGCCTCCTTGCTGGCCTTGGGATAGACAAACTGGATACGTTTGGGAGCCAGCTTGTAGGTTCTTAGTGTGTCCAAAATATCTAAAAATCGGTCGGGCCTGTGGACCATGGCCAAGCGACCATTGGATTTGAGTACCTGTTGGGCCACCTGGCAGATACTGTCTAGGTTGGTCGCGATTTCGTGTCTGGCCAGAAGATAATGCTCGCTTTCATTGAGGTTTGACTGTTTATCCACCTTGAAGTAGGGAGGATTGCAGAGCATCAAATCCACCTTGGACCGCAAATCATACTGGGGCAGGTTTGCCAAGTCATCATTGATAACCGAAACCCGTTCCTCCAGACCATTGAGGGTGATGGAACGTCGGTTCATGTCAGCAAGCCGTTCCTGCAACTCGACCTGAATAATCTGAGCCTTGGTGCGTGTGGAGGCAAAGAGGCCCACCGCCCCATTTCCACTACAAAGATCAACAATCAGCCCCTTCTGAGCAGGCATTTTTGGAAAACGTGAGAGGAGGACGCTGTCAATCGAGTAGCTAAACACCTCTCGATTTTGAATAATCTGAACATCTGTCGAGAAGAGCTGGTCAATCCGCTCTCCGTCTAATAACTCAATTTTTTGCATGATTTTATTATACCATCTTTATCAGAAAATCTCTGTCCATTTTGGAAGAAAAAAGAGCGAAGACCTCGCTCTCAACCATTAACTAAAAAATTCAATCCAAGCCCCGACCAGCAAGAAGGCGATACAGAGATAGATTTGCCAATTTGCTTTCAGGGTCCATTCTTTAGACCAAAAGGCACTACGGGCAGTACCGACCGTAGCAAAGAGCAAGAGTGTAAGCCAGAGGCTAGGTCCCTTATTTAGCCATTCTCCGATACTCCCCAGCAATAACAGTATCATGAGATAAAAATTCAAACTCCGATAATATTCTTTATTAAATTCCTTAAACATAGAAAAATCCTCACAATATAAATAAGTAAATGATTGTCCAACTGACAATAAAGCCAATGACTAGAAAAATCTGCCATGTTTTTTTAATCCAACTGCGTGGTTTAAAGAAGGCCAGATAGCCAGCATAGAGCCCGAGAGCAAGCTGGAGAAAACGGATAAACCAAAATGATCCACGTAGAGCAGCATCCATCACTTGTAGGATACAAATGATAGAGAAATAAAATTCCCAAGTCCGATAGAATTCTTTGTTGAATTTCTTAGACATAGTAAACTCCTTCTACTTACCCAAAATAAATTTCAGATAGATAATCACCACAATCAATCCGATATAGAAGATGTAGCCCATACGAGTGAGCTCCTTTTCTTCCTTGAAGAAGAAGGCCCGAATGGCATTGATAAAAATAATCAGACAGGCCAATAGGCTGTACCATGCAGGAGTTTGGGAAGGATCTAGCAAAATGTCTGAAAGAAAAAAACAAGTCCAAAAAATCATAGAATAAAAGGCACTGTACCGATAGAAATGCTTGTTAAACTGGAATTTCATATTCACTCACCTCTTTTTCTTTTATTATATCAAATAAATTATAGGTTCGAAAGTATTTATCGGTAAATCCAGTATGGTTATTGTTATAAAGATAAACTATAACAAGGCACCCTATTTTTCTATAAGCATTTTTTGAGGTTTTTCACACCAAATCGTTCATTTCATGCTAGACTAGATAGTGACTTAGATTGGAGAAATGGATATGACAGACTATAAGATTGATACCCTATTAGCCCGAACAGGGATTAACAATGATGAGAAAACAGGGGCCTTGATTTCCCCTATCCACCTTTCAACCACCTACCAGCATCCAGAATTTGGTCAATCAACAGGTTTCGACTACACACGAACAAAAAATCCTACTAGAGCTAGCTTGGAGAAAACCCTAGCTGCCATTGAAAAGGCTGACTATGCCCTAGTGACCAGCTCGGGTATGGCTGCTTTGGTCTTGCTTTTTAATGGTTTTCCAATTGGCAGTAAGGTGGTTGCGGCGCGTGACCTCTACGGTGGCTCTTTCCGCTGGTTCAACGAGCAGGAGCAGTTGGGGCGCTTTAGTTTCACCTATGCTAACACAGAAGAGAACTTGTTGGCTGCTATCACAGACCAGACAGACTATGTATTCCTGGAAACACCTACCAATCCTCTCATGGTTGAGTTTGACATTGCTAAGGTTTCGGCTGTCGCCCATGCCAAAGGTGCCAAGGTGATTGTCGATAACACTTTTTATAGCCCTATTTATCAAAATCCTCTCTTGCTTGGTGCCGATGTTGTCTTACACTCAGCGACCAAGTACCTGTCAGGGCATAATGACGTCCTAGCTGGCGTGCTCATGACCAATGACCAGGTCCTCTATGACAAGCTCTTTTATGACCAAAATACAACAGGGCCAACCCTCTCGCCACTAGATTCCTACCTGCTCATGCGTGGTCTGAAAACCCTCTCGCTGCGCATGGAACGAGCTACACACAATGCACAGAAAATTGTAGCCTATTTGGAGAATAGCCCAGCAGTCAAGCAGGTTTATTATACAGGCAAAGGGGGCATGATATCTGTGAAAGTTCTAGATGAAAGCCGCATTCCACATATTCTCAATACCTTGCAAGTCTTTACCTTTGCAGAAAGTTTGGGAGGAGTGGAAAGTTTGATTACCTACCCAGCTACCCAGACCCACGCAGATATTCCAGCTGCAACTCGTCATTCTTACGGACTGACAGATGATCTTCTTCGTTTGTCAATTGGTATCGAGGATGCGGAAGACTTGATTGCAGATTTGAAAACAGCCTTGGAGGGATAATATATGACCCAGTATGATTTTACAACAAGACCTGATCGATTGAGTCACCATTCAGAGAAGTGGAAGGCGAGTGAACAGGATCCAGAACTCTTACAACTTTGGGTTGCTGATATGGATTTTGAGCCCTTGCCTGAAATCCGCTCTGCCATTCGCCAGTATGCGGACCAACATATCTTTGGCTATCCCTATGCTAGCGACTCCCTCTTTCAATCCATTATTGACTGGGAAAAAGACCAACACGGCTATGAGGTTGGAAGAGAGAGTATCGTTTTAATTGAAGGAGTGGTACCGGCGCTTTCGGTCGCTATTCAGGCATTCACTGAAGAGGGGGATGCTGTTCTCATCAATACACCTGTCTATCCACCCTTTGCCCGCACGGTAAAATTAAACAATCGTCAGTTGGTGACTAATTCCTTGCGCGTGGAAAATGGCCAATTCCAAATTGATTTTGAGAAACTTGAACAGGATTTGATTGAACATCAGGTAAAACTTTATATCTTCTGTAATCCTCATAACCCTGGTGGTCGGGTTTGGACCAAGGAAGAAGTAGAAAGAGTTGGTCAACTCTGCCGTAAACATAAGGTCTTGCTGGTTTCAGATGAGATCCATCAAGATCTTGTTCTTTACGGAAATAAGCATCACAGTTTTAATACGGTTGATGCAGAATTCAGAGATTTTTCTATCATTTTATCTTCTGCCACCAAGACTTTTAATATTGCTGGTACCAAAAATAGCTTTGCCATCATTGAAAATCCAGACTTGAGAAAGGCTTTCACGAGGAGACAGTTGGTCAATAACCAACATGAAATTCCAGCGATTGGTCTTATAACGACTGAAACAGCCTTTCGCTACGGTCGACCTTGGTTAGCAGAATTGAAAACAATTCTTGAGAAAAACATCGACTTTGTGACGGACTATCTGACCCACCATACCAAGATAAAGGTCTTGAAACCACAGGGGACTTATCTGGTTTGGTTAGATTTCTCAGCTTACGATGTGGAACATGTTGAAATCCATCGAAAATTAAGAGAAGAGGCAAAAGTTGTCCTAAACGATGGCCAAACCTTTGGAAAAGAAGGACTCAATCATGCCCGACTCAACGCTGCAGCACCATTTGAAACTATAAAAGAAGCTTGTGAACGGATTGCAAGGGTATTTGGTTAGCATCAAAAAAGGATGTTCTGATTTCAAATCAGACATCCTTTTATTTTCATAAGGGAATCTATTGTTTTGCATACTGAGTGAGATTGAATTTCCGATAATCACTAGGACTCATATGATATTGGTTTTTAAATGCATTGCTGAAGGCAAGTGGATCAAAATATCCAACCGAATTCGCGATTTCCGTAATACTGAGTTCGGGATTAGCAAGTAGTTGACATGCGTGGTTCATCTTGACTTGAACAATGTAATCTTTGATAGAATATCCAGTTTCTTGTTTGAATATTTTGTATAGGTAGCTACGACTTAAGGCAAGTTGCTGAGCAATCTCAGAAACTTTAATTGGGTTGTTGTACTGAGTGTGAATGATTTTAATAGCATGATGGACGTAATTCTTGGCGAGAGTAGAGGATTCTTTCAATGACTCGTTTGGAAACTCTTGTACTAGGGCTGCAAGTAATTGATTCAAATGACCGATGAGAATGAGCTCAGTAATCATTGGTAATGATTGTACTTCTGTTTGATTGATGTCAATCATTTTTTTTAATATATCTGACTCAAGATGTGAATGTAAATAATAGTTTTCTAGTAGTCGCGTCTGAGAAAGGATCGTCTCAGCTCTAGAACCACTGAAACCCACCCAAGTATAAGTCCATGGATCTAATCCATCTGCTTGATAAAAAATAGATTGATTTTTTGGAAGTACAAAAATATCCCCTGCTGCTAATTCAGTTGTTTCACCATTGATTATAATCTTCCCTTTACCATTCGTAATAAAATGAAGGACATAGTTATTTCGAATGGTCGGTCCAAAGGAGTAGTTCTTGTCGCACTGTTCGGCACCATAATGGTCAACATTTAAGTCAAAATTATGACTGTCAAATTCATTATAGATATTCAAAATGTTCATGTTCGTTTCCGTCTCCTGTTAGGAAACATTATACCATATCCTAATAACAAAAAACCATTTATTTAAGCGCTTACATTTTGTAGAATAAAACATGTAAAAGAGATAGGAGGCGTGAACATGATTCAATATTTAGAAGAAAATCGCTTGTTCCACCTACAAACGAGAGAGTTTTCATATATTATTCAAATCTTGGAAACAGGGGATGTGGTTCATAGATATTTCGGAAAAAAGGTTAAACATTTTAGTCCGGGAAACAAAATCACATATCTAGATCGTTCTTTTTCACCCAGTCCGATTTCTGGCAACAGAACCTATTCGATGGATACCTTACAACAGGAATATTCTAGTAATGGCTTGGGTGATTTTCGAACAGCTGCCATTGACTTGCGAAATGAATTTGGTGTGGCCTTGGATTTAAAGTACAAGGGACACCGCATTCAAAGAGGAAAACCGACACTAGAAGGTCTGCCATCAAGTTTTGCGGCTGAGGATGAGGTAGAGAGTCTTGAGATTGATCTCTACGATCAGCTTACAGACATTACAGTTACCCTTCAATACTGTGTATTTGAGAATGCGAATTACCTCAGTCGCTCTGCGAACATTCACACTGGTCAGTATGCTACAAAAATCGAAAAGGCTTTGTCTTTTACCCTCGATTTTCCACATAAAGATTTTACAGTCCATAGCTTAGCTGGACGTTATGGTTACGAGAAAGAGTGGACACAAACACCATTAACCAAAGGAAAATTTTCTATTGGAAGTATTCGTGGTGCCTCAAGTCATTCAAAAACACCATTCTTAGCGTTGGCGGATCCAACAACAACCGAAGATAATGGTCATGTCTATGCTGCTCAATTAGTTTATAGTGGAAATTTCACTGGATTTGTAGAGGTGACACCACTAGAGACATGTCGTTGGGGCATGGGGTTAAATGATGAACAATTTAGTTGGGAGTTAAGCAATCATTCTAGTTTCCAAACACCTGAAGTACTCTTATCATTCACTGATAAAGGCTTAACTGGTATGACACAAGACAGTCATGAGTTCATAAAAAATCATATTGTTACTCCGAAGTTTAGTCATAAAGAACGCCCAATTCTCATTAACAACTGGGAAGGAACTTATTTTGACTTTACTGAAGATAAGATTGTAGAACTGGCTAAAACGGCTAGCCAAGTAGGAGTTGAGCTTTTTGTACTGGATGACGGCTGGTTTGGTAAACGAAACAATGATGAGAGTTCATTAGGCGATTGGAAAGTCAATTTGGAGAAATTGCCAAATGGCTTAAATGGTCTAGCAGATAGAATCAACCAACTTGGTATGGAATTTGGTCTGTGGTTTGAACCGGAAATGATTTCAATTGATAGTGATCTGTATAGGGAACATCCAGACTGGGCCATTCAAATTGACGGAAGACAACCAATTTACAGTCGTGAGCAACTGGTCTTGGATTTAACTAAGTCAGAAGTTTGTGATTATATTATTGATTCGGTCTCAAGCATATTGGAATCAGCTCCAATTAATTATGTAAAATGGGATATGAATCGTAATATCACAAGTATGTCACCTGTTTATGCAAATCATCAACGATTTGAATTTCATCATCGCTATATCTTAGGCCTCTATCAAGTGCTGGATACTATAACCAAGCGTTTTCCAGACATCTTATTTGAATCCTGTGCTGGTGGCGGTGGTCGAAATGATCTCGGGTTGCTCTACTATATGCCACAGGCTTGGGCTAGTGATAATACAGATGCGATTGGTCGAATTTCCATTCAAGAAGGAACGAGTTTGATTTTACCTGCCTCTTCTATGGGAGCACACGTGTCGGCTGTTCCAAACCACCAAGTCGGTCGAATTACCCCGCTTGCCACACGTGGGAATGTGGCCATGATGGGAGGAGCTTTTGGATATGAGTTGGATGTGACAAAGCTTGATCAGGAAGAACTAGAGGAGATTCGTCAGCAAGTTCAAACATACAAGTCTATCCGTTCAACAATTCAAGAAGGCTTGCTTTATCGCTTGAAAAAAACAAGCAATACATGGGCTACAAACTATGTGAACAAAGATAAAAGTCAAGCAGTATTTACATTTGTTAAGATACTGGCTCAATCAGAAGCTCCGCTTTTACAAGTTCAATTAAAAGGACTTGACCCAGATGCCTTGTATGAATGCCCTCAATTAGGGGAAACATTCTACGGGGATGAGTTAATGAACATTGGTCTCACAATGCCACATGTTCAAAAAGATTATTTTAGTGTACAATATATTTTTAACAAAATCTAGGAGGATTTTATAATGAAAATGAAAACATTTTTAAAATGTGCGTCAGTTTGTGCCTTTGCAAGCTTCTTGGTAGCTTGTGGGAACGCAAGTAGTGGTAGTGATAAGGTTGAGATTGAATATTTCTCACAAAAACCAGAAATGCAAGCAACTCTACAGGAAATTATTGATGAATTTGAGAAAGAAAATCCTACGATTGATGTTAAATTTTCAAATGTACCAGATGCAGGAACTGTTTTGAAAACCCGTATGGCCAACAATGAAGCGCCAGATGTGATTAACATTTATCCACAAAATGCGGACTTCAAAGCATATGCAGCGGATGGTCGTTTCCTAGAAATTGGTGATGATGCAGGTCTCAGTCATCTAAAAGATGGTGCTGTAACGCCTTATCTTGTTAATGAAAAAAATTACACCCTTCCTTTGACAGCTAATGCCTATGGTATCTACTATAACAAAGACAAATTCAAAGAACTGGGTCTTGAAGTTCCAACTACCTATGCAGAATTTGTAGCGTTGGTAGACAAAATCAAGGCTGATGGCAGTGCAGCACCATTTGCTCTTTCATTGAACGATGCTTGGTCCTTGAACGGTTACCATCAGTTGGCATGGGTAACTGTTGCAGGTGGATTTGATGGCGCAGAAGATATTCTAATCCGTAGTGCCAAAGGCGCAATTCAAGATGATGCGACTACAAAAGCAGTTCTAGAACGCTTACAACTGTTGACAGACAATGGACAAAAAGGGGCAACAGGCGCGCTCTATGCAGATGCGGTGGCAGCCTTTGCAGCAGGTGATGCTCTCATGCTTCCACAAGGTACTTGGGCAGCTACAGCTGTAAACCAACAAGAACCAGAATTTGAATATGGTATGTTTACATTCCCTGGTGATAAAGAAGGCGGCGACTATACCATTGGTGCAGCTGACCTTGCTCTATCTATTTCATCAGATACAGAGCACCCAGAAGAGTCTAAAAAATTCCTAGAATACCTCTCTCGTCCAGAAGTTCTCCAGAAATACTATGATGTAGATGGTTCACCAACTTCAGTTGAAGGTGTAGATACAGAAGGTAAGTTTGAAGAAACTGCTGGAGTGACGCAATATGCCTTCACTGACAAACATGTAGTTTGGTTGCAATCTGAGTGGGAATCAGAAGAAGAGTTTTGGAATATCACAGTTGAAGCTGTGAAAAATCCAAATTCTACAGAATTAGTTAAGAAACTAAATGCTTTCTTTGATCCGATGAAAAAATAAGACAAGAAAACTATAAGGAGGGCTAGATTAGCCTAGCTCTTCTTTATAGTTGCTTAGGGTTGGTTTGAAAATCCCCTAACTACTCCATTCAAACTGACCCTAAGCAACTATATTTTAGAAAAAAGGAGTACCATGATGAATCAAAAAGGTTTTATTGCCAAATATTGGCCCTATCTATTTGTTGCCATACCAATCGGTCTACAGCTAATATTTTTCTTCTATCCCTTATTTACGGGTATCTATTATAGCTTAACAGATTGGAATGGATTGACATCAGATTTCAGCTTGATTGGCGTTCAAAACTATCTAGATATCTTGAAGAATCCTGATTTTTATACGTCTATGACATTTACCGTTATCTTCACCATTGGTTTGGTCATCGGAGAAATTGTTATAGGGATTTGGTTGGCTAGTCTCCTCAATCGTAAGATTAAAGCTGTTGGTTTCTTTAGAACCTGGTATTTCTTCCCTGCGGTTCTTTCAACCGTTACTTTAGGCTTGATTTTTGTCCAATTGTTCAACTATGGTTTCACACAAATTGGAGAATTACTACATATTGATTGGTTGATGGAAAACTTGTTGGTACAGGAGCATACTGTTATTCCAGCAGTGATTTTTGTGGCACTTTGGCAAGGGTTGGCTATGCCAGTTATCATTTTCCTTTCTGGTTTACAAAGTATTCCAGAAGATGTGAAAGAAGCAGCTGCAATCGATGGAGCTACTCGTTCTCAACAATTTTTCAATATTGAACTTCCATTCTTATTACCATCTATCAGTATGGTTTTCATCTTGGCAATGAAGTCAGGTTTGACAGCATTTGACCTTATCTTTGCACTGACAAGTGGTGGTCCAGATGGCAAAACAGAATCCTTGGGTTTACTCGTTTACAACTATGCCTTTGTAGACAATAAATTCTCTTATGCCAATGCTTTGGCTGTAGTACTCTTCATCTTCATTATTGTCATCTCATTGATTCAGATGAGAATTTCGAAGAAATTTGAAATCTAGGAGGATAAACATGAATACTCAAAAACAGAAAAATTGGTGGGTCTATCTCGTGCTCTTCAGCGGTATTCTCTTCATGTTTATTCCGCTACTTGTGACGATAATAAGTTCGTTCAAACCAACTAAGGAAATCACGAGCAACTTCTTTGGTCTTCCTGAAAATTTCACCTTAAATAACTACGAACGTTTGTTTAATGATGGGATTGTACAATATTTTGGCAATTCAGCCTTGATTACGATTGTAGCAGTTGGCTTGATTCTACTTGTTATTCCAATGGCAGCTTTCGCCGTAGCCCGTCAAATGAAACGCCAGACAGTGTTTAATTTTATCTACTTTTTCTTAATTATTGGGATTTTTGTACCTTTCCAAGTGATTATGCTCCCAATGACCAAATTAATGTCAAGCCTTGGTTTGAACAATATTGTCGGTTTGATTATTCTATATTTGACTTATGCAGTTCCTCAGGCCCTCTTCCTCTACGTTGGCTATATTAAGACCATTGTACCTGAGGAAATGGATGAAGCGGCAGCTATTGATGGCTGTGATAAATTTACTATGTATTGGAAAATTATTTTCCCACTCATGAAACCTATGCATGCAACCGTTTTGATTATCAATGCCCTCTGGGTCTGGAACGATTTCCTCTTGCCTTTACTAGTATTGAACCGTGATCAAAGCATGTGGACCTTGCCACTTTTTCAATACAATTACCAAGGTATGTATTTCAGCGATTATGGACCATCATTTGCATCCTATGTGGTGGGAATTATCCCAATCTTATTGGTATACCTTGTCTTCCAGAAACATATTATTTCAGGTATGACAAGTGGTTCTGTCAAATAATTACAAAGGTTGACTTGTTCAACCTTTTCTAAAAAATGAAAAAGAAAAGGCTTACAAAGGAGAATATCGATGAAAATTAAAAACCAAGCTATGTTGATTACCTATTCTGATAGTTTAGGTAAGAATCTCAAGGATTTGAAAAAAGTTCTTGAGGGACCATTAAAGGATGTTGTGGGAGGTATTCACATTCTACCATTCTTCCCATCATCAGGTGACCGTGGGTTTGCACCAATGGATTATACAAAGGTGGACCCTGCATTTGGAGATTGGTCAGATATTGAAGCATTGAGCAAGGACTATTATCTGATGTTCGATTTTATGATCAATCATATTTCTGCAAAATCTCCTTATTTCCTTGATTTTCTTGAAAAGAAAGATGAATCAGCTTATGCGGATTTGTTTATTCGCTATAAAAACTTTTGGCCAAATGGTGAGCCAACGCAAGAAGATGTTGATTTGATCTATAAGCGTAAACCTCGTGCCCCATATCGAATTGCAACATTTGCTGATGGTAGCGAGGAGAAGGTATGGTGTACCTTTGATGAACAGCAGATTGACTTGGATGTGACTACAGAGACAACACGCTGTTTCATCCAAGAAAATCTGGAACAGTTGGCAGATCATGGTGCTTCGATTATTCGTTTGGACGCCTTTGCTTATGCTAATAAAAAAATCGGAACCAACTGTTTCTTTGTGGAGCCTGATATTTGGGAAATGCTCCATTTTCCACGTCAGTTATTGGCTCCAAAAGATGTAGAAATCTTACCAGAAATTCATGAACACTACACCATTCAGCAAAAAATTGCGGAACAGGATTATTATGTTTATGACTTTGCCTTGCCAATGCTGGTTCTCCACGCTTTGTATTCAGGTCATGTCAATCGTCTGGTTCACTGGATGGAGATTTGCCCACGCAAGCAATTTACAACTCTTGATACACATGATGGAATTGGTGTTGTGGACGTTAAGGATTTGCTGACGGATGAGGAGACAGAGGAAACGCGTGAAGCCTTGTATGCACAAGGTGCCAATGTGAAGAAAATTTATAGTACAGAAGCCTATAATAATTTGGATATTTATCAGATTAACTGTACTTATTATTCTGCCCTCGGCAATAACGATCAAGCTTACCTATTAGCGCGTGTTCTCCAATGTTTTGCACCAGGTATTCCACAGATTTACTATGTTGGTTTACTAGCAGGTGAAAATGATATTGAACTTTTAGAATCAAGTAAGGAAGGTCGCAATATCAATCGCCATTACTATGATTTGGATGAAATTGAGCAGGAAGTGCAACGTCCTGTGGTACAATCCTTGTTCAAACTCCTTAAATTCCGCAATACAAGTCCAGCTTTCGACGGAGAGTTCTCTGTTAAGATGTTGGATGAAACAAGTATGGAAATTTTCTGGCATAATCAAGATGCAGGGGTATCTGCCCGCCTAACAGCAAACCTAAAAGAAAAATCCTTTGAAATTGTTGAAATAGAAGAGGGCAAAATGACCACAATTGAGTTATAATATGATTATATAGAAAGAGGGGATCCCCCTTTTTCTTGCTTCAATAAGATTGTGCTGAAAGGATTAATCAAATGTCAGAAATACAAAAAACAGATTGGTGGAAGAAGTCCGTCATTTACCAAATTTATCCTCGTAGTTTTCAAGATTCAAATGGAGATGGAGTAGGGGATATTCGAGGGATTATCAGCCGATTAGATTATCTTCACGAGCTTGGAATTGATGCTATTTGGCTCAGTCCTGTTTATCAGTCCCCCATGGATGACAATGGTTACGACATCAGTGACTACCAAGGAATTGCTCCAGAATTTGGGACCATGGAAGATATGGAAGAGCTGATTGCAGAAGGCCATAAGCGCAATATCAAAATAATCATGGATTTGGTGCTCAATCATACCTCGGATGAACATTTCTGGTTTCAAGAAGCCCTCAAAGGACCAGATAATCCCTATTATGATTATTATGTTTGGGCTGATGAGCCGAATGAATTACGCTCGACCTTCTCAGGCTCTGCATGGGAATACGTTCCACATCTGAACAAATACTATCTCCACCAATTCTCTGTTAAGCAACCTGATTTGAACTGGAAAAATCCTGCTCTAAAACAAGAAATATGGGATATGATCAATTTTTGGATTGAAAAAGGTGTCGGCGGTTTCAGGCTAGATGTGATTGATTTGATTGGAAAAGAACCGGAAAAATTAATTACAGCCGATGGACCGACTCTCCATCCTCTTATTCAGGAATTAAATGAGAAAACCTTTGGTGCTTACGACTTAGTGACTGTTGGGGAAACCTGGAGTGCAAATCCAGAAAATGCTCAGTTGTATTCTCATCCTGACCGAAAAGAATTTTCGATGATTTTCCAATTTGAACATGTCGGACTGGATCAGCAGGAAGGGAAAGAGAAGTGGGATTTAGCACCGCTTGATCCAGCACGTTTGCATAAGGTTCTATCCAAATGGCAGACTGAACTGGTTGGTAAAGGCTGGAACTCGCTTTTCTGGAATAACCACGATTTACCTCGTGCCATTTCTCGCTTCGGTGACGATAGACCTACATTTCGCGAGTTAAGCGGAAAAATGTTGGCTATTTATCTTCATTTTATGTCAGGGACACCTTATATCTACCAAGGTGAGGAAATTGGTATGATTAATACGCCAATTACAGATATTAGCCAAGCGGACGATATCGAAACACGTCGCATGTATGCGGAACGGATTGAAAATGGCTATACCAAGAATGAGTTGATTACCTCTATAAATGCCAAAGGTCGAGATAACGCTCGCCGTCCAATGCAATGGACAGGAGCAGAAGGAGCAGGCTTCAGTACAGGTCAAGCCTGGCTGGCTTTGGGAGATACTGTCAAAGACATCAACGTTGAAAAAGCACTTGCAGACAAACAATCGCTTTTCTATACCTATCAAAAATTAATCGCTCTTCGGAAAGAATATCCTTGTATGTCTGAAGGAAAATATGAAGTGATTGAGACAGGGAACGACTTGGTAATGGCTTATCGTAAATATGATGAACAGGATGATTTCATTATTTTAGTCAATTTCACAAGTGAAGAGCAAGCGTACGAGTTATCACTTGAGGACTATTCCTTGTTTATGCATAATTACGATAATAAAGTAATTTTTGATAAGTCTGTATTGAGACCTTACGAAGCCATTGTTTTCAAAAAATAAATGGTACTTCTTTTCTTCTTTCAAGCAATTTTCCGATTTTTTTGGTAAAATAGAAAAAACAAAAAAGAGAGGTTTTATCATCATGGGGAAATTCCAAGTCATTTCACACCCGCTCATTCAGCATAAGTTGTCAATCCTTCGTCGTACATCGACTTCAACAAAGGATTTTCGTGAGTTGGTAAATGAGATTGCCATGCTTATGGGTTACGAAGTTTTGCGTGACTTGCCACTTGAAGATGTGGAAATTGAAACACCAATTACTAAGACGGTTCAAAAGCAAATTGCTGGTAAGAAATTGGCCATTGTACCAATCCTTCGTGCAGGTGTTGGAATGGTTGATGGTTTGCTTAGCCTTGTACCAGCTGCAAAGGTTGGGCATATCGGTATGTACCGTGATGAAGAAACCCTTCAACCAGTTGAATACCTTGTGAAATTGCCAGAAGACATTGACCAACGCCATATTTTGGTAGTTGATCCAATGCTTGCCACAGGTGGTTCAGCTATCCTTGCAGTGGATTCGTTGAAAAAACGTGGCGCTTCAAATATCAAATTTGTCGCCCTTGTTTCAGCGCCAGAAGGTGTCAAAGCTCTTCAAGAAGCTCACCCAGATATCGACATCTACACTGCGGCCTTGGATGAAAAACTCAATGAAAAAGGCTATATCGTTCCAGGTCTTGGCGATGCTGGTGACCGTTTGTTCGGTACAAAATAATGATACTAGAAACCAGTTTGTCTGGTTTCTTTTTTCATCTATTGAAAACGTGGTTTTTATTTGACCAATGTTGACTAATTCTATATAATGGGTTCATACTTGTTATTGAAATGAAGGAGGATTCGTATGATTCCAGTAGTTATTGAACAAACCAGTCGTGGAGAGCGTTCGTATGATATTTATTCGCGTTTGCTTAAAGACCGTATTATCATGTTGACAGGACCAGTTGAAGACAACATGGCAAACTCTATCATTGCCCAGTTGCTTTTCCTTGATGCCCAAGACCCTACCAAAGATATTTACCTATATGTAAATACCCCTGGTGGATCTGTGTCAGCAGGTCTTGCTATTGTTGATACCATGAACTTTATCAAGGCTGATGTGCAAACCATCGTTATGGGGACAGCAGCTAGCATGGGAACGATCATTGCCTCAAGTGGTGCCAAAGGCAAACGTTTCATGTTGCCAAATGCAGAATACATGATTCACCAACCAATGGGTGGAACTGGTGGTGGTACCCAGCAAACGGATATGGCCATCGCTGCAGAACACTTGCTCAAAACCCGTAACAAATTGGAAAAAATCTTGGCAGACAATTCTGGTAAAACTGTGAAACAAATTCACAAGGATGCCGAGCGCGATTACTGGATGACAGCAGAAGAAACACTAGCTTACGGATTTATTGACCAAATTATGGACAATACAAAAACAAAATAAGCGGATGAGGAGGCGTTTGAGCCTCCTTTTTCCATTCCGCTAAGTTTGACCTTTTCATTTTCCTCTGAAAAAGGTATAATAAAACAAGAGAAGTTTTAGAGGAGAAATCATGTTTGAGAAGAGAGAACGGACCTGCCTAACTGTGTATTTGCATTACAATCGAGATGCTAGAAAGCTAAATCAGTACGGAGATATCCATTATCATTCAAAGAAATTGCGTTATGTTCTGATTTATTTGGATATGGATCAGTCTGAGCTTATCATCCAAAAATTAAAAAAGGAAAAATTTGTTAAGAGGGTTCTTCCTTCCTATATTAAGGAGCTAGATCAAAATTTCGTTGGTAGCTTGTGGCGGGAAGAGGAACCAATTATTTAATGGTGAAATGAGTGAGTAGTCAAGGTTGGGTCTACTCGCTTTTTTGTGGAAAAATATTTTTTTAAAAATTTTTCTTTTTTTGTTGACAATTTTCTGATAATTCAGTATATTAGATACATCGCAAAATTTAAGAAAGATTTAAGGAGTTTTCATGAAAACAAGAAAATTTGCAGTAGCTCTTGCTACCTTTGCCTCAGCAGCCCTGCTTGCTGCCTGTGGTACCGTTTCATCAACAAATAGCTCAGCACAAGGTGCTGCTATCGGTGATACTTTCAAGATTGGTTATAACTTGGAGTTGTCAGGTGCCGTATCATCTTATGGTCAAAATGAAGAAAAAGGTGCAAACCTTGCTGTCAAAGAAATCAATGCAGCTGGTGGTATCGGTGGTAAGCAGATTGAAGTTATCACTAAAGATAACAAATCTGAAACTGCAGAAGCGGCAACAGTTGCAACTAGTTTGGCAAGTGAAGGAGCAAATATTGTAATTGGTCCTGCAACATCTGGTGCAGCAGCAGCTTCTATTCCCGCTTTGACGTCAGCAGGTGTTCCAATGATTACACCTTCTGGTACACAAACAAACTTGGTTGTAAATGACAAAGGTGAAGTACAAGACTACTTCTTCCGTGCAACCTTTACAGATGGATACCAAGGTCAAGTAATGGCTAAGTATGCGACAGAAAACTTGTCAGCTAAGAAAGTTGTTCTTTACTATGACAACTCTTCTGACTATGGTAAGGGTGTAGCAGAAGCCTTCAAGAAAGCTTACGCAGGTGAGATTGTTTCTGAAATCACATTTGCTTCAGGCGATAAAGATTTCCAAGCAGCTTTGACTAAATTGAAAGATGCTGAGTTTGATGCAATTGTTATGCCAGGTTACTACAATGAAACTGGTACAATCGTTAAACAAGCACGTGGTCTAAGTATCACCCAACCAGTCCTTGGTTCAGATGGTTTCGACTCACCACAGTTCACTGAATTGGCAACTGCTTCAGCAGCAACAAACGTTTACTACCTTTCAGGTTATGTAACTTCAGCTAGTGATAAAGCGAAAGCTTTCAGCGAAGCTTATAAGAAAGAATACAACGAAGAGCCAAATATGTTTGCAGCCCTTGCTTATGATGCAGTTTATATGGCAGCAAAAGCAGCAGAAGGTGCAGCAGATTCAAAAGCTCTTAAAGACAACCTTGCAGCTTTGAAAGATTTCGAAGGTGTAACAGGTACTATGTCAGTTGATGCAGAGCACAATGTTGTGAAATCAGTTTACATTGTTGGTTTGACAGATGGAGAGCAGACATCAGTTGATACAATTTCAGCAGAATAATAAGCAAGTTAAAGAGGGAATTTCCCTCTTTTTCCCTTGAATTGACTAGCCTATTTTTAAAAGATTAAAAAATATAATAAAACTTGCCTATTTTCAGAAAATTTTGTATAATGTAACAATGCTTATTGAGCTTGAAAAATATTTAGAAAGATTGGTGAACCTATGCTTCAACAACTTGTCAATGGTTTGATTCTTGGTTCTGTATATGCCCTCTTGGCCCTTGGTTATACCATGGTGTACGGAATTATCAGACTGATTAACTTTGCCCACGGGGACCTCTACATGATGGGAGCCTTTATGGGTTACTTCCTATTGAATAATTTAACCTTTATTGCAGATGGTAGCCTCCGTTTCTTTGTTGCCTTAGTCTTGGCAATGGTTGGAACAGCTACTCTTGGTGTGGTCATTGAATTTTTGGCCTATCGTCCATTGAGAAACTCAACTCGTATTGCGGCCTTGATTACAGCCATCGGTGTTTCCTTCTTCTTAGAATATGGAATGATTAAATTATTTTCAGCTGATGTAAAAGCCTTTCCACAAGCTATGGAGGCTGTGACCTTCAATCTTGGTCCAGTTTCAGTGACCAATATCCAGTTGATTATCCTAGGAGTAGCCTTGACCTTGATGGTTGCTCTGCAATTGATTGTAAAACGTACCAAGATGGGTAAAGCCATGCGTGCTGTTTCTGTGGATAGCGATGCGGCGCAATTGATGGGGATTAACGTAAACCGTACTATTAGCTTTACATTTGCGCTGGGTTCAGCACTTGCTGGTGCTGCAGGTGTTCTCCTTGGTCTTTACTACAACCAAATCGAGCCTTTGATGGGTATGACTCCTGGTTTGAAGGCCTTCGTAGCAGCGGTACTTGGAGGTATCGGTATTATTCCTGGTGCTGCTCTGGGTGGTTTCGTTATCGGTATTATTGAAACATTTACCTATGTGATTGGTTTGGATACATTCCGTGATGCAATTGTGTATACAGTATTGATTGTCATCCTCTTGGTGCGTCCAAGCGGTATCCTTGGTAAGAACGTGAAAGAGAAGGTGTAACCATGAAGCAAAATCTTAAAGTGAATGCAATCTGGTTGGCTATCTTATTGGCTGGTTTTGGTCTTATTCAAGGCTTAGTTGCAGCTGGTATTCTCAACTTCTACTATATTCAGATTGTACAACAAATCGGAATTCAAATTATCTTGGCAGTGGGTCTAAACCTCATTGTTGGATTCTCAGGTCAGTTCTCTCTTGGTCATGCTGGTTTCATGGCCATTGGTGCTTACGCAGTGGGTATTCTTGGTAAGATGATGCCAACTTATGGTGGCTTCGCTATCGCCTTGCTTGTCGGTATGTTGCTTGCGGGCGCTGTTGCCCTCTTGGTTGGTCTGCCAACCCTTCGTTTGAAAGGTGACTACCTTGCCATTGCGACCCTTGGTGTTGCTGAAATTATCCGTATTTTGATTATCAATGGTGGTAGTGTCACAAACGGTGCGGCTGGTATCATGTCTATTCCTCTCTTTACTAGCTGGCCTTTGGTTTATATTTTTGTGATTATCACAACTCTTGTAACGGTCAACTTCTTGCGTAGTCCTATGGGACGTGCAACTATTTCTGTTCGTGAAGATGAGATTGCAGCAGAATCAGTTGGTGTTAACCCAACATTTGTGAAGGTATCTGCCTTTGTATTCGGTGCTATGACAGCGGCTATTGCAGGTGGTCTTCATGCAGGTTATGTAGGTACCATCGTTCCTAAAGACTTCGCTTTCATGACATCTGTTAACGTTTTGATCATCATCGTATTGGGTGGTTTGGGTTCTATCACAGGTACCTTTGTGGCAGCGATTGTACTTGGTATCTTGAACGTATTCCTCAAGAGCTACTCAGACATCGCCATGATTATCTACTCATTGGCCCTTATCCTCTTGATGATCTTCCGTCCAGGCGGTTTGTTGGGAACTAAGGAATTTAGCGTGGCAGCCCTACTCAAGAAGAAGGAGGTTAAGTAATGGCATTGCTAGAAGTAAAAAATTTAACCAAAAACTTCGGTGGTTTGACTGCCGTTGGTGATGTGACCATGGAACTTCATGAGGGTGAATTGGTCGGTCTTATCGGTCCTAACGGTGCTGGTAAGACAACCCTTTTCAACCTTTTGACAGGTGTTTATGAGCCAAGCGAGGGAACAATCTCCCTTGCTGGTACTATTTTGAATGGTAAGGCTCCTTCTAAGATTGCCTCTCTTGGTCTTGGTCGTACCTTCCAAAACATCCGTTTGTTCAAAAATATGACAGTTTTGGAAAATGTCTTGATTGGTCTTGGTAATCATGGTAAAGCAGAAGTCTTGGCAAGTTTCCTTCGTTTGCCTGCCTTCTACAAAAATGAAGAAGAGTTGAAAAACAAGGCGATTGACCTCTTGAAAATTTTCGATTTGGATGGCGATGCGGATACGCTGGCTAAGAACCTTCCTTACGGTCAACAACGTCGTTTGGAAATCGTTCGCGCCCTTGCGACCGATCCGAAAATTCTTTTCTTGGATGAGCCAGCGGCTGGTATGAACCCGCAGGAAACGGCAGAATTGACCCAACTCATCCGTAAAATTAAGGAAGAATTTGGTATCACCATTATCTTGATTGAACACGATATGAGCTTGGTCATGGAAGTTACTGAGCGTATCTATGTATTGGAATACGGTCGCTTGATTGCCCACGGTACTCCTGAAGAAATTCGCAATAACAAGCGTGTAATTGAAGCCTACCTTGGAGGTGAAGCATAATGGCAATGTTAGAAGTTAAAAATCTTTCTGTCAACTATGGCGTTATCGAAGCTGTAAAAGATGTCAGTTTCGAGGTCAACGAGGGAGAAGTTGTAACCTTAATTGGTGCCAATGGTGCTGGTAAAACCTCTATCCTCCGTACCATTTCAGGTCTTGTCCGTCCGTCAGCTGGAACGATTTCTTTCCTAGGAAATGAAATTCAAAAAGTTCCTGCCCGTAAAATCGTTGCGGACGGTTTGTCACAAGTACCAGAAGGTCGTCATGTCTTTGCAGGCTTAACCGTTATGGAAAACTTGGAAATGGGTGCCTTCCTTCGCAACAACCGTGAAGAAAACCAAGCTAACTTGAAAAAAATCTTCGCACGTTTCCCACGTTTGGAAGAACGGAAGAACCAAGATGCCGCTACCCTTTCAGGTGGTGAGCAACAAATGCTTGCTATGGGACGGGCATTGATGAGCCAACCAAAGCTCTTGCTCCTTGATGAGCCGTCAATGGGCTTGGCGCCAATCTTCATTCAAGAAATTTTTGATATCATCCAAGATATCCAAAAACAAGGAACAACCGTTCTCTTGATCGAACAAAACGCCAACAAAGCACTTGCTATCGCAGACCGCGGCTATGTACTAGAAACAGGAAAAGTCGTCCTCTCAGGAACAGGAAAAGAACTCCTCGCCTCAGAAGAAGTTAAAAAAGCATATCTGGGTGGCTAAAAAGGTCCGGGGGACCTTTTTAGGTTGGAAATGAGAAACGCCGGCAGGCGTTTTTCTTTATATCAAGGTCCGGGGGACCTTTTTAGGTTGGAAATAGGAAAACCAGTAACGCAAGTTGCTGGTTTGTCCCCCGAGGCTGACGCCTCATTTTAGGTTGGAAATGAGAACCGCTGGTAAGCGGTTTTCTTTATAAATGGGTTACCCACGTTTTAAGTTGGAGATGAGAAACGCCGGCAGGCGTTTTTCTTTAAATCAAAATTGGGCTGTTTTAATCGGGAAATAGGAAAAACAGCAATGCATGTTGCTGGTTTGTCCGTAACCCTGACGGGTTGTTTTAGGTCGGAAATAGGGACCGTCGGCAGACGGTCTTTCCTTTTATTCATTTTTTGGACCTTTTTAGGTTGGAAATGGGAAACGTCGGTAGGCGTTTTTCTTTAAATCAAGGTCCGGTGGAGTGAACTATTTCAGCCTGAGCCTAGAAAGGAAATAGCGAAGGGTTAGGTTGGAAATAGGGACCGTCGGCAGATGGTCTTTCCTTTTATTCATTTTTTGGACCTTTTTAGGTTGGAAATGAGAAACGCCGGTAGGCGTTTTTCTTTATGTCAAGGTCCGGTGGAGTGAAATAGTTCGCTGAACTATTTCAGCCTGAGCCTAGAAATGAAATAGCGAAGGTTTAGGTTGGAAATAGGAAAACCAGCAATGTATGTTGCTGGTTTGTCCTTAACCCTGACGGGTTGTTTTAGGTCGGAAATGAGAACCGCTGGTAAGCGGTTTTCTTTATAAATGGGTTCCCCCACGTTTTAAGTTGGAGATGAGAAACGCCGGCAGGCGTTTTTCTTTAAATCAAAATTAGGCTGTTTTAATCGGGAAATAGGAAAACCAGTAACGTATGTTGCTGGTTTGTTCTCCGAGGTTGACACCTCATTTTAGGTTGGAGATAGGACAAGAAAAAGTCTTTCGAGGATTTTTATTTATTTTTAGGATAGGCTGTTTTAGTAGGGAAATAGGAAGTTGAGGTAGACAATCTGCTTGGTTTTATATTCCAATTCTTCAACGTGGAAAGTTGACTTCCTTGCCAAGTCAGTCTTCTTATGCTAGACTGTCATAGTAGAAATGGAGATAGAATGAAACAGAGATTATCGCTTATTGGATTGTTGCTTGTCATTATTTTGACAGTCGTTCTTTCTTTGGCTAATCGTCAGGAAGTTGTTGTCAATTACTTGTTCGGCCAATTTAGAATGCCCTTGATTTTGGTGATAATTGGCTCGCTCTTGATTGGTATGTTCATTCAATACTTACTTGGATTGACTAAGAATATGTCATTGAAAAGTGAGATTAAGAATTTGAAAAGAGAGTTGTCAGAAATCCCAGTTTTGCAAAAGGAAGAACATTCTGATAGGATAAACTAGATTGAGTTAATTATGTGGAATTATGTATAAACCACATTGAAATGATAAGGAGAAATGATGTTTACCAAAGAATTTGGATTGATGTTTTATGTGGATGATGTTGCTGCTGAGAAGGCTTTTTGGACTGCGGCTGGTTTTGTGATTGTGAATGAAGCTGAGATGATGGGCTATGAAACTTTTGATATGCAGCCACATCCAGAAGCTACTACGACTATTACTGTCTATGCTAACGAATTTATTCGTCAAGTATCACCAGAAGTAATCGATATGAAGCCAAGTATCTTGTTTGAAACAGATGATATTGAGGGGCTTCAAAAACGTATCTCTGGCTTGACAGATACGTGTAGCGCAGTCAATGCAGAACCCTTCCCTAACTTTAATTTTGCCAGCCCAAGTGGTCATTACTTTGCGGTGAAGGGATAGGTTCATCAAAATAGCGTATCAATCAGCGGTTTTCTATCGCTGATTTTTTGTTACAAAATAACAGAATTGCATCAGACAGTATGTATTTTGGGGCTATAGTGTGGTAAAATAGTTTTTGTAATACCTATTTGTATTTTAGGAGAGAGATATGAAACTTCTAAATAGATTTGCATATATATATATATATCAAAGCAATCTAAAACACTTGTTCAATTCTATAGTAAACAAAACCTGCCAGTCTTGGCAGGCTTTTTGCGTTGTCGAAAGGCTGGTGTCTAGATGACTTGGAAACACCTTATGCTAGACATACCAGTCTATGCACCAGAACTCTTGGAAGAAATGAAAGCCATAGAGGAATACCAAGTAGGCTTGCTAGAAAAACTAGAAAGACAGGACAATGCCTTGGAGTTGGAGGCTGTTTACCAAGTGGAACAAGCCCGCCTGACCGATATTGTCAAAGGCTATCTGGACATCAAGCGTAAGCCTGACCACTATGCCCAAGCAGAGCAGAAATTGGCAGATGCCCACGGTCAGTTAATCGGTTTCCGTAAGCATCTCCACAAACTCTTGCAAAAGGTCAATGAAGAGGATTTGAAAGATTTTCAAGTCAGTCTACGTTTACTACCTGGTCAACGGGAGCTGGTTGACCCTCAGGCTCTTTATCAGACCAAGAAGCCTGCCAATGAGCTACAGATAGAAGATGAACTCATCCGCCATCTGACCAGCGGAGAGAGTCAGTGGGTCTATCGTCCTGAACTCAATAGTGAAGAGCTCCTTTGGTCCAACTTTTTCGCCAAGCTAGAGGCTAATAACGTCCGCTATTTAGCTGACCATCCTCTGACAGACCAAGAAAAACACCAAATCAAGAACCAACTCAACTTTGTCAATTTCTACGAAGCAGCCAAGTGGCTGGCAGGTGAGAATGGCATTGCAAAGGTGCAAGTCCAACGAGAAGATGCCAGTCTAGGCACCATCCGATTGGAAGTCATCTGGCGACACAATGTTGCTGGGGGTAAGTCCAGCTATGAAGTCGTCAACCAAGTTGTGACAGGTGGTGATGCTGCCAGACAAAGACGGGGTGATGTGACCCTCTTGATTAACGGCCTTCCCATGATTCAGATTGAGCTCAAGAGCCGTTCCCATCCCTATATGGATGCCTTCCGTCAAATTCGCAAATATGAACAAGAAGGTCAGTTTAAGGGTATCTTTTCAAGCCTGCAGATGTTTGTGGTGTCAAATATCACGGAAACCCGCTACATAGCAGCAGCCAAGGAATCCAAGCTCAACGACCGCTTCTTGACCAAATGGGTGGATAAGCACAATCAAGCCCAGCCCCATCTTTTTGACTTTGCCAGAGAGGTTCTATCCATTCCCATGGCTCACCAATTGGTCATGCAATATTCGGTGATTGACGACGACAAAAAAGCCCTTATCCTGCTTCGTCCCTATCAGATCCATGCCATAGAAGCCATCCGAGAAGCCAGTCGTCTTCGTCAGTCGGGCTATATTTGGCACACTACTGGTTCAGGTAAGACCCTGACTTCCTACAAGGTGGCACGCAATCTCCTGCAAATTCCATCTATTGAGAAGACCATTTTTGTCATAGATAGGACAGACCTTGACCAGCAGACCACCGCTGCCTTTCTATCCTACGCGGAAAATGACATGATAGATATTGACCAGACGGATGACACTCAGCACTTGTTGAAAAATCTGTTTTCAGAAGACCGCCGTGTCGTGGTCACCACTATTCAAAAACTCAATACCCTCCTGCGTCAATTTGAAGAAGGACAGCACGAGAAATTCCACCAGCGTATTAAGAATCTCAATCTAGCTTTTGTTGTGGACGAATGCCACCGGGCTGTCACCCCTGAACGCCAGCGGATTTTGGAACAGTTCTTTGTCAACTCGCTTTGGTATGGCTTTACAGGTACTCCTATTTTCAAGGAGAACAAGCGGGAGCAAAAAGGTGATTTAGCCCAGACGACAGAAGAACAGTATGGGCCATGTCTCCATGAATACACAGTCAAAGAAGCCATCCATGACCGAGCTGTTCTTGGTTTCCAAGTGGAATACCAGACCACCATGCCTGGCTGGGCTGAGGATGAAATCGAAGACGAGTTTTACGATGATGAACGGCACATGCTGACGGTTTTGGATGCTATTTTAAACAAATCCAAACGCAAACTTGGTTTCCAAAACGGTGTAGGGAAAACCTACGAGGGCCTACTGACTGTCAAGTCCATCGCCCGTGCCCAAGCCTACTATGACCTGATACAAGAAGTCAAGGCAGGACATAAGAGCCTGACGATTTCGGAAGCAGTCAAAAAAGTCTTGCCTGATTTTCCAAAAGTTGCCATCACCTACTCAGTATCTGAAAATGAAGAGTCTTCCTTTGCTAATCAAGACTACATGAGCAAGAGCTTGGAGGATTACAATGCCATGTTTGGTACGCATTTCACTCTGGCGACCCTTGGTTCCTATAATACTGACCTCAACGAACGCTTGGCTCGGAAAAAAGACAAGTATGCCTTCCGTGAGGAGCAGTTGGACTTGGTTATTGTAGTGGATCGCTTGCTGACGGGATTTGATGCTCCGTGCTTGTCTACCATTTTCATGGACAGACAGCCTATGAAACCCCAGCACATCATCCAAGCCTTTTCACGGACCAACCGTCTCTTTGACGAGGGCAAGAAGTTTGGACAAATCGTCACCTTCCAGACCCCAGAACGCTTTAAGGAAAAGGTTGACGAAGCCCTCAGTCTCTACTCAAATGGCGGTGAGTTTGCGGTGCTGGCCCCGACTTGGTTGGAAGAAAAAGCCAAGTTCAAGGAAAAAGTTCAGCAGTTGCTGGCTATTGCCCCAAGTCCTGAAATGACACCAGACCTAGATGCCAGCAGTGATGCCGAGTTGAAACGCTTTGCCAAGGCCTTTCAGGAATTTGACAAGCTCTTTGCCTCCATACAGGTCTATGCCGACTACGAGCAAGAGGATGTTCTCAAGGAAATCGGGCTTAGTCTGGAGGATATTGAGAATTTTTCTGGACAATACCAAAATGTCATTGAAGAACTCCGCAGACGGCGGAAGGATGACGAGGGCATAGAAGATACGCCTTTTGATATTGAATACGAGCTGGAATCTGTCCGTACGGATGAAATCAATTACCACTATATCATCTCTCTCATCCAGAACCTGATTGACAGTAAAAATCAAGTCATTCCTGATAAGGAGAAAAAGATGGTGGACAACTACATCGCCGACTTAGACAAGACCAATCCCAAACTCTCCCAACTCATCTCAAAAATCTGGCAGGAAGCCCAAACCAATACCCAAGATTACAAGGGCCAATCCATTGCCCACAAGTTAGACGAGATGATTGACCTAACCATCCGTGAGCAAGTCGTATCCACCGCACGAGATTGGTGTGTTGGCGAAGACGAACTCCAGTTTATCGTGGACAACTACCGAGTCGGCAAGGACAAGCAAATCGGCGAAAAAGCCCTGGTCGATACCTACGACTATACAAGTTACAAGGAAAACAAGGGCGACCAAGCCCTCAACAAGCTCAAATACAAAACATACTAAGATTAGTAGTGAGGAAATCTCCGACGGGAGAAAGTACTCACTACTTTTTCTTTATGATAAAGTAGAGGTGTCTTGTTAAGTCGTAGGGCTTTTTGACGCTAGACGTCGCATCAAAAACTGGCAAGGCACCTGTTTTAGAAAGAATGTTATCAAAGTATGTGGGACGCCAGACGTCGAGTATTGAAAATGACATCACTAAAACAAGGAATCATTCAAGACAAAGAGGTAATATCATGCGAGTAGTATTTGGGATTGATGTGAGTAAGGCAAGTTCAGAAGTGGCCATTCTAGTCAATGGTGAAAAAGTTCATGGCTATACCATGTCCAATGACGCCTTAGGCTTTGCTCGGCTACTTGGCGATTTGAGAACCGTCCATAAGCCAGAAATCATCTTTGAAGCAACAGGTGTCTACTCTCGCCGTCTCCAAGCTTTTCTGGATGAACATGGCTACGCTTATACACGACTTAATCCCTTAGAAGCTAAGAAGCAACTGGATAGCTTGCGTGTGCGGAAAACAGATCAAATTGACGCCGAAAAACTGGCTCAATCTCAGTTTGTACTGAATCGTAAATCGACGTATGTCCAAGAAGAAGTCTACCAAAACTTGCGGGATCTAAGTCGTTTCTATCAGAATCTGACCGAGGATATTGTTCGAGCTAAAAACCGCCTGCACAAGGTCTTACAGGTCACTTTCCCTGAATTGGAAAATATCTTATCAACACCAACTGGTGAACAATACTGGAACTTAGTTATAGCTTTTCCTTGTAAGGT
>NZ_POJD01000359.1 GCF_002960445.1 Streptococcus suis
AGTTATATAAGCAAGAGGAGGAGCCATTATATGAAGACACTTTATCATTATACAACAGTTGAAACATTGCTTCTGATATTAAATTATAAAACATTGAGATTCAAAAGTTTACTTTATGTTGACGATCCATTAGAACCTTCAACTTCAGACTTTGGTAATCTAGGTGGATTTAAGTATGTGTCTTGTTGGACTGATACTCCTAATAGTATTCCACAATGGACAATGTATTCTGATAATATGACAGGAGTGTGTATAGGAATTAGTTTTGACAAAGAAACTGATGTCTTTTTAACGGAA
>NZ_POJD01000036.1 GCF_002960445.1 Streptococcus suis
CTAGATAGCTTCCCTCAATAACTGCTGCCTTGGCACCGTACATAGCAGCTCGGTTCATGGTAGCGATGCCTCCGCTCCCACCACCGATAGCGATAATATCAAACACTTTCATAAATTTCCTCCAATAAAGGTCAATAATTATATTCATTGTAACGCTTTTTTGTATGTCAATCAAAAATCTGCTACGTCACCTTACAAAAATGTAAGTGGGAAAATTGCCGAACTTTTTATAAAATAGTTAGGAAAAAACTTGCATTTGTTCTTGTATTTGTGTATTATATAGACAACACAAATAGGTATGTTTTGTAAAGAAAAGGAGTTTGTTATGTTAAAAACAAAGAAAGCAAAAATTGCTTTGTTTGGTGGTCTTGGAGTGGTCGCAGTTGCCTTAGTAGGTGGGGCTTTGATTTTTAGCAATATGCTAACATCACCATCATCTTCAGAAG
>NZ_POJD01000360.1 GCF_002960445.1 Streptococcus suis
GTGATTTTGAGGAAATGGATGCTATCTACCTGCGAAATCGGGTCTTGGCTTTGGTGGGAGACCAGGTTCTGACTGTTCAAACAGATTTAGAGGACTTGATTGAATTAAAAGATGAACTATTGGCACATGGAGTTCGAACTGGTTTTGTGGGTGAATTGCTGGAAGAGCAGGACATGGTTGGGTCTTGTTTGATGGATTTGATGACACCGAGTCCGAGTCAGGTCAATCGTGATTTTTGGCAGACCTATCAGGATAGTCCAGAGCAAGCGATTAGTGACTTTTATGAATTGAGCAAAC
>NZ_POJD01000361.1 GCF_002960445.1 Streptococcus suis
GACGATGGGCGGTAGCAAATAAGTCAACAACAATAAAACAGGAACAGAGAGACTTAGCAATAGTTGCGAACTAGCAACTGTTAAACAAATATAAAATAGACTCAATAATAGAATAAATATCATCATGACCCTCACAATTAAAATGGAAATCTCGAAACCAACAGATTGTAGATCCAATGTCCTCCGATAGCATACTGCAAGCCAAAACGAGTAGCTAACACAGAAAACAATAAACCTAGTGGAGTTCGGATGATTAGATTATCCAG
>NZ_POJD01000362.1 GCF_002960445.1 Streptococcus suis
TGCCAAAAGGGCAAGTACAAATGATTATCAGTCGAGAATATATCGGCACACAGACCGTTGCAGAAGCGTTTGTCCCGATTATCTCCGAGGATATTCGGAAGAAGATTGCCGAGGGCGACACCTTCGACAATGAGGGGCTGTCCGCTTAGAATGTACGCAATGGAACATGAAAACGTTAGGACAGATATGGAGGTTTTACAGTATGGCAGGAATAAGAACGGAGAACAAGATTTATGAAGTCGGCATTTACTGCCGCTTATCAAAGGACGATGGCACGGATAACGAGAGTGCGAGCA
>NZ_POJD01000363.1 GCF_002960445.1 Streptococcus suis
TTCCCTATTTTCTTCCTATCGCCCTATTTTTCATAGAAAGTTTTTCCAAGCGTAGCAGTTTCTTGATTTTTCTATGAATCTTGTTATAATAAAGCTAGAACTGACCTTTTTTGACTATTTAACAATAGGTCACATTTTTTCACAGAAAGAGGTAGAATTATGCTCTGCAAAAATTGTAATATCAACGACGCAACGATCCATCTCTACACCAACTTAAACGGTAAACAGCAGCAGGTAGACCTCTGTCACAACTGCTACCAAATCATGAAAACAGACCCT
>NZ_POJD01000364.1 GCF_002960445.1 Streptococcus suis
ATTCAACTTTGGCGAATTAAACCCGAGCTTTAAAATTGTAGAGCGAGGCAGTCAGGGAGTGACCTCAATAGCCCGCTAGCCTTGAAGTAAGAAGACGGCTGTGAGCCTATGGATAGTCTCTAATATTCCGATCCCAGAAATCCGAAAGTGACGCAATAATGCCATGTTGCTACATCTTTGAGGTAAAAACATATAAAGAAACATTGAGACACCACGTTAGTGGTGTTTTACGTCGCAAAGGTGAGAAAGTATGTCAATAAAAAAAGGTGA
>NZ_POJD01000365.1 GCF_002960445.1 Streptococcus suis
TAGCTTTTTCAATATTTCCTGCATAGAAACGTTTAAAAATGCGATAGTAGAGGGATAGACGTTTGGCAGTAGCGCGTGGAATATCAGATTTTTTATCGTTTTTCACTTTAGACTCCTTTATTTCGATAGAATACGCTTTATCGATTATTTATATATTAAACAGTTCTTTATTCTATTCTAGTCCAAGTTTGTGAAAAAATCAACAGATTGATTTTAAAAAAAGATTAAACAGGAAACTGTCTAATCTAGTGTTTGTAAATAGCGATAGAGATCTCCGATTGTCCCTTTGTAATCCA
>NZ_POJD01000366.1 GCF_002960445.1 Streptococcus suis
TCTACAATATATTTAGCAGAAAAATAGGAGCAGTTCAATTGACTGTTCCTATTTTTAATATTCATAAAATCTAAAGTCTTTATACTCTTTAACAATGGAGTCGCCAACCAGAACAGACTATACTGACCAGCGACTACCTTAAATTTAATGTTTCAGATTTATTTTCTTATCTCTAATTTCATAAACTACATCTGCTACATTTTCGAGTAATCGTTTATCGTGGGTGATAAACACGATAGTTCCGGTGTACTCCTTCATTAGTATTTCCAAAGCCTCTAAACTTGGTATGTCAAGGAAGTTACTGGGTTCATCCATTATTAGGATGTTATATCTACCCATGAGCATTTTAGCAAGCAACAATTTTATAATT
>NZ_POJD01000367.1 GCF_002960445.1 Streptococcus suis
AAGTTCCCACCCTTTCGGGGCTGGTACTTTTTCAAATACTTTCAAAGTAATATTGTTTAGGCTGAAAGGTGTGATATATCCACCAAATGGCAAGTAGTAGAAAAAGCGGAAAAAATTATCTTGCATTACTGCGCGTGTCGGATTATCTTTTAGTAAATCTAGTAGTATTTGTTCCCCACGTTTTATAGTCACTTCCACAATGCTATACATCTATTTCCCTTTCTATGTTCTTTCGTTTCTCTATTTGTTGTTTAACCCATTCAGCCCTATCTTTATCATCTGACAAAGATATAAAA
>NZ_POJD01000368.1 GCF_002960445.1 Streptococcus suis
GTTGCATTTTCCAACAAACGGTTAACAACTTCGATATTGATTCGTTTATAGTCTAACTCGGCAATCAAGGCTTCCACATGATCGCTCGTTCTAAAGAAGTTTGTTAAAAATTCAGCTGGAATTCCTGGAAGGTTGCGTTTTTCCATATAACGCTTAAGGGTATGCAATTTGTTGATATAAAGTGTAGCTTTCTTACGCGCTGTGTTCTCTGACAATTCTTGTGATTTAAGATAGTCAGCTAAAACAAGCTGCTCCTCTTCGATTTCTTTCAAGCTTGCCAAT
>NZ_POJD01000369.1 GCF_002960445.1 Streptococcus suis
AAGAGGAAAAATAATGTCTAGAAAATTGATTACCATCAACCAAGTAAAAGATTATGTCGGTCAAGAAGTGACCATTGGTGCCTGGGTTGCTAACAAATCAGGCAAGGGCAAGTTAGCCTTCCTGCAATTGCGTGACGGAACAGCCTTCTTCCAAGCAGTTGCCTTCAAACCAAACTTCATCGAAAAATTCGGTGAAGAAGCTGGTACTGAGAAGTTTGATGTAGCAAAACGCCTTAGCCAAGAAACGTCTGTCTATGTGACAGGGATTGTCAAGGAAGATGAGCGTTCTAAGTTTGG
>NZ_POJD01000037.1 GCF_002960445.1 Streptococcus suis
TGTTTGTTTAGAGTAAGCAACGTTAGAAGTGATTGTCAAGATAGATACTGTAGCTTCAGCATTCTTGTACAATTTATGTTTGTTCAAACGAGTGAAGAATGCTTCCATGAGCCATTTCGCAATATCATCTACACGGTCATCGTCTTCACCATAGCGTGGGAAGTCACCAGTTACTTCGTAGTCGTAGATAAATCCATCTTCATCACGGATTGGTTTAACTTGTGCATACTTGATTGCTGACAATGAGTCAACAGTGTTTGCGAAACCACAGATACCGAAGCCCATGTTAGCACGAAGGTGAGTTGGCAAGAATGCC
>NZ_POJD01000370.1 GCF_002960445.1 Streptococcus suis
TTCATAGGGCTGCCCTTTGTTTGGGCAGTCTTTATTTTTTGTGAAAATGGTAAATTCTCAAAGTAAGTTCTAGTTCCCGTCCTTCCAGAAGTTACTCTGAGAAAACTGCATAACATCAACAGAATTTAGTCTCAGACTAAGTTCTGTTTTTGACTAAAAATGTTGATAATAGTGAGTTTTAGGGTTGAAAATGTTGAAAAAAGAGTACACTAAAGTTACTGGCTCTGAGACGTCTCAAAGTAAGTTCTAGCTATCTGGAATTTTGGATGGAACAAGTTCCTTTCTATTTTGAAATTATTTTTTGATAAAAACTAGCGATTACTTATCCAATAATCGAGGTGATTGAATGACGTTCTCAGGGTCAATTTTAGAGATTCCCAAAAGTGTTGCCAATTCCTCACCGTAGGTAAATGTAAAGAGTTCATAGGCTGATTTTCCGTTGAAAGAAGCTCGTTTGACGCTGTTGATATGCGAACAAACCAGGTTGATGTCCTCCTGTGTCAAGTTGTCAAAAGAACTTCTTTTAGGAAGAATATCTCTGATAAGTGTGTGATTCTTCTCAATTCTCCCCTTCTGGTCAGAACGATTGGGGTCACAGAAGAATAGCTTAGATTCTCCGCGAACATCCATTTCGATATCGTCCACTCTAGCGAATTCACCGCCATTATCGGTCAGAATGACAGGAAATATTTCGCAAAAGTCCATCTCTTTCTGATGCAGGTCATTCTTGATAGCGTAGAGATGTTTAGCGACCTCATTAGCTGTTTTATTATCAAGTAATTGAGCGAAGATAAAGTTACAGAAGGAGAGGTTAAAGGTGAGAAGTACCTTTCCGCCGATCCGTCCAGTAACGGTGTCCATTTCCAGCCAATAGCTGATTCCTTTCTCTGTGAGAAAGCGTTGGAAGTCCTCGTAAGACCGTCCTTCTTTGGCGATTTTAGGAATGGGTTGTAGGTTTCTGATTCTCCGCTTTCTGAATTTCACGACACGGGGGAAATCAATGGGCTTTGTGGACAGATAGCCTTTTTCAAGGTATCGGTAGATAGAAGCTCTGGATGCCGACATTTCGTTTGAGGCGATGATGTGGTTGAGGTGTTGTCCCTTTTGGATGGCAGCAGAAACAATCTCATCCATGCGATAGAATTCTTCCTTGTTTAGTGCAACACCTGTTCTCGAATCTGAGAGCTTAACTTCATAATCAAGCTGAGCTCTTTTTGCGTAGTAGAACTGTTTCTGGTATCCGCAGTTGCTTCTCTTTTTCGGACAGGCATTACAAACGTAAGGAGTCTTTTTGAGTAGAGGGCAAGCCTCACAATTGGAGGTACTAGAGTTCTCTTTT
>NZ_POJD01000371.1 GCF_002960445.1 Streptococcus suis
GAGCTGCGGCAGTATAGCAACCTTCGACGACTGGTACGGTTTGGATAAGAATTTGTTTGTCTGTAAAATCGGCAGCAAGTTCCATGTTCATTCGGGCGCTACCTAGGTCGAAAAAGGCAAGGAGGGTATCAGCAGGGTTTGCTTCAACTCGCTCTTGTACGATTTCAAAGCTGGTACCGATGCTACCATCTTCTAGTCCGCCACAGTAGGTGATGGGAATATCTTTTGCGACTTCAGATACTAGGTCGATGATTCCCTGGGCCAAATTTTTTGAATGGGATACGAGTAAGATACC
>NZ_POJD01000372.1 GCF_002960445.1 Streptococcus suis
AACAGACCTTGAAAACAAAATGTGTTCTTGTGGAACATAGCCAATTTTTTCCTCTATACTAGAACGTTTAAAGTCTAAAATAGATTGATGATTGATGAAAAAATTTCCCTGACCAATCGGATACTGGCGTAAGAATTGGCGAACCAAGGTCGTTTTTCCCGAACCAGTTTTCCCAACGATACCTACAGTTTGCCCTGCTTTCAGTGTCCAATTGATGTCCTGTAGGCTGGCTCTTTCCGCCTGTGGATAACTAAAGCTATAATTTTTGAAGGAAATACTAGACAGCTCTGCAAT
>NZ_POJD01000373.1 GCF_002960445.1 Streptococcus suis
TATGGTCAAACAGGATTTTCAAACAAAACTAGCCTTGCTGTGACTAACGGTGGTGGTCTACGTGCAACAATTGCTAAAGATCAGCCTGTTACAAAAGGTGATATTATTGCAGTCTTGCCATTTGGTAACATTGTTTCTCAAATCACTGTGACTGGTCAGCAAATTTATGATATGTTTACCAAGTCTTTATCATCTACATTGCAAGTGAATCCAGAAACTGGCGAGATGCTTTTAGATGAAAATGGCATGCCGCTCTTTGAAGCTAGTGGTGGATTCCTACACATTTCAGGAGCA
>NZ_POJD01000374.1 GCF_002960445.1 Streptococcus suis
ATGCAAGTGAACATAGCCATTGCGGTAAGCCATAACAGCCTCATCCGCATCCTTGAAGACCATACCTTCACCTTCACGACCAGCATCTTCCATGGTCAAGTAGTAGTTACCCAAAACCATATCCTGAGATGGTGTTACGACAGGTTTACCATCTTTAGGGTTAAGGATGTGTTCTGCCGCAAGCATAAGGATACGTGCTTCTGCTTGTGCTTCTTCTGACAATGGAACGTGAATCGCCATCTGGTCACCGTCAAAGTCGGCGTTGTAGGCTTCACAGACAAGCGGGTGCAAAC
>NZ_POJD01000375.1 GCF_002960445.1 Streptococcus suis
GTCCATTCTCTTTATCGATAAGAAGAATAAGGACGATGTGGTCTTGATTGACGCTTCTAATCTTGGCACCAAGGTCAAGGAAGGCAAGAACCAAAAGACAGTCCTTAGCCCTGATGAAGAAAGCCAAATCATTCAGACCTTTATTAACAAAGAAGTTGTCGAAGACTTCTCTGTCAAGGTTAGCTATGAAGAGATTAAGGATAAGAACTACTCCCTCAGTGCAGGTCAGTACTTTGACATCAAGATTGACTACGTTGATATTAGCCCAGAAGAATTTGAAGAAAAAATGCAGG
>NZ_POJD01000376.1 GCF_002960445.1 Streptococcus suis
CCTTGCTTTACTAGGTGGTTATCCCAAAGCCTCGGTAACTCAACTAGCCCTTGCGACAGAACTACTCCAAATGGGACTAAGTCATGAAAAGGTTGAATTTTTCTTTGGTAGCCAGCTTTCCCTTGAAGAGTTGCGACAAGTTGCTTACGCCTTTTTACACGAAGAACTCAGCAGAGAAGATGCGGAGCAATTTGAAAAAGATAAAGGTAATCAGCCAGATTTAACCCTCAGAGATTGGAAGAGCAAGCTAGAGAAAGCTGAGAGAAAAGAAGTAGTTGATGAAGAATTTGTGGAAAATCCACTAGTCCAGAGAGTATTGG
>NZ_POJD01000377.1 GCF_002960445.1 Streptococcus suis
CGATGGTAGTCGTCTTACTTCTCGTGGGGATTTTCTTGCATGAAATATATTTGCCTCTAAAATTAAAAAAATTGATTGACTAAATAGACGAAAATTAGTAAAATAGTAAGGAATTTTTAAAGGAGGAAAGGCATGCAGTTTGATACCAGTGGGCTACAATTACAGTCTATTGCAGGAAATAGTGGCAAAGCGTTTAAAGGCCTACGGTCAGACGGAACGCCAGTCTTTGTGAAGTATGAGATGCCTCCGATAGTGTCTGCTCTTGCGCGTGAGCAAATTACACCACCCGTTTTGTCAGCAAATCGTGAAGTAGGAATGGGGCATCGTGTAGAGCAGGAGTGGTTGAATGGTCGTACCTTGGAGCGTCAAGATATGACTAGTAAACAGATTCGTCAAATACTGGTGAGAA
>NZ_POJD01000378.1 GCF_002960445.1 Streptococcus suis
CTTCCTCTTATATTTCCTACTATTCTACCATTTTCACGAAAAAAGAAAAAGGAATCTAACATAAGACTACTAATTACAAACAATCCAAACCAAGTTCAGATTCGGTGAACGTTCTTGTTTTCTTTCGTTTTCTTGTTATTTTCACTCGTTTTTCAAACGAACGTTCAGAATTAGTCTTGAATTTTGCATTTCTTAGCTGTATAATGATTGTAGAAGATTATTACAAAAAGAAAATGGAGGATTCTTATGAATTTTCGTTTCAGTAAGTGTGCCGTA
>NZ_POJD01000379.1 GCF_002960445.1 Streptococcus suis
ACTACAATTGTGTAGGAGGAAAATATGACAAAATGTGATTTCGACAAACGTCAGCGATTCGGTATTCGAAAATTTACAATAGGTGCTTGTTCTGTTTTGATTGGTGCGACCTTATTTGGAACACAGGTTTCTGCGGACCAGCTAGAAAATGTGGACAGCTTGTCAGAGCCAGCTGTTGAACTCTCTTCCGTAGTGAACGAACATGTGGAAAAGACCGAAGCTGAAGAAGGAATGTCACCAATTTCAGCAGACGAGAAAGCGGTGACCGAAGAGTTGAATGGAGAAGCATCTG
>NZ_POJD01000038.1 GCF_002960445.1 Streptococcus suis
CTACATTTGTGTAGATTTTTTGGACGTCTTCGTCGTCTTCTAGGGCATCGTAGAGTTTTTCAAATGTTGCGAGGTCATCGCCTTCAAGTGATACTTCTGATTGTGGGATCATTTCAAGTTCAGTGACGTTGAACTCTTGGATTCCTGATTCTTTAAGTGCCACGATTGCCTTGTGCAAATCAGTTGGAGCTGTATAGACAGTGATTGTGCCGTCTTCTGCTTCTACGTCATCCACTTCGACATCTGCTTCAAGGAGCAATTCGAAGATCGCATCTGCATCATCACCAGCAAAGACAACCACACCTTTTTTATCAAACA
>NZ_POJD01000380.1 GCF_002960445.1 Streptococcus suis
ATTGGGGTTCGACTCAAATCTTGCTTTTACCGCAAAATCCGAGCCATGATTATTGGCCTGATATTCTCTCGATTTTAACTTTAAAGTAGAATTGAAATCCTTTGTGACACTAATAGTACTGATATCTTCACTACCATCATCATGTTTAACTGCACGTAAGCGAATAAATTCTTGTAATATTAATGCTCCTTTTTCATTAAAAAAACTGATTTTATTACGATGGTCAATAATAGCACTAATTTTCCCGTTTCTTATTTCTTGATTGCCATTTTCATGGATAATTACTTTACAG
>NZ_POJD01000381.1 GCF_002960445.1 Streptococcus suis
ACAATCATAATCTTTTCGGCCAAACAATCATAGGCAGTCGCCATTATAAGTGACTTACTAGTCCCAGATAGTCCTAATAATAACTGACGTGTTGATTGATTCAATCCTGACTGCCATTGATTGATTTGCTTGTTCTTGTGAAGTAAATCGAGTATATTCATTATCCGTTAAACTTTCTCATTACTGTATCAAAATCATCTTCTTCGAGATATACGTTGACAGCCTTGTCAAGTTTATCTAGTGCTAAGTCGATTTCAATACGGTCCTCTATATCAAAGCCAGACAAGACAT
>NZ_POJD01000382.1 GCF_002960445.1 Streptococcus suis
AGGTAAATCAATCGAAACAGTTGCCGTTGAAGGAGCAACAAACCAAGATTTGGCTGAGTGGATGGTTGGACGTTCCGTTTCCTTTAAAACAGAGAAAGTTGAAGCGAGTCCTAAAGAAGTCATTTTGTCAATTAAGGATTTGGTTGTCAATGAAAACCGTGGTATTCCAGCAGTTAAGGGCTTATCGCTTGATGTTCGAGCAGGTGAGGTTGTTGGTATTGCCGGTATCGACGGAAACGGTCAAAGTGAGTTGATTCAGGCAATCACTGGTT
>NZ_POJD01000383.1 GCF_002960445.1 Streptococcus suis
GGATGGTAGAGAAGAAGGTGTTTGGTCTGGATACGGTGGACATTCGCCTAGGGGGATTGGATGCCCGCATTCGCCGAGCAATCCAGCGGTTGCAAGCCTATCTGAACAATGAAGTACCTAAACTAGATGAACTAGAAGTGCCAATTCTCCCTTACGATGACTTCCATCAGGACAAGGGATTTATTGCGACAACTGCCAACCAATGGCAGATTATTGCGACGGCTTCAACCATCTATACGACCTAGTAGTTCTCGAGCTCGAAAGGGCTCAATTTTTTATGCAAATTTTGAT
>NZ_POJD01000384.1 GCF_002960445.1 Streptococcus suis
GACTGGACAATTCTATTCAGTCAGATTGTCTATTATTTAATTGAAATTACCACTGGTATCCTTTTGATCTACTTCTCTATATCTGTCGGTCAATTATTCAAGGATCATCGCTTCCTCTTTGCAATCTTGACTTATATCGGCATTCTCATCGTTACTGGAGTATTTAGCACTTTCTTTGTCCTAAGTAACCTAGGAACAGCTTATTCTACACCATTTTCTCTCTATCCAAGTCCAGTCTTAGCATTAGTCAATATTATCCTAGCTTTTGCTTACTACTTTGGAACCCACTT
>NZ_POJD01000385.1 GCF_002960445.1 Streptococcus suis
CGATGAAAAAATAGGACAATCTCCCTACGCACTTGTCTTTCACACAAATCACGCTGTTGATAATGAAGAAGTTAGCTTAGAATCCATATTTCCAAATCTTATCTCAAAACCAGAAGAAAAAAAGGAAGATGCAAAACCTTCCTTCTGGAAAAAATTATTTGGTTAGACTTATTTAACGATAAAGCAGTATAAATATTAAAGTAAAAATAATACAGGTTAGACAAAGGATTCCTAGCAATCTGCCTCTTTCATTTTTTCATTGAAAAAGAACATTGCTCCGTTTGCCTTTA
>NZ_POJD01000386.1 GCF_002960445.1 Streptococcus suis
CGTTTACAAGCCCTCGGAAAGATGTTATACTAATACTCAATGAAAATCAAAAGTAGACTAGGAAACGAAGTCGAAGATAGAACTCTGTTACTATCTTATTTCATGGTAACAGGCTGAAAACCTCCACTGGAGCTTTTCACTCATCAAGGCAAGTTGACAACGGATAATTTTGATTTTCGAAGAGTATAAGACCAAAGATAGAGCACAGGAGGAAGTTATGAAAATATTTATTAGTAAACTGATGTTAGTGTCCACGGTTGTACTATTAGCTGCTTGTCAGTCTAATCAG
>NZ_POJD01000387.1 GCF_002960445.1 Streptococcus suis
CCGCCAAATCTTCTACCTTAACCTGACCATTGTCTGTTTCACGCGCTGATCCATAAATTTGAGCAAGGTAAACTGCATCTGCTCCATTCAAAGCATCTGCAAACTCATCGAGAAGCGCAATGGTACGAGTGAATGTATGTGGTTGGAAGATGGCTACCAACTCCTTGCTAGGATACTTCTGACGTGCCGCATCAATGGTTGCAATGATTTCCGTTGGATGGTGAGCAAAGTCATCAATGATAACAGTATCATTGACAATTTTCTCCGTAAAGCGACGTTTGACACCT
>NZ_POJD01000388.1 GCF_002960445.1 Streptococcus suis
CACATCCTGCTGAAATTGCTTTCCTTTAAAATGATTCATCGTCATTCCTCCTGCTATCTTTTTCTATTATTCTACCTTATTTGATAGTAGATTTAAAACTTTGCAACAGAACCCCTTTTACCATGACTTCTTCCTTTGCATGTAGAGCAATAATCTGTTTTTCAGTTAGTTTTTTACCACCTACCCAAGATATCTTTCCTCCTCAATCTTCAGACATGCTACGTCTTAATTCTTCAAGTTTAGCCTGTTCTTCCGCTGTAGCACTATGCTTGTATTCTTTTTCTACCCAATCTGGTACATTTGATGTGCTATTTTTAGACTTGTAGAAGTCATTTTTCTTGTATTTATCCTCTTCCCACTCACCTGTTTTTTCTGGTTTCCATGTAAATTCATAACCTAAAACAGGGTTACCACGTTTATTTGACTTGATTGTCTTTATTTTTAAGTCTTTAAAATACGGAGAAAGCTGCTTAAGGGTTGGATTTAATATTAATCTATTTATTTCACTTGGACGATAGCTTGTTGGAGTATCCAGAATTTCTTTGAATTCATTAATTTCAAATTCTTTTTTTCCCACTGTTCGCCACTGTTTAAGTAATCTATACAAAGTTTTAGCATAAGTCGAACGAATATTGGTAAACTCTTCAAGTTCATACTGAGTAAAATTTGTCAGTAATTTATTGACAACATACTCAAATTTCGAAGATACTTCAACTTCTATTGTTTTACTGATAATATCTGCTTCAAAATAAGCAAATAAATTCATGATTAAAATTCGTTTTTCTGTTCTTTCATAATATTTCAAATTAGCTACTTTATTTGCGACACCATCGATAACCTCTTCCCAACGTTGCTGATGTCTGTCAGCAAAATTACTTAATTCCTTTAAATCATCAGAATTAAAGGTAACTGAACGTGTTCCCTTATCTCTAACTTTTGCTATTACAGAAAAGAAAAAATTCATTTCCTCTGCTGTCCATTTTCGCATTTTTAAACCATTTAAATCATTATTGTATCGGACTATTTCATTCATATGGGAACCTCTATTATTTTTTGTCTTTATAATAACAGAAAACATTTAAAAAGACAATTTATTTTTTTGTACCCTAAGTTGTGGCATTTTGTACCCTAAGTTGTGGCATTTTGTACCCTAAGTTGTGGCATTTTGTACCCTAAGTTGTGGCATTTTGTACCCCATAAAACGTGAAAACCCTTGGGGCTCTAAGGCTCATGAGTTGCCTAAATATAATATAAATATAATATAAATATATATAAACACTCAGATTTTGATTTTTTCTGCGAAAAAAATCGTCAATCTGCGAGTTATTTTTTCCATTTTTTAGTTTTCTTTAAATTTCTAGCGTTACAAAAACATCGGGTTTTAACAAAGAGCACAAAAACTTACAAATACGTCTGCAAAACGTCTAAACGATTGTGTCCGACTGCTCGCATAACGTCGGCAGCTGCCAAGGCGTAGCCTTCAAAAGTGGCTACTTTGATAACGTCGAACGGTTGAACCGCTGAAATCATCCGCTCTCCGTGCTTGTAATCGACCTTAAAGAGTTCTAACCGCCCATTTTCCAGTTCTCGAAAGCGAATACGGCTATATCCTACCCGTTTTTGGTCTGGAGTTATCTTTCCTTGTGACTTTTCATAGTGTTTTTGACGTTCTTTAAGCATCCGTTCAACGTATTCATTGCGATTAATATGCAAGGGAACGTTACTTTTGTTGGTCTGAAAGAGCCGTTCTTTTGATTTGAGACTTGATTTTAAAAGCCGAGCCCGCTCTTCAGCGGGTTTTTGAAAGTAATTTTTGGGGTAAGTTCGGCTCTGTACCCCGTATCTTGCCCACATTTGCCCCTTAAAAGCCTCAAAAATTAGTCTGCGATACAAGAGAACACCTTGTGGTGGCTCTCCTTGGCTCAAAATAGGGGGCGGGGGTCATTTTAAAACGTCTCGAATATAATTATACCCCCAACAATTAAAACGGCGCTACGGGCTTTTTAGGGGCTAATAAGGACGTGCTAGAAAAATCAAAAAGGGAAAATCACACACGGAAGAGGGCAGCGTTGTTCATTTACTTCGCTGCCATGTTGTCTTGAATGGCTCTAAAACTTGAAATTCCACTATTTTCCAATAAAAATCATTCGCTACCACGTTGTCTTGAATGGCTCTAAAATCGTGTTACGGGCGTTTTAAAGGATATAAAAAAGCGCTCTATTTAAGCACTTTTAAAGTGTATTAATCTAGTAAATCATCATAACCTAAAGACTTGTAAATAAAATCAGTTTCCCTTCTGTTTTTTGTGTGTTTCTACTTCCGCTAATACTAATTTCCAGAAATAGAAATATTTTAGCTAGCTAGTGGGTTCTGTTGCAAAGTTTTAAATCTACTATCAAATAAGGTAGAATAATAGAAAAAGATAGCAGGAGGAATGACGATGAATCATTTTAAAGGAAAGCAATTTCAGCAGGATATA
>NZ_POJD01000389.1 GCF_002960445.1 Streptococcus suis
GCTTGCCTAGCCGACCATTCTAAGAGCTTTAAGAGGGTTCTGACTGTTAATAAACTACTTCTTTCCACGTATTGCATCGCTTGACGTTCTTGTTGTTCAGATGACATGGTGACCTCCTCTTCTTTCAATTCCCTATCAAACATAAGGTGCTTCCATAATACGGAAGCACTCTTGATTTTGGTATCACAAGAAGGTCAAGACATAAACCAAACTATTCCAAAGTAAATGTAAGGCGATTGCCGTCATACAATCTGTTTTCAATCGAACAACAGCCAAGGTCAACCAGAGA
>NZ_POJD01000039.1 GCF_002960445.1 Streptococcus suis
GAATCAGAAGCTAAGAAATTAGCCAAGATGAACGCCGAAGACAAGCAGAAGTACCAGCTTGACAAGCGTGAACAGGACCTGGCTGACCGTGAAGCAGAAATCACACGCCGAGAGCTAACCGCTGAAGCTAAGACGATTTTAAGCGAACGTGGCTTACCAATTGAGCTAGTAGACGTGGTTAATCTTGCTGACGCTGACAGTGTACGCGATTCCATCGATGCTATTCAAAAGACTTGGGAAGCAGCAGTCTTGAAAGGTGTTGCTGACAAGACCAAAGGAAGTGCACCGATGAAGAAAGCACCA
>NZ_POJD01000390.1 GCF_002960445.1 Streptococcus suis
ATTCGTTATAGTTTTTGTATCAGTCTTTTTATTGAATGCACACAATTACTACTGGATTTGCTGATTGATGCCCAACGCGTCTTTGAAATCGATGATTTATGGACCAATACAATGGGGGGAATACTAGCCTATTTTAGCTATTCATTGATAAAGAGAGGGATAATCCTTTCCAAACAGGAGTCTTAGAACCTACCGTCACAGGTTCAGAATGTCCATCTAATGCTATTGTTTAAGCTACATATCGTTATTTTTTTGAAATACAGTCAGTATTCCCTTAAAAATGACCTT
>NZ_POJD01000391.1 GCF_002960445.1 Streptococcus suis
ATCGTCCTCTCCCCAATTTTTGGATAAAGTCCGCTAGGTCGTTGAGAGGAACGGTTGCTAACTCGTCGAGGGTATAGTCTTCAGTCATTAAGGAAATAATGGTGCTAGACCAGAGAGAAGTTGTGAGGCTCTCATTCTTGATTTCAGTAGATAAGGTATTGCACTTATAATAAATATTTTCAATAAAGTGTTGTTTTGTTCTTGTCAACTGTTCAATGAGTTGTAGTCTCGTTCTGGTTAGGTGTTGGAGAGCCAAATACTTTTCTTCTTTGAGAAAAGCAGGTGAAA
>NZ_POJD01000392.1 GCF_002960445.1 Streptococcus suis
TTTTTCTGTCGCTCATGATTATCCAGAATTTTACTGGCTAACTGATGAAGCAGCAATGAGTGGCGGAGTTGATATATTGGATTTAGAAGAGCCAGTGTATCCGACTGATTTATCTCCGACACGAAATAAAATAGAAGAGGAAGTGAATAAGATACTTGCTCAGGCACCGACAGGGTCGGACTATGAGAAGGTTAAATATTTTTACGAGGTGATTATAAAGCAAACGGATTACGACCTTGAAGCCCTACAAACCAACTCTGTCACGTGGAGAAGCCAAGGAATTACCA
>NZ_POJD01000393.1 GCF_002960445.1 Streptococcus suis
GCCAAGAAGAGCGAGAAGACAACCATCAACATAATACTAATTTTTTTCATTTATAAAATCTCCTAAAAATATAATCAATAATTGGATAAAACAAAACTGTTGAAGTAGCGTGTAAACTATCAAAGACTAAACCATTAAGCCAAAAGACGATAGGAGAAGTCCCAAACTGTGTAGCAGATAAAAAACTTATCGTTAGCCCATACAAAAAGACAAGAATCCCCGCCAGAAGACTCTGTAGCCACAAGGGAATGTTCTCTTTTTTGATAAAAGGACCGATTGCCAACC
>NZ_POJD01000394.1 GCF_002960445.1 Streptococcus suis
TTCCATATTTCCAACTTCAAACACTCCACCGGATTGTTTGAACTCGCCTTGCCTGATTTTGTAAAAGTGACTTGCTTTGCAAGTATTATCTCCCACCTTGCACAGTCCATTGACTGTGCAAGCAATCTGGGGGATACGAATAGTCCAGTGGACTATTCGTACCTGAGCCTGAAAACAAAAAAGCGAAGTACATCAGCTGGTCACCTAGAAATAAGAAAGCATTGAGTTATGCCTGTGGCTTTTGATGAGGCTGGGCAAAAAGTCCAGGACCACTACTCAGAGTTCG
>NZ_POJD01000395.1 GCF_002960445.1 Streptococcus suis
GTATCATGTCACTTGCTATGCCAATTGGGTTAATTCTTTCTGCACTCTTTGCTGATAGAATCGGTGTAAATCATTGGTTTTTACTATCAGGTATTTTAATTATTTGCATTGCAATAGTTTGCCCAATGATAAATGAGATTAGAAAATTAGATTTAAAATAAACAATATTGGAGGGATATTTATGTATCTTATTTTCATGTAATTCTTCCTGCTAAAATCGCAGGGTTTTTCCTGCGTACAAGCAAATGAAAGCATGCGATTATAGACAGGAGGAAATGTTATGGAATTAATATTAAAAG
>NZ_POJD01000396.1 GCF_002960445.1 Streptococcus suis
TTTTTGGATTTTTTTATGAAATTTGGCGAAAAACTGAGAGGCATACTAATCGGAGATTGTATATTTTCTTCGTATGCCTCCAGTATATCAAAATTTTTGAGTAAAATAAAAACGCCTGCTTACGAAATTATTCTATCTTAGAGTAATTTCGTAAACAAGCGTCCAATCAACATGATGAGTGTTACCGCTGAGACAAGCTCAGCGGTAGACCAGAGCTAGACTAAGAATCAGAATAGGATTCCATCATCATAACACTCAACAAAATTGATGATCTTATACAAGTTCG
>NZ_POJD01000397.1 GCF_002960445.1 Streptococcus suis
TTGTGGATTTCAAGTAGCTGTTTTTTTCTCAAAAAATAACAAAATCAAAATGCTCCATATCTACTTTGAGTGGTAGGTGGCTATTTTTGATTTTAAATGGGTATCAGTGTAGGTCGTAGGGGACTTTTTTCTACACTCAAAAAGGCTCTATATGACCATAGTGGGTTTACCCGTCATAGTCTTATAGTGCCTTTTATTTTTTGCTTAGTTTAACAACCGCCTCGGTCCGTGCTGTGTGGGGAAACATGTCAACAGATTGAATGTATTCTACCTTGTAGGCTTTGCTTAGCTCAAC
>NZ_POJD01000398.1 GCF_002960445.1 Streptococcus suis
TAGATCGTGAAGAAATGGCACGTATTCAAGAGAAAATCCATGTTATGAAAGCGGCAAAAGATGAGGAACGTGTGCGTGCGATTGCGAAAAATGTTCCATTATCTGATATGGATTATGTAGATGTTACTCAATATAAGGTTGATCAATACGACGATAAATAATACAATAACGACCTAGTTGGAGGATTCCAGCTGGGTCTTTCATCTAGGAGGCGGTATGAAAAAAATCTTAGCGTTTGGAGAAGTTTTATTGCGGCTATCTCCTCCTCATTATCAGACCCTAACACAAGCTACCAGTTTAGATTGTCAGTTTGGTGGCTCAGAGTTGAATGTCTTG
>NZ_POJD01000399.1 GCF_002960445.1 Streptococcus suis
TTTTCTAATCCTTCTACGAATAGATAAGTAGGAGGATATAATATGTATAATAAAACAATTTTAATCGGTCGCTTGACGGCCCAACCTGAACTCACTCAAACACCAACTGGCAAAAATTTGACTCGTGTAACTGTCGCAGTCAATCGCCGATTTAAGACAGAAAATGGTGAGCGTGAAGCAGATTTTCTCAATGTTATTTTCTGGGGCAAACTGGCGGAGACACTTGTTTCTTATGGCAGCAAGGGTAGTCTGATTTCTATTGATGGTGAGTTGCGAACGCGAAAA
>NZ_POJD01000004.1 GCF_002960445.1 Streptococcus suis
GTTACAGTCTTACCTGTGAACTCGTATCCTGGGATTGACTTGTTAGGGGTTGTTCCTTCTTCTTGCGGTGCAATTGGAAGACCTGTTTCTTCGTCAACGTGGTTTGTTACAACCTTCTTAGCAGGTGTTTCTACTTTACGGTAGATGTGAGTTGTGTTACCGTCTGGATCTGTTACAGTCTTACCTGTGAACTCGTATCCTGGGATTGACTTGTTAGGGGTTGTTCCTTCTTCTTGCGGTGCAATTGGAAG
>NZ_POJD01000040.1 GCF_002960445.1 Streptococcus suis
AATATTGATAATGTAATCAGCCTGATCCATAGCCATATTGGCAGCGTATGAACCGTGCATACCACCCATAGCCAAGGATAATTCATGCTCAATGGGCATTGCACCTAATCCAAGGAGGGTTGAAACTACTGGAATACGGTAGCGCTCTGCAAAGGCAACTAATTCTTTATTGGCATCTGCATAATTGACACCACCACCAGCCAATATAACTGGTTTTTGAGCTTGGCTAAGCTGTTTCAAAATTTTCTTAACCTGCAAACCATTTGGTTCAATCGTTGGCTGATAACTTGGTAGGTGTAGAGTTGGGTCATGATAAAA
>NZ_POJD01000400.1 GCF_002960445.1 Streptococcus suis
ATTGATGTTGCGGACTACCAAAAGCCAGACCAACAAGTCTTAAAAGACAGCTTGACCGACCTCCAGTACCAAGTCACTCAAGAAGCTGCGACGGAAAGACCCTTCGAAAATGAGTTTTGGAATAGTGAACAAGCTGGCATCTACGTCGATATTACGACTGGCGAGCCACTCTTTCTCTCGACGGACAAATTCGACTCAGGCTGCGGCTGGCCCTCCTTTACCAAACCAATCAGCAAAGAAGTTGCGACTTATTTCCAAGATAAGTCCCACGGC
>NZ_POJD01000401.1 GCF_002960445.1 Streptococcus suis
ACAAATTATTCCAATAAATATCAATGAAAGCACTGATTTAATAGGGATTGAGTATGGAGAAACCCAAGTGTTTATCAATAACATTCCTAAAAATAAATCCATTCCGACTCTGCTCAAAAACAATCTTTTAGAGGTTATTATATAAGGATTAAACCTCACTCGTACTGCATGATTCAGCTTGATTAGCTTCATTATCTGTCCCTCCGTGGTCATTTTCTGATAAATAACCCAACAATAACAATAAAAGTGGAATAACTAAAAAACCTCCAGCTACAAACAAAGTAT
>NZ_POJD01000402.1 GCF_002960445.1 Streptococcus suis
TAATGGATATTTCATTAACTGAATTTAAAATTGATAATTTTAAAGATATAGCTAAAATACAGGAGGGTCTTGAAGAAGAATATAAGCGAAGAAAGAAGCTAGGTGCGCTAAATCTAAAACAATTGTCACAATTGAACACTTTTTTAGAACAGATACATTTTGTAACAGGTGATAGTTCAAAGGCCATCTATATCAAAAATATCATTCAATTTAAAAGTAATATTAGAGATGACAATTTCTTTGAGTCAGTTTTTAATGAAGTTAGAAGTAAACAAACAGAGTTAAAAAACATAAATATA
>NZ_POJD01000403.1 GCF_002960445.1 Streptococcus suis
ATCAGCTATTCTGGAGCTCGGCGCTATATCGCCATCCAGCCTACCATTACTCAATCTACAAACAACAGCCTACCAGCATCAGGTAGCTACACCATCCAGTCCTACTCTAGTGTCCGCAACAATCCAAGTCTGTCCAGTCCTGAAATCACCTTCTACGGAGCTGGCTCAGTCGTTCGCTATGATAAAGTTATTACTGCCGAAGGTCGCACATGGATTAGCTATATCAGTTACTCAGGTGCTCGACGCTACATCGCCATCTCCTAATCACAAAAAATACAATATTT
>NZ_POJD01000404.1 GCF_002960445.1 Streptococcus suis
TTTGATTTTCATTGAGTATCAGTAGTTTATCTTTGATTGCTTCGACGAGCGAGGAAACTTCGTTTCCTTATTTCCAACTTCAAACACTTCACTGGAGTATTTGAACTCGCTTTGTCGTACTTTACAGAAGTGATTTGCGAGGCAAGTCTTATTTCCAACCTAGAACAGCCTTTAGGCTGTTCTAGCAACTTGCAGCTATTGAGACGAACTTGCTTCGCCCTATCTCCAGCCTTCAAAGGTTTCCCGAACCTTTGAAGCGAGTACTAAAAACAAACTAAACGACT
>NZ_POJD01000405.1 GCF_002960445.1 Streptococcus suis
TTCCGATCTAGATTAGGATGGGAGCTAACCAAGAGACATTAATGTATACACTTGAAAAGAGTATCAAGAAAAAAGCAGATTTGTTTGAACACAGTTTTTCTGCCTACGCTGTACGATCAATACTAGCCAGTCTTTATTTAGGATTGGGGATTGTCATTTCTCTTTATACAGCAGACAAACTCAACCATGTCGCAGAAGGACTCGGGAAATTTAGCTATGGGTTGATGTTTGGTTGGGGGCTACTCATGATTTTATATATGAATGCCGAACTTGGAACATCCAACATGATGTATATGACAGTAGCCAGCCATCGA
>NZ_POJD01000406.1 GCF_002960445.1 Streptococcus suis
GGACCACCTTCTGCAAGTGGCTCAGATCTCGCATCTGAGTCCGATGTAGGTAGCTGAGGAGTTTACCTGCCGCAGCCTTTTCCAAGTCTGTCAAGGAGTTGTCAATCAGCTGGACATCTTCCGTCACCTCATCCTCAAAAGAGAGCAGGAGGTTCATCTGGTTCGAAAAGACCTGCTCTTCTTCCTCAGATAAAGCATAGCCGATGACCAATTCACGTGCCCGTAAATTGCGGATCTCACCGCAAAGACTAGTAAAATCATCCAAACTAGTCACAAAAAACTGA
>NZ_POJD01000407.1 GCF_002960445.1 Streptococcus suis
AGAGCGTATGATTTAACCAAGCCGGCATCATCTTTCAAGGATACTAAATAGTAGGCTGTATCTGCCAACTTAACTAGGCTTGGATTAGTGGCTTTATAGCCTTTTTCCTGCACTTCACCTTCTGCAGACTTCTGCGCTGCTGTTTCAGTCGCCGAAGCCAATTTGTAGTTGGTAATTTCACGAGTTCTCATATTGACAAGAATAAATCCAAGGTTGGATGAATCAGCAGTTGCTGAGGTGATACCTGTGTAGAGATAAATATCTGAGCCGATAGAAATATAATT
>NZ_POJD01000408.1 GCF_002960445.1 Streptococcus suis
TTTGATCTAACCAAACTGGATGTCAAAGAGCCAGTCTTGGTATCTGGGACAGACGGTGTGGGCACCAAGCTCATGCTGGCTATCCAGTACGACAAACACGACACCATTGGTCAAGATTGCGTGGCTATGTGTGTCAACGACATTATCGCAGCAGGTGCAGAGCCGCTTTACTTCCTTGACTACATTGCGACTGGAAAAAATGAGCCAGCCAAGCTAGAGCAGGTAGTAGCAGGTGTGGCTGAAGGCTGTGTCCAAGCTGGTTGCGGATTGATTGGCGGTGAAAC
>NZ_POJD01000409.1 GCF_002960445.1 Streptococcus suis
ATGTACTCTGCATTTGGCAACATGAAACGTTTGCCCTTGGCACCGCTTGATGCAATGATGGTTCCCATGCTCGCAGCTGTTCCCATAACGATGGTTTGAACATCAGCTTTAATGAAATTCATCGTGTCTACAATGGCAAGACCTGCTGACACCGATCCTCCTGGCGTATTAACATAGAGGTAAATATCCTTTGTAGGGTCTTGGGCATCAAGGAAAAGCAATTGTGCAATGATAGAGTTTGCCATGTTGTCCTCAACTGGTCCTGTCAACATGATAATACGG
>NZ_POJD01000041.1 GCF_002960445.1 Streptococcus suis
AAAGGCCAGTCGATAAATATCTGGATTCAAAGCGACCGTTATACCACTGACATGAAACCAATCGACACCGTCAAACATACCTTCCAAATCATACTCTTCTTCCTTGGATAAGCTAAAGGCAGAATAATCACGGTCGTAGGTCACCTGGCTAGGTCTAAGAGAGAAGCCCTTTTGATAATAATAAATCCCCAGCCTTCCTTTTTTTCGAATCAGATGCTTCTGTCCAATCTGCCGTGCAAAGAGAAAGTGTTCTGCCATCTTTCCCACTTCATTTTCAGGAAGTGCCGTCACCAACTCAACTGAATGCCCCAACTGTGCTAAACTGGCCAAGACATTCAACTCTGAGCCACCAAACTGACAATCTAAACTGGTAGCTTGTGTTAGG
>NZ_POJD01000410.1 GCF_002960445.1 Streptococcus suis
TGTATGCTGCTGAGCGGTCAACCTTACTTGGGTCTTTTCCAGAGAAAGCACCTCCACCATGATGTGCGAAACCACCATATGTATCCGCCACAATTTTACGTCCAGTTACTCCTGCATCCGCAAATGAGCCACCAAGAACAAAACGTCCAGTTGGATTGACTAGAACGTTGAAATCTAGATTCTGATGGTAACGCAGAGCAACTGACATCATGGCTTCAGTCACAATTCGTTTCACTTTGGCAAGGTCAGCCGTTTCGATATGTTGGATGGAAACTAAAAAGGT
>NZ_POJD01000411.1 GCF_002960445.1 Streptococcus suis
TCTTTTTCAATCACAAAAGTCTCTGGAGTAGCCAAAGTTTCTGATGTTGGCTCTTCAATACTTTCCGTCATCACTTCTGATTCTTGCTGTTCTTCTGACAAGTATGAATCAGGGAAAGCAATACCTTCTACTTTTACAATTTCAGTCTCTCTATGGGGGGCTTTTTCTTCGGCAAGACTAGGCTGGAGCTCGTTGATAACTTCATTACGCTTATCAACAAGAACATCCGCTGACTGTTCCGCCAAACGTTTCACCTTCAATTCTTCCAAATCTCGTAAAATTTGATCGCGGAAGCCTGAAGACTGCGTGTTTTTTTCATTCGTATCCTTTGTCACGCTGTTACTCCTTTCACACAGTTACTATACATTATATCTTAAAGGCTTATGAATTGCAAGAACTTCCCTTTCTACAAGGCTTTCCAGTACATATCACTCCACCTTTGTCCTCCAAATT
>NZ_POJD01000412.1 GCF_002960445.1 Streptococcus suis
TATTCGTAAAAATCATCTTGTAAACGTATCATTGATTTTCTCCTTTGTCTTTCTTAATGACTATAATAACAAAAAATTCTGACAATTTCACTTATCAGATGACCGTGACCAAGTATTTTTTAGAATAATACTCGAACAAACCACAAGAAGGCTGACAACGGCACAGGTCCCTGACATGGTTAAATCCAGTTGATTGGCCACTAAAAAACCTAGCACAACCGTTAGAATAGCGATACCTTGCCCTAAAAGAAGCAATTGCCAAAAGGATTTGACCCAACATAGG
>NZ_POJD01000413.1 GCF_002960445.1 Streptococcus suis
CTTTTCCTTTACAAAACCACCGCTTTGTTCCATTGCAGGAGGAGTAATTCCATGGGCCCATATAATTTGTCGTTGCTCGCCACTCTCCGTTTGATAACTGGTCTGATTCAAAATTTCTTTTGTCTCAGTAACCTCTATCTGATTTTGCTCGCTCGTCGTAACTTCTGTATCATTTCTAGAAACTACATTCTCGGTCCCTCTGTCAACTTTCATCTCTACCGCTACTTCCCCTTCAGCGATAACAGGTGATGGGATGTTGTCTGCTATTTCCTCTACAATTTCAGAGCTAGAATCATCTAAAGAGCCT
>NZ_POJD01000414.1 GCF_002960445.1 Streptococcus suis
TCTTTACAATATAAATTGAATATGTTTATATATTTAAAATATTCAGAAATATCGAATCATAGAGACTATTTATTTTGAGTAGGATAATGAACTAAAATCTGTTATAATGGTAAAAAACTAAGGGAGAGATGTATGGAAAAACTTTGGAAAATTATATATAGTCGGACATTTATTGTCATTAGTTTGATTATTCTAACCATTTTCCTTATTCTTTGGTTGGTAGGTTCGGCAGCAACCTATATGCCTGCTTTATTGATTGTTTTGCAAATTTTTTCGATTTTTG
>NZ_POJD01000415.1 GCF_002960445.1 Streptococcus suis
GGCTAACACGCTCATTCTGATTGCGCTCATCCAAGTACTTTTGTACCAACATAATCTGAGCCACAATCTCACCGCTAGTCAAGTCACGTTGCTTAGGAATCAATCCAGATGCACAGAATGTACAGCCGATATTACAGCCAACTTGTGTCGTTACACAAACAGAAAGGCCATAGTGCTGGTGCATGAGAACTGTCTCAATCAACATGCCATCTGGCAGTTCAAAAAGGTATTTGATAGTACCGTCCTTAGACTCCTGTACAATCCGTTGTTTGAGCGGATTAAC
>NZ_POJD01000416.1 GCF_002960445.1 Streptococcus suis
AAGGGCTTTTTGTCTGTATTTGAGGAGGGATTATGTGGCGTAAGTATTTTTTGCTAGTGCTATTAGCTATTTTGGTCGTAGGTGGGGCCTTCTTTCTATCTCAATCAGCGGCTACGCCAAATGAATCAGACTATGTGAAGGCTGTAAAGAGTTACCAGGCTATTTCGATAGACGAAGTGGAGCAAAAGGTCCAAGACGAGGAAGAATTTATATTATACATAGGTCGTGAGACATGCCCTTATTGTCGTGATTTTGTTCCGAAATTAACAGA
>NZ_POJD01000417.1 GCF_002960445.1 Streptococcus suis
TGAGAATTTTTGTAAAAATATCTTTCATGATGAACTCCTTATTGATTCCAAAAGAGACTATTAAGGTCAGTCTGTAAAGCTTTGGCTAGGTTGATACAGAGGTCTAGCGAGGGGTTGTACTTGTTGTTTTCAATCATATTGATGGTCTGCCTGGATACGCCGATAGCCTTGGCCAGATCCAGCTGGGAAATCCCAAGCAATAGGCGATAATCTTTGACACGGTTCATGTGCCCTCCTTTCTATGTCAATTATATCTGACATACTTGGCTAAAAATGAGAGGA
>NZ_POJD01000418.1 GCF_002960445.1 Streptococcus suis
CGCTATCAGTAATGCTATAAACTGGAGGATTCCAAAGATAATGAAAGTTCCTCCCAGATGACCTAAGAAAGCAAGTAAGTAGAATAATAACCCGCTTGTACCAAAGAAATCACCATAAGGGATTTGTCCATTTGCCATTGCCATCCCTGCATATAAATTTTGAGTTTGTATATTGGTTGCAAATGGCATTAGCAGTGGATTGGCTACGCTAAAAACACTTAAAACTAAGCTCCAAACAAGAGCTGGCCAATACTTTGTCTTTAATACTCTTTCATGAAATTC
>NZ_POJD01000419.1 GCF_002960445.1 Streptococcus suis
TTCCGTAGCGATTCTAACTTTAAACAGACCGGAAGTGGCAAATGGTTTTAATATTCCTATGTGTGAAGAAATCTTAGAAGCAATCCGCCTTGCAGAAGGGGATGCCTCCGTCAAAATTTTACAAATTCAAGCACAGGGTTCCATTTTCTCCGTGGGTGGAGATTTAGTTGAGATGAAGCGTGCAGTTGATGATGATGATATTGCTTCTTTGGTAAAAATAGCAGAGCTGGTGAATGATATTTCGTTTGCGATGAAGAAATTGTCTAAAGTAGTCATT
>NZ_POJD01000042.1 GCF_002960445.1 Streptococcus suis
TCAAATAACTATTTGCCATCTCAGGACTAATCGACATCCAGAGGCTTATGAAATTCCAGCAAAAAGATTAGAAAAAACATCTAATGGAATGCATCAAGTGTTCATCGAACCAGTTTTTGAACATACGAGCAAAGTTATTGGTCATACCTCTGTCAAAGGTTCAGTCTATCTATCAATAAATGGTAGTTTTGTCTCTGATAAGACACTAATTGATCCTAAAGATGGACGGTTTGAGGTTACTTTTTCCGAGAGTTTAGCAGGTTCAAAATTTAAAGCAGATGATAGATTGGTTTTGTCTTTTGTATCAGAAGATGGTCAGCC
>NZ_POJD01000420.1 GCF_002960445.1 Streptococcus suis
AGCCTGCAATAAAAGCAGCCTGAGGAACAGTCAAGTCTTTCGCTGGTTTACCAAAAATTCCCTGAGCCGCAGCTTCTACCCCTGCAATATTTCGTCCCTGATTATTTCGACCAAATGGAGAAACATTTAAGTAAATGGTTAAAATCTCTTCCTTGGTCATATTCCGCTCTAATGCCAAAGCCGAAACAATCTCATTAGCCTTACGCGTAAAGGTTGGAGCATCTCCGACAAGTTGCTGTTTTATCAATTGCTGCGTCAAGGTTGAACCACCGCTAGATGAACCTAGACCAAC
>NZ_POJD01000421.1 GCF_002960445.1 Streptococcus suis
ATTGTTTTTTTCAACTACATGAATGCGCGTGTTCAGTTGCCCAGCATACACCTGACTGAGGAGTAATAATTTCTTCTCCAGTGACAAATCTGACATATACGTTACTTTGTTTGCATCGTCAGTGAGTGCTGATGTATGCTCAGATAGAAAAAAGCCCATCCATTTTTGCATCTTAGTATCTTGGTACTCTCTTGCTGACTGAAATGGTAAGTATGAACGGTCAATCATTTTAATCCCTCCAATCCACCAGCGGAATGACCGCCGATAAGTTTACTACGTTCAATATTTCTGGAACCTTCAGTTA
>NZ_POJD01000422.1 GCF_002960445.1 Streptococcus suis
CCTTAATTGAGGGGAATTATGCAGATCTGTTAGACATGAGGGGAAGTCCTGAAATCACAGACATGGCTAATTCCCTCAATGATTTGTCCGAGGTCATCCGCTTAACTCATGATAATTTAGAACAAGAAAAGACACGTCTGACGTCCATCCTGTCCTATATGAGTGACGGTGTTATTGCTACAGACCGTATCGGACGGATCATCATGATTAACGATATGGCCCAGAAACAGTTGGGGTTATCTAACCCAAAGCAGGAGCAGTATCACCT
>NZ_POJD01000423.1 GCF_002960445.1 Streptococcus suis
ACGAGCAGGTAAAACCTCAGGCTCACGTTCACTCGCGTCATAGTTATCCGCAAAATTTACCGTGTTCTTGTTAATATCACGAAGCATTTCAAGCGCAATCTTGCTCATACGTGCTTCTGTATAACGCTGAGCGGCTGCTCCGTCGCCATCCATGGAACCAAAGTTTCCGTGACCATCAACTAACATGTGACGGTAGCTCCACCATTGCGCCATACGAACCATTGCTTCGTAAATCGCAATATCTCCATGCGGGTGATATTTACCCATAACATCCCCTGTGAT
>NZ_POJD01000424.1 GCF_002960445.1 Streptococcus suis
GATTGCCAATGCTCGCAATGCAGATATTTTGGAAAACAAGACATGGATTTGGTTGCCAGCAGCCATCTTCATCCTTGTGATGATGCTCTGTATCAACTATGTCGGACAAGCTTTCCAACGTGCAGCAGATGCTAAGCAGCGTTTAGGTTAATTGTGAAAAGGGTTCCTTTGGGAACTCTTTTTTCTACTATTTGTCAAGTCCATCAAGGTATTTGACGAAAAATATTTTGAGTTCAATAGTCAAAATAAGGAAATTGTTTTATTTTGGACTAAATTTTAGTG
>NZ_POJD01000425.1 GCF_002960445.1 Streptococcus suis
TTAGTTAGGGCATTTACCGATTTTGGAATGGCTGTGCTGCTAACCGAAACCAGTTCTGAAACAGTCGTCACCAATGTAGGAAGAACAATCACTACCAGTCCTGTCACAATTAAAGCAAATCCAATTAATACTCCAACAATTGCCAAAGACCGCTTGGATTTCTTTAAAAAAGAAATTTTTTCAAACTGATCTTCTAATTTTTTCATGGGAACATTGAGAATAAAGGCAAAAATAGCTCCAATAAAAAGCGAATTCATACTGCCCAATAATTGTTGAATAGCC
>NZ_POJD01000426.1 GCF_002960445.1 Streptococcus suis
ACCATCACGATGCAAGTGAGCTCGAAAAGCTGTTGGATTACAAAAATGATAAGGAATTGAAATCTTGGTTGGAAAAGACAAAGCAGCATAATAAACGCAAATTGCAGCGCCATATTGCCAAGACACAAGGTGTTCATGTTAATCCAGAATCCATCTTTGATGTACAAATCAAGCGCATGCACGAGTACAAGCGTCAGCAGATGAATGTTCTTTATGTTATCCATAAGTATCTGGATATTAAAGCAGGCAACATCCCTACTCGCCCATTAACAGTTTTCTTT
>NZ_POJD01000427.1 GCF_002960445.1 Streptococcus suis
AGCAAAAATATTTCTTAAAACATAGTCTCCTTGAAATTTGTAGCGACTAAAATAATGCGCCATCGCTTGATTATATTGGTACAAAGCTGTGTGGACAACTGGTTTCCCTTGATTCTGCCAGTACTGACAATCCTTGCAACTTTCCGATTCCCCATTTTTATAACAATGTGGACAGTGTTGCTCTGCTATTTCCTCAAAAGTCGAAAAACATTCTTCACAGATGCCCGATTTTTCTTTACTAAAGAAGATGAGATCTGAAAATCTTGTTTTATTTTT
>NZ_POJD01000428.1 GCF_002960445.1 Streptococcus suis
CGCTTTGCCGTACTCTTCAGGGGTGACTTGCTCCGCAAGGGCTATCTCCAACCTTGCACAGTCACTCGACTGTACAAGCTGTCTGCAGCTATTGAAGTGAACTTGCTTCGCCCTATCTCCAACCTCCAAAGGTTCCCCAAACCTTTGGAGAGAGTACTAAAAGTAAACTAAAAGATTATAAATGTCTATAATCCATCGTTTTCCTTTACAAATAGGGATAGATATGATAGAATAATGGAAGTGAATAATGAGAAAAGGGGTTGGCGTCAGTCAACCCTTTCCCTGTACACGGATTTCTGTATATAGAATGAATGATAGTACAAGGGAGTTTACT
>NZ_POJD01000429.1 GCF_002960445.1 Streptococcus suis
TTTTAATTTTGATATACTGATAGAAAATAAAAGGGGTGCTTTATGAAAATCGCGATTGTAGAAGATCAAAAAATTGAGCAAGATAGATTGTCCAACTACATCAAAACCTACTGCAAAAAAGCTGGGATTGCAGTGGAAATCAGCTGTTTTAACGACGGTCTCCATATCACTAGTGACTATCAAAAACAATTTGACCTGATTTACCTAGATGTCGAGATGGAGATTATGGACGGGATGACCACCGCTCAAAAAATTCGGTCTGTGGATAAAGATGTTCTCAT
>NZ_POJD01000043.1 GCF_002960445.1 Streptococcus suis
GGTCAAATCAGCTTCAACATGGATAGCCCCTTCAATATTGGTGTCTGTATGATTGCTGGTATCTTTCACTGTATTCGTCGTACCATCTTTGATTTCCAATTCAACATTGTCAGCATTAATAACATTGATTGCTGCTGTATCTGAACTTGAAATCTCAGCACCTGCTAGAATGATGCGAACATTGGCATCTGTTTCAACCGTTACACCAGCTGTTGTTGAACCAGTTAAAATATAGGTTCCACCCTCAGTAATTTTCAAGCCATCATTTG
>NZ_POJD01000430.1 GCF_002960445.1 Streptococcus suis
AATAGATGGTTTGGCAACCACGACCACTCTCAAGATAGGTTTGGTTTTGAAGATATTAACATTGTACGCTTGTTTGGCAATGATGTAGTTGATTTGGATAAGACTGTATTAGTTGGCAGAGATAATATTGTTGTAATTCGTAAAACGTTTGGACGGACAAAAATTATTGTTCCAATTGATGTTGAGGTTGCACTTTCAGCAACTAGTATCTATGGACGAGTAAGTTTCCTGGGTGAATCATATTGGGATTTGCGGAATGAAAGTATAGCGGTCAATAGTCC
>NZ_POJD01000431.1 GCF_002960445.1 Streptococcus suis
ACTCATGCGAAGGAAGGATACTATAATGGAACGATCTTCCATCGTGTCATTAAGGATTTCATGATTCAAGGTGGCGATCCTCTTGGAAATGGTACTGGTGGAGAGTCTATCTGGGCCGGAAAAGATACTACTATCGATGCTGGAAATGGTTTTAAAGACGAGATTTCAGCTTTCCTCTATAACATTCGTGGCTCACTTTCTATGGCAAACGCTGGCGCGGGAACAAATGGAAGTCAGTTTTTCATCAATCAAAATACAACAGACATGTCTAGCCAACTCTCTAGTTCTAGCTATCCTGGTAAAATCATTGACGCTTATAAAAACGGAGGCAATCCAAACTTAGATGGCAAGCATACCGTATT
>NZ_POJD01000432.1 GCF_002960445.1 Streptococcus suis
GACTCAAACTGTGACCAACCAGCGGCTACTTTTTCCGACCCATCTCCCCGACATCCTCGCTTGGACCAAGGAGGAGCATGCAGCATATTTGGCTACTACTTTAGGAGAGATAGCAGAGCTGGGACGACCGATTTTGGTCTTGTTTACATCGATTTCTATGCTCTTGCAGGTGTCGGATTTGTTAGAAGACAATAACATTCCCCACCTAGCCCAGCACAAGCATGGACAGGAAATGACTCTCAAACGCAAATTTGAACGAGGGGAATGCCAAATTTTACTCG
>NZ_POJD01000433.1 GCF_002960445.1 Streptococcus suis
GCCAAATTAGCTTGAGCCACCATATACTTGTTCCATTCCTCTTGCGTTAGGTGACCCGTACGGATAGCCCTCGAATTGATAACTCCCTCAGAAGCGAGCATACGGTCAACCAAGCTTTCTGCACCCATCTCCAAAGAGAAGATAGCAACTGTCAAACCCAGTTTTGTACCGATATTTTGAGCAATATTGAGGGCAAAAGCCGTCTTACCAACCGCAGGACGAGCCGCAAGAATAATCAACTCTTCCTCATGCAGACCCGTTGTCATGGCATCAAGAGCAG
>NZ_POJD01000434.1 GCF_002960445.1 Streptococcus suis
AAGACCGTCTGAAAAAATATCGACTTGAGTATTCAGATATGTTTCCTAAAAATATGAATGATGCAGAACTTTTACGATTTATAATCTACGGATATTTCAGTCAAGCTATGGATGTTTTTCTGACTTCTTACACTTTCAACGCTTTCCCGTTTTTTTCTAGCTTAACTACTTATTTAAATTATAATGTTCTTTTGTTAAATATCGTGCATTATTCTAAAGAAGAAAATTTAGAGCATTTCTTAAAAATGTCAAAATTGACTTTACCAATTTGGTTTGAATA
>NZ_POJD01000435.1 GCF_002960445.1 Streptococcus suis
TTCAAAGGTCTTGTCGTTATCGCGCTCTCGCGACAACTATCTTAGTTTATCATTTCTTGTGAACTTTGTCAACACTTTTTTGAAACTTTTTTTCGTTCCTCTGTTAACCAGTCCCTCAAGAGACAACTCTATTAGTCTATCATCTTCTGATGGTCTTGTCAACACTTTTTCGAAACTTTTTTCGTTCCTCTGTTAACTAGTCCCTCAAGAGACAACTCATTTATTCTATCATCTACTTTGGCAATTGTCAACCGGTTTTTTGGATTTTTTTATGAAATTTGGCGAAAAACTGAGAGGCATACTA
>NZ_POJD01000436.1 GCF_002960445.1 Streptococcus suis
AAAATAGATGGTTACATCTGCATATTGAGTCAAGTACTCCAATGTATAGGTCGAGCATGGGGCACAACAGACATGCATGAGAATGTTCGGTCGAAGCCCCGCTTCCTGCCACGTGCTTGCCATTTTTTGAAACACTTTATCATAGTTAACCTTTTGATTCGGTGATAGAGTCGATAAAATCTCTTCAACTTTAATCATACAAACCTCCAAATATACATTCATTATACTATATTTGAAGCCTACTGCATAGATAGTAATAACGAGGGAGAGCGCTTGATA
>NZ_POJD01000437.1 GCF_002960445.1 Streptococcus suis
CAATTCTCTAACCTTATCTGCAATGTAACCTTTGGAAATGGCTCCTAATTCTAAGGTCATTCCTTCTTTGATAAAGACAGTCTTCTTCTCCTTATCTAAAGTAATGTCTTTATAATTGATAAATGGCAGAGCAGCTTTGATTTCTTCATCACTCGGCTTACGTGCATCCTCATCTCCAATTTTCCACAGATTGCTCACAGCTCCAATGGAAATGTCAAATAGCCCCTGACTTTCTTTACTCATGTCAATAGCTGTTTCAATCACTTCAAAGGTACGTTCATCAACCTTGACAGCTTCTTTTCCTGCTGCCTGATTGATACGGTAGA
>NZ_POJD01000438.1 GCF_002960445.1 Streptococcus suis
TGACTACATTGATGCGGAGGGAAATCATGACTGAACTTTTTTCCAATCCTATTTTTGGTATTATGTTATCAATTGCAGCATATTTAATTGGAATGCTGATTTATCGGAGATTTCCTCATCCAATCACAACCCCACTGTTGGTAGCTACAGGATTGATTATTGTCTTTTTAAAAATGACAGGTATTTCCTATAAGGAATATTATGCAGGAGGGTCCTATCTAAATATGCTTATTGTGCCTTCAACAGTAGCTCTGGGTATTCCTTTGTATCGTTCTTTC
>NZ_POJD01000439.1 GCF_002960445.1 Streptococcus suis
ATCTTAGAATTATTCTGTGATAGTAAAATAAAATTATAAATTTTTTCCAAGTTTCCCTTTGTTAGAGGATACAGTGTATCCTCTAAGTTATCAGAGATGTTTGAAGTTTGTATAATATTACCTAAAGTATCTTTTAAATCGTTTAATTCAAAATGATGAACATCAAAGTTTTTTGAAAATCTAATATCATTATTTTTTAACTCCGAGCCTCCAATTACAATAATAATCGATTTATTATATTGCTTTTCATAATGGGAGATATTATTGAGAAGGCGTAT
>NZ_POJD01000044.1 GCF_002960445.1 Streptococcus suis
TGGATCAAGCGTGGTTGCAAGCTGTATTCACTATCATGAGTACGGCAGGTAGTGCGGTATTTGCGAATTTAGCATTGATTTTTGCAATTGGTGTTGCTGTAGGTTTGGCAGATGCTGATAAGGGGACTGCTGGCCTATCTGCTGGGGTTGCATACTTGGTTTATACGGCTACTATTAGTGGATTTTTAACTCTTTTTGCTGATAAGGGAGCAAGCATTGATACTGGAGTTTTGGGCGCTTTAGCGATTGGTATCACTGTTGCAACTTTACACAATAAATATCGAAAAATTGAATTACCAGCCTTTCTTGGTTTCTTCGGGG
>NZ_POJD01000440.1 GCF_002960445.1 Streptococcus suis
GATGCAACGGTAGTTATCACCCTGGATGAACAAGCAGACGAAATCAAAGATATGGTGAGAGACCAGTTAGAAACGGTGGTCACAAATAGCGTGGGACTTGTTAAGGATGAAGATTAAAAAAATAAAGCGGTCTAACGACCGCTTTTTATAATGGTCAGCTTCGCTGACGAGAGGGGAAGGACGCACGCAAGCGTGCTGTTGACATGGAAAAGTTCATGCCTACCGTTCAAAATCGATTGTATTTTGTTTTTGCCCCTGGAACTGTGATTCCTGCTCCG
>NZ_POJD01000441.1 GCF_002960445.1 Streptococcus suis
TGTTCCCTTAACATTCCTTGCAGTAAAAATGAATTCACTTACCCAAAGTGTTTCTTAATTCTTTTTGCTCCACTCTTTTTCTATCAAACAAAGAGAGTGGTACTAGCCATCAATACTCAAAAAGTACTCCTATCTTTTTCGTCGTATTCTCCTATGTTTTCGCAACTGTTTTATAGATTTGTTATCAGTCACAAACAGTCACTAGATTTTTCTTGACTTTCAGCTTTTTTTTCGGTAGAATATTCTTTGTTATGGCGGTATAGCCAAGTGGTAAGGCA
>NZ_POJD01000442.1 GCF_002960445.1 Streptococcus suis
GTGATACTGTATCTCCCTCACGACGATAGATATTAGTGGTTCTTCCTCCACCCATAACTGGACTATTCCATGGTACACTCATACCATTATAGTACAGACCATTTTTCTGAAACTTTTTCCGTTCTTTTAGACGGACTACAATTGCTTTATTACCTAGTTTCCAACCTTCTTGATAAAATTCGATTGTATGAGTGCTTTCAAATCCATCAAAAGCCGGATAAGAATTTCTCTCAGAATAAACTCGAACAGATATTCCAATATCCGTACCTGGTAGGTAATAATGGTGGA
>NZ_POJD01000443.1 GCF_002960445.1 Streptococcus suis
ACCAATCTTGACGGTAATCGCATCAGGTGCTAGTGTCGCACTCACTCCAGCCGGCAAATTGGTCAATTGTAGCTTGACAGTCTGTGTCCCATCACTCAACTCTCTCAAATCCGCAGTCACTTGAAAAGTCCGAGTTGACTCATCTGATTCTCTCTGTAGGAGAACACGATTAGAGCCCCTTAATTCAACTGCCACCGTCGAAGAAAATCCGGAAATAAAATACTTGTTTGTATCATATTCAATTTCAATCGGTACATTGCTCAGTGTGTGAACATAAG
>NZ_POJD01000444.1 GCF_002960445.1 Streptococcus suis
ATAGCATCCCGACTTGCAAAATGTTCCAACTTACTCATCAGCTGGCTAGGACAAATAGGGTTGATACAGCGGAGGGCAACTTCGTCCTCATAGTGTTGTAGGTCGCTCTGACAAGACGGACAATGACTAGGAATGGGCATGATTTCTTGCTCTTTTCGATACTTGTCCACCACTTTCAGAACTGCTGGAATAATATCTCCCGCCTTATAAACAATGACCGTATCGCCAATACGAATATCTTTTTCGGCGATATAATCTACGTTATGCAAAGTTGCTCG
>NZ_POJD01000445.1 GCF_002960445.1 Streptococcus suis
GGAATGAGCGTAGTTATAGGCTTCAACTGTGAAACCGCCTGCCATACGGTTATTGTATTCAATGGCAATGTAGTCGTCCCCATCCTTGAAAAATTCAATATGGAAAAAACGCTCTCTCATACCAAAGGCCTTGATAATAGCTCTGCCATACTCAACCAGTTTAAAATCTAATTCTTTTTCGATAAAGTAGGCATTGTCCTTCTTGGTTTGCATCAATTCAAATGGAGTATGAACATAAGTCAAGCCTGTTTCAAAGACAACATT
>NZ_POJD01000446.1 GCF_002960445.1 Streptococcus suis
ACGTTAAGGTTAAAGACAGTGCTTTCCAAAATCTTCTTTCACAGTATGTGACAACAGAAGAAAGCAGTTCTTCCTCAACGAAGAGCAGCTCTTCGTCGACTGAAAGTTCTTCTTCTACAACAGAATCTTCTAGTTCATCAGGTCAGTAATTGACGATTTACTTATTAAGAATTGGTACTTGACACCTTAGTTCAGAAAATTGGCGGTTGTTGCGAGCCATCTAAGCCAAGTATTTTGCTACTTAATATTACAATTGAATAGTAGAGCCTGTATTCACAGTTTGTGGCTTATATATAAAAGTTTTTTGCTTGTGGATACAGTTTCTTAAATGAGAATGACAAGTCATTGAATGAAGGTGGTACCGCG
>NZ_POJD01000447.1 GCF_002960445.1 Streptococcus suis
GGAGATTTTTTCTTCTGCTTCAGCAAGTGTTTCACCAACGGTTGCGATGTAGAATTTGATTTTTGGTTCTGTTCCCGAAGGACGAACAGCGAACCAAGAATCATCTGCCAAGGTGTATTTCAAGACATCTGATGGAGGAGTAGTGAGTTTTTCAATGTTTCCATCTTTGTCTGTCTTAGTTTGAAGGGCAAAGTCTTCAAAGACCGCGATGTCAGTAGCGTTGAATTGTGCTGGTGAGTTATCACGGAACTTAGCCATGATTGCCTTGATTTGTTCTGCACCATCCTT
>NZ_POJD01000448.1 GCF_002960445.1 Streptococcus suis
TTGATTGTCAACTCTCCAATCTTCTTCAATCTTCTGTTCTAACTCTCTATTTTCTATCAATTTTGCAAATAGCACCGCATCTAGATAATGCTTTTCTGCCTCATCCCGATCCTTATCCACAAAAAGTGCATATTTCCATTTTAATACACTAACAATGGGCTTTTTCTGAAAATCTTGTGTCGACTGTATAATCTTATCTACACTGTCAAATATCTTTGGTATTGGTTCGTAATATTTTTTACTTCCTAATATATTTACACAAGATAATAGCGTGTCTC
>NZ_POJD01000449.1 GCF_002960445.1 Streptococcus suis
GGTTAGTATAGCCATTTCGTTTGCTGTTAGTACTCGCTTCAAAGGTTCGGGGAACCTTTGAAGGCTGGAGATAAGTCGAAGCAAGTTTCCTCAATAACTACAGGTTGCTAGAACAGCCTAAAGGCTGTTCTAGGTTGGAAATATTTCCTCGCTCGTCGAGGTAATAAAAGATAAACTAAATGATTATAATGTTTGATAGAGTGAGGGGCGGAGTAATAAGATATCTTATCCGGCTACTCCCATATTTATCACTTAGTTGATTTCCGTACTTTGATTC
>NZ_POJD01000045.1 GCF_002960445.1 Streptococcus suis
AATAATTGAAACAAATTTTAGAATAAAGCATACTGTTTTCATAATCATTTCGCTGGCCATTTTGAAACGCATCGGATAGACTTTTATATTCTGGTAAATTTATATTTACATCATCATTTTCATACTTATCTAAAATTGTTACTAATCTAAATTTTAAAAAATCATATGTATATCTATAAAATTGATCTGATTTATTCTGTGAAAAACGTTGTATTTCCTTTTTTATACTTATTAATACATCATCTAAATTGACACCTTCTTTATCAAGTAAAAGTTCAAATAAAAATTCTTTTATTTTCTTATTTTTTTCAAGATTCAAATTACGTGATAT
>NZ_POJD01000450.1 GCF_002960445.1 Streptococcus suis
CATTGTATGGGAAGTTTTGGTTTTGAACGATAAAGAATTGGCTTCCATTTGTATTTGGTCCTGCATTGGCCATTGACAAGGCTCCTCTGAGATTAAAAGCTTCCATTGAAAATTCATCTTCAAACGCAGTACCATAAATAGATTCACCACCCATACCTGTTCCGGTTGGATCGCCACCTTGAATCATAAAGTCTTTGATAATACGATGGAAGATAATTCCGTCATAATAGCCATCTTTAGAAAGAGCTACGAAATTTGCTACAGTTTTGGGTGCAATTTCAGGGAAGAGTTTTACTGTTAACTTACCATGG
>NZ_POJD01000451.1 GCF_002960445.1 Streptococcus suis
ACTGTATTTCCAGGTAAAGTGCTTTTATGGATGATATGAAAGAGCTGAACTGTGAATCCAGAACTAATATCCTAGGACTGTTTTTCCTAGCGGGAGGTAAATAAAACATGACAGATGTTCCAATCAAGTATCGCTTGATTAAGAAAGAAAAGCACACAGGTGCACGTTTGGGCGAAATCATTACCCCACACGGGACCTTTCCAACCCCCATGTTTATGCCAGTTGGAACTCAGGCAACGGTAAAAACCATGTCGCCTGAAGAATTGAAAGCGATGGG
>NZ_POJD01000452.1 GCF_002960445.1 Streptococcus suis
AATTCACCCAAGTGTTGAGCAAGAAACTTCTTACTTGATTACAGAAGCAGTTCGTGGCGAAGGTGCTATCCTTGTCAACTCAAAAGGTGAGCGTTTTGTTAACGAATTGGAAACTCGTGATAAAGTTTCTGCGGCTATCAATAGTTTGGATCCAAACTATGCTTATGTTATCTTTGATGATGCCTTGAAAGATCGTGTGAAGGCTATTGCTCAATATGAAGAAAAAGGTCTTGTAAAAACGGGTGCTACTCTTGCAGATTTGGCTAAAGAAATTGGTGTACCTGCGGATGCTCTTCAAACAACACTTGATACTTGGAACAAGGCTGTGGCAGACAAAAATGATGCGGCATTTGGTCGTACATCAGGTATGGACCATGCTTTGAA
>NZ_POJD01000453.1 GCF_002960445.1 Streptococcus suis
TCAATCGCAGAGCGTTCAAAACGACTGACACTGAGCTGAGGGCCATGGCTGCACCTGCAAACATAGGATTGAGCAGAGGTCCACCAAATACATGTAATAGCCCCATGGCAATTGGAATACCGATCACATTGTAAGCAAAGGCCCAGAAGAGATTTTGCTTGATGGTCCTCATGGTTGCCTGGCTGAGTTTGACAGCCTTGACCACATCCAAAATATCACTATGCATGAGGACAATGTCGGCAGACTCAATGGCAATATCAGTCCCTGAACCAATGG
>NZ_POJD01000454.1 GCF_002960445.1 Streptococcus suis
CTTTGGATGCTAAATATTCTGAAACATTATCTGCTGCGAAACAGAAATACTTTGTTACACAGCATACTGCATTTGCATATTTGGCTTTGGACTATGGTTTGAAACAAGTTTCTATTACAGGTGTTGCTGCAGATGAGGATCCAACTCCATCACGTCTAGCAGAATTGACAGAGTATATTAATAAATATGGTATTAAGTATATCTATTTTGAAGAAAATGCGTCAAAATCTGTTGCAGAAACACTTGCCAAAGAGACTGGGGTTCAGTTGGACGTT
>NZ_POJD01000455.1 GCF_002960445.1 Streptococcus suis
TGACTGTATTTTGAAAAAACAACCTCAATATGCAAGTCTGAACTGTAAATTATAGGCTCTAAGTTTAATTTACAACTTTCATTTTTTCACGTTAATACTTTTGGAAGATTTAACTGGATTCTGAGCTAGAAATACCATTTTTCACGAGAACTGATGCTTGGACTACAATATAATATTTCTTAAAATCGCAATAAGTCAAAGGCATCTTCAAGATTGTCTACCAATTTGTCTGCTTTCGACTGATCAATTCCATAATGCTGGTCTCGAATAGCCC
>NZ_POJD01000456.1 GCF_002960445.1 Streptococcus suis
AGTCGTGGGGAGTTGGAAGCTAGTGAGTATGATACAGATCCGGAACAAGGGGGTGTCAACTGGTATGTTGCCCAACATTATTATCTGGAAAACAGTGTGAACTAAGAAAGCTGAGAAATTCTCGGCTTTTTCCTTTTCAAAAATATGCTATAATAAAACCATGGAACAGAATGATATCGTATATGGCGTACATGCTGTGGTGGAGAGTTTGGAGGCTAACACCGGCAACAAGCTCTACATCCAGGATGATTTGCGCGGAAAAAATGTTGAAAAAA
>NZ_POJD01000457.1 GCF_002960445.1 Streptococcus suis
ATATAGATGGCACCGAAAGTTCCGATAATGGTCGCAATCAAAGAACTCAAGAAGGCCAACAAGAAGGTTTGAGCCAGAATCAGCATTAGTCGGCTATCGCCAAGCATAGATGAAAAATGCTCTAAGGTAAAGCCTGTAAAGCCATTCATATCTCCGCCTTCATTAAAGGCATAAAAAATAAGATAGAAAATCGGTAAGTAGAGAAGGAGAAAGGCAACTGTTAAGTAGATATTTGCAAATTTCTTCATTATTTCTTCCTCTCTTTCGTCATCCAC
>NZ_POJD01000458.1 GCF_002960445.1 Streptococcus suis
GAATCCTGCAAATACAGCGATGGATGATAAGACGGAGCTGTTATTGTTTATTGCAGCACGACGTCAGCATTTGAAAGAGAAGATTCTTCCACCCTTGGCACAGGGGAAGTTGCTCTTGATTGATCGTTTTATCGATTCCTCTATTGCCTATCAAGGATTTGGACGGGGGTTGGATATAGGTGACATTCATTGGCTCAACCAGTTTGCAACAGATGGTTTAAAGCCAGATTTAACTCTCTATTTTGATATTGATACAGAAGAGGGGCTGGCTCGAA
>NZ_POJD01000459.1 GCF_002960445.1 Streptococcus suis
CAGTTTGGGAACCAGCTGCTAACATGCTCTTCGAAGCTGTAAGTGGTAAAAAAGATCCTAAGACTGCTGCTACTGACGCTGTGAAATTGATTGAAGATACAATCGCTCAAAAATATGGCAACTAGTCATTTTTAAGTCAGACTGGGATTTCCTCCCAGTCTACTTTGTTACTACCAACTGAAATATATATTTATTTTTAGGACTGACCTAAAGGAGATTACACTATGAAACAAAATCCAAGTAAGGCACTCCTCTTGTCCCTACTTCCTGGTCTAGGGCAAATCTACAACAAGCAAAAAGCAAAAGGCTATATCTTCCTTGGCGTAACACTAGCTTTCCTAGTCTACTTCATTGCAATAGCAGGTGGAGAAATTGGAAACTTGATTACCCTTGGTAGCCAACGTGGCCGTGACAACTCCCTCTTCATGTTGATCCGTGGTTCCTTCCACCTCATCATTACCGTTGTCTATCTTGCTTTCTACGCCTTAAACCTAAAGGATGCCAAAGATACTGCCCAACGATGGAATAACGGTTATCCTGTACCGACAACTTTAAATGAAATGGTTAAAGGTGTGTATGAGAATGGCTTCCCTTATCTCTTGATAATTCCTTCATATATTGCCATGACCTTTGCCATAATTTTCCCGGTTGTGGTGACACTCTTCATCGCCTTTACCAACTACGATTTCCAACATTTACCTCCTGGTGCCCTTCTCGATTGGATTGGCTTTACTAACTTTACAAATATCTGGAAACTCAGTACCTTCCGTGCAGCCTTTGGTTCTGTCTTAGGCTGGACAATCATCTGGGCCTTGGCTGCTTCAACTGCACAGATTGTTATCGGTATCCTGACAGCTATCATTGCCAACCAGCCATTTATCAAGGGCAAACGCATCTTCGGTGTTATCTTCTTGCTCCCATGGGCTGTTCCAGCCTTCGTGACTATCTTGACTTTTAGTAACATGTTCAACGATAGTGTCGGAGCCATTAACACACAAGTATTGCCATTCCTAAGCAAATTCTTGCCATTTATCGACAACTTCCTTATTCCTTGGAAAACAGATCCATTCTGGACTAAGGTTGCCCTTATCATGATGCAGGCTTGGCTTGGTTTCCCTTATATCTATGTCTTGACCTTGGGTATTTTGCAATCCATTCCAAACGATTTGTACGAGGCTGCCTACATTGATGGTGCAAGTGCCATTCAAAAATTCCGTAGCATCACCTTGCCAATGATCTTGGCGGTGGCTGCTCCTACTCTAATCAGTCAGTACACCTTCAACTTCAACAACTTCTCTATCATCTACCTCTTCAACAACGGTGGACCTGGTAGCGTCGGTGGTGGTGCTGGTTCGACTGATATCTTGATTTCATGGATCTACAAATTGACAACTGGTACTGCTCCTCAGTATTCAATGGCAGCTGCAGTTACCTTGATTATCTCTATGATTGTCATCAGTATCTCTATGATTGCCTTCAAGAAATTAAACGCCTTTGAAATGGAGGATGTATAAGATGAAAGTATCTGTGAAAACTAGACGCATACTCAATCAGACTTTTACCTATCTCTATCTGATTGCCCTGTCTATCATCATTATCTACCCTCTATTGATTACCATCATGACAGCCTTTAAATCAGGCAACGTGGTAGCTTTCAAGCTGGAACCAATCCAGTTTACTTTGGACAATTTCAAAGGACTATTTAGCGAAACTCTCTACGGTACCTGGTACCTCAACACACTCATTATCGCAATCTTGACAATGCTTATCCAAACCAGTATAGTGGTATTAGCTGGTTATGCTTATAGCCGTTATAACTTCATCGCTCGTAAACAGAGTTTGGTTTTCTTCTTGATTATTCAAATGGTGCCAACAATGGCTGCCCTTACAGCCTTCTTCGTTATGGCCCTCATGCTCAATGCCCTCAACCAAAGCTGGTTCCTCATCTTCCTTTACGTTGGTGGTGGTATCCCAATGAATGCATGGCTCATGAAAGGTTATTTCGATACAGTGCCAATTTCTCTCGATGAATCTGCAAAACTAGACGGTGCTGGTCACTTCAGACGTTTCTGGCAAATCGTTCTTCCACTTGTTCGTCCAATGATTGCTGTACAGGCACTCTGGGCCTTCATGGGACCTTTTGGAGATTACATCCTATCCAAATTCTTGCTTCGTGAAAAAGAATTTTATACTGTAGCAGTCGGTCTTCAAACCTTCATCTCTGATGTGAAAAACTTGAAGATTGCCTACTTCGCGGCAGGTGCTATCCTCATCGCCCTCCCAATCAGTATCCTATTCTTCTTCCTACAAAAGAACTTTGTATCTGGTTTAACAAGTGGTGGTGACAAGGGGTAACCCTGTCCCACCTTTTCCCTTTTTAGACAGAGCCAAAATTTTTATGAAAGGTACAACACATGATTCCCTACCCATTCTCTTATTTTTCCAGTATTTTTTCTCCTAGAAAAATGTTTGCCAACCGCAGATGGATGAAAGTCTGGCAAGGTCTATTTACTACGCTCTTTTTAGTGTCCCTCCTAGTCATTCCCAGTTCTCTTCAAACAGTCAGCTTGGAAACCTACCCTCTGGAAAATTTTGTGGAAGGGGTGTATCAACCGCTCAATGAGGATGTCATGAATGACCTTAGCCAACATGTATCTATTGAAAATGGACAGTTCACCTATACAGGAAATAGTAGTTGGGAGCAGGTTACCTTTGGCGAAACAGTGCCTACAAGCTCTGATTTCTCCTACCAGTTTGGTCAACAAAGTCTGACCATTCGAAAAGGGCAGGATATCCTAACCCAGCTCAGTTACGATGGACTGACAAATGCTGATTTTTCAAGTAGGGAAAGATTGACCGCCGCCCTTTCAAAGAATTGGTACCAAGCCAATCGGGCAATAGTTGGTCTGAGCATTACCTTGGTATCGACCATGATTTTGGCCACCAATCTCCTCTTTATTCTGCTGGGTGCAAGCGGCTTTCTCTATCTGACTAAAAAATCTCGTTTCTTCCATTTTCATACCTTTAAAGAATGTTTCAATTTCTCCCTGCATTGCTTGGGACTACCAACCATTTTAGCCTGCCTGATTGGGATTTTTGGGCAGCCTGTTACAACTGTTTTGACTGTTCAAAATATCCTCTTTGTGATAGTATTGATTTGGGTATTTTTCAAAACCAAATTCAGAGATGAGATTTAGGAGGTTCCTATGCGTGCTACCATTAAAGACGTCGCTAAGTTAGCAGGTGTTTCACCTTCTACCGTTACCCGCGTCATTCAGAACAGCTCTGCTATTAGTCAAAAAACCAAAGACCTAGTTAGAAAGGCTATGGCGGACCTCAACTACCACCCCAATCTCAATGCTCGTAGTCTGGTTTCTAGCTACACACAGGTGATTGGCTTGGTACTTCCTGAAGATTCTGATGTCTTCTATCAAAACCCTTTCTTCCCGACAGCCCTGCGTGGCATTTCACAGGTGGCTGCTGACCACAATTATGCGATCCAAATTTCTACGGGAAAAAATGAAGAACAGCGATTAGAAGCTATTTCTCAGATGGTCTATGGAAAACGGGTCGATGGTTTAATTTTCCTTTATTCCAAGCCAGATGACCCACTGGTCCAGCTAGCCATTCAGCATAAGTTTCCCTTCCTCATTCTCGGTAAGGCAGATTCTCCATTTATCTCCCTAGTCGATAATGACAATATCCAGGCTGGATTTGAAGCGACCAATTACTTTATCAATAAGGGCTACAAGAATATTGCCTTTGTCGCTGGTAACAAGGAACTGGTCGTATCCCAAGACCGTTATTCAGGCTATAAAAACGCCCTCAAATCTCATAATATCCCTCTTGACGAAAACAAGGTCAAGTTTGTTTCAGGCTTCCTATTGGAAGACAGTTCCTACAAGATTTCCAAAAAATTACTCAAACAAGAGATTGATGCTATCGTCACAACCGATACCATGGTGGCAGAAGGGATTGTCAAGTACCTCAACGAAGTCGGTACAAAACTCCCTATCATCTCCTTTGACTCTGTCAAACCAAAATTGGATATTGAAGCCTATGTCGATGTCCACGCTATCAAACTTGGCCGTGTGGCCTTCAATACCCTTCACCAAATCATTAGCGACAACAAGGAAGACAAGCAGGTCTGCTACCGCCGCGTCATTCCACATACCATTACTGAACTTTAACTTAGAAAGGAGCCGTTCGGCTCATGGCATTACGACAATTTCAAGCATTTCTAGATGATGTAGCTACTATTCGCTTGGTTATGGAAAAACGATTTGATACCGAACACATGAGTTTTTCCCTCGAGTCCGACGATGCCACATCTCAACTTTTCATTCATTCCTGTCTAGAGGTAGAAAACCTAGTTCTCTACTATCTGACCAGCCTACACGCCTTAAATTTGGACAAGGACTATTGTATTTATGACCAAGATCGCAACAAAACGGAGTTAGGCTATGGTCATATTGTCCGCTCTGCTATTTTCGAACAAAACTATACCTATGATGGCAGTGATTTGGGGGCAAGTTATAGCCCTCAGTCCACAAGTTTCAAACTCTGGGCACCTATCTCCAAGCAGGTATTTTTAGTCCTTGAAGGGACACCATATGCCATGACAAGGGGTTCAAAAGGTGTCTGGCAGGTCACAGTAGAGGGTGACTTGGACAGTCAAAGCTACCACTATCTCCACAAAGTCAATGGCGAGTGGATTTCTGTTCATGACCCCTACGCCCTTTCATCCAAGGCAAACTCTGGCGATAGCTATATCATCAACCCAAATAAACTTCATAAGGTTCGTCGCGCCAAGACCCAACGACCGATTTCTCAAGCTATTGTCTATGAAATGAGTGTCCGCGACTTCTCTTGGCAGACAGAAGCTGGCTTCAAACACCGTAGTCAATTCCTCGGTCTGACCGAATCACCTGTCTTGGACGGTATGAAACTGGGAATGGATTATATCAAAAATCTGGGCGTTACCCATATTCAGCTTCTTCCTGTTTATGATTTTGGAAGTGTAGATGAAAATAAACCCCAAGCTGTTTATAACTGGGGTTACGACCCTATGCAGTACAACCTGCCAGAAGGCTCCTTCTCCAGCCTACCAAATGACCCCTATGCTCGCATTCTAGAACTCCAAGAGGCCATTCAAGCCTATCACGATGCCGATATTTCCGTCAATATGGACGTTGTTTACAACCATGTTTATCATGCTGAGAAATACGCATTCGAGCTAATTGTCCCTGGTTATTTCTACCGTTACAACGAACATGGTATGCGGACGGATGGTACTTTCTGTGGCAACGATGTCGCTAGCGAACGCAGCATGGTCCGCAACTACATCAAGCAATCCCTCCGCCAATGGACCAGTATCTATGGTTTTGATGGCTTCCGTTTCGACTTGATGGGGATTTTGGACAGCCAAACCATCAACCAAATCCAAGAGGAATTATCAGCCATTCATCCAAATATCTATCTCTATGGCGAAGGTTGGAAGATGGCAACTGGTCTAGACTATGAAAAACTGGCCCACCAGTACAATGCAGACCAGCTTCCAGAAGTGAGTTTCTTCAACGATGACTATCGCGATACCTTCAAGAAACTCTTGCTCAACCCTACCCGCCTAGTTGACAAACAACTACACGAAAAAGTGCAACATCTCCTGACAGGAAGCCGCTACAGCCACTTCATCACACCACAACAGTCACTTAACTACATCGAGTGTCATGACAATGCGACAGCCTTTGACTACTTCCATATTGAACATCCAGATTGGACACCTCAGCAACAAAAACGAGCTGCAAGCTTTGGGCTACAATTGGTCCTCATTTCTCAAGGAATGGCCTTTATTCATAGCGGACAAGAATTCTTCCGTACCAAAGATGAGATTGACAATACTTACAATATTCCTGATAGAATCAATCGCCTAGACTGGACACGGGCTATTCACTATAAGGAACATATAGAATTTATCCAAGAATTGATTGCCTTCCGTAAAAACAATCCAATTCTCAGCCAAAACAGCTATGAAACCATTCAAGAAACCTGTGATTTCTACTGGCTAACCGAATACGTCCTCCGCTATCAAGTCACAAATGGCGATAAAACTATCCAGTTCATTATCAACTTTGCGGACAGCGATTTTGTTTTCGAAAACGAAAAAGAGCAAACCGTTCGTTTCAACTTCCCACCTGTTGACGATAATAAAGCCCAGCAAATCACCCTTGCTGGACAAAGTATTTGTATTTTGGAAGATAAATAGGACCTAAGACGGATGTTAGCAAAAGAAATATAGGCTATACTATAGTCACTCCTAAATATTTTTCATAAATCTCCTTAGAACTCATCAGTCATGCTGGTGAGTTTTTTGTGTGTAAAAAACACCCCAGCGTTTGACTGGGGTGTTCATCTTACATCATTTCCATTATCTTCCGACCAATGCGTTCTATATCATTCTGCATACCACGCAATTCAAAGGTATCAATAACTGGGAAACCAAATCGCTCAGAATACTGCTTAGCAGTCAGACAATATTGGTTGTTGAAATTTCGATTGCCTGAACCAACAACACCCAGACAGAACTCTGCATTGGTCCCCAAAGCGATAAAATCTCCAAGAGGATTGGTCAAAATCTCCACATCTCCATTATCCACTCCATTTCCACCTTCTAAATAAGTTGGTAGAAAAGCCACAAAAGGCGCGTCGAGTTGATAAAAAGGAATATCCTGCTTGACCAAATCTTTGACATGAACCAGTTCAAGGTCCCAATCTGTCTGAAATTGGAAAAATGACTTCAAACGTTTTACAAAACTTTCCGTATTGCCACTCAAACTGATATATACCAGATAGATTTTTTTCTTCATCCTACTCACTCTCCACAAAATGCCCGATAATATTGACATTGTCCGCGACAGATACAAATGCTGTTGGATCTGCTTTTTTCATAATTTGCTTAAATTCACTAAACTCCGCACGTGTGATAATGGTAATCAGTACCGTTTTTTGCTCATGATTGTAGGCACCCTCCGCACCATTGATGATAGTCACACCACGATTTAGTTTCTTGTGAATTTGTTTAATAACTCGGTCTGGCTGATTGGTAATAATCATAGCCTGCATCCGCTTCTGCTTGACAAAAATAGCATCTGTCATCCGACTAGAGATGAAAAGTGCAACCATGGAATACAAGGCATACTTCCAGCCAAATGTCATCCCCGCTATCAGCATAATCATAATATTAACAATCAGGGAAATGGAGCCAACTTGCCGTCCCGTCTTTTGCCGAATGATGATGGAAACAATATCAGTACCACCACTGGATACATTATTCCTAAGTGCAAAGCCAATCCCTGTACCGAGCATAAGCCCACCGAAAATGGCGTTAACTATGGGGTCTGTTGTCAGTGTGACCGGAGGCATAAACTGAATAAACAAGGAGCTAAGAGATACGGTGATAAAGGTAAAGATGGTAAACTTGTAGCCAATTTTATACCAGGCTATGACGAGCAAGGGAATATTGAGGGCATAATATACCGCAGCGATTGGTATATCCCAACCCGCATAAGAAGCAGCTAAGGCAGAAACTATCTGAGCTATACCAGTCACTCCCGATGAATAGACATTCCCTGGTCTAAAGAAAAAATTGACCGCAATACTAGATAGGAGCCCATAAATAATGGACCCCGATATCCGTTCTGCATATTTTTCTCGAGAAATCCCCGAAATAACTGACCAAAACTTATTCTTTCTGGCCTTTCTTAAGAAAAGAACACGCTGTTTTCTGAAAAATTTATTCATTTTCAAGTGTAATATCTAAAGCTAATTCCTCTAATTGAGCTGATGCAACCGTACTTGGTGCCTGTGTCATCGGATCAGATGCCTTGTTATTCTTCGGAAAGGCAATCACTTCACGGATATTGTCCTCACCTGCCAAGAGCATGACAAAACGGTCCAAACCGATAGCCAATCCACCATGTGGTGGGAAACCATAGTCCATAGCTTCTAGCAAGAAACCAAACTGCTCATGGGCATCCTCTGCAGAGAAGCCAAGTGCCTTGAACATCCGTTCTTGCATGTCTTTTTGGTTGATACGAAGACTTCCGCCGCCCAACTCATAACCATTCAAGACAATATCGTAGGCAACCGCACGTACTTGTGCCAAATCACCATCCAAATGATGAGCTGTTTCTTCAGTTGGCAAGGTGAATGGGTGGTGGGCACTCATGTAGCGTCCTTCTTCTTCTGACCACTCAAACATTGGCCAGTCCACAATCCAAAGGAAGTTGAATTTGCTTTCATCAATCAAACCTTGCTCTTTTGCCAAGCGATTACGCAAAGCACCCAAGGTATTGTTGGCAACTTCCAATTCATCTGCCACAAAGAGAACTAAGTCCTTGTCTTCCAGTTGTAAACTTGCTGTCAAGTCAGCTGTAATGTCTGTCAAGAATTTAGCAACTGGACCAGCTAGTTCTCCCTGGTCAACCTTGACCCAAGCTAATCCCTTGGCACCAAATTGTTTGGCGTACTCTGTTAATTTATCAATGTCCTTACGAGAGTAGCTGTCCGCGGCACCTTTGACCACAATAGCCTTTACAACAGGTGCTTCTGAGAAGACTTTGAAGTCAACTTCCTTGACAACCTCTGTCAAGTCTTGTAAAAGCATCTCAAAACGAGTATCTGGCTTGTCTGAACCGTAGAAGTTCATAGCATGGTCATAGGACATACGTGGGAATGGCAAGGTCACATCGATCCCTTTGGTATCTTTCAAGACCTTAGCAATCAAGCCTTCTACGATGTCTTGGATTTCAACTTCATTCAAGAATGAGGTTTCCAAGTCAACCTGTGTAAACTCAGGTTGACGGTCCCCACGCAAATCTTCATCACGGAAACACTTAACGATTTGGTAATAACGGTCAAAACCAGCATTCATCAACAGCTGCTTAGTAATCTGTGGGCTTTGTGGAAGGGCATAGAAGTGACCTTTTGACACACGAGAAGGTACCAAGTAATCACGCGCACCTTCTGGCGTTGACTTGGTCAACATTGGCGTTTCCACATCGATAAATTCAAGCTCGTCTAAGTAGTTACGAATGCTGTGGGTTACAGCTGCACGCAATTTGAAGTTGTTGAGCATTTCTGGACGGCGAAGATCCAAATAACGGTAACGAAGACGGGTGTCATCGCTGGCTTCAATGCCATCCTTGATTTCAAATGGAGTTGTCTTAGCCGTGTTGAGCACTGTCAAGCTGGTTACTTGCAGTTCAACAGCTCCTGTTGGAATATTGTCGTTGGCTTGTTCGCGCTCCACAACCATTCCCGTCACTTCGATAACGAATTCACTACGGAGGCTTTCAGCAGTTGTCATGAGATCTTGATCTACAAGTTCTGGATTGATGACCAATTGCATAATACCTTCGCGGTCACGCAAATCAATGAAAATCAAGCCACCCAAGTCACGACGGCGGCCAACCCAACCTTTCAAAGTAATTTCCTGTCCGACATGTTCCTTACGAACACGTCCAGCGTACATAGAACGTTTCATATTCTTCCTCTTTTACTGATTTTATACTTATTCATTCTACCATAAAATAGCTGATTTTTGGGGGAAATTGCCGAGAAAAAATCGAAAAACCAGCCCTAGTTGACTGGTTTGCTGTATAGCATATCCAAATGCGGAATATCATCCTCCAAATATACTTCAGAAACTGGCTTAAAGCCAAGCGATTGATAGAATTTTTCTAAATAGGCTTGGGCACCGATTTTAATCTGATTTTCTTTCCATTCATTTGTAATGTAATGGATAGCTTGCTCCATCATTGGCCGACCCAAGCCTTTACCACGATGACTTGGCTTGATGACCACACGACCGATGGAAACTTCATCATAGCTCAGACCAGCCGGTAAAATTCTCAAGTATGCAACCAACTCCCCGTTGTCTGTGCCTAAAAGATGAAGACAGTTTGGATCCTTTCCATCAACTTCAGGATAAGGACAGGCTTGTTCCACGACAAACACGTCGGTCCGAAGTGTCAAGATAGTGTAAAGTTCCTGTAAACTAAGTTGGTCAAATGCTTTAATTTCCCACTTCATACATTCCTCCTAAGGCAGATTGTTTCCTGCACTTCTGTAAATCTCGTACCATTCTTGTCTAGTTAAGGTAATCTGGCTAGCTTGAGCAATCTTGGTCAGGCGATCTGAATTCATAGAACCTACAATGGTTTGAATTTTCGCTGGATGGCGCAAAATCCAAGCTACGACAATGGTTTCATGTGAAACATGGTATCGCTCTGCTATTTCCCCAATGGTCTGATTTAAAAGAGCATAGTCTGGATGGTTGGCAAAAATACCTCGTTGCAAATCAATCAAGAATGGGGACCAGGCCTGAATGGTGATTTTTTTGAGCTGGCAATAATCAATCAAACCTCCGTCCCGCATGGTCGCAGCATCATCTTTCATGTTGACATGGAGCCCTGCATCGATCAAAGGAGTATGAGCTGGCGAAAGTTGGAGCTGATTGACCGCTAGGGGCTGGTCCAGATAGGACTGGAGTAACTCCATTTGGTAGATGTTCTGGTTGCTGACACCGAAATGTCGCACCTTACCAGCCTGCTTCAAGAGATAAAAGGCTTCTGCCACTTCCTCTGCTTCCATGAGAGCATCTGGACGGTGGAGGGCCAAAACATCAAGATATTCTGTATCCAGGCGCTTGAGAATACCATCCACTGACTCCAAGATGTAGTCTTTAGAAAAATCAAAATACCCCTTACGAATACCGCATTTTGATTGGAGGAAAATATCCTCTCGCTTCAGTCCTACCAGTTTTGCACCCTGGGCAAAACGAATTTCAGATTCTCCCTTACCATAAATATCCGCATGATCGAAAAAGTTAATTCCTTGTTCAAGGACTGTTTTCAAGACCTGGGCTGTTTCCTTCTCGCTCAAACTTGCCATTCGCATACAACCTAGACCAATTCGCGAAACTTCTAATCCTGTTTGTCCTAATTTTTGCATTAGTTGCCTCCTCTTCTGACTTCATTATATACAAAAAAAGAGATTGTTGCCAATCTCTCACCCTCCTACAAGGTTTTCTTTTTCTGTGCCAGCTTGCTAATGCTGATCTCAATCGAATCATTGATACTGAGCAAGGTATCAATCACCTGTTTGTCCGATAAATTCGAATCTAAATCAACATTATAGACCAGCTCCAAGCTATTGCTTTTTTTAATGTTCTTAATGCTAACCAATTCTACATACTTACAGGCATTGATAAAAGTAGCTTCAAATAGTAGTTCGTAATCCAACTCCCTAGGAACTCGAATGGTGATGTTCCGTCTGGTTTGACTAACTGTCGCAAAGGAAGAATTTTCCAAGAATAACAAGACTAGACAAACAAAGAGTGTAAAAATGGTTGCTAGGATGATAAAGCCCATACCGCAAGCCAGACCAATACCCGTTGCGATAAAGACCATCAAGAGTTCCTTAGCCCCGCCTGCCGCAGAGCGAAACCGAATCATACCAAAGGTTCCCGCAATGGCCACACTGGTTCCCAAGTTTCCGTTGACCATAAAAATAATCATGGTCATAAGAACTGGAAGAACGGTCAAAGTAATCACAAATTCCTTGGAATATAGGGTCTTGTATTTATAAACTACTGCAATAATCAACCCCAGAATCAGGCTAACGACTAAACTGGTTGCTAGCATAGACGGTTCTGCGGGGCCTGTATTGGTTTCAAAGATACTTTTAAACAATTGCTCTTTCAAAAATTATTTCCTCTTCTTGACTTTCTACTAACTTACGGTGGGCTGTCCCATATTTAGAGAAGGACACGCGCTCTAAATCGTACTTATCAATAATGGCTTGAAGCCATTCTGGATAGGTTTCAGGCACCTTAATTTCCATAATGACTTGATTATCTTCTAATAAAGGATAGCCATACTTTCCTGCAAACAAATCCACATCGTAATGACGATAAAGGATGTTTTGGTCAATAGTGATGCGAACCTTCTTATCCTCAATCCCTTTCATTGAAAAACGATCATAGTAAATGTACATCATGGGCTCAATCTTGCCGTAACGCTCTCGAAGCTCTGCCATTGTTTCCAAAAGCACTGGATTGCTAATGCTTTCATCAACTAGGTTATGGCTCATAAATTTCAAGACCGATGCTGGCTTTGAGGTCAAGCGATCCTTCAAGCCAACTCCTTGATCCTTCTTCTTGATTTCTAAAAAGACCTGGCTATCTGCATGTGGATGAGCATCGTAGGTCCGCATACGGATTTTCTCACGCTTCCACAGACGCTCCGCAGAATCTTGAATCATTCGATATTCATTTGTATCAAAATATATATTGGTAATGGTTGAAGTTGGGTAATCATCTTTGACTACATGAGCCTGAAGCTCTGCCATAACCGCTGCAAGTTGCTTGCGATCCAAGATATATTTGGTTTCAATTCGTTTAAATTTGGTCTGTACTGTTTCTTTCATCTTATTCTCTTTTTCTACATTTGTCGTTCTAAGGGGTTAAGGGAAGAGTGGCTCACTTCCCACTCTCCCTATCTATTACCAGCTTTTCTTTACTTCTACTTTTTTCTTAATAATTTGACCTGTTGTACCGTTTATCTTGTAGTCAAATTCTGAGTTGTTGGCAAGAGCTTCAACCTCATAGATGCCTTTCTCAAGGTCAATCTCTTTAAAGCGAACTTTAGCTGCTGCCAAGCCTAAATCTTTCAAGACAATAGTCTTCACTTGTTCTACTGAAAGTGTTGGCACTACTGCCACTTTCTTAGGCTGTGTGACTACAACTGGTTTTTTCTGCGGAGTTGCTGGTTTTACAGCGACTGCTTTTGTCTTTTTCTTGATAATCTTGCCTGTTAAACCATTGATATCATATTCATATTCAAGATTATTTGCCACAAAATCCACTTCATAAACGCTCTTCTCAAGATCTACTTCTTTGAAGCGAACCTTATTAGCTGTCAAACCTGCATCCTTCAGGGCAATTGTTTTTGCCTGCTCCATTGAAATCGTTACGGCAACAGTTGTTTTCTTCGCTTGAGTTGGTTGAGCTGGTTGAGCTGGTTTTACAGTAGTCTTTGTAGGTGTTAGAGTTTTAGACTTTTTCTTAATAATCTTTCCTGTGCTAGCTTGGACATCGTAGTCGTACTCCACATTGTTGGCAACTAGATCAATCTCATAGATTCCTTTTTCAAAATCTAGATCCTTGAATCGTACTTGACTAGCATTCAAACTAAGATCTTTTAATACGATTGATTTTGCTGCATCCATTGTTTTGATTTGATTAGCCGATACTGTTTGCTGCAAACCAAGTGTAGCGGCTACTAGTGCTGTAAATGTCAATGTTTTTAACTGTTTCATAATAAACTCCATGATTGTTTTTCTACATTTGTAGTTTTTTGATTTTTAGAATAGAGTGGGCGCCCACTCATTCTTCTACAATTGTAGTATAATTACATTCTACACTTGTCGTTTTGAATTGTCAAGCTTAAAAACTCAAAAAAGTAAAAAAATTTTACAAGTATGTTCCTATAGTAGAGGACCTAAAAAACACCTCTAATCAGAGGTGCATAGCACTAGTCATCAGAATCATCTGTATCATCACTGGTATCCACATCATCTGTATCATCGCTGACATCTACATCATCACTGGTAGCTACAGGCGGTGTATAAATCGTCGTTGGTGTAGATGTTGTAGCTGGAGTATAGCTTGATGTCGGCGTTTCAGTAACCACTGGCGTTTCTACTGTACTTGAGGCTGGTGCTTGACCATTAGTAACTGCAGAACCATTTGCGCTTTCTCCAGCATTACCAGCATTTGTTGTAGTTGTTGTAGCAACTGTGGTGGAGCTTGCTGTGCTGGTTGCTGTTGAAGATGGTTTTGTTGTCGTTGCAGTTGTTGATGAAGATTTTGTCGTTGAGGAAGACGATACGACTTTCAAGGTTTCTTTTTCCACTTTTCTTACCTGTTTGGTCAACTTATCGACTTGGATATGGTAACGTGTTTCCCCCTTAGAAAATTCAACCAAATAGTAATCCGATGCCTCTGTCACCTTTACATCTTTGACATCTGTTTGCTTAAGTTTTTGGTCTTTTAGTGCTACTTCTAAGGCTTGCTTATCGGTCAAACCTTCCTCTTGAATGACCTGATTGACTTGATCTTCCGTCATCGCCACAACGAAAATTGAACCTGAAAAGACCAGGGCCATGGTCATAAAGGTTGTGACCAATAAACCAAGTGAACGCATAGGAATACGGTTGTCCATAATCGCAATAATACGACGCTTGAGATTAAACTTATTTGAATAGAAACAGCTTGAAAGCAGAACTGGCTGCTGGCTCTTATGAATCATGGTGATAATGGTTTCACCATAAAAAGAACGGTAGGCTTGATCACGTTGACTAAGAACACTGTGGTCACAGTAACTCTCTGCAGCTTCCTGTACTTCCTTGCAGGCAAAGGCCACAATCGGATTAAACCAGTGGGCGGCCTTCACAAGTAGAACCAATAAATTGGCATATATATCCCTATGCTTATAGTGGGTCAGTTCATGTTCAAAAATAAGATCCAGTTCCTCATCTGTATAGTCTGTCGCTGGTAAAAGCACAATGGGATGACGCAGTCCAAAAATCATGGGACTGGAAACCTGTGGGTAGTGAAACAGACGAATGTCCTTCTTGATACCAAACTCTTCTTTGATAATATGAAAATTCTCTAAAATCCTTAAGTCAGAAATAGGTGCACCCCATCTCTTCAAAAGGTTGCTGAATTTCACATAGGCAAAGATTGAACGCCCCAGTACCACCACAAAACCTAGAAACCAGATAAACAATAAAATCTGTAACCAGGGTAAGCCAAGGACAAAATCCACCAAGTTGGGTTGACTAGTGGTTGCTGAGCTAGCTACAGTGCCTGTCGTTTCAATAGCAGTCGACACTGCCTTAGGACTGTGCTCAATAGTGACCAAACCCGAACCAAAACGAGGTCTAAAAGGAAAAATCAAACTAACCAACAAGGCCAACCAGGTCAGATAACGAACCCTAGCGGAAACCCTATTTTTTAATAAGATAAACAAGCCACTGATTACCAAAATCAATGCCGATGTATATAAACTCATTAGGAAAAAGCGCAAGATGAGTGATGACATTTTAAATCTCCAACTATATATTATTTATTCAACAAGCTCCTTAACTCATCCAGTTCATCGGCTGACAAAGCATTGGAGGAGAAGAGGGTTTTGACCAGCCCACCAAGCGAGTTCCCTTGGTACCGGTCTAAAAAATTCGATGTTTCAACCGCCATGTATTCTTCTTCAGACACAATGGCTGTATAGTGACGCTCTCGACCACTTCGCTCACTCTTCAAAAAACCTTTTTCAGTCAAGCGTGCAAGAATGGTCAATAAGGTTTGGGGCTTCCAGTGATTTTCTTCTCCCAAGTTAATAATAATTTGAGCAGAGGTCACTGGGTTTGGCAAGTGCCAAATGGTTCTTAAGACTGTAAATTCTGTATCGGGTAGACGTTTTAAATCATTCATACTTGATATCCTCTCTTCTTTCTCTATTATTCTACACTTGTCGTTTTAAAATGTCAACTATCCTTACTTACTAATGACAAAGTATTCTGAACACGAGAAAAACTCAGCCGAAACTGAGTTTTAGTTAAAACCATAAATTCTTTTCGCGATTTTATAGACGGCATTGGAAATTTTTCGCCCTGGGTAACCGTAAAGATTGGTCAACTGCCCGAGTAATCCTTTGCGGACAATCTTAAAGAGTGCAGGATTATTATCACGAATATAGTGCCAGAGTTCCTGCTTTTTCATCATGTGTTCAGCAGTACCAGCCCGATTGAGAAGGGCACAGGAGATGATAGTGGTAATTTCTACATGATTGAGCAGGTAACTTCGCAAATCAGGATTGTCAATGGCATTTAAATCCAAATTATCTACTAAAATTCGATTAACTTTTAACTGTTGGTCAATCCTCTTAATCATAACAGATTCATTGACAGACTGGTCATTTCGTCCAATAAAATACCGATAAAAATCTACAGGAAGATAGTACATGGTTTTCACTGCCTGTAAAGGAGTAAATACGAAAATATTATCCACATAGAAGGTATGCTCTGGCAGAGCTAGACCAACCTCCCTTAGTAAATCTGTCCTGTAAATGAGAGAATGCATCATCATGTATTGCCCCTTGGAAAAGGCACCCACATCCTCCCAACCGAAAATTCGATTTTCTGGTAAAACATCCTGATAAGACATGGATTTTTTGCGAGATTGTCCCTCTTTTTCGTAAACAAAGTTGGAAATAAAGGCATCAACAGGTGTACTTGCTTCTTCTAAGGCCTGTAGACTTTCCAAAATCTTCAGATAGGCTCTGGTATCCACCCAGTCATCTGAATCAACTACCTTAAAATACTTACCCTTGGCCTCACGTATCCCTGTATTAACCGCTCCGCCATGACCTTTATTTTCTTGATAAATAGCTCGTACATTCGAAAATTGATTAGCAAGTTCCTCTGCAATTTCCTGAGTCCGATCGGTCGAACCATCGTTAATAATCAGAATTTCAACCTTATCACCACCCATCACAAGGGAATGAACGCAGTAATGAAGGTAGGCCTCTGAATTGTAACTCGGAATAGCAATGCTTAGTAAGGTCATCTTTCTCTCCATTTGACACAATTTGTTACTATTTTATCATATTTTCAGGAAAGGTGCAGAGGATAATTATTTTTCAAGGCCAACTTATTCACAACCTGTGGATAAGTTGTGGATTTCTAGAATGTTCTGTGGATAACTTTTATAACCTCCTAGCATCGTATCTTCTTCAACAAAAATCCTTTAAATGTTCTTGCAAATCCCGAAGCATATTCTTGCGACCATTGAAACTCTGACCACTGATGAGTTTTTCATAATTTTCCAATTGGTCCATAGACAAATTTTTCCGATAATCTCTCAAGGCACCTCTCAACATCACTAGCTCGTCATTAACCAAACCAGGTGATTGGATGAGATGTGATAGGTCGTGAATGTCTTCATGGGGCAAACGGTCAAACTTGCGCTTCTGACTTTCCTGTCTGCGAACTCGGTCCTTAACCCGATTTCGGAATTTAACCTTGAAATAACAATACAGCTGAGCTCTTTCCTCAATCAACCAAGGTTGATCTTCCAATAGTTCGAACAAAGTCATCATACCTTCCTGTTCCCAATCATCTCTGTCCCACAGTTTGATATAAAACTCTTTTCGAGCCTTGTTGACAATCCCTTTTACGCTATCATACACCTTTTCAAATTCCATCATCCTATCTCCTTTGTTTGATGGTTTAAGTTTATCGAAAAGGGAGTTCTTTATACAGGACATTTTTGTCCAACTGACATTACTTAGATTATTCCACTATCTCCTTAGAGGCGACAAAAAGGGGAGCAACCCCAGAAATCAACGTTTTAAGACAAAGCAAAAAGCCCACTGCTGTAGGCTTCTTACGATATAAAGTCTTATCTTAGAGCATTTTGTTGTAGAATTCTACGACAAGAGCTTCGTTGATTTCTGGGTTGATTTCATCGCGTTCTGGCAAGCGAGTCAATGAACCTTCAAGCTTTTCAGCATCGAATGATACGAAAGCTGGACGGCCAAGAGTTGCTTCAACAGCTTCAAGGATAGCTGGAACTTTGATTGACTTCTCACGAACTGAGATAACTTGACCAACTTCAACGCGGAATGATGGGATATCAACACGTTTGCCGTCAACAAGGATATGACCATGGTTTACGAATTGACGTGCTTGACGACGAGTAGTTGCCAAACCAAGACGGTAAACAACGTTGTCCAAACGACGCTCCAAAAGAAGCATGAAGTTGAAACCAAGAGTACCTTGTTTGATTTTAGTAGCTTGTACGAACAAGTTACGGAATTGTTTCTCACCCAAACCGTAAGAGAAACGCAATTTTTGTTTCTCAGCCAATTGCAAACCGTATTCTGACAATTTAGAACGGTTGTTTGGTCCGTGTTGACCTGGTACGTAGTTACGACGTGCCAATTCTTTACCTGTACCTGTCAATGACAAGCCAAGACGACGAGCTTGTTTCCAAGATGGTCCTGTATAACGTGACATATGTTATGTCCTCCTAAAATAAAAAATAATTATTGTAGGAAATAACGTTTTAAGCAAACCTGATTCGTGCAGAAGGCCTTCATCGAAACAGCAACGATTACTCTTCTTGCTGACCTTCTGTTGACGAGCTTCATTTTGCCCTGCTGTTATTTCGCACAAAGGTTAGTATAGCACAAAAAAAAGGCTCTGTAAAGCCTTTTTCATCGTTCTTATTGCATTTCTTCCAATAATTCAACCAGCTTATCCTTTTGAACCTGTCCCGCAAAGGAAACCTTGAGGGTCCCATCACTATTGATAAGGATATGTGTCGGAAAAGCAGCAATACCAAAATGTGTCATAGCCTGATCTTTGGTATCAAATAAGACTGGATAGGTCGCTCCTAACTCACTGGCCTTCTCCAAGATCTCATCCTTGCTCACATCCGCAGGATTAGTATTCGCAAACTCAGCATCCTTAGGTGACGTGATAGACAAGAAAATATAATCTTCCTTATCCTTGTACTCTTGGTAAACTTCCTCCAATTCAGGAATTTCCCTCTGACAAGGACCACACCAGGTCGCCCAAACATTGATGTAAATCTTTTTCCCCTTATAATCTGCTAGATTGACATCCTTCCCATCCTTATCCTTTAGGGAAAAATCTAGCGTGACCGATTGATTTGCCTGTAAAGTCGACTCAGTAGAAGACGGACTGACCAATGGTAAAAGGGAACAGGCAGTCAAAACAAAACAAGAAACAAGTAAGCAAACGACAATCGATACCAATTTTTTCATAAATAAATCCTTTCTATCCTACTGGAAAAAACGCACAAGATGCTGGAAGAAACCTGTTAAAATACTCAAGCCTATCAAGAGCAATAAATAGCCTGAAATACGCTTGGTCCAAGCCAAATAGTGCCGATTGTTCTTGAAGAAAGCCAACATTTTCTGAGAAAAGAAGGCAACCAAAATAAAGGGAAGAATAAATCCAAGACAATAGACCAACAGCAAGATACTGCTCAACCAACCCTGCTGACTGCTAGCATAAATAAAAACAGATGCTAGAATAGGTCCAATACATGGAGTCCAAGAAAAACTAAAGGTAAAACCCATCAGGAAAGCTAGATATGGAGTGACCTGTTTCCCTGCTTGGTACACCTTATTTTTAGCAGAAAACTCACGCTCTAACATAGGAATATTGAACCAACCCAACTGCAAAATTCCCATCAGAACAATCAATAGACCACTGATAATCTGCAAGACTTGAGCATTTGCTTGTAAGACCCTACTCAGCAAACTAGAGGCAAATCCCAATAAGAAGAAGGTCACCGCAATCCCAACTACAAAACTCAGCGTATTGATGAGAACCTTCTTCTCTCCCTCTTTCCCTTCAGCTCCACCTGCCAACAAACCAATGTAGATAGGGAGAATGGGCAGAACACAGGGAGAAAGAAAGGACAAAATCCCCTCCACAAACAGAGTCAAAAACGTAAACCATTGCAAGTCCATACCAAACTCCTTTTTATCTAGCACAAAAATGATTTTGAAAGCGTTTTATGTACTAATATTATAACACACTGCTTTGCCTTAGTCAATATATCGTTTGGTTAAACCATACAAAAAAGCCTGCAAATACAGGCCTCCATTCCTAGTCCAAGTAATGAATTAAAATCTTTTCCGTCAATACATCTGAGTAAGTATAGGATTCTACAAACGTATTGTTTGGATCTTCAAACTCAACGATAAACAAAGACTGATAAACTTCTGTAATCCGACCTTGCTTATTCTTCTCACGCTTACGACCATTTTCAAGGGTCAACTCGACAATCTGGCCCTCGTGGTCTTTAATATCTTGTTTGATCTGCTTCATCTTAGCAACATCTGTAAATGCATCACTCATTCTCTATCCATCCTCTCTCTTGGAAATACTTGCAAATTTGTTGTATTCTTTTTGGAACATCAATTCCACCGTACCACGCGCACCGGAACGGTTTTTCTCAATAATCACTTCAACCGTGTTATTTGGAATAGCTCCTTCTTCCTGCTCGCCACGTTCATAGTAATCATCACGATACAAGAAGGCAACGATATCCGCATCCTGCTCGATAGACCCTGACTCACGGATATCAGACAAAACAGGACGCTTGTCCTGACGTTGTTCCACACCACGCGATAACTGACTGAGGGCGATAACTGGAACTTTCAATTCCTTGGCCAAAATCTTCAACTGACGGGAAATTTCCGAAACCTCTTGTTGACGGTTTTCCCGGCCCGTTCCAGTAATCAACTGAAGATAGTCAATCAAAATCAAGCCCAGATTGCCTGTTTCCTGAGCCAACTTCCGTGACCGCGAACGGATTTCCGTAATCTTAATACCTGGTGTATCATCAATGTAAATGCTAGCCCGAGCCAAATTAGCCTGAGCCACCATATACTTGTTCCACTCTTCCTGCGTCAAATGACCCGTACGAATGGAACGCGAATTGATGACCCCCTCAGAAGCCAACATACGGTCCACCAAGCTCTCCGCACCCATCTCCAAAGAAAAGATGGCGACGGTCAAACCTAATTTTGTTCCAATATTTTGTGCAATATTGAGAGCAAAGGCCGTCTTACCAACCGCAGGACGAGCCGCAAGAATAATCAGCTCTTCCTCATGCAGACCCGTTGTCATGGCATCAAGGGCAGGATAGCCAGTCGCAATACCTGTAATGTCCGAAGTCTGCTTGGCACGGGTTTCAAGATTGTCAAAGTTGATATTCAAAACATCATCAATCCGCTTGAAACCACTTCGACTGGCACCTTCACTGACATCAATTAAGGCTTTTTCAGCATTGGCGATAATGTCATCTGAACCATCCGCACCCTCATAAGCCTGATTAACTGCATCCGTCAAACGAGCAATCAGCTTACGAAGGTTGGATTTTTCCGCGACAATCTTGGCATAGAATTCCGCATTGGCCGCCGTCGGTACCGAACTAATGATTTCAGCCAAGTAAGCCAAACCACCAATATTCTCCAAATCACCATGATTGACCAGGTAGTTGCGCATGGTGGTCGCATCAATAGCCTCATTCTTATCAGAAAGGGCAATCATGGCCTTGAAAATCAGCTTATGGGCATGCTTGAAAAAATCCTCTGCCTCGATATATTCACGAACAAAGACCAACTTGCCTTCATCAAGGAAAATAGCTCCCAAGACCGACTGTTCAGCCAGAATATCCTGCGGTTGCACCCGCAATTCATCTAAGTCTGCCAAGATTTCACCTCCTCACTGATGATAATAAAACGGATTAGGCTTCCTTAATGCTCAAATTGATAACACCTGTCACATCTTGATAAATTTTGACTGGTACATCAATCAAACCAAGGGCACGAATTGGGTGGTCCAATTGGATATGACGTTTGTCAATCTTAATACCAAATTGTTTTTCCAACTCTTCAGCAATCTTCTTGCTAGTAATCGAACCAAATGTACGACCATCTGGACCAACTTTTTCGACAAATTTCACCAAAGTAGCCTCTTCTGCCAACTTCGCCTTGATAGCCTCTGCTTCTGCAACCATTTCTGCATGAGCCTTAGCTTTCGACTTTTCTTGACCACGTAGGGCACTGATTGCTTGGGTTGTAGCTTCCTTAGCCAAATTTTTCTTAATCAAGAAGTTTTGAGCATAACCTGTTGGAACTTCCTTGATTTCACCTTTTTTTCCCTGACCTTTTACATCTGCCAAAAAGATAACTTTCATCTGCTTCACCTAACTTTCTTTTATTTCCTCATAAATTTTACTGATGAGGTTTTCCTTAACTTGTTCAAGGGTTTGGTCGTAGACCTGGGCTGCAGCCAAATTAAAGTGACCACCGCCCCCCATTTCTTCCATAATCCGCTGAACATTGACCTTGCTGTGACTTCTAGCGGAAATGGCTATGTAACCTTTGGCATTTTTGGTAACAACAAAGACTGCCTCAATGCCAGCCATATCCAATATGGTATTGGCTGCCTTACTAGGAACGATCGTGTCATACTCCAAGCTTTCCTCACCACAAGCAATCACGATATGGGGCTCTAGTTTCTCCCCACGCAAAATCAACTCATTGATTTGACGATAGGCATCGAAATCTGTCGCTGAAATCTGCTGAATTTCAAGACTATCACTGCCACGAGTCCGCAAATAGCTAGCCACATCGAAGGTCCGACTGGTTACCCGAGAAGTGAAATTCTTGGTATCTAGCATAATCCCAGCCATCAACAAACTGGATTGCAAACGATTGAGCTTATGACGCTTATCGTTTTGGAATTGCACCAACTCCGTCACCAATTCGCTGGCTGAGCTAGCCCCACTTTCGATATAGGTCAATACAGCATTGCTTGGAAAATCTGTATCCCTACGATGATGATCCACAATCACAACCTGACTGAATTGCTCATAGAGCTCCTTGTCCAAGGTCAAACCAATCTTGGAATGATCAACCATGATTAACAAGGATTGGAAGGTAACCATTTTCTTGGCTTCTTCAACAGTAATCAGATTCGAACAATTTTCATCACTCAACTTTTTAATGGCCCGTGCAATATCTGGTGCCATCTCATCAGGATTATAAACCGTATAGGCATTGTTCATGATATTTTGGGCAAAATATTGCATCCCGACTGCTGAACCCAGAGCATCCATATCCAAATTACGGTGTCCAACCACAAAGACAGCATCCACCGATTTTAGCTTGTCAGACACTGCTGTCATCATGGCACGGGTACGGGTACGCGTCCGTTTAACTGAAGAAGCTGAGCCACCTCCAAAGAAAAGCGGTTGCTTGCTCTCATCATTTTCCTTGACAACCACCTGATCTCCGCCACGAACCTCGGCCATGTTGAGATTTTGAAGGGCCACCTGACCAATCTGATAATGGTTGCCATCACCATAGGCCAAACCCATACTAAGCGTTAAACCCAACTCCAATTTTTTAGCTTCTTCACGGAACTTATCAATAACGGAGAACTTATTTTCAATCAGCATCTCCAAGACTGCATAATCCGTGAAAAAGTAGAAACGATCCATGGTACCACGGCGGTAGTAAATACCATAGTCGTGGCAGAAATCAGAAACAAACTGAGCCAAAAATGAATTGACCTGACTAATCTGGGAATCCGTCACCGTATCCTCAAGCTCATCATAGTTGTCAACAGAGATTATTCCAATGACTGGACGACTACCAATTAAGCTATTTGTAGCTGAATACTCTGATGAAGCATCAAAGAAGTAAAACAAACCATGATCAAAATCAACGTTAACCAGGTATCTTTTCCCAGAAAAATTGGCATAGACACGGTCCTCATCCAGACCCACATCAATAATTTCACGCAGTTTTTTCTGGTCAAATTCCCCGTTTTCCTGAGCAAAAATAAGCTCTGCAAAGGGATTAAACCACTCCACTTGATTGCTATCTGGCCGAACCTTAATCACTCCGACCGGCATCTTATCCAGAAGCATCATCAAGCCCGAATTGGCCTGATGATTGAGATATTCAATTTGTTCTAACTCACTAAATTCGTAAGAATGTTTTTGATAGATAAATAAGGCAACCAATACGCTTAAGCTCACTAACAGAGCAAAGATAGTAAAGGCACTTGTTGGAGAAAATTGATGGATCAGTGCCACCAATCCAAACAAGATAACGCCTATCATGACAAAATGAATTGTCGAAAACCGAAATTTTTTCATCACTAACCTCTGCCTGCCATTTTACCACAAACCATTAGAAATTGCTAGTTTTCGCTAGCATGCACAAGAAAAGAACAGCCTTAGTGACTGTCCTTTGATTTGTTTTTAGAAATGGAACGGCTTCGTCCTTCCAGATAGACCATGAGGATGGATATATCGGCTGGATTGACACCGGAAATCCGACTGGCCTGGCCGATGGTTTCTGGTGAAATCAGCTTGAATTTCTGGCGGGCCTCGGTCGCAATGGAATCAATGTCATCCCAGTCAATGTCGGCTGGAATGCGTTTTTCTTCCATGCGTTTCATCTTCTCCACCTGATCCAAGGCCTTGGCAATGTAACCTTCATACTTGACCTCTGTTTCAATCAATTCAATGGTCTTGGCATCCAAGTCCTCTGCCGCTGGGCCGATAAAGGCTACTGCATCTGCGTAGGTCACATCTGGACGACGCATGAATTCCTTGGCGGTAAGGGCATCCGTCAGAGGCTTGAAGCCCATGGCAACAACCTTTTCATTGGTTTCCTTGATTGGCTTGAGTTTGATAGACTCCAAGCGCTTCATTTCATTGTCAAACTGGTTTTTATGGATTTGGAAAATCTGCCAGCGTTCATCATCCACCAAGCCGACCTGACGACCAATCTCCGTCAGTCGCATATCGGCATTGTCATGACGCAGAATCAAGCGATACTCCGCCCGACTGGTCAAGAGACGATAAGGTTCCACCGTTCCCTTAGTCACCAAGTCGTCAATCATAACTCCGATATAACCGTCGCTTCGTTTCAAAATCAACTCAGGCTTGCCCTGTACCTTGAGGGCTGCATTGATACCAGCGACAATTCCCTGACCGGCTGCTTCTTCATAACCCGACGTTCCGTTGGTCTGACCTGCTGTGAAAAGCCCTGAAATCTTCTTAGTTTCAAGCGTCGCCCGCAACTGATGAGGCATAACCATATCGTACTCAATGGCGTAACCCGTCCGCATCATCTGGGCATTTTCCAAGCCTTTAATAGAGTGAATCAAGTCCTGCTGCACATCTTCCGGCAGACTGGTTGACAGCCCTTGGACATAGATTTCGTCTGTATTGCGACCCTCTGGCTCTAGGAAAAGCTGGTGGCGTTCCTTATCGGCAAAACGGACAATCTTGTCCTCGATTGACGGACAATAACGGGGCCCAATCCCCTTGACAATTCCTGAAAACATAGGTGCTCGATGAAGATTGCTGTTGATAATCTCGTGGCTGGTCGCGTTGGTATAGGTCAACCAGCAAGGAATTTGATCCTGCAAATAATCCTCATCCTTGGACAAGAATGAAAAGTGATTTGGCTTTTCATCACCTGGTTGAATCTCCGTGTCTTCGTAATTTATGGTACGAGCATTGACACGCGGTGGCGTTCCTGTCTTGAACCGACCGATTTCAAGACCAAGCTCCTTCAGATTATCCGCCAGCGTGATAGAAGCTAAACTGTTATTAGGCCCTGACGAATACTTGAGATCACCAATGATAATCTCACCACGCAGGGCAGTACCCGTCGTCACCACAACCGCCTTGGCTGAGAATTTCTGGTTGGTAGCCGTACGGACACCGATCACCTTGCCATCCTCCACCAAAATCTCATCAATCATGGTTTGACGCAGGGTCAGATTTTCCTGACGCTCCACCGTCCGCTTCATCTCTGCAGCATACTCTACTTTATCCGCCTGAGCCCGCAAGGCACGAACAGCTGGCCCCTTACCCATATTGAGCATTTTCATCTGGATATAGGTCTTGTCAATGTTGCGGCCCATTTCGCCACCCAGGGCATCGATTTCCCTTACCACAATCCCCTTGGCAGAGCCACCAATGGAGGGATTACAGGGCATAAAAGCCACCATATCCAAGTTAATAGTTGCAAGCAAGGTTTTACAGCCCATCCGACTGGCTGCCAATCCCGCCTCTACTCCCGCGTGCCCTGCACCGATCACGATGACATCATAATTTTCTGCAAATGTGTGTGTCATGTTGTTTTCTCCTTCATGTTCATAATGTGTTTAACTTGTCCATTCCAGTTTGGCAATTCCTCTGCCAGAAAAAATGGTACGACATCTAGGTTGACAAGTTTGTCAACGTCTATCCATTCACAAGCTTGTTTCAAGTTATCTTCAATCATCTCCTCAGGTATTGCTCCAATAGGCTCCACGATAAAATGAAGCTCGATATTGTGAAAGTCTATACCTTCATGTGTAAATTGATTTTCAACAACAAAAGCCAATTGATTGACACGACTGTCAACCCCTAATTCTTCTTTAACTTCTCGAACTGCAGCATCTGCTGCTACCTCATTGACCTCAACCGCACCGCCAATGGTATAATAACGGCCCTTATTATCTTTGGTCAGGAAAATCTTCCCATCCTTTATAATCAATGCAGTCGCTCGAACACCAAAAATTTGGTTGTCAACTCTGGTTCTGAAATCCATTTATCCTTCTCTTTTCTAAAATTTCGTCCAGATATGGAACTAAGTTTTTCTTATTTTTATCGGTAGGAGCTAACCATAGAAAATCTGTATGCTCTTCTGGGTCAAGAAGAATAGTTTTTGGTTGTTCAGGAAGTGTTACTTCATAGACTAGCCTTGTAAACACCGTCTGTTTTTCTTCATCAAACTGACTATCTTCATGGATAATGATCAGATTTTCCTTTTCTATCGAAATACCTGTTTCTTCAAAACACTCTCTCACTGCAGCATCACGGGGCAACTCATTCTCCTCAACACGACCACCTGGAATATCCCAATGCTGCGGAAATACATTCGGCTCTCCACGCTTAATCTGCGAACGCTGAATAATCAAGTGACTGTCTGCAACAGTCAGCAAGACATGGGCAATCAATTTAACTGGCATGGTTTCCTCCGCTATTTTAGTTGTCTTTGTTCATAAAATGCTTTAGTTGTCCGTCCCAGTGGGCTAACTCGGTCTTAAGAAAGGCTGGATTGAGATCTAGTTTCTCTAAGTCCGCAAAAGCAACCCATTCACACTGGCGAACAGAATTCCCTTCTTCCAGATTGGTCGCTGGATTAGACAGTGGGGTAACTATATAGAGAAATTCAATCTGATGATAGGATTTCTCCTGTAAGGTGAACTGATTTTCAACGATGAAAGCTAGTGGTCCAACCTCCACATCAATTCCGATTTCTTCTTTCATTTCCCGTTGCACAGCCTCTTCGGTTGTTTCACCAAGCTGAATAGCTCCACCCAAAGTGTAGTATTTCCCTTCAGGCGACTTAACGAGATAAAGTTTCTCATCTTGTACCACCAAGCCCGTTCCACGAACACCGAAGATTTGATTGTTGTGTCTCGTTCTGAAATCCATCTTCTCTCCCCAATCGCAAAAAATAGCCAAAACTCTCGAAAATTGCAGGACAAAAAAGCCTACAATTCCCATGAGCTTTGACCATCATAGTTCTTGTTAGAAATATTGTATCAAATTGTCCTGACAAGTCAAGTTAAACAATCTTTACAAACCTGTCAACTAAATATACTGACAAGCCACTCCATCCTTGTAGGCCATATCAATCATGCCACCGCCCAGACATTCTTGTCCGTCATAGAAAACAACGGCTTGTCCTGGTGTGATAGCCCGTTGTGGCTCTGCAAAGATGACTTCTGCCTTATCACCTCTTACCTTGACAGTTACTTGACTGTCTGGTTGACGGTATCGGAACTTAGCTGTGCATTCTAGCGTGAATTCTTCAGGCATATCACGTGTAAAGTGGACTTGACTAGCCTGTAAAGAAGTTGACATCAAGGACTCATGATAGAAGCCTTGACCGACATAGAGGATATTTTTTGACAGGTCTTTTCCGACAACAAACCAAGGTTCATTATCCCCACCGATTTGTCCGCCTATACCAAGCCCGCCCCGCTGACCAATGGTATAGTACATGAGGCCTGTGTGTTCTCCCATGTCACGACCGTCAACGGTCATCATCCGACCGGGCTGGGCTGGCAAATACTGCCCCAAAAATTCTTTGAAGTTCTTTTCACCGATAAAGCAGATGCCTGTCGAGTCTTTCTTTTTAGCGGTCGCCAAGCCTGCTCGCTCTGCTATTTCCCTCACCTGAGGCTTTTGTAAATGGCCGAGCGGAAACATGGTTTTCTGCAGCTGTTCCTGTGATAGTTGGCTGAGGAAGTAGGTCTGGTCCTTGCCATTGTCTGCCCCACGTAGCATATGGACAGTGCCGTCCTCGTCGCGTGACACCTGAGCGTAGTGCCCTGTCGCCACATAATCCGCACCCAAGTTCATAGCGTAATCCAAGAAAGCCTTGAACTTGATTTCCTTGTTACACATGACATCTGGATTGGGTGTGCGGCCTGCCCGATACTCTGCTAGGAAGTACTCAAATACGCGGTCCCAGTACTCTTTTTCAAAGTTGACAGAGTAGTAAGGAATACCGATCTGGTCTGCCACTGCAGCCACATCCTTGTAATCTTCTGTTGCTGTACAGAAGCCATTTTCATCCGTGTCATCCCAGTTTTTCATGAAGATGCCGATCACATCGTAGCCCTGCTCCTTGAGCAAGAGAGCCGTAACCGATGAATCCACACCGCCACTCATACCGACAACAACACGGGTTTTCGAATTGTCTATTGACATCATCTTCTCCCATCTTTTCGTAGAAATAACGATTTGAAGGTCGTATTCCAAAATTTTTTCAAAAAACGATTTGAAGGTCGATTTTGAACAACTTGTATTATACCACACAAAAGGGAGAAGAAACAGGAATTTGGTATTGAAACCCCATTCATCTAGGCATTCTATCCAAATCAAAAATTTGATATAATAGTATTAAGAAAAACGTGAGGATAATTATGACAAATTTAAAATTTCAATCGGTCTTTGATATTATCGGGCCAGTTATGATTGGACCTTCTTCCAGCCATACAGCTGGGGCAGTCCGCATTGGGAAAATTGTGTCTTCCATCTTTGGTGATGAACCAACCGAGGTCGAATTCCAACTTTACAACTCTTTTGCCAAGACCTATCGTGGACACGGTACAGATGTGGCCTTGGTAGCAGGCATTTTAGGCATGGATACAGACGACCCACGCATTCCTGACTCTCTAGATATTGCTCGAGAACGTGGCATCAAGGTTTACTGGCGTGTCAACAAGGACAGCAATACCCCCCATCCCAATACCACCCGAATTATCATTAAAAATGACAAAAAGTCTATATCAGCAACGGGCGTTTCCATTGGCGGAGGCAATATTCAAGTAACGGAGCTCAACGGCTTTTCTGTCAACCTGAATATGAATACTCCGACAATTATCATCGTTCACCAAGATGTTCCAGGTATGATTGCCAAGGTAACTGACATCTTATCAAAATACAATATCAACATTGCCCAAATGAACGTGACCCGTGAACAAGCTGGCGAAAAAGCTATTATGATTATCGAAGTGGATGCTCGCCAGTGTGAAAATTCTATTGCAGAAATCGAAAAAATTCCCCATCTGCACAATGTTACCTTCTTCAACTAGAAAGAGAAAGACATGTTTTATACTATCGAAGAATTAGTTCAGCAAGCCGAACAGTTTTCTGGCAATGTAGCTGAACTCATGATTGCGACTGAAATTGAGTTGACCGGTCGTAGCCGCGAAGAAATATTGACAATTATGTCAAGAAACTTGACAGTTATGAAAGCGTCGATTGTTGACGGATTAACAGAAAGCAAGTCCGTTTCTGGATTGACAGGTGGTGATGCTGCCAAGTTAGATGCTTATATGAAAAAGGGCAAGACACTGTCTGATTCCTCTATCCTATCCGCAGCAAGAAATGCTATGGCTGTCAACGAGTTAAACGCCAAAATGGGCTTGGTCTGTGCCACACCAACTGCTGGCTCTGCTGGTTGCTTGCCTGCCGTTCTTGGTGTTGCTATTGACAAGTTAAACTTGACAGAAGAGCAACAACTTGACTTCCTCTTTACAGCTGGGGCATTTGGTCTGGTCATTGCCAACAATGCCTCCATCTCAGGTGCAGAAGGAGGCTGTCAGGCAGAAGTTGGCTCTGCCTCTGCTATGTCCGCAGCGGCACTAACCCTTGCTGCTGGAGGAAGTCCCTACCAAGCCAGCCAAGCCATCTGCTTTGTCATCAAAAATATGTTAGGCCTCATCTGTGATCCCGTTGCAGGTCTGGTAGAAGTCCCATGTGTCAAACGAAACGCCATGGGAGCAAGCTATGCCATGGTGGCTGCAGATATGGCACTGGCAGGAATTGAATCAAAAATTCCTGTAGATGAGGTTATCAATGCCATGTACCAAGTAGGCTCTGCCCTACCAACCGCCTTCCGTGAAACTGCCGAAGGAGGTCTGGCTGCCACACCAACTGGTCGCCGATTGGCACAAGAAATCTTCGGCGAAAATTGACAAGGTTGTAAATGAAAGAGGCTGGGTAAAAAGCCCAGCACCGCTTCTCAACGTTAGTGTCAACATCTCAGCGCAGTGGTTGATTGGCAGATTTGTTCGTGTTTTACACTCCAAATCTGACCTAATCAACTGTGCGGGGGTGGGAAGACGAACTCTTCTATGAATGGTCGAGTTCTTTCCCACTCCCTTTTCTTATTGTTTGGTGAAAGTGAGTTTATCTAGAGTTGTATCATTGGCATCAATTTCTGTCAAGGTTAGAGTAGTACCATTCAGGGCATATGTATCTGCTTCCCCGTCAATATAGGCAAGTTTTTTATCTAAGTCGAAAATCACTTGTTCAATATCCTGGTCCCCATCATTGTCAACTTCTGTCAATGTAGCTTGATTTCCTTTTACAGTCAATGTATAGGTATCGTTGCCAGATGTTGCTGTATAAGTGCCATCTAATTCAGAAGTGTCAACCAACTTTACACCGTAACTTGACGCAAGTTGACTAGCTGAAGCTGCATTTGTTACAGCTGTCGCAGCGTTTGTTGTAGCTGTTGATGAACTTACTGTAGATGATGAGCTTGCGGTTGCTACTACTTGCTGGTTATCGTCATCATAATCAACGATTCCAACCTGTTGCTCAATTTGGTTTTCCAAAGCCTCAAGTTTGTTTTCATACACCTCTGCAGCGACAAAGCCAATCGTAGTAAGTGCCAAGGCACCAACTGATAATAAAATAATCGATTTCTTGCTCATACCTGCAACCTTATTTTTCACAGATTCCCATGCACCTGTTTTTTTATTTTCTGTCACTTCAATAATTTCTTGTTGTTGATGTTTGTTTTCCATTTTGTATTCCTCTGATTAAATCTATTTCTCAGCTCCTGCTGATAAGTCTATTATAGAGAACAATCTTGAACACTTTAGGGAAACTTTATAAACAAATCTTAAACACTTTTAAATTAAGCGTTAAGTCGATAACCTGCTCCCCATACCGTTTCAATTAAATCGGCTCCCAGTTTATCTCGCAGGCGATTGATGTGGACGGCCACTGTCGCACTATCTCCTACATAATCATAACCCCAAATGGTTTCAAACAGATGGTCTTTCGAGAAAACACGATTGGGGTATTTTGCTAGGTAAACAAGCAGTTCAAATTCACGATTGGGTAGTTTTATTTCCTGGCCATCCAAGGTTACCTTCCAATTGTCCAAGAATATGGTCACATTGCCAACAGTCAGTTCATTACCACTATCATCCTTTGTCAATCGTTGATAACGAGCCAAATGTGCTTTAACACGCGCCACCAGCTCCATAGGATCAAAAGGCTTGCTGATGTAGTCATCTGCTCCCAAGCCCAATCCTCTGACCACATCCATGGTTTCCTGCTTAGAAGTGACCATCAAAATGGGGAAATCTACCTTATCGCGTAAGTCTCGACAAAGATCATAACCCGTTTTGTTTGGAAGCATGACATCTAAGATGAGCAAACCATAGTCTTCTTTTTTTATTTGTTCCTCAACTAGACCACCATCATGGACCAAGTCTACTTGGTAGCCCTGCATTTCCAGATAATCTCTTTCCAAATAAGCGATTTCTACATCATCTTCCGCAATTAAAATCCGTGTCATTTCATATCCTTTCTAGGTAATCTGAAGATAAATCGAAGCCCTGGAGTTGCCTCAACAGATACACTTCCTCCAAGTCTCTCAATAATATTTTTTACAATAGCTAAACCTAAACCATGCCCTTCTACCTGCTGGCGAGTATCATCTTCCCTGTAAAACTCTTCAAAAATCAAGTTCAGCTTATCGTTTGCAGTCCCTTTTCCATTATCTGTAAAGGTCCAGATAATTTCTTGCTCTTGGACATAACCTGCAATAGCTAGTTTCAATGAACTAACATCTGCGTATTTTCGAGCATTATCAACCAAATTATCTAAAATACGGCGGAATTGGATAGGATCAATCTCAACCGGCAGGTTTTCAGCTACATCCAACTGGAACAGAATAGCCTCATCTGCCAATTCGGCTGATTTCTCTCTGACATAGGCCTGCAAAAAGACTGCCAAATCAAGCTGCACATTATCAAACGGCATTTTATCTGTTTGTAATTGTGAAAAGGCAAATAATTTTTCCAGTAATTTCTCCATCACCTGAGATTTTTGGTAAATAACCGTTAGATACTGATTGCGTTTTTCCTCCGTATTAGCAATGCCATCCAAAATTCCCTTGGCATAGCCTTTTATTGAAGTCAAGGGTGTCCGCAAATCGTGTGAAATATCCGCAACCATCTGGGTTCGTTTTTGCTCATACAGTCGATTTTTCTCATAGGCATCTAACAAAGAAGTCTGCATTTGATTGAACCCTTGGGTCAATTCTTCAAATTCCTTATCTCCCTGATAGGTCAATGGTACTGTATAATCTCCCTGCTGGATACGGTCTACACCGCTGTGCAATTCATCCAAAGGTCGCATGACCACACCTAAGAGACGACGAGTAAAGAAGAAATTAAGCACCACAACAACCACGATACCTACCCCACCAACCAAGAAAAGTTGCAATAGAAAGGCTTGAAATTCCTGACTTTCCTGTTGTTCTTCCAAATCTTCTAACATGGCATACAAATAAAATATTTGACCGTTTGCTGCAATCTTTCGACTAATGACAACTTCACCATCAACATAGGAGGTATGGGTTGTAGATGAAACCGTCACTTCTGAAAGCTCATCAGCATCATCAGTAAGGTTTGAAAATAAAATCTCTCCATTACTTTCTACATACAGTTGGGCTCCATTTAAAGATAACGCATCTGCTAAACTTGCAAAATCTGTGCCCGTAAACTTCTCTAGACTTTGTTGACTTGCTGCTGTCTTCTGACTGGTGGACTGCCAAGTCCCTTGGTTACGGTAAATACTATTCACCACATACACACTAACTCCTAACATGGCTATCAATGACAGGACCAGCATCATCATATTCAAGCGAAATATTCGTTTCTGTAAATTCATTCTTCTTCTCTTCTAGTCAATTTTTCCACATTATAAGCAAATTAACAGCATTTGTAAAGTTTAGAAACTTATATAACTAAAAAAGCCTAGCAAAACTAGACTTTCATAAATTTCTTAATACCAGCCGTTTGCCAACCAGAAGGCTTTAGCTGCTGACCATGAACCATAACGTTCTGCTACATAGGCATCAGCCACACGCTCTTGGTTTTCTGGTGAGTAATCACCGTTCAAGTATGTATTAGTCAACTGATAACGACCGATGTAGATACCATTACGCGCATCATAGCTACCGCTTGATTCCTTCATGGCAATCCATTCTTTTGCCGCTGCATCTTCAGCACTCAAGTTTGAAGTATATGAACTCGTGGTAGTGGTTGTCACTTCACTTGTTGTTGTAACTGTTTCAGCTGCTGGAGCTTGCTCCACTGGTTTTTCTTCTGTAGCAGTAGAAGCTGTTTCACCAACTTCAATAGCCTGTCCAACATGGATTAGATTTGGATTGGAAATTTTATTTTGTTCTGCCAATTTCTCTACACTTGTATTGTATTTTGAGGCGATTGCTGATAAGGTATCACCAGATTGTACAGTATAGGTTTCCGCGCTAACAACACCAGCAGTCAATAAGGTTGCCCCTGCTACCAAGCCAGCGATTGTTGTTTTCAAGTTTTTCTTCAATGTAATATTCATAATAGTCACATTCCTTTCTCTTATGTATCTATCATACCCTCTGACTATTACTCTCACTTTGTAAATCTATTACAAATATTACAATGACATTGTGTTTACACTATAAAAGGTCTATTTTCGGGATTTTGGGACCCTTTTTATCAACATCATTTACAACATACTTTACAGAAATCCCTATCTTTTTGACAGTAGCTGTAAATAAAAAGGTCACAGTGGACCTTCTTTATCATGGGCACGGAAGTGAGAAAACAAATGAATGCCTAGGCTAAACCTAGACATCTCATTCATATCAATACCAACCATTTGCCAACCAAAACTGATAGGCTGCTGACCATGAACCATAGCGTTGCAGTACATAGGCATCTGCTACACGCTCTTGGTTTTCTGGTGAATGATCACCATTCAAATAAGCATTACTCAATTGGTACCGTCCAATGTAAATACCATTAGTAACTGTATAGCTACCACCTGATTCTTTTTGAGCAATCCATTCTTTAGCAGTTGCATCGTCAACTGCTGCACCAGTTGAAACCGTAGCTACTTGAACCTGAGCTTGAGGAGTTGAAGTAACTTCAATTATGGATTCTTCCCTAGAGCTATCATAATATGTTTCGGTAACATCTGCCTGCTCAACATCTTTCGTCTCATCTACTGATGTTGTTACATCTGAGGATTCAATAATTTGCGGTTCTTCAGAGGTAATTTCTATGGCTTCTACTTGTAGCGGTTGAGAGTCTGTTTCCGATTTTAACAATTTATCGTATCCTAACTCAAAAACAGGACTGACAGTAACGTATTCTGTTGTAGACCCAGATCCACTACCAATCTTACTTATAGCATTGACCACATTATAGGGCGCATTTGACACCGCTCTTACAAGCTTGGTATAAGAATAGTTACCTGTCAACATCAGACCACATAAAATAAGAACTGAAATAACAATAACCCCTGCTATACCTTTGATAAACTTACTTATAAAACTCTTTTTCATCAAAAAGAACTATCCTCTATCTATTTATCATAACTATTCCTATCTTACTACCATTGTATTACTTTTTATTTAAAAAAATATTACAATTTGGTAAAACGCTTACTATTTTAAGATTTTAAGACTTTTTAAATAAATATAGAGTTCCTGCCAAGACAATCATAATCAGAATAGCTAGGCTATCCGTCTTCTTCCAAGCTAAAATACGGTACTTGGTCCGACCTTCTCCACCCTGATAGCCACGCGCCTCCATTGCCGTTGCCAGAGCATCAGCCCTTTTAAAGCTAGATGCAAACAAAGGAATTAAAATTGGAATAAGGGATTTTACCTTCTGAATAAGATTGCCTTCATTAAAGTCCACTCCACGCGCCCTCTGCGCATTCATAATTCGAGTAGTATCATCCATCAAAGTAGGCACAAAACGCAAGCTCATAGACAGCATCAGTCCAATCTCATGCACAGGAACCTTAAATCGCTTTAAGGGTGCAAGCCCTGATTCAATACCATCAGCCAAACTGAGCGGTGTTGTCGTCAAGGTCAGTAGGGTTGAAAAGAAAATAATCAAAACAAAGCGAACAAAAATAATACCTGCTTGTTGCAAACTTTCTAAGGATACTTTAAAAATCCAAAACTCCCACAGAATTGTCGCCCCGGGTGTAAAGAAAACCTGGAAAAAGGTTGTAAAGAGAATAATACCAATCATTGGTTTTAAACCATTGATAAAGAAAGACAAACGGATACGTGATAAAACAACCAAGCCCAATACAAAACCAATCAATAACGCATTTGTTACCAGATTATTGGCCCAAAAAATCATTAAGAGAAAGCCAAACATGGCTAAGAGTTTACTTCTCGGATCCAAGCGATGAAGAATAGAATTACCTGGAATATAGCGACCCAAAATCAATTTATCCATGCGTCACCATCCCTGTAAATTCTTCAATTGTAATCGGAAGACGTTCAAATACAAAACCTCTTCTCTCCAAATTCGCTGCAAACTTGGTAATCTTAGGAACACCCAGTTGAATACTCTCCAAAAAATCAACCTCTTGAAAAATATCTGTTGGTTTACCAGAACCAACCAACTTTCCTTTCTCCATAATATAAACAAAATCAGCGTAATTAGCCACATCATCCATCAAATGAGTGACCAAAACAATGGTCATCCCAGACATATGAAGGGTCTTGAAAATAGCCATCAATTCTTGACGACCAGCAGGATCCAGACCAGCTGTTGGTTCATCCAAGACCAAAACGCTTGGCTCCATGGCTAGAATACCAGCAATAGCTACCCGACGCATTTGACCACCTGATAACTCAAAGGGACTACGTTCAAACAAGCTCTCATCAATTCCAACCAAGGCCAGCTTTTCACGAGCAATCTGCTCAGCCTCTTCCTGAGAAACTCCAAAATTTTGCGGACCAAAAGCAACATCTTTTAAGACTGTTTCATCAAAGACTTGGCTTTCAGGAAATTGGAAAACAAGGCCAACTTTCTTCCTTACTTGCTTAATATCCTTATTTTCTGACGTCGCTGTAATCACAAAGTCATCAATAACTACTCTTCCCTCTGTCGGCACATTTAATCCATTCAAGAGTTGTAAAATCGTTGATTTCCCCGAACCCGTATGCCCAATAAGCGCCGTATAAGAGCCGTCAACAATCTCCAAATCCACACCAAATAGCGCACGTCCCTCAAAAGGCGTATCAGCTTGATAGGTGTAGCTTACTTCTTGGAGAGCAATTCCCATAAAGTTTCCTCTAATTCTTCCTCTGTAAAATAGCGAAGCGGTAAATCAAATCCAGCCTGACGTAAAGATGTAGCTAGTTCTGTCGTGAAAGGTTTATCTAAATCCAAGTCTGCTAAATCCTCCCGCATAAAAAGCTCCGTCGGAGTGCTGACTGACTCAACCTGACCTCGTTTCATCACAATAACACGATCACTTAAAGCCACCTCATCTAAATCATGCGTGATAGAGATAACCGTCATCCCATGCCGATCCTTAATCTCCTGAACAATTTTAATCAAATCAAGACGACCTTCTGGATCCAGCATGGATGTAGCCTCATCCAAAATGATAATTTTAGGACGCAAGGCCACCACTCCAGCAATAGCTACCCGTTGCTTCTGACCACCAGATAAACGAGCAGGCTCACGGGTTTTAAAATCAGCCATTCCAACTAATTCCAAGGCTTCATCTACCTGTTTCCGCATCTCTTCCAAGGCTATTCCTTGGTTTTCCAAACCAAAAGCAACATCATCTTCAACTGTAGCACCTACAAATTGATTGTCTGGATTTTGAAATACCATACCAATCAGGCGACGCTTATCCCAAACATTATCAACTGATAGGACATCACCATCAATGATAATATCTCCAGACTCAGCTTCCAATAATCCATCAATCAAACGAACAGTTGTTGACTTCCCTGAACCATTATGACCGATGATGGACAACCATTCACCCTGTTTCACGTGAAACGAAACATCGTTTAAGGTATAATCCTCATCATCTTGACTATATTTATACTTAAGATTTTTTACTTCAATAATATTTGTCATCACTTAAACGTATCTTTGAATAAGAAAGATGCACCCTTGAAATAGTCATAACCTGAATAAAGGGTAAAGAAAAGTGCAATATAAAGCGTAATCTGACCCAACAAACTCCAATGCAAGAGCAGAAAAATCACCGCAAACATCTGTGAGAATGTCTTAATTTTACCTGGCATAGCTGCTGCCAAAACGGTTCCACCATTTTCAACCAAGAGCAAACGAAGACCCGTCACTGCCAATTCACGACAGATAATAATGGCTACCACCCATGCTGGAGCAAAACCAAGTTCCACCAACATAATGAAGGCAGACATGACCAAAATCTTATCAGCCATCGGATCTGCAAACTTACCAAAGTTTGTCACTACCTGCCACTTACGAGCCAAATAACCATCCAGATAATCCGTAATACTTGCCAGGGCAAAAATGACTGCCGCTAAAATATGGCTAATAGCTGACTGCCAGACAGTAAGAAGAAGGATAAAGATTGGAATAATCAAAATCCGTCCGACTGTCAAAGCGTTGGGAATATTTTCTTTTTTCATTGTATTTCCTTTTTATTCAAATACTAGTCCAATAGAACCTGTATCACTCGTTAATGCTTTCGTATCCAATTGTTGACCGGCGATAGTAATATCTACCCCTTTCACTACACCTAAAACAAGATAGGCTTCGCTGGTGCCTTCTGGCAGGCTAGTCGTAACCGTCGGATTTTCAGGAGAAAGTACCACTCCCTCTGCCAATTCTGTCCCGGATAAACTAATCCAGCTAGTAGCATCTTTAACCGAAAGGGTGACTTCCACTGGATAAACAGTTTCTGTAACAGTCGCTACAACGTAATCTCCACTACCTGAAATGCTAATATTCTTAGCAGAAATGCTACTTGACGAAGTTGTGGACTGCTCTGGTGTGCTTGTTTCAGAAGACGTACTTGTAGCAGTTTGCCCAACAACAGAGTAGGAAGTTTCCGAAGTAGGCAACACTTGATTTTGCATACGGCTATATGCTATATAGGTCACAAAAATAATGATGAAAGCTGAAGCAAGCAAGAGATAAATCAAGGGAAGAAAGGATTTATGATCTTTCTTTTTTACCCGATAGCTTCTTTTCAATTCTGCCGCTAAGATTTCCTCCTCGCCTTCTTCACGATACTTTATCAAACTATTGCTATCGTAGGCTTCTAACAGAACATCCGCATCCAATTCTAAGGCATCTGCATAGACAGTTAGGACGTAATCAACATCCTCATCTTCAGAAATAGAATCAAAATCATTGTACTCCAATGCTTGCAAATACCTTGCATGGATTTTCGTCATTCTCTGCAAATCAACAAAGGTCCAACCTCGTGACTCACGCGCTGCTCTAAGTACCTCACCAATACTCTTTTGTCGCACTACTAACTCTCCCCTCTATTCACTAATATACAATACTCTATTCTAACAAAAATCTAAGGAAATTTCGATGAGTTAGGTCCTTTTATTTGGGAATAATCGTAAAATCAGTCATGTCACACTGACCAATAAAACGACGGCCTGCCTCCCTAATATCCTCTAAATCTATTTCTTCCATCAATTGTGGCAAATCAAATACATTCTCAACATCCGAATACTGAGCCACAAAGTGACTAGCTGTAAATTCCAAGGAATTCAAGCTACGGATAAAATCGCCATACATTTCATTCTTCAGCAGTTGCAAATGCTCATCATTGATATCCTCATCTCGTTCAAAATTGCGAACAGCCCTCATCAGCATACTCGATAAGGTAATAGGCTCCTGCGTATCACCAGAAATAACCAAATAATGATAGTCTGGAGTAACTTCTAGTTGAAACTGGAATGAAGAATCAATTTTCCCCTGTTCATACAGGTTCTGATAGCGTTTAGAAGTCCAACCGAACAACATGGCAAACAAAAGCTGTAAGCACAGGCGATACTGCTGCATTTCAACAGGTTCAAATTCATCATTTCCCCGTAAACCAACTGCTAATTTTGGAGTAGATACTTCAAACTCTTCCATACGGTGCTGAAGAATAGGCAGTTTTTCAATTGCCTTTATATCAAACCTAGGCAGTTTTTCATCAAGTTGCGCTGCCTGATAACTTGAAATCTGCTGCCATACCTGATCCAAATCAAAGTTACCAATGACGAATAGATTCATGTTGGACGGATGATAAAACAGATCAAAATTCTCATACAAATCATCTGCTGTAATCTGCTCAATCGAAGCAACCGTACCAGCAATATCATGAGCCAAGGGAGTTTGAGGGTAAAGTGACCCTAAAATTCCTGTAAACAATCGATAATCGACATCATCTTGATACATTTCGATTTCTTGCTCGATAATCCCTTGTTCTCGTGCCACGTTTTCATCTGTAAAATAAGGTTGACGAACAAAAGATTGTAACAAAGCCAAGGCTGGTAAAACCTCTTGAGTAGTAGAAAATAGATAACTGGTCTGTCTAAAACTGGTGTAGGCATTGGCACTGGCACCAAATTTCGAAAACTCATTCATGACATCTTCTTCATCTTCCGTTTCAAACAACTTATGCTCTAAGAAATGTGCGATACCAGCGGGATAGCTACTAGACCTACCATCTTCAAAAAGAATATGGGTATGTAAAGCTCCGAAATTTGTCGTTATCACTCCGTAAGTTTCATGAAAATCGGTCTTAGGCAAGAGAATGACTGTCAACCCGTTGTCAAGTTGTGTCTGATAGACAGGTTCTTTCATATACGGATACTTTTTCTCGATTAGTTTCATTCCTCTGTTCCCTCCATAAAGTAAACAGCCTGTAAATTTATCATCTTACCCACTCGAACAACATCCTCAATTGACACCAACTTTACAGCTTCTATCCATTCTAACCATGTTAAATTACGTTCCCCCATACTTATCTGGTTGTAGGTCTGTTCTATCAAGTTATTCTGTCTATCTTGAGCAAGGGTTGCTGAATGAATAAGCATATTCTTTGTCAACTCTAATTCATCCTCTGTAAACTTTCCGCGCTTCAAATCAAGAATCTGCTTACTAATCAGCTTCATAACCTTTAGACGGTCTCCACGGCTGATGCCTGCATAAACCTTCATCATTCCAGAAAAAATAGACACCTGACTTCCGATTGTATAGGCCAAGCTCTCCTTTTCACGAATATTTACAAACAATTTAGAATGTGAAAAGGCACCGAGTAAACCATTAAAAACAACTAAGGCAGGGTAATTTACATCATTGTAAAGGACTTGTAAATGATAAGCCAATTCTAAAATGGATTGTCTTGCCTGTTTGCGTTCGACCTTCTCGCGAGTAACCTTTGAATAATTCTGCTGATATTCTAATTCTAACTTAGGTTTTCTATAAGTAAATTTGAAGGTTTCCAATTTTTCTCGAACCAAGTCCTGATTGACAGTTCCAATGACAAAGATGTCAATCTTATCTACCCGCAACATATTCCGATAGATTTTAAATACCGATTCTGCTGTTTCTTGCTCAACTAAGTCTAGACGACTAACTCGCGGAATTTGTAAGGCCTCATCTTGATAAAATAGCTTATTTAATTCGACATCAGCATGGTAGAAATTATCTTCTACCTCAGACTCAAGAAAATTGATTAAATTCTTTTTCTCCACTTCAAAGATTTTCTGATCAAACCCCTGACCTTGCTTGAGAGGACGAAATAGGCAGGCATATAAAAAATCAAGAATTGCTAAGGTAATATCTTCATTATTAGGCAAATAACATGGATTGACGTAAGAAATGGTCAAATCAACTAGATGTACACGACCACGTTTAGCAACAGACGTTGAGAAATGTGCTCCGTATAGCTCTGCCAACCGTCTACGCATCGCCTGAGCCGTTGGATAATCTTGGTTGCCCATTTCCAGAATATTAGCAACTAGCACACGTCCTGCTACCGTCGCCTCATTCATCTCGGCTGCAAAACGCACTTTTATTCTATTTGTAGTAAACTGATCTGTTTCAATAAAATGCAAATCAATTCCTTCTTGTAATTTCATCTTCTTCCTCTTTCAAACATTGTACCTTCCATTATATCATTTTTCTGTGATATAATATTCTGTAACGAGGTGACTTATGGAATTTAAATTATTTGATGACTACATCACATTACAAGCATTACTAAAAACAACTGGTATTCTACACTCAGGAGGGGCCATTAAAGGTTTCCTTGAAGAAAATACCATCCTTTTTAACGGAGAAGACGAAAAAAGACGAGGTAAAAAAATCCGCATCGGTGATATTATCACGCTACCTGACCACAACATTAGTATCACAATCGTTGGACCTAGTGCAGAAGAAATACAGCAACACCAAGAAGAACAAGCTGAAAAAGAACGTGTGGCTGCAATCGTTAAAAAGTTAAATCAAGAAAATAAAAAGAATAAGAAACAGGTAAAAACTCCTAAAAAAGTAACTAAAAATACTGAAAGAAAACCTGTTCGTTTCCCTGGTATGTAAAAATGTGGCTTGAAACATTAGCATTACGGCACTTTCGCAATTACAGTCAACAAGATATTGAGTTCAACAAGGGGCTTAATGTCTTTTTGGGTGAGAATGCCCAAGGTAAAACCAATATTTTAGAAGCTATCTATTTTTTAGCCTTGACACGTAGCCACCGTACCCGAACAGACAAGGATTTACTACAATTTCAAGAAAAGGAATTGACCATATCCGGTTTACTCCATCGGATAAATGGTAAAGTTCCACTTGACATACAGTTGACAGAAAAGGGACGGATAACCAAGGTCAACCATCTCAAACAAGCCAAGCTTTCCAACTATATCGGCCACATGAATGTTGTTCTCTTCGCCCCTGAAGATTTACAGCTGATTAAAGGTGCCCCTGCTTTGAGAAGAAAGTTCATTGATGTCGAATTGGGTCAAATCAAGCCACTCTATCTTGCTGACTTGACTAACTACAATCATACTCTCAAGCAACGCAATGCCTACCTAAAATCCTCTGATAAGGTTGATGAAACCTTTCTATCTGTACTTGATCAACAGCTTGCTGAATATGGCAGTCGAGTTATTCAACACAGGCTTGATTTCCTTAAAAAACTAGAGGAATTTGGAAATAAAAAAGTTCAGGAAATCTCTGATCAAAAAGAAAAATTGACCATCGAATATCAATCCTCCATACACTTTACAAATACTGACAACTTAATTGACACATTATTGACAGAATTAGAAAAATCCCGTAAACGTGACCTATTCAAAAAAAATACAGGTGTTGGTCCGCATCGTGATGATATTGCCTTCTTCATAAATGGTATGAATGCCCATTATGGTAGTCAAGGACAACATCGTAGTCTTGTTTTGTCGCTCAAACTTGCTGAAATCGAACTGATGAAGGAAATTACTAGAGAATACCCAATTCTACTTTTAGACGATGTTATGAGTGAGCTAGATAACAATCGACAAATCAAACTACTAGAAACCATTACAGATACTATTCAAACCTTTATCACTACAACATCTTTGGACCATTTACATAAGCTACCAGATAGTTTAAAAATCTTTCATATCCAGTCTGGCACTATCGTTGAAAGCAAGTAACTGATTTTATATTCAGTTACTTTTTTATTACTTCGTAAACTAGCTTTTCCTAGCTCCAATTGTAGTTTCAACTCTTCACATAGAACTAAAAAAATTACAACTTTGTCAACTACGTTTACAAAAAAGTAAAGACCCTGTCAATCAGGGTCTTATTCTTATTGTACTGAATAGTTTGGAGCTTCGTTTGTGATTTGAACATCGTGTGGATGGCTTTCTTTCAAACCAGCACCTGACATTTCGATGAACTGAGCATTTTCATGCAATTCAGTCAAGTTACCAGCACCTACATAACCCATACCTGAGCGAAGTCCACCAACCATTTGGAAAATCATATCTGCAACAGAGCCTTTATAGGCTACACGTCCTTCAATTCCTTCTGGAACAAGCTTGTTGGCTTCATTGACAGATGCTTGGAAGTAACGGTCTTTTGAACCTTGTTTCATGGCTGCGATAGAGCCCATACCACGATAGGTCTTGAACTTACGACCTTGGAAGATTTCTGTTTCGCCTGGTGCTTCGTCCGTTCCTGCAAACATAGAACCGAGCATAACTGCGTGACCACCAGCAGCAAGTGCCTTAACGATATCACCTGAATACTTGATACCACCATCAGCGATAATGGTTTTGCCAAATTCACGCGCAACACCAGCTGCATCATAGATGGCTGTCACTTGTGGTACACCAACACCTGCGATGACACGTGTTGTACAGATGGAACCTGGTCCAATACCGACCTTGACAACATCCACACCAGCTTCATAAAGAGCACGAGCGCCTTCAGCTGTGGCAATGTTACCTGCAATCAAGGTACGAGTTGGGAAATGCTCACGGATTTCTTTAATCTTGCGAAGAACACCTGCTGAGTGACCGTGAGCTGTATCGATGACAATGGCATCAGCACCCGCTTCAAAAAGGGCTTCTGCACGTTCAAAAGTATCAGATGTGACACCAACAGCACCCGCAACCAAGAGACGACCAAATTCATCCTTCGCAGCATTTGGGAACTCAATCACTTTCTCAATATCTTTGATGGTAATCAAGCCTGACAAACGACCATTTTCATCAACCAATGGCAATTTTTCAATGCGATGTTTGTGGAGAATAGCCTCAGCTGTCGCCAAGTCTGTTCCAACTGGTGCTGTTACCAAGCCATCGCTAGTCATGTTTGTAGAAATTGGCTGTGAGTAATCCGAAATAAAACGCATATCACGATTGGTGATGATACCAACCAACTTACGATTTTCCATGGTTTCTACAATTGGCACACCAGAGATACGGTAGGTCCCCATGAGTTTCTCAGCCTCTGCGATTGTGTGCTCAGGAGTTAAGAAGAATGGATCGATAATAACACCATTTTCAGAACGTTTTACCTTACGCACTTCTTCAGCCTGTTCCGCAATAGACATATTCTTATGGATAACACCCAAGCCACCTGCACGTGCCATAGCAATAGCCATTTTGCTATCTGTTACAGTATCCATGGCAGCAGAAATAATTGGAAGATTAAGTGTCAAATTTGGTGCTAATTGCGTTTTTAAATCAATATCATGTGGCAATACATGACTTTCAGCCGGAATAAGTAATACATCATCAAAGGTAAAGCCTTTTTTCAAAAATTTAGTGTCCCAGTTTGACATTTTCTTCCTCTTTTCTTTTTTTGTTACTAGCTATCGCTACAATTATTTTATTTATGATAACATTTTGAAATCATTTGTCAAATATTATTCGCATTAAAACAGGGAATAATAAAAATTCAGAAAATTCTTTACCACTTTCTTTTAGAAATTCGAACGTTTGGTTTTTACTTTATTATAAAACAAATGAAAAAAGCAACGTTTTTTAAACATTGCTCTTTCATCGTTAACCTTATTTAAAGTAGTTAATTCCCATTGCATCCTTGACTTGATCCAAAGTATTTGCTGCAACCTGACGAGCTTTTTGACTGCCTGCTTCTAACATGGCATAGACTTGCCCCATGTCTTTGGCAAACTCGATTCGACGCTCACGGATTGGTCCCAATTCACGTTCTAAAATGTCAAGAAGATAGCGTTTGGTTTTCACATCACCCAAGCCACCACGCTGGTAATGCTCCTTCATTGCTTCAATCTCGGCACGATCTTCTTCACGTCCGAAAACGTCAAGATAGTGGAAAACCATATTTCCTTCAATCTGACCTGGGTCTTCTACACGAATGTGGTTAGGATCTGTGTACATGGACATGACTTTCTTTTTGAGTGTATCCATGTCATCGGCTAAGTAAATCCCATTTCCAAGTGACTTAGACATCTTGGCATTACCGTCCAAACCTGGCAAGCGACCAGCTGCCTCATTTTCAGGATAGATACCCTCTGGCTCCACCAAAATATCCGTCTGATAAGCATGGTTAAAGCTACGAACGATTTCACGGGTCTGCTCAATCATCGGTTTCTGGTCATTTCCAACAGGGACAAAATTTGCCTTGAAGGCTGTAATGTCCGCCGCTTGTGACACAGGGTAAACCAAGAAACCAGCTGGAATTCCTTCGCCAAATCCCTTCTGAGCAATCTCCGTCTTCACTGTTGGATTACGTTCTAGACGTGCAACAGATACCAAGTTCATGTAGTACATGGTCAACTCTGCTAGTTCAGGAATTTGACTTTGGATAAAAATCGTTGTTTTAGCTGGGTCAAGTCCTGCTGCAAGATAGTCCAAGGCCACATTACCAACTGATTCGATAATTTTTTGTGGTTCTTTGGCATGGTCTGTCAAGGCTTGTTGGTCAGCTAAAAAGACAAAGAGTTCATGCTGTCCAGCATTTTGCAGTAGAACACGATTTTTCAAGGAGCCAACATAATGGCCGATATGGAGTTTACCTGTTGGACGGTCTCCCGTCAAAATAATTGGTTTGGTCATTCCTTCACCTCATCTGATAATTTTCATAAAAAAAGCCCCGCACAGAAACTGTGCAAGGGCGTCAAGGACACGGTACCACCTTACTTAGGAGAACATACTCCCATCTTTATGCACATAAGGCCTGCTAGCCGAATCCTTATTGGTTCGAATTCATTACAAAATCAGTCCATTCACCAATCACCATTACCTGTTTGCAGCGACCACAAGCTCTCTAAAAATGGAAGATTACCTACTCTTCTGATTGACCTCTATTATACCTTTTAAAAAATAGAAAGTCAATACTTCCAAGCCTTGACGATAAGCTGGATTTTAGGGATAATAGAAATTGCATTCTATGATATTCAAATAAGGAGAAGCTATGAAAGAACGGATCAAAGATTTTGCTTATGTAACTTTGGGTTCCATTGTCATGGCTGTTGGTTTTAACAGTCTATTTTTAGAGAATAATATTGTTTCTGGAGGGGTTGGAGGTCTTGCTATAGCACTCAATACGCTCTTGGGCTGGAATCCTGCTGATTTTGTTCTCTACTGCAACATTCCTTTGCTCATTATTTGTTGGGTGTTTCTAGGAAAGTCTGTCTTTGTTAAAACAGTTTACGGCGCTATCATTTATCCATTTTGCATTAAGTTGACAGCAGGTTTACCAAGCTTGACAGAAAATCCTTTGCTCGCTGCTATTTTTGGTGGAATAATCCTCGGTTTTGGACTAGGACTTGTCTTTCTAGGAAATTCATCTACAGGTGGTACAGGTATTCTCATTCAATTTCTTCATAAATACACTCCCTTATCTTTAGGAGCAACAATGGCCATCATCGACGGAATAATCGTCGGACTAGGTTTTATCGCTTTTGACCCAGATACTGTCATGCATTCCATCATTGCCCTTATGACCATTACTTACATTGTCAACCGCATGATGTCCGGTACCCAATCATCTCGAAATATCATGATTATTTCTCAAAAATCAAGTCAAATCAAAGACTACATCACAAAAGTCGCGGATCGCGGTGTGACAGAGCTCCCAATTATCGGTGGCTTTACAGGGGTTGACAAGCGCATGTTGATGACCACCATCTCTATTCCAGAAATGCAAAAACTGGAAACGGCTGTATTAGAAATTGATGAAACTGCCTTTATGGTTGTCATGCCTGCCAGCCAAGTTCGTGGACGTGGTTTCAGCTTACAAAAAGACCATAAACATTACGATGAAGATATTTTAATTCCAATGTAATTCATTGAAAATTCAAGTTCTTTCTAGTACAATAAAACTAATAGACAGAAATAGAGGAGAAACTATGCTTACAGTATCAGACGTGTCGCTCCGCTTTAGCGACCGCAAATTATTTGACGATGTCAACATCAAGTTTACAGCAGGAAACACCTACGGCTTGATTGGTGCCAATGGTGCTGGTAAATCTACTTTTTTAAAAATTCTTGCAGGTGACATTGAACCATCAACAGGCCATATCTCACTTGGTCCAGACGAGCGTTTATCTGTTCTTCGCCAGAACCATTTCGACTACGAAGATGAGCGCGTGATTGACGTCGTTATCATGGGGAATGAGCAACTTTACAGCATCATGAAAGAGAAAGATGCCATTTACATGAAGGAAGATTTTTCTGATGAAGACGGTGTTCGTGCCGCTGAATTAGAAGGTGAGTTTGCTGAACTTGGTGGTTGGGAAGCTGAAAGTGAAGCTTCTCAATTACTCCAAAACCTCAATATTTCAGAAGACCTCCACTACCAAAACATGAGCGAATTAACCAATGGTGAGAAGGTTAAGGTCCTCTTGGCTAAGGCACTTTTTGGTAAACCAGATGTTCTTCTTTTGGACGAGCCTACCAACGGTTTGGATATCCAGTCCATCAACTGGCTCGAAGATTTCTTGATTGACTTTGAAAATACGGTTATCGTCGTGTCCCACGACCGCCACTTCTTGAACAAGGTATGTACCCACATGGCTGACCTTGACTTCGGTAAAATCAAGATTTTCGTTGGTAACTATGACTTCTGGAAACAATCTAGTGAATTGGCTGCTCGTTTGCAAGCAGACCGTAACGCAAAAGCAGAAGAAAAAATCAAGGAATTGCAAGAATTCGTTGCCCGTTTCTCTGCCAATGCTTCAAAGTCTAAACAAGCAACCTCTCGTAAAAAGATGTTGGATAAAATTGAGTTGGAAGAAATTATCCCTTCTAGCCGTAAATACCCATTTATCAACTTCAAATCTGAACGTGAAATCGGTAATGACCTCCTAACCGTTGAAAACTTGAAAGTTGTCATCGACGGTGAAACCATTTTGGATAATATCAGCTTTATCCTACGTCCAGGTGATAAGACGGCCCTCATTGGCCAAAACGACATCCAAACAACTGCTCTGATTCGTGCCTTGATGGGAGACATCGAATACGAAGGTACTGTCAAGTGGGGTGTAACTACCAGTCAATCTTACCTACCAAAAGACAATACTCGTGATTTTGACACCAACGAATCCATCCTTGATTGGCTTCGTAACTTTGCCAGCAAGGAAGAAGATGACAATACCTTCTTGCGTGGTTTCTTAGGTCGTATGCTCTTCTCTGGTGATGAAGTTAACAAACCTGTCAATGTCTTGTCAGGGGGAGAAAAGGTGCGCGTGATGTTGTCTAAACTTATGCTCCTCAAATCAAATGTCTTGGTATTGGATGACCCGACCAACCACTTAGACTTGGAATCTATTTCCAGTCTAAACGATGGTCTCAAAGCTTTTAAAGAGTCCATCATCTTTGCAAGCCACGACCACGAATTTATCCAAACACTTGCTAACCACATCATCGTTATTTCAAAAAATGGCGTCATCGACCGTATTGATGAAACCTATGATGAATTCTTGGAAAATGCTGAAGTACAGGCAAAAGTACAAGAACTTTGGAAATCATAATAAAAAGGCGATTCACTCGCCTTTTCTTTTAAATCTATGAAAAAAATATTTACAAAAAAATCTACCTATTACCTCCTATCTTTTTTGATTCCTCTAGGAATTATTTCCCTTGTCCTAGCTTTTCAAGGCATTTGGTGGGGAAGTGATACAACCATTTTGGCTAGCGATGGCTTTCATCAATATGTCATTTTTAATCAAACGTTACGCAATACTTTACACGGTGACGGTTCACTTTTTTATACCTTTACAAGCGGATTAGGTTTGAATTTCTATGCCTTATCTTCTTACTATCTTGGTTCCTTTCTATCACCTATTGTGTTCTTCTTTGATTTACAATCCATGCCAGATGCCCTCTATCTTGTCACTGTTGTCAAGTTTGGATTGATAGGTTTGTCAACCTATTTTAGCTTGAAAGGGATACATAAGAAACTTGAACCTTCCTGGGCACTTCTTCTTTCCACTTCCTACTCATTGATGAGTTTTTCTACCAGTCAATTAGAAATCAATAGCTGGCTAGATGTCTTTATACTTATTCCAATCATACTTTTAGGGGTACATCGATTGGTAGAAGGAAAAACTCAAGTCATTTACTATACAGCCTTAACTTGCTTGTTTGTTCAAAACTACTACTTTGGCTATATGGCTGCCATTTTTCTAGCATTGTGGGCACTTGTTCAATTATCCTGGTTGGAAAAAAATAGGATAAAAATATTCATAAACTTTACAGTTGTGTCAATTTTATCAGCACTAACTAGTATGTTTATGCTCCTACCAACATATTTAGATTTAAAAACGCACGGTGAAACATTTACAAAGATTGTCAATCTAAAAACGGAAGACTCATGGTATTTGGATTTCTTTGCAAAGAATCTAGTCGGTAGTTTTGACACAACAAAATTTGGTTCTATTCCTATGATTTATATAGGATTGCTGCCACTTGTATTGACTATCTTATTCTTTACTTTGAAAAACATAAGGTGGCAGGTTAAGTTTTCCTATGGCCTACTAATCAGTATTGTCATTGCTAGTTTCTACCTCCAACCACTCAACTTATTTTGGCAAGGGATGCATGCTCCGAATATGTTTCTATACCGCTATTCTTGGGTCCTATCTACCATCCTTATCTACCTAGCTGCAGAAACAATTATACGATTGAAGCAAGTTTCTATTAAAAAAATCTATGGAAGCATCTCGGTTATATTACTAGGTTTTCTACTAACTTATCTATTTAAGCAGAACTATGAATTCTTACAAGATGTAAACTTTTTATTGACAGTTGAATTTCTAATTCTTTACATTGTCCTATTTTGGCTCCTTTTTCATCGAAAGCTATCTGCTAAATGGATTGCTACTATTTTTCTATTCTTTGGATTATTTGAAATCGGGATCCATACCCACTATCAAGTACAAGGATTATCTGAGGAATGGCATTTTCCAAGTAGTTCAAACTATGAAGAAAAATTGACAGATATTGACAAGCTTGTCAAGTCAGCAAAATCTGATAATACTACCTTCTATCGAACTGAAAGATTGTTACCACAAACAGGCAATGATAGTATGAAGTACAACTACAATGGTATTTCTCAATTCTCTTCTATTCGCAATAGAGCTTCTAGCTCCGTCCTTGATAAATTAGGTTTCCGTTCAGATGGGACCAATCTTAACCTCCGCTATCAAAATAATACCATCATTGCTGATAGTCTATTTGGCATAAAATACAATCTAGCAACTCTTGATCCAAATAAATTTGGTTTTTCACTTTATAAAAGTTCCGATACAATAAATCTCTATGAAAATAGCTTTAATCAAGGTCTGGCTATTCTCACCAACCAAGTTTACAAGGATGTAAAGTTTACAAACCTCACACTTGATAATCAAACAAATTTCCTCAATCAGCTATCTGGTGTAAACCATAAATATTACTACAGCATTCCAATCACTTCATCTCAATATGCGACTGAATTAGGAAATCGTATCACTGTTAATAAAGCAAATGAGGAAACGAGTGCTAAAGTTAGTTATACATTAACAGTGCCTGCAAATAGTCAAGTCTATCTTAATTTACCAAAAATAACGTTTTCAAATGAGAACCATAAGAAAGTTGTCATCTCTGTCAACAATCAGTCAAGTGAGTTTACATTAGATAATGCTTTTTCGTTCTTTAATGTTGGTGATTTCCCTGAAGAACAGGTAGTAAAGGTTGACATTCACTTTCCTGAAAATAATCAAGTTTCCTTCGATAAACCTCAATTCTACCGTCTAGATCTAATCGCATTCCAAGATGCTGTATCTATTCTAAAAGAAAAAAATAGTGTTACAAAAACTGAAGGAAACACGGTCACTATTGACTTTGAAACAGAAAATGAAGCTTCTCTTCTTTTAACCCTACCCTACGATAAAGGATGGTCTGCAACAATTGATGGGGAACCAGTAAGTATTCAAAAAGCACAAAGTGGTTTTATGAAAGTTGATGTCAAGCCTGGGCAATCACAAGTAATTCTTACCTTTACACCTCAAGGTTTTTACTTAGGTTTAATAATCTCATTCTCCGCCCTTGGCCTGTTTATTAGCTACCAAATCTTTCGAAATAAGTACAATAAAAACCTCCCAGTATAGATTGATATACTCCCCTTATAGTGGACAGTGAAAAAACAAAAATTTTCACTAGAAACTATAAAGGGAGTTTTATTATGTCCAAAAGAAGTCCAAAGTCTGTCTCTGAGAAACTAGA
>NZ_POJD01000046.1 GCF_002960445.1 Streptococcus suis
TGGATAGTTTTGATATAAATTGCTTTCTATTTCCATTGTCTCTTCATAAGAAATATTTTCATCAAAAAACACAAGATCAACATCTGTTTCTTCATCAAAACTGTATTGATTCCAAATGAAATTACGGATAGTTCCCGCACAGAGCCAGCAATCTGATAAATTCAGTCTATCCATTATGTCTAATATGACCAAAATATTTTTATCAGCCAGTAGACACCTCTCTAATTCCTCACTCAGCTTCTTACTTCTTTCTGTAAAACTATCTTTCATCTG
>NZ_POJD01000460.1 GCF_002960445.1 Streptococcus suis
CAACAACTCCTTCACTGGAATATCAAAAACATCTGGTTCGAAATCATAGACTTGAAAGTCTGCCAAGGTCGATACCGTCTCCCCCTGATAATCTGCTAGGTAGCGATCATAAAAACCACCACCATAGCCCACTCGAAAACCCGCTTGATTCCAAGCTAAACCAGGCACATGGAGCAACTTAACCAAAGACTTATCCACAGGTTGTGAATAAATACCAGGTTCCCAAACTCCAAACCTAGATTTCACCAAATCATCAGGATTATATTCTACAAAATC
>NZ_POJD01000461.1 GCF_002960445.1 Streptococcus suis
CAAACTTCAGTCTGAATTTGCCCTCTTTCAATTTGCCTGTGATACTTTGAATGAGTTAAACAATCGTCAGTTCAAGGCCCTCCAACACCAAGGAGCTATTCTGGTAACTGAGAATGACAAACTTCTCTTGGTTCATCTGCCACAAGCAGGGGTTAGCACGGCAGATTTCTTCGGTCAAGACAAGGGATTGGCAAGCGTGGGAGATACCATCTTGATTGCCACAAAAAATGAAGGTAAGACTAAGGAATTCCGTAAGTTTTTTGAGCGTTTTGGCT
>NZ_POJD01000462.1 GCF_002960445.1 Streptococcus suis
CGGTTGAGAGATCTGAAATATGCAATACATCGTGGTCAACGTCAAGACCTGAATCTATGATTGCAACTACTGTTCCTTCGCCCTTGTAACCACTATCCCAAACTTTAGGTACTGTAATGATTGTATTACTATCAATGTTTTGTGGTTTCGCTTCTTCCTGATTAGTAATAGCAGTAGTCTCATCTGCTACGGCAAGCTTCTCCTCTTCTTCTACTTTTTTCTCTGAAATAGCTGGAGTTTCTACAGCTGGTTGAGTCGCTTCTACTTCTGTATTT
>NZ_POJD01000463.1 GCF_002960445.1 Streptococcus suis
TGTATGATTACTTTGAAGAACAAAAACATCAACTAAGTACCGATGAAAAACTCTCCATTCTGTTCAACCTATTTAAGGGACGTATAGATGTTTATGCGAAATCTTATATTGATGAAAATGGAAAAATCAACTATTTTCCTTCTTACAACTATGGTTGGAAAAAACGTCCTGTTGAAAAGAGAACTTGTCAACCATTGACCAAACAGGTATTATTGGCTCACCTACGTGGCGAAATCAGTATTGGTATTTTTCCAATGAGTTTATCAGACACGTGT
>NZ_POJD01000464.1 GCF_002960445.1 Streptococcus suis
TCCTGGTTCTGTTTTTTCTTTTGAAAAAATTTCATTATCTTCTCCTTCAATTATAAAAAGGTAGCCCGCATAGGACTACCTGACTTATAAATCATCAATGGCTACTGAAATAGCCTGCAACTTTTTATTTTGGATTTTCTTTTCATCAATCAATTGATGAAGTTCTTCAATTTGCTTTTGACAGGCTGAAATATCCTTGTTGTTGTGTGCAATAGTGTCTGCCAAGTGTTGTTTATAGTCGCTTGTGATATTTACTTTCTTCGGCTGGCTTTGT
>NZ_POJD01000465.1 GCF_002960445.1 Streptococcus suis
CTTTTCCAATCAACGGTGCCAAGTCAGGATTACGTGAATTAGAAATTCCATAGTGATCACCATAGAGGACGATGATGGAGTTTTCGTACAAGCCAGTCGCTTTTAAGTAATCGAAAAATGCCTTTATGGACGCATCGAGATAGTTGGCAGTAGCAAAATAGCCATTAATGGTTTCATCATCTGTATTGGCTAATGGAAAGCCAATCTCATCCCCAATCAAGCTGGTTGTATAGGGGTAGTGGTTGGAAACTGTGATAAATTTGGTATAGAAGGGTTGCTGTAAATGTTCCAGATATTGGATAGAGTCGGCGAACATGATTTTATCATTCAGACCGTATTGGAATGAATTTTCAGCAGTGGCT
>NZ_POJD01000466.1 GCF_002960445.1 Streptococcus suis
ACTGTGTTTGCAAAATATTTTTATGATCGAGGCTTTAAGTATGATGCATTGATTAAAGACACGAAAGATAGTGCATTGTATATTCATCCGTTTAAATTATTAAAACAAGGTTGTCCATTAGTTAAGTATTCGGCCTTTAGAAATTATGACAGAGAACAATATTTTTGGCATGGTTTAGAAAGAGAATCCGAGATTCCGGATTTGATGGAGTATATTGCTAAGGAAACAGACTATCCGATCGAAGTGGTGTCTTCTATATTAGAAGATTTGATCG
>NZ_POJD01000467.1 GCF_002960445.1 Streptococcus suis
TCCTTGGTCTTTCTTGCCTGGAATGTTTTGGAAAAGACCGTCCTCGTAACGCTCCGAATGCCCCATTTTCCCGATGATTTGTCCGTTGCGACTGGTAATACCCTCAATGGCATGGCTGGATCCATTTGGATTGTACTTAGAATCCATGCTTGGCTGACCAGTAAAGTCAACGTATTGGCTGAAGATTTGCCCATTATCACGCAAAGTAGCAAATTCCTCGTCCGTCACTACAAATTTTCCTTCACCGTGGGAAACTGGGATAGCGTGAATGTCG
>NZ_POJD01000468.1 GCF_002960445.1 Streptococcus suis
CGTAGCCGTGGATATGTGTATCAACTAGCCCTGGTGCTAAATGAAAGTCAGAATAATCAACAATCTCCCCTTCAGGCTTTTCAATCACAATCCGTCCAAACTGACCCTTGTCAGTAATTTCCAAATAGGCTGATTCGACCTCACTCTCTGGTAAAATAATAGATTTTGCTTTTATAAATACTGTCATATTATCTCCTTTATTGATATATATACTTATCAAACTGGTTATAACCATATACCAAATATATTGTAGAACTTCTATTAGAAAATGTCAAGTAATTACCA
>NZ_POJD01000469.1 GCF_002960445.1 Streptococcus suis
TGGCATTTCAGCCACTCTTATCCGCGAGCAGTCGGCTAAGTATTGGAATATGATTGCCAAGCCTTTCCGCCGTCATTTTTCTAAGAATATCTTGGTGGTTGGCTCTGCTTCAAATGGTAAAACCACGCTAGTGCGGGATTTGGGGCGTTATTATTCCTGTCCTGTTTCGCTGGAATATGCCCGCTACTACCAGCAACGTTACAATGTGCGTGATGATGAGTTGACAGGCAAGGACTACAACTATCTCTTGACGGGCCAGTATCGCCAGACCTC
>NZ_POJD01000047.1 GCF_002960445.1 Streptococcus suis
GTTTTTAAAAATCTGCGTCGTAAGGGAAAAATTTCTGAGAGTGATATTCAGGAAGCAACTAAGGAAATTCGTCTGGCCTTACTAGAAGCCGACGTTGCCTTGCCAGTTGTAAAAGACTTTATCAAGAAGGTGCGTGAACGTGCTATCGGTCATGAAGTCATTGAAACCCTGAACCCCGCTCAACAAATTATCAAAATCGTTGATGAAGAATTGACGGCTGTATTAGGTTCTGAAACTTCAGAAATTATCAAATCACCAAAAATTCCAACTATCATTATGATGGCTGGATTGCAGGGTGCTGGTAAAACGACCTTCACAGGTA
>NZ_POJD01000470.1 GCF_002960445.1 Streptococcus suis
TTTGATCCAGAACAAGATGCGCTCGATTTCTGGGAATCCGTTGAAGGCATGGTGGTTGCCGTGGATGATGCAAAAATCCTTGGCCCACTAAAAAACAAGGAAATCTATGTCACTCCTGCCACTAGTCAACTTCCTTTAAATAATGTTGGAGGCGTCAACCTTCGCCCTGAAGGGAATAATACCAATATCATTCCACTTCTTTTGAAAAATGGAAAACAAATCGTCAAATCAGGAGACTATTTCATCGGTCGTATCGCTGGACCAGTCACCTAC
>NZ_POJD01000471.1 GCF_002960445.1 Streptococcus suis
TATGCTAACTTTATCGGTATGACTAAGATGGTTTTAGATTTTGCGGTAAATCTGGGTTATATTCATGATAACCCCATGAAGAAGATAATAAAGCCCCGTAAATCCTCTGAAGTCGATGAAGAAGAAAAGAAAAAAGAAAACTTTTACAGCCGTGAAGACTTGCAAAAGTTCCTAGACTGCGTAGCAAAGGAAGACAAGGAAGAAATAGCTTGTATTTTCCGCTTACTCGCCTTTACAGGTATGAGAAAAAGCGAAGTTCTTGCCCTACGGTG
>NZ_POJD01000472.1 GCF_002960445.1 Streptococcus suis
CAACGCCAGTTTTGGATGTTACAGATAGAAAATTGCATCTTTCTCAGATTTATTCTAACCTATCTCCTTATGCCACTTGGCAGACCCAGTTCCAATTGACAGAATCAGATTCCAGAGGCTCTTCTGCAACTGTTGGGGTTAATATTGGTGCCAGTGTCGGAAGCCAGACAGGTCACAATCTAACCCAAACCCATTCGCAAGGTCAAACTGAGTCAAGAGGAACTAGTGAGACGGAGACCAATACCAAAGGAAGTGGTTGGCAAGCAGGTG
>NZ_POJD01000473.1 GCF_002960445.1 Streptococcus suis
GAATAAAGATTTCCTCCCATAGCCTGCAAGGCCTGAACCAATTCGTTGGCAATGACACCTGTTCCCAGAGTCGCCCATTTATACTTCATTTGCACTTCCATAGTGTACCTCACTTTCTTCTACCATTATAGTAAATTCCACCCTTTTCTGCACACTCTAACTAGCATTTGTGTTACAATAAGAACATGAATACCGTTGTACTAAAGGCATCTGCCCAGCAAAAACAAGCCATGATGGCTCACTATGACCGCTATCGGCAGACCAGCAAAAATC
>NZ_POJD01000474.1 GCF_002960445.1 Streptococcus suis
AACAGACTTCCCTGAACCAGTTGAACCAGCCACCAATAGATGGGGCATACGTGCTAGGTTAAAGGAACGGACGGAACCATTGACAGCCTTACCGAGAGGAATTTCCAGAAGTTTGTCTGGGTCTGTTTTAGATTGTTCCCAGAGCTCACGGAAAGGTACTGTAGCCACTTCGGAGTTTGGAACTTCAATACCGACCAGTGATTTTCCTGGGATAGGAGCTTCAATACGGACATCTTTAGCCGCAAGGGCTAGAGCCAAATCATCAGCTAGGTTAGAAATCCGATTGACACGAACA
>NZ_POJD01000475.1 GCF_002960445.1 Streptococcus suis
TTGGTAGGCTTATTTTATCCACGTAGCACGCGCCGAATACTGGGACTATATGTAGGTCTGCTTGCGCCTTTTGTCTGGCGTATGTACTAGCCTTCACGGTGTTTTTATAGTGTTCCAGCCATATCTTATAGACTTCCTCAAAGGTTATTCTATCTGGCTTGTCAAAAAATCCATCTTGCTCCACTTTTAGAAGTAATTGGCTTTCAGCTATTTTAGCTTCTTTCTTAGTTTTAAAACCTCTTTTTCTTACGCGTTTTTCTTTGCCTGTTAGTGGATCTATACCTACATAAGCAATATAAGAGTATCTAATAGAGCCGTCTTTTAGTTGGTATTGGTTAATCATTTGTTTATCCTTCCTATTGGTTTCCCCACCTAATCGAAAGAATAAAATAGTATGCGCGTGTTTATAAGTGGTTGCTTACACGTTGCCATGTGTAA
>NZ_POJD01000476.1 GCF_002960445.1 Streptococcus suis
GCAAATAAGTCTTGCCAGCAACAAGGTCTACCTGCCTGTTCGGCCAGACCTGACCTATCGGATTGCGGATGCGGCTGTGGCCATAGTAGAGAAAAATATGATTCGTCCGCTTGCGGCTGGAAAGACTCAGGTAGATGTTTATGATAAAGACACCAAACTATCTAGTTTCGAGCTGACAGTTACGGAGCATCAAGCAACAGTCTTTGATACCTTAAGGAACAACTGGGAAGATATTTCTTTAGCCAATAAACGCTACCAATCTAACGATACTCAGATGAAAGCCTTTCTAGGGCGTTTAGATGCCGGCGT
>NZ_POJD01000477.1 GCF_002960445.1 Streptococcus suis
CTATAAAGCTAGTCACATCATCCCATTTTCTAGTGATAGAAAATGGGGGGCAATGACAATAGAAAACATTGGTCACATTTTTCTAGGGGCACCAGAAATGTTACTAACACAAAATCCTCCTTCTGTTTCTGAGGCACAGGCTCGTGGTTCCCGTGTCCTGATTCTTGCGCTTAGCCAACAGTCCCTTCTTTCTTCTCAAAATCAGCTACCTGAGAATATTGAACCTCTAGCTCTATTAGAAATTGCCGACCCAATCCGAGAAGACGCCGCAGA
>NZ_POJD01000478.1 GCF_002960445.1 Streptococcus suis
GATTAAAATCCCTTGAAGATTATAAATACCTGATTATCACACACGATGGGCGTGAAATATATAAGGCTGACCCTTATGCATTTTTCAGCCAAGTTCGTCCAGACACTGCCTCTACAACCTACAATTCGCGTTATAAATTCAAAGATGACATCTGGATGTATAATCGTGTTAACTATGATTTTAAAGAACAGCCAGTATCCATCTACGAGGTGCACTTAGGTTCGTGGAAGCAAAAATTTGCTAATAAAAATGAAGGAGGAGCTCCTGTAGAAGCTTTCAATAGTTATAAGGAAATTACTCCACTTCTCATCGAACATATCAAGGAAAATAACTACACACATATTGAGTTATTGCCAATTACCGAGCATCCTCTCGATGCGTCTTGGGGCTATCAGGTAACAGGCTACTACAGTCCAACTAGTCGCTATGGCAAGCCAGATGAACTTAAGTATTTAGTTGACCAATGTCACCAAGCAGGAATCGGAGTGATTCTTGACTGGGTACCACTTCAT
>NZ_POJD01000479.1 GCF_002960445.1 Streptococcus suis
AGATTGACAAGCGTAGCGAATGATGTCAGGGGTTTCTTCATTTTCCTCGTTTCGCATGCAGTCAACAAAATGATTGTAGAGTGTTTCTGAATGACTCGATTGGAGAAGAAGATTTAAGGTCTGACTGATTTCTTGAATCGAAAAGACATTTTTTAAGATAGTCAAGGCAATCAAGCGGGCAACTTGCTGTTTCTGGTATTTTTTCTTTACCGGTTTTTCAAGTTGCTTGTGCTTGACATAATTGTTAATCATAGCAGCAGTCAATACTCTTCG
>NZ_POJD01000048.1 GCF_002960445.1 Streptococcus suis
TGGTCTATTTTTGTGGACTTACGCAAGCCTAGGTGGAGTGAGATGCTTCCCTGGGCTTTTTTGTGCGCTTAGCTTAGAAAAGTAAGGTCTATCAATTGTAGCTTATTGAATAAAGTGGCAAATGATAGGTTATGGATTTGTAAAGGAGATATATGTTTCGATTAATTTTTGACTATATCAAGCGTCATAAGTGGCTCTATCTATTGGTTGCTGTGACCTTGATTATTTATGACGCCACACTTTTGCTACCAACGCAAATCATTCAGCGGATGGTCGATATACTAACCAAGAATGAATTACTT
>NZ_POJD01000480.1 GCF_002960445.1 Streptococcus suis
AATTTAGCATGAATTTCAACTGCTTTTAAATACGATTAAAATATTTTCTATTTTCTATTCCCAACCCAAAACGAACTTTGAGCCAGTAGAAAAAGAGCCCTTCGGACTCTTCTACATTTACTTAGCAACATCTGTTGCTCTTGTTTCACGGATAACTGTGATTTTGATATTTCCTGGATAATCCAGATTATTTTCAATTTTCTCACGAACATCATGGGCCAAGATGGTAATCTGATCATCAGTGACCTTGTTAGGATGAACGATAATCCGAA
>NZ_POJD01000481.1 GCF_002960445.1 Streptococcus suis
AAATTTGAGTATTTTTATACATTTACACAAGAAGTAGACTATAAAACCAGGTCATCAGTGGTGCAGATTTGTCAGACCAATCATATTTCGTTATACTAGATAAAAAAGGAAAGGACTGCTATGCCGAATTTATTAACTTATCTTGAAGAAACTCAATACGATAATTTTTATGATAAACCTATCAATAAGCTAGATATTCTGGCTCTGACCGAACTTTCCTACCTCCCTTTTGATAATCTGGTCCCCTACTCTTTTACAGAAAATGGTGTACG
>NZ_POJD01000482.1 GCF_002960445.1 Streptococcus suis
GATATAGTCTTGGTTGTTCGAACGTTTCTGTCCTACATCAGTAAGTAATGCAATTTCCATAATTTTTATCGTTGCTAAGCAACTTCCTCCTCTTATTCTAGGATTTTCGTCTAAGTTGACCGATGAAAAAGCCATCTGTCTTATACTGTTCAGGGGTTATCAACAAGCAACCATCCACCATAATATCTGTTTGAGGGTGTTCTAGTGTCACCTGTTCAAAATTGGGATGGTTTTGCAGAAATTCTTGAATAACCTCTTGGTTTTCCTTAGCA
>NZ_POJD01000483.1 GCF_002960445.1 Streptococcus suis
CTTTTACGAACAGGGTTTGTATAGAAATTAGACTGGTCGATATAGTCATAAAGCAAACCAGATTTTTCACGGTTGATTTTCTCCATCTCATCAACACCACCAATTTCTTTTACCCATTCAAAGACGAGTTTAGAAATATAGATAGAATAAGCTGGTGGCGTATTATAAAGAGAGTCATTTTCTGCTTGAATACGGTAGTCCAACATGCTTGAAAGCATTGGTTGATCATTGAGGAAGTCCTCACGAACAATCACCACCGTCACACCAGCAG
>NZ_POJD01000484.1 GCF_002960445.1 Streptococcus suis
CTTTAAAAATGTGCCTGAATCACAAGATAACTTTATCAAGGTACCAGCTATTCTAGACGGGGGAGGAGATGCCTAATGACTTTTAACAATAAAACCATTGATGAATTGCATGACCTCCTTGTCAAAAAGGAGATTTCTGCGGTTGAGTTGACCAAGGCAACTTTGGAAGACATCAAAAGCCGTGAGGGAGCAGTGGATGCTTTCTTGACTATCACAGAAGATGCGGCCTTGGCGCAGGCTGCTGCCCTTGATGAAAAAGGGATTGATGCGG
>NZ_POJD01000485.1 GCF_002960445.1 Streptococcus suis
GTCACACAGACACCAATGTGACCATATACCAAACCATCCGTCTGAATGACATAGAAATCACCTGCTTTAGGATTCACACCCCAAGCATCGTAGATGACTTGGAAACCATTTGATTTTGCTTTCTTCAAACAATCAATGGCATTAGTATAGGACATATTCTTATCCGTAAGTTCTTGAACAATCTTATCTACCAAGGCAACACACTGTCCACCATAAGGGTTAGATGGAACGGTCACCTTTTGACCGACCTTAGATAAAGCTGACGCAACCACACGACTGGCAACACTGGTTGGAATAGCGGTTGTTGTCC
>NZ_POJD01000486.1 GCF_002960445.1 Streptococcus suis
CCTGCTTCTGGGTTAGGGCGAATATCTGTTTCGTTATTGAACGCAATCTTATATGAGTTAGATGCCAAAGCTTCACCAAATTCCAATGGAATGAAGATAGATGGAATTGCGATAGCTGTATCATCCAGTTGCATGCTCACATTGGCTTCACCTGGGCGGCTATTGAAAATAACGACCCCTACTGCCCCTGCAGCTGTTGCATTGGCTATTTTTTCTGAGAAACTGATGGTTCCTCGTTTAATAAGCGCAAGTTTTCCAATCAAATTTAAAC
>NZ_POJD01000487.1 GCF_002960445.1 Streptococcus suis
CCTATTTCTCCGAACTTCTTTTGAAATTGTGGACGGATCTTTTCCTAACTTAGCTGCTATAGCTGAGAAGGGCTTAAGTTGTTCAATTCCTATTTGAATATCATTGCGATCAGAGAGAGTTAAGTGTTTGTTTTTCATTGTCAGTTACCAACTTGTCCCATAGTAAGTTCTACCTTATTTCTTTGTCTCAGTCTAATTTCCAGTTTTTAAGACAGACTAGAACTTACTTTGGGAATTTACTAATTTTTTTAAACACTTGTTTAATTTTTCT
>NZ_POJD01000488.1 GCF_002960445.1 Streptococcus suis
GTTCCGTTCCAAGTTCCGATAAAAGAAGAAAAGTCTATCAAGTAACAGCAACGGGCCAAGAGATTATTAAACTGGAAACACAGCGTATTCAAAAACTACATCATATTGCCAAAGAATTAGGTTTTTAAGGAGGAAGCCATGATAAGACACAAATTATTCACCAGTTTACAAGAGGAAGAACATTGGATCAATTCGATTCAATCCGAAGGTTATCAGCTTGTCAAAGTAACTCCGTGGACAGCAACCTATCATTTTGAAAAATGTAGTCG
>NZ_POJD01000489.1 GCF_002960445.1 Streptococcus suis
CCAACTTGGATGAGATTTATGTGAAAACCCGTAGCCAAGGTTTTGGTGAGGAAGTCAAACGTCGTATTATGTTAGGTACATTTAGCTTGTCATCTGGTTACTACGATGCCTACTTCAAGAAGGCTGGTCAGGTGCGGACCTTGATTATCCAAGATTTTGAAAAGGTCTTTGCGGACTATGACTTGATTTTGGGGCCAACTGCTCCGACGGTTGCCTTTGGTTTGGACACGCTCAACCATGACCCTGTGGCCATGTACTTGGCGGACTTGTT
>NZ_POJD01000049.1 GCF_002960445.1 Streptococcus suis
CTAGAACTCAGCGATCTTCAAAAAGGACAGATATTTGTCCTTGGATTGTCCTCTAGTGAGGTGATTGGAGGGCATATCGGGAAAAATTCCAGTCTGGAAGTTGGTGAGGTGGTTGTTGAAACCATCTTGGAAATTCTGGATCAAAAAGGTATCTATCTAGCTGTCCAAGGCTGTGAACACCTCAATCGTGCCTTGGTGGTGGAGCGTGAATTAGCAATCCAGAAGGACTTGGAAATAGTCAATGTCTTACCCACCCTTCATGCAGGTGGTTCAGGACAGCTGGCGGCCTTCAAGTATATGAAGGACCCGGTGGAAGTCGAGTTT
>NZ_POJD01000490.1 GCF_002960445.1 Streptococcus suis
CGGAGTCCTTAGGCAACTCACGCACTGCACCATCTGGCGTGAAAACGTAAATACGCTCTGTAAAAATATCGTCCTTGACAGAATTTACAAAGGTTTGCGCATCCCCAGCCCCTTCTTGGAGTTCAATCAGGTTGTTAATCCAGCGCAACTCTTTTTCACTAGCAGTTGCCTTGCCACCACGCTTGTAGGCCCAGTGAGCCGCAACCCCGTACTCTGCAACCTGGTGCATTTCCATGGTCCGAATTTGGAACTCGATTGGACCTCTCGGTCCGTAAACCG
>NZ_POJD01000491.1 GCF_002960445.1 Streptococcus suis
AACCACGTTGGCAGAAGTGGATGCTATCAAAAAGCATTTACAGGGAGTTATTGATGAAAATACGACCCTCCGCTTGGAAAATTCCAAGTTGCGCGAACGTTTGGAAAAAGAAGATAAGACAGGCCATAAATCTTCCAACTTTGGTAAGGAGAATTTGGAGAATATTTACGAAGATGGTTTCCATATTTGTACCTTCTCTTATGGTCAACGTAGGGATAATGATGAACCTTGTATGTTCTGTGTAGAATTATTGAATCGAGATTAGGATGA
>NZ_POJD01000492.1 GCF_002960445.1 Streptococcus suis
TATTGATGAGGATATGGTTATGAACATGCAACCTATCCGTATGGGTTGTCACAATAAAGCGAAAGTTTCCGCCAGTCAACTCCTTTATCGTCTCATAACCAATACGATTGATTTCTTCAGGTGTAAGATTATCCTCAGGTGAGAATGACTGGATAAGATGATGAGCATGAATTTTATTTTGCTTGATTTGTTGCCGGTCATTTCTCGAATCATAAAGCCTATCATTATTGACAAAGTTTGCCTGATACATCTCAACTATTTCTTCA
>NZ_POJD01000493.1 GCF_002960445.1 Streptococcus suis
GTCAAAATACTTTCACGGATATGATGAAAGTTGGTTTGGAAACTCTGATTGCAGAATAATTAAGAATAATTCTGATTGTAGTAACCTGCAATCGTTTAAAAGACGAACTAATTTCTATTTGTACGGAAGTTGGCTTGTCTTTTTTTATAAATAGGGTATAATTAAGAAAACGTTTACAAAGGTAAAGCGAAACCTTTCTGAATGATTACATTAATATATCTAGGAGAGCCCTCATGATTAATTTACAAAATTTTGTTCAGTCTATGTATGCCAAACGCATTGAAGATTGTACAGACCAAGAACTCTATTACGCCTTGCTTGCTTTTGCAAAACAGCAGAGTGAAGCTAAGTATACAAATGACCAAAAGAAAAAG
>NZ_POJD01000494.1 GCF_002960445.1 Streptococcus suis
AGTTTAGCTCTGAAACAAATAGCGGCATTACTGTCACATTCTCAATGGATGAGCAGGGTAGATACGTAGCGGTTTTGGATCGGTCTGCATTTGCGGAGGAAGACCAAGTCTTTTCGCTGAAGTTAACAGCACAATTAACAGATGGAAGTTTTCAGACCTTATCAGATTATAGTTTCGAGTGGAAGAAGGATGTCGTAAGCGCGGCTGAGAAGCCTACTGCTTTGGATAATAGTGATGCAACTCCGTCTAAAATTGAGGAGGAAGCAACTT
>NZ_POJD01000495.1 GCF_002960445.1 Streptococcus suis
ACAAAAGCTGTAGAGAAAGTACAAAATGCTGTTGTGTCTGTTATTAATTACCAAAAATCAGCCAACAATAGTCTTGGTGTTATCTTTGGAAATATTGAATCATCTGACGAACTAGCTGTTGCTGGAGAGGGGTCTGGGGTTATCTATAAAAAATATGGTCAATATGCCTATATTGTGACAAATACGCATGTTATTAATAACGCAGAAAAGATTGATATCCTTTTAGCATCTGGAGAAAAAATTAGCGGTGAACTTGTTGGTTCCGATAC
>NZ_POJD01000496.1 GCF_002960445.1 Streptococcus suis
TCCAAATTGGTGGTTTGAGCTTGATAGGATTTATTGGTCTCTTCGCTCTACGCGGTGGTCGTAAAATGAATTTCATCAATATGGCGACCTTACAAGAGGCTCTAAACCGATCTGACACAAAATATTTTCGTAACTTCCTCAAATCAGCTTTTGGTTTTACCTTGGCGGTCGAAGCCTTTGGAGCCCTCTTACTGTCCTTTCATTTTGTACCTGAATTTGGATGGGCGAGAGGTTTATTTACCTCGATTTTCGTAGCTATATCAGCCTTT
>NZ_POJD01000497.1 GCF_002960445.1 Streptococcus suis
TTGACCAAGAATACCTTTCAACTCAGCACCAGTAACAGTACCTTCTGGGAAGACGATGTAAGCACCTTCTGACAATTGTTTAGCAGGAAGATCTACAGCGAAAGTAATAGATACCCAACGTTGAACAAGAACGGCAAGGATGAACATACCAAGGATTGAAGCACCTTTAGTGATGTCTTGAAGGATACCACCAGACATGTCTTTAGTGATTTCGCTACCAGCTTTGTAACCAAATTCTTGTGTATACCATAGGAAGGCCATACGAAT
>NZ_POJD01000498.1 GCF_002960445.1 Streptococcus suis
AAATAAAATTTTTCTGCTTTTCCTCCAAAATTAATCCAGCTTTTTTCAAAGTGGATAAATGATGAGAAACTGTTGCTCCTGTTAATTGAAATTGTTCTACAATTTCCCCAGCAGACTTCGGCCCCGACTTAAGACTATCTAGAATTTGCCTACGAATAGGAGCAGAAATTGCCTTCAAGGTTTCAGACAATCCCATAATAAGCCTCCTTGTCCATCTATTTAGAAATATTTCTAAATAGAATTATACTCTGTTTTTATTGTTTGTCAAGAACTATTTCGATTATTTTCTAAATAGATTTCAAAAAAAACAGACCACTCTT
>NZ_POJD01000499.1 GCF_002960445.1 Streptococcus suis
CTAATTTAAGGCTTTATATTTACAGTACTATCAAATAAAGGAATATGGAATTTATTATCCTCTAAAAATTTTGATACTTTCAACTTATCTTCAGCAGAGCATCTTTTACCAAACGTAATTGTCATATTACTGAATATAGTCGGATTTAAATCTAAATCAAAGTATTCTTTAGGTTTAACAGAAATAAAACTATTAATTATTTCAGTCAAATCTCCTTTATTTGCATTCATTAATTCCAAAACTAAATCTATTGGTAATGGAAAAATT
>NZ_POJD01000005.1 GCF_002960445.1 Streptococcus suis
TGTCCGTCTAGTGACCTATGGGCACCAAGCCAAGCAGTATGTCAGCCGTGTAGCCATCTGTGGAGGCAGTGGTGGGTCTTACTACCATGAGGCTCTTGCTAAGGGGGCAGATGTTTACATCACGGGCGATATTTACTACCATACTGGGCAGGACATGCTGACTCAGGGCTTGCTGGCTATTGATCCAGGCCATCATATCGAAGTATTATTTATCAAAAAAATTGCTGAATTGTTGGAAATATGGAAGGCAAAAGAAGGTTGGGT
>NZ_POJD01000050.1 GCF_002960445.1 Streptococcus suis
TAGAGACTTCTTTTTAACATTCTCACCATCTATGAACTGTTTAATTGGAGGGAGAGGTACAGGGAAAAGTACACTAATAGATATGTTACAATTTGTACTTTCTCAGGATTGCGACAAGCAGAGTAAATTAGAATTCCTATGTAACCATGCAAATGCTTTTGTACTCTATGTTTTAGAGGATGCTGAATATATCATTGAGGTTAGTTTGCCAGATGTCTTGCAGGAAAATAGGGACAATATCTTACAATATTATGGGCAAAATCGTGAGAATAGGTATGGATATCCTTATAACTACAATTCTGACTCTATCAAAGAGTGGACACG
>NZ_POJD01000500.1 GCF_002960445.1 Streptococcus suis
CATTGTGCTATTCTTAACTGGTCTTCTTTATGGATTTTTTCACGGTTTTTCTCCTAGCCTTCTTGTCTTGGTTTTACTACTTTATCCTGTAACCATCTTTTTCTTTAAGGAATGGATTATTCTCTATCAGATTGTCTACACCTTATGTGCTCTGATTGGAAATGGGATAGGAGCTCTGCTATTTTCTCTAAGAAAGAAAATGAGGAAAAATCCTTGAAAAATCAGGAAATCCTGTTATAATAGCTTTTAGAGACTTATCAATTCTAG
>NZ_POJD01000051.1 GCF_002960445.1 Streptococcus suis
GTCGGTATTTTCTACAATTCTAGCGAGGTAAACTCAGAAGTTCAAGCTGAGCAGGCTAAAAAAGCACTCGAAGCAAAAGGTGTAAAAGTAGAAGTGACAACAGTTACGACGACAAACGATGTTCAGCAAGCTATTACTTCACTTGCAGGAAAAGTCGATGCTATCTATCTTCCAACTGATAATACAGTTGCCTCTACAGCTTCAACAATCGGTGATATTTTAAAAGAAGCAAAAGTTCCAGCTATGGGAAGTGACGCGGCAGTTATTGACGCAGCTCTATTTACCTACGGTGTCGACTACCATGCTATCGGTGTTCAAGCTGGTGAATTGGCTGTGAAGATTTTGAAGGGTGA
>NZ_POJD01000052.1 GCF_002960445.1 Streptococcus suis
TACGGTCAGGTTATACACTTTGACTTGGCTGGCAGTCGAGATGTGGAGAAGCTCCGCTTTGCCCTGGATACCCAAACCTCTGAGGATATTGATGTGGTCAGTGTGGAGCAGGTGGCGGATGATTTTCATTGCCGCTATGCCAAGCACAGCAAGACCTATGAGTTTCTGGTGGATATTGGGCGACCTAAGAATCCCATGATGCGCCACTATGCGACCTTCTATCCCTATGATTTGGACTTGAGCTTGATAGAAGAAGCCATTCAGGACCTAGTGGGAACCCATGATTTCACAGGCTTTACGGCTTCGGGGACCTCGGTCGAGGACA
>NZ_POJD01000053.1 GCF_002960445.1 Streptococcus suis
TACAGGTGGTTAGTCAATGCCGAACAAGTTGAACTTGAAAAATGCTTGACTAGTATAGGACAGGTCGCTGATTTATTTGTCAATAATAGTCTAGCTTTGGAAGTTCAATGTTCCGGTCTGCCCATTTCTCGTTTGCAGCTGAGGACGCAAGCCTATAGTGAGGCTGGTTATCAGGTTCTTTGGTTGCTTGGCAAGGATTTGTGGCTCAAGGAACGACTGACCAATTTGCACAAGCAATTTCTCTCTTTTAGTATGAATATGGGGT
>NZ_POJD01000054.1 GCF_002960445.1 Streptococcus suis
GTACATGTAACCGATCTCACGACCACCGACACCGATGTCACCAGCAGGGACGTCAAGTGAAGGTCCGATGTGTTTTTGCAATTCAGTCATGAAGCTTTGGCAGAAGCGCATGATTTCAGCATCAGTTTTTCCTTTAGGATCAAAGTCTGAACCACCTTTACCACCGCCGATTGGAAGACCAGTCAAGACGTTTTTGAAGATTTGCTCAAAACCGAGGAACTTCAAGATGGATTGGTTTACAGTTGGGTGGAAGCGAAGACCGCCTTTATAAGGACCTACAGCTGAGTTGAACTGAACACGGTAGCCACGGTTGACTTGAA
>NZ_POJD01000055.1 GCF_002960445.1 Streptococcus suis
GTATTAGGATTGAACCTATTTTACTGGCAATTTGGGGATTGGTTTGTCTATGGTTTTGTTTTTAGCTTTACCATTCCACTCATGTTATTTGGGGTCTATCGCCCCAACGATTTACCATTTGAAATATACCTCAAGTACCGTTTTCATTATGAACTAACGGTGCCAGACCGCACATTTACTGGAAGAAAAGGAGACCAACGTGAAAAAATTAAAACACTCAATGAAACCAAAGACCTCTTCTAATGACAAAAAGCAAAAGACGAAAACACAGAAGCAGGAGATTAGACCTTCTACCGTAAATACGTTAGCCTATCAAGGGCTTTTT
>NZ_POJD01000056.1 GCF_002960445.1 Streptococcus suis
TAAAAGCCACAACGATTATTTACGATAAAGATGGTGCGGAAGCTGGGACATTGTCTGGTCAGAAGGGGACCTATGTAGAGCTGGATGCTATCTCTGATAATTTAGAGAATGCCGTTATCGCTACAGAAGATCGGAGCTTCTACAAAAATTCAGGCATTAATTACCAGCGTACAATTTTGGCTGCCTTGACGTTAGGTCGGTCTGGAGGTGGTTCAACTATTACCCAGCAATTGGCAAAAAATGCCTTTCTAACTCAGGATCAGACCATCAGTCGAAAGGCTCGAGAATTCTTTTTGGCTCTGGAAATCAATAAAAAGTACAGCAAGCAAGAAATTTTGACTATGTAT
>NZ_POJD01000057.1 GCF_002960445.1 Streptococcus suis
ATTATCCTAGGTTTTGGACTTGGGCTTGTCTTCCTTGGAAATTCTTCTACTGGTGGAACAGGTATTCTTATTCAATTTATTCACAAGTACACCCCTTTATCATTAGGTCTGACAATGGCTATTATTGATGGTATTATCGTTGGTCTTGGATTTGTTGCCTTCGATACTGATACTGTTATGTACTCGATTATTGCCCTAATGACCATTACTTATATTGTCAACCGCATGATGTCTGGTACCCAATCTTCTCGAAATGTCATGATTATTTCTCAA
>NZ_POJD01000058.1 GCF_002960445.1 Streptococcus suis
CTACCACGTTTCGAAACTGAGGTCGAGAACTGAGCACCATACAATTCTGCCAATCTTCTCCGAACAGCCTGAGCAGTCTGAAATTCTTGGTTACCCATTTCAAAAATATTTGCAACTAACACACGACCAGCAACTGTAGCCTCACTCATTTCAGCTGCAAAGCGAATACGTATACGATTTGTCGTAAACTGATCTGTATCAATAAAATGAAGATCTACTCCCTCTTGTAATTTCATCGTCTTCCTCTTTCAAACATTGTACCTTCCATTATACCATTTTGTGATATAATATTCTGTAACGAGGTGACTTATGGAATTTAAATTATTTGATGACTACATCACATTACAAGCATTGTTAAAAACGACTGGTATTCTCCATTCAGGAGGTGCCATTAAAGGTTTCTTAGAAGAAAATACCATTCTTT
>NZ_POJD01000059.1 GCF_002960445.1 Streptococcus suis
GGATTGAACCACAAACCATTGTAAATCAAGTTAGAGAGTTCATTTGAAACAATCGGTTTGAAATGCGATACTTCCCGTACCAGGGTCAAATCTTCAATTTCCTTGTGGGCTGTCAGAAGGGTAATAGCTCCTGGGCACTCGTAAATTTCCCGTGACTTGATTCCGACTAAACGATTTTCCACGTGGTCAATCCGACCCACACCATGTTTACCAGCAATGACATTGAGTCTTTGAATGAGATTAGCAAGACTTAACTTTTCACCATTTACAGCAACAGGAATACCTGCTTTAAACTCAATATCGACATACTCGGGAGTATCTGGTGCATTTTCTGGAGAAGTAGTGATGCCAAAAGTATCTTCTGGCGCTTCATTCCATGGATTTTCCAAGACACCACACTCATTGGCACGACCCCAGAGGTTTTGGTCGACTGAGTAAGGACTGTCCAGATCGGCAGGAACTGGAACACCATTTTCCTTGGCGAAGATGATT
>NZ_POJD01000006.1 GCF_002960445.1 Streptococcus suis
ATGCTGATGAAGTCACATCATCAGTTGACACCAACATCCAACGAACGGAGAATCCAGCCACAAATTTACCAGAAGCACAGCCAAAACCTGTATCTGAACAAACTGAAATTTTAGCGTTAACTGGACAATCTAATGGAGCGATTGCTGTTACCGTACCACATGATACGGTAACACAAGCAGTTGAAGAGGCAAAGGCTGAAGGTGTTTCTACGGTTGAAGATAGCCAAATGGATTTAGGAAATACAACTTCTGCGGCAGAAACTA
>NZ_POJD01000060.1 GCF_002960445.1 Streptococcus suis
GGCATACAAATCTAATTCTTGACGAAGTGCAACATTAAGAGAACGATGACCTTTCCCAATCGGCGTCCCCAAGGGACCTTTGATTGCAACTAAATGCTCACGAATTATTTCCAGTGTCTCATTCGGCAAAGAAGTTCCCATTAATTCATAAGCCTTTTCTCCTGCAAAAACCTCCCTCCACTGAATAGAACGTTGACCTGCATAGGCTTTTTTCACTGCAGCATCAATAACTTTTTGACTGACTGACCAAATATCCCTGCCAATACCATCTCCTTCAATATAGGGAATAACGGGACAATCTGGGACAA
>NZ_POJD01000061.1 GCF_002960445.1 Streptococcus suis
ATCTGAACTTCACCCAGCCTCTTACAATCCTCGCAAAAAACTCAAAAAGGGTGACAAGGAGTATGAAAAGATTAAGCAAAGTCTGCTCAAGTTTGGTTACGTTGACCCCATCATCGTCAATAAAGATTTTACGGTTATTGGTGGCCATCAACGATTAACTGTATTGAAGGACTTAGACTATGAAACTGCCAAATGTGTCATTGTCGATTTATCCAAGGAAGATGAAAAGGCTTTAAACATTGCCCTTAATAAAATTACAGGTCAATGG
>NZ_POJD01000062.1 GCF_002960445.1 Streptococcus suis
CGACAAGACCGATGGCCGTCCGCATGCTTATATGCGAAAATTCGGTGTGAGTCGGATTACCTTCCGTGAATTAGCCCATCTTGGTCAACTTCCTGGGGTAAAAAAAGCAAGTTGGTAACTTCCTCAAACAAGGCTAGTATTCTGCCTTGTTTTTTGCTATACTAAAAAACAACTGAAACAATATACGGAGGTTTATAAGATGAATTTGGATTGCATCCGCGAACAGATTAACACGATTGATAGCCAATTGGTTGAACTACTTGAAAAACGAATGGAGTTGGTCGACCAAGTTACAGCCTATAAACGAGCAACAGGTAAGCCTGTTTTGGATACC
>NZ_POJD01000063.1 GCF_002960445.1 Streptococcus suis
GAATGAAGGTAAGAGTACAACTGCGGCTAGTCTCGCTATTGCCTATGCTCGTTCAGGTTATAAGACCGTCTTGGTGGATGCAGATATCCGAAATTCAGTCATGCCTGGTTTCTTCAAGCCAATTACAAAGATTACAGGTTTGACGGATTACCTAGCAGGGACAACAGACTTGTCTCAAGGATTATGCGATACAGATATTCCAAACTTGACCGTAATTGAGTCAGGAAAGGTTTCTCCCAACCCTACTGCCCTTTTACAAAGTAAGAATTTTGAAAATCTACTTGCGACTCTTCGTCGCTATTATGATTATGTTATCGTTGACTGTCCACCATTAG
>NZ_POJD01000064.1 GCF_002960445.1 Streptococcus suis
TGGGTTTGAGGTCACCCCCGCAAGGGGTAAAACCTCAGCCCATTTTCGTATTTCCTCTATATTTAAGGTGTCCAGCATGAATTCCATAATAATAACCTCTTTTACAATGTATGTTCTGTACGACCAATGATGTCGTCTTGTGTTGCTCTCGACAATACATTGAAGAATGCTGAATAACCTGCTACACGGACAATCAAATCACGGTGTTTTTCAGGATGTAGTTGTGCATCAATCAAGGTTTCTCGAGAGACAACATTGTACTGAATATGATAGCCATGCAAGCGGTTAAAGAATGTCCGCAAGAGGGCAA
>NZ_POJD01000065.1 GCF_002960445.1 Streptococcus suis
TTCCTTCCACCAATCAGAGGCCATCATGTCCTATTCTGACACAGTATCAGATATGACAGCTGACCAATACAAAGAAATCATTGATAGTGCGCGCCAGTATAATCAAGAAAAACCCTTAAACTGGAATGTGACTGCATCCGACATTGAAGCCTACAATCAGGAATTGAATTTCAATAAAGATGGCATCATGGGCTATATTGAGATTCCTAAAATTGATGTCAAGTTATCTATATTTCATGGGACAGACGAAACGGTTTTAGAGACTTCTATTGGACATCTAGAAGGAACATCGTTGCCTGTAGGAGGTTTGGGAACTCATAGTGTACTTTCAGGGCAT
>NZ_POJD01000066.1 GCF_002960445.1 Streptococcus suis
AATCATCAACGATTTCAAGAACGCAACAACGGCCTTGCCCCTCTTGAAATGAGGAACAAGGCCGTCGCCTAATCTTTTATTATTTCATTGTCCACTTGACAGGGAGCAGTTCATATATGGCGGTGGGGATTTGTTATAGTTTAAAACTATGGAAATAAGCTTGAAAACGATATAACCAGTTTCTGAAAATTCATGGTATGATAGACTAATCACAAGAATTTAGGAGAGTGTATGGAAAATCATAATTTTGAAAATCAGGGTACTTTTAATCGAGAGATGAACAGTCGTCATTTGCAGATGTTGTCTATCGGTGGGGTAATCGGAACTGGTTTATTCTTAAGTTCAGGCTATACCATTGCACAGGCTGGGCCATTTGGAGCTATTGCGGCCTATCTATTTGGAGCTGTCATGGTTTACTTGGTCATGTTCTCTTTAGGTGAATTGTCGGTTGCAATGCCGGTGACTGGATCTTTCCACACCTATGCGACCAAGTTTATCAGTCCAGGTACTGGTTTCATGGTGGCCTGGATGTATTGGCTTTGCTGGGTCGTTGCTCTGGCCTCGCAGTTTGTGGGGGCAGCCCAGCTCATGCAACGCTGGTTTCCTAGTGTGCCGATTTGGATTTTTGCGACGATTTTTGCGGTTATTGTCTTTGGATTGAACACCCTATCTGTCGGTTGGTTTGCCAAGGCGGAGGATTCACTCTCGTCTGTCAAGGTCTATGCCATTGCAGCTTTTATCGTGCTTGGGACTTTGGCTATTTTTGGTATTTTGCCATTTGAGGGAACCAAAGCTGCGCCGCTATTTAACAATATCACAAGTAACGGCTTACTTCCTAACGGTCTGGTTGGTTTTATCACGGTCATGCTGTCTGTTAACTATGCCTTTTCAGGTGTGGAAATGATCGGAATTGCGGCAGGTGAAACAGATAATCCCAAGAAAGCTGTACCGCAAGCCATTAAATCGACAATCGGTCTCTTGGTCATCTTCTTTGTCCTAACAATCGTTGTTTTGGCAGCCTTACTTCCTATGTCAGAAGCAGGTGTGACAGAAGCACCGTTCGTACTTGTCTTGGACAAGATAGGTTTTCCTTATGCTGCTGACATTATGAACTTTATCATCTTGACAGCTATCTTATCTGCATCGACTTCTGGTCTCTATGCTTCAAGTCGTATGCTGTGGTCTTTGGCCAATGAAGGCATGATTAGTAAGGAATTGGTAAAAATTAATAAACACGGTGTTCCCATGCGTGGCATGATTTTGTCCATGATTGGTGTTGTCATCGCCTTGATTGCGTCTATTTATGCAGAAGATACAATCTTCCTGGCCCTAGTTTCTATCGCTGGTTTTGCGGTTGTCATTGCATGGTTGGCTATTCCGCTTGCACAAATCGGCTTCCGACGTGAATTTTTGAAGAATCATAGCGAAGATGAATTGGAATACAAGACACCCTTTTCACCAACTTTGCCGTGGATTACGGTTGTTTTGTTGGTTATTTCCATCATCGGAATCGGTTGGGATCCTTCTCAGCGTGCTGGTCTTTACTTTGGTGTGCCATTCATGATTGGCTGCTATATTTATCACTATATCCGCTTTAAAAAGTGGTAGGAGGGATCGAGTATGGGTCGTTTTAAAGAACTATTAGAACAAAAGGAATACATCATTTTGCACGGTGCTCTGGGAACAGAATTAGAGTTTCGAGGTCATGATGTATCGGGCAAGCTCTGGTCTGCCAAATATCTATTGGAAAATCCCGAGTACATCAAGGATATTCATAAGGACTACGTTCGTGCTGGGGCCGACTTGGTGACAACCTCAACCTATCAGGCGACCTTTGAAGGACTGGCAGAAGTTGGCTTGTCACAAGCAGAGGCAGAGGACCTCATTCGCTTGACCGTTGATTTGGCCAAGGAAGCGCGTGATGAGGTCTGGGCAGAATTGTCTGAAGCTGAAAAAGCACAACGAACCTATCCTCTCATTTCAGGTGACGTGGGTCCCTACGCAGCCTATTTGGCGAACGGTGCTGAATATACAGGCGATTATGGCAACATTAGTCTGTCAGAGTTAAAAGATTTCCACCGTCGCAGAATCGAACTCCTCTTAGAACAGGGGGCTGAACTCTTAGCCTTGGAGACTATTCCAAATGTTCTTGAAGCACAAGCCTTAGTAGAGTTATTGGCAGAAGATTTCCCAGAGGTTGAGGCTTATATCAGCTTCACCTCCCAAGATGGTCAGTCAATCTCTGACGGTACGGCTATTGAAAAAATAGCAGAGCTGGTCAACAGCAGTGAGCAGATTTTGGCGGTTGGTCTTAACTGTACGGCTCCCTCGCTCTATCCAGCCTTTCTCTGTCAGTTGAGAGAGAAAACGGATAAACCATTTGTCACCTATCCAAATTCTGGAGAAGTCTATGATGGAGCCACTCAAACTTGGAAGGAAAGAGCAGACGACAGCCATTCTCTTCTGGACAACACACTTGAATGGCACAAACTGGGTGCCAAGGTAGTTGGAGGCTGTTGCCGTACCCGACCAGCTGATATTGCAAGTCTAGTTGCTGGATTGAAATAAATGAATCCCCGCTGTCCTGTGACGGCGGGGATTTGTCTGTTAGGGGAATTTAGCTTTGTAAAAACAACCCCTCCACATAGTCTTTCTGCCTTGGAATGACCAGTTCTGTTTCAAGAAAATCTTTCAACTTTTCCTGTGGGACCCAGATGTAGTTGCTGGTTTCGTCGGCTTGGAGTTGGATAGCAGCTTTGTCCCAGTCGGTTTCAGCCCAGTAGCAGTGGAAAATGCACTGGTCATCATGGGCGACAAAGTGTGTATGGTGGCGGAGTTGGTCAGCTGTCAGCTCAATGCCTGTCTCTTCGCGGACCTCGCGTAAAATGGCCTGCTCTGCTATTTCCCCAAATAAAGCCGAACCTCCTGCTGTCGCTTCATAATAGTCAGGGTAGGAGGGTTTGGTGCTGTCGCGTTTCATGAAGAGGGTGCTGCCGTCGTGGTGGCGGATGATGCACTCGACGACCAGGTGGTAGAGGCCGTGGGGAATGGATTCTCCGCGTGTGAGGGTGTGGTCGGTCAGGTGACCGTCGGCTGTGTAGGCGTTCCAAGTTTCCATTTCGTTCTCCTGTCAATTTTGTAGTTATTTAGTATAGCACATCTGTAAGTGTAAGGCAACATGTTTTGTTTTTGTACGGACAAGTGTTATACTGGGGCTACTAACTCAAAGGAGAAATCAATGCAAACCATTATCCCACATCTCTGGCATGACACAGAGGCAAAAGAAGCGGTGGCTTTTTATGTGGACCTCTTCGGTGGCAAGCTGGACTGGACCTACACCATTACGGATACGCCTTCGGGTGATTCGGATTTGATTCAGTTTCAACTGGGCGATATGACCTTGGCGGCTATTAGTGCTGGTCCATACTTTAAGCTCAATGAGTCCATGTCCCTTATGGTCAATGTAGCCAGCAAGGATGAAGTGACACGTTTGTACCAAGCCTTGTCAGAAGGCGGTCGTATTCTCATGCCTTTGGGAGAGTATCCCTTCAGCCCTTACTATGTCTGGTTGGAAGACCGCTTTGGTCTGTCTTGGCAACTATCTTATGCACCCGACTTGGTCAAGTCTTATCAGTTTGACATCTGTCTGCTCTTCTCACAGGAACAGGTTGGTTTGGCCCAGCCTATGTTGGACTACTACAAGGACAAGCTCCCTCAGGCTAGTGTCGGTCAACTTTCCTACTACGGTGAAGGGGAGGCTGCTGTTGAGGCTGCCAAACTGAACTATGCGGAACTTCTTATCGCTGGACAGAAAATGATTGTCATGGACCACGGCTACGGGGGTGAAGCTTCATTCAACGAAGCCTTCTCGATCATGGTCTATGTGGATAGTCAGGACGAACTCAATTTCTATTATGACCTCTTATCAGCAGTGCCAGAGGCGGAAATGTGCGGTTGGGTCAAGGACCAGTTTGGGATTTCCTGGCAGATTGTACCGCGTATGTTGATGGAAGCATACGATACGGCTAGCCCAGAAACCGTCAAGGCTGTTAATGATGCCGTTCTGCAAATGCGTCGTCTGGATTTTGACCAGATTAAAGAGATTTTATCCTAAAAAGCTGACTTCGGTCAGTTTTTCTCCTTGTGGACAGTCAACAGAGAAGGTTTTTCAAATGCAACTGCGGTGGCAGATTATTTGGCTAGCAAGGGAATGCCCTTTCGACAGGCTCATGAAATTATTGGAAAACTGGTCTTGGAATGTAGCAAGGTTGGATATTATCTACAAGATGTTCCTCTAGAACGCTACCAAGAAATTTCTGATTTGATTGAATTGGACATCTACACGGCCCTTCAATCAAAAACAGCAGTCCACCGTGTCAATCGCTTGACGGGACAGTTTTTGCATAATTTTATCTGCGAATGCAACAAGCAAATGAGCAATTACTAGCTTCAAAAAGCCTCTAAACGTGATGTTTATTGGCTTTTTTGAATTTTATGGTATAATAGAGGTAATTTTGAAAGATGGAGTGACGGTTTGAAGAAAAGCTATCGTGTCAAGCGTGAACGAGATTTTAATGACATTTTTACAAAAGGAAAGAATGTAGCCAATCGGAAGTTTGTGGTTTACTGCTTACCCAAGGACCAGGCTCATTTCCGAGTAGGCCTATCTGTCAGCAAAAAATTGGGAAACGCTGTCATGAGAAATCGCATTAAGCGAAGACTTCGCCATGTCCTGATAGAATGCCAGCAAGAGTTGGTGACGGATGACTTTGTAATCATCGCTCGTAAAGGAGTTGAAGAGCTGTCCTATCAGGAAATCAAGAAAAACCTCATCCATGTTTTAAAACTAGCTAAATTATACCAGGAAGGTGTTGCGATTGAAAAAGAATCTTAAGTGGGCTGGGCTACTGACCACAACTCTACTCGTGCTAACCGCTTGTGGAACAGGAACAGCCTCCAGTCAGTCTTCGGGCGCATGGAATGGATTGATTCATTGGTTTGCTAGCATTATTCAATTCTTGTCCATCAACGGTCAGATTGGTATCGGGATTATTCTCTTTACGATTATCATTCGGACTATCTTATTGCCTTTGTTCCAAATTCAAATGAATTCTTCGCGTAAGATGCAGGAACTTCAACCCCAGCTACGTGCTTTACAGGAAGAGTATGCTGGAAGTGATATGGATACTCGTCAGAAATTATATGAGGAAACACGAAAACTCTATAAAGAGAACGGCGTCAACATGACCTCATCCATGTGGCCACTCTTAATTCAGATGCCGATTTTGCTAGCTCTCTATCAAGCTCTGATAACGGAGGAAGCTCTCAAGGTTGGACAGTTCCTCTGGGTAAATCTTGGTGAAGCTGACCCCTACTTTATCTTTCCAGTTTTAGCAGCAGCCTTCACCTTCTTAAGTACTTGGTTGGCCAATAAGGCAGCTATTGAGAAAAATGGTGCCATTACAGCTATGATGTACATCATGCCAGTACTGATTTTCTTCTTTGCTGTTACAGCCGCTAGTGGTGTGGCCTTGTACTGGACGGTATCTAACGCTTATCAAGTGGTTCAAACCTTGGTGTTTAATAATCCTTTTAAAATCATAGCAGAGCGTCAAGCTAAAATTGATGCTGAAAAAGAGCGTCAAGCTAAAATCAGACGGGCTCAGAAAAAGGCTCGCAAACAGAAGTAGGATGAAACGAATAGGAGAGAGAAAATGAAATTTACAGGTGCAAATGTTGAAGAAGCCATTCAAAATGGTCTAGAAGAATTGAATATTCCCCGTAAGAAGGCACATATCACTGTTGTAGCGCGTGAGAAGAAAGGTTTCTTTGGTTTTGGTAAAAAACCAGCCATCGTAGATATTGATGTCATCAACGAAACGACCGTTGTCAAAGCCAACCAAAAGGCTGTTCGAGGCGTTCCAAGTGAAATCAATGAACTCAATGAGCCAGTCAAGAGTGTTTCAGAAGCTACGATTGACCTTGGAAAAGTTGTTGCGGCAGTTAAGGAATTTGAAAAATCTGGTCAAACGCTTGATGATGAGATTAAGGCTCAGATTTTGAAGAACGAAAAAGAAGCGACAACCATTCTTGAAGAAACTGGGCGCATTGAAATTCTTTCTGACGAATTGTTAGCAAGTGTCAGTCAAACACCTACTCAAGAAGAAACAATCAGCTCAGAGCCAGTTGTCAAAGATGAATTTGCTGATTTAAATATCAAGGTGGAGCCCCAGTACGACATTGAACAGGTTGTTGCAGAGGTTTCTGCCTACATTCAAGAAATTCTGGACGATATGGATGTGGAAGCAAGTATTGAAACCAGCCATAGCCGACGTACAATCAATATCCAAGTCGACACCAATGAACCAGGACGTGTTATTGGCTATCACGGTAAAGTTTTGAAGGCCTTGCAACTCTTGGCTCAGAACTTCCTTTACAACCGTTATGAGCGGAATTTCTACATCACCATCAATGTGAATGACTATGTAGAACACCGTGCAGAAGTTCTTCAAGGCTATGCGCAAAAATTGGCTGAACGTGTATTGGTTGAACAGGAAGCCTACCACACAGACCCTATGTCAAGCAGTGAACGTAAAATCATCCACCGCATTATTTCTAAGATGGATGGTTTGACTAGCTATTCAGAAGGTAGTGAACCAAACCGCTATGTAGTGGTAGATATTGAAGGACATCGCGATTAAGAAGAGGCTCAGCCTCTTTTTTTCAATGTTTTTTCTTAATCTGATTGAAAATAGAACAGAATAGCTTGACAAACCCCCAGATTTTATATAAAATAGTTTGGTATGTTTAGTAACTGATCAAAACTAGCCGGCTAAACGAATACAAGAATCTAAGAGGAGGTATTCATCGTGAAACGTACTTTTCAACCAAGTAAAATCCGTCGCGCACGCAAACACGGTTTCCGTAGCCGTATGGCAACTAAAAACGGCCGTCGCGTGTTAGCAGCTCGTCGCCGTAAGGGACGTAAAGTTCTTACAGTAGCATAAGAATACAACTAAAACCAGCAGAAACTCGAGTCTGCTGGTTTTTTCGTCCTTATTTCACATTGAGGAGATGCTTTTCGATAGCCTTGGCTAAGCCAGATTCATTATGGCTGTCTGTGATATCATCCGCGAACTTGAGTAGGGATGGACTTGCATTTTTCATGGCAATTCCAAGTCCTGCCCACTGGAGCATTTGGATATCATTGTCCCCATCTCCAACCACCATGACTTCCTCTGGAGTTATGCCGAGCTTCTCTGTTAGTCTAGCCAAGGCACTAGCCTTACTAACTCCTTTTGGAAGGACTTCAAAAGCATAGTCTAAACTACGGACAGGTTGGAAGTTTTCTGCTAGTTGGTTACCGTAAGCTAGTTGCAGTTGATCCAGTTCCTCAGCCTCTCCCATAAAAATCGGAACAAGGACAGGTATGTTCAAGGAGCGAAAATTCTCCAAGTCTGTATGGTAAAGGATAGAGGATTCAATGATCGCATCTTTTTTTGTGGCTTCGTTTAGTTCTTTACCTAGTGCATAATTAGCATGAGGTGTAAAGAGGACTAGGTTAAGACTAGGGAACTCCTCTAGAAATTTTGCTAATTGTTCAACATGAGCTAGCGGTGTCGACTGATAAGAAAGGATAGACCAGTCATCAGTCGAAAGGGTCAGACAGCCGTTGTTGCCAATGGCATAGGGAGAATATGTTAGCTTCAATTCATCAAAATAGGGTTGAATACCAGACAGGGGCCGTCCTGTACACAGTACCACCATTATTCCAGCTTCGGCAACTTGTCGTAAGGCACGCTGGTTACGAGGGGAAATCTCCTTTTTATCGTCCAACAGGGTTCCATCCATATCAATAGCGAGTAGTTTAATCATTATTTATTCTCCTTTTCAGATTATTGTAGCATATTCTCTACAGAACTGTCTTGAAAGCTAGAGGTCTAAAGTATGGTATAATGGTAGAAAAGAAAGAGAAGTAAGATGATAGAAATTTTCGATACCCACACCCACCTCAATGTTGAGCAGTTTGACGGTCGGGTCCAAGAAGAACTAGATTTTGCCAAGGAAATGGGGGTTACCCTCCATAATGTGGTCGGTTTTGACCGAGCAACCATTGACAAGGCTATGGAGCTTGCTGATCAGCATCCTGAAATCTATCTGACATTGGGCTGGCATCCGACAGAGGCTGGCACTTATGATGAAGAAGTTGAACGTTATCTACTCAAGGCTCTTAAGCATCCCAAGGTCATTGCCCTGGGAGAGATTGGGCTGGACTACTACTGGATGACGGCAGATAAGGAAACCCAAGCCCGTGTCTTCAAGCGACAGATGGAGTTGGCCAAGCAGTTGGACTTACCCTTTGTGGTTCATACTCGAGATGCTTTGGAAGATACCTATCAGATTATCAAGGAAGTCGGCGTCGGTCCGCGTGGAGGCATCATGCACTCCTTCTCTGGCACGCTGGAGGAGGCTCAGGCCTTCATGGACCTGGGCATGCACATCTCCTTCTCGGGAGTGGTGACCTTCAAAAAAGCCGTCGAACTTCAGGAAGCGGCGCAAGCATTGCCCCTAGAAAAAATCCTGGTCGAAACGGACGCACCCTACCTGGCCCCAGTTCCCAAGCGGGGTCGGGAAAATCGCACCGGCTACACCAGATATGTGGTGGAAATGCTGGCCCAGCTTCGCAACCAGTCGGTCGAAGAAGTGGCGGCTGCGACCTACGAGAATGCAAGGAGTTTGTTCAGAATTGACTCAGAAAATTAAGATTCAAGAAGTCCTGGTTGTCGAGGGCAAGGACGATACGGCAAACTTGAAGCGGTTTTACGAGGTGGATACCTACGAAACCAGAGGCTCTGCCATATCAGACGATGACTTGGAACGCATCGAGAAACTCCATAACCTGCGTGGCGTTATTGTCTTTACTGACCCAGACTACAATGGGGAGCGGATTCGGAAAATCATTATGCAGGCCATTCCCACGGTCAAACACGCCTTTTTACAGCGGGACGAGGCTCGGCCCCAATCCAAGACAAAAGGGCGGTCCTTGGGCATCGAGCACGCCAGCTTTGAAGACTTGGAAAAGGCCTTAGCAGGCCTGCGTGGCTACTATGATGATGAACATAACTTTGACATCAGCAAGTCAGATCTGATGCGCCTAGGGCTCCTTATGGGCGGCGACAGTCGTAAACGGAGAGAACATCTGGGAGAAAAGCTCCGCATCGGCTACTGCAACGGCAAGCAGCTCCTCAAACGATTGGAATTGTTTAGGATAAGTTTGGTGGAAGTTGAAGAGTGTATGGAGTGCTATCATGGATAGGGTCTACGCTGTTAAGTGCTTGGTAAAAAACGATTTTGAGCCTTCTTATGAAAATTACTCATCTTATGAAGAAGTGACCTACTTGCTACCGGCTAATGTCCTTGTTTGGGAGGATGAGCAGGTTAACACGGAAGCGCTACTTGACTATTTGCGTAATCTGGTCGAAGATGGCTATGTCAATGCGGATGGTATTTGGAAGCAGAGCCGTTTGTTTCATATTGCTGGTCTGCAAGAAATGGACGACAGGGTAGAGTTTGATGGACCGGCTGTAGAAGTTTATCGTTGGTTTTACACTTTTGAACGCTCCGTGGCAGAGGAAGAATTTTTGAATATCTATTACTTTGATGATCTGGGGAGATAGGGCAATGTCTAGACGAGAGCAAGTCATCCTAACCAATATGTGTATGATTACAGACGGTCAGCAGGTATTGGTCCAGAATAGGAAGTCAGAGAAGTGGCCTGGGATTACATTTCCTGGTGGCCATGTCGAACGTGGCGAGAGTATTATTTCCTCCGTCATTCGTGAGGTCAAAGAAGAAACGGGCTTGACTGTATTCAACCTCGAACTCTGTGGCATTCAAAACTGGACGGACCCTACTGACGACTATCGTTATCTAGTATTTTGCTACAAAACCAGCCATTTTTCAGGAGTTCTCCAATCTTCAGATGAGGGCGAGGTCTTCTGGCTGGATTGTGCAGACCTGAAGAACGTTCAGCTGGCAGACGGTTTTGAAACTTGTTGGAAATCTTTGAACAGCCACAACTGACGGAGAATTTTTTCTGGTTTGAAGAAGGTGAGTGGAAGGTGGAGAATCGCTAATGAAAAATAGCTGGAAATGGCAGTTGCTGTGAGGGAGTTGAGTCTTATTTCAGAATTGAGTGAGATGTTAAATCTGGAGGATGGAAGATGGGATTATTTGATTTTTGGAAAAAGAATAAAGATGAGATGACAGAAGTGACAACAGCTACCCAGCAGCCAGTTGCTTTTGGTGTAGAAGCGGTCTTTAACTCGCAAGATTCTGGGGAAGTCATTTTATCTGGTCAGGCTTATGGTACAATAAAGGTGGGTGATAGGCTTACTTTTGTTAAGGGAGGTAGGGATTATGTTGCAACGGTTAAGGAAATTGAGCAATCTCAAACTGCAATGCAAGTCTTGACCAATCAAAAAGGTAGTCTGAGAGTAATTCTGACTGATAACGAACTTGCAAAAGTAGGACTAGTCCTATATAATTCTGCTGCTAGCTCTGATTTTAAAGAAGAAGCTTATCTTAGAGCGTTAGCAGATGGTTTTATTGGCTTTCAAAATGTAATTTTAAAAACCGAAGATATTCAGAAAGCTAGCTTAGCTGATGTTGCTGAGTTAGTGGGGCTGTTTATTAATTATTGTAGGAAAAATGACAAAGTCTTTTCTACAGAGGAAACTGAGGAAAATCAGCAAAAAATTCAGGTGCTAAGAGGTATCGTCAAGGATAAACTTTTAGCAGCTGACAGGATTTATATTCTCCAATCGACTAGGACTGGAGAAGCCCAACTCTACTCTGAAACCTTCCGAAGAGCAGATGGTTCATTCCTTTGTACGGATCCGTTGATACAGATTGTAGATGAGGAACGCTATAACTATGTAATGGAGAAATTAACAGAAGCTAAGCGGACTGATGTGACTTTGCGAAAGGTCGAAAAAGGGGAAGATGGTGAAGGAATTACTAACGCTTTAGGAACTGAATTTTACCTAAATGGAGCACTTGGAGTTTTTATTGAGTCCAAAGATACAGTAGTCTGGGCGAAAGAGTTGGTTCCAAAACCCGATTTTAGTGGAATTCCAGAAATTCAAGTACCAGTAACCAATCCCAATATAGTCCGTTGGTTACTCCTGATGGGGCAAATGGGGAAACCTGAGACGAAAGATGAAGAATTGGTTTACGGGCTTTATTATGGATTTTTGTCTAGAGAGATACCAAAAGCAACTTTTATTGTTCCAATGCAGTCTGATAAACATTTTTTAGAGAGATTAAATGGGAAAGAGGAGTCTACCTTTAAACAAGGGTCGAAATTTAATCTTCCAACTAGAAAAGGGAAAGAGGATCGGGAGGCTATCTCAATCTTTACAGATTGGAAACGTCTGAGGATGGTCTTTGATGAAAAGTGGAGTGGTATGATTGAACCTGCTGGAAATATGATTTCAATCTTTGACTACATTATCAATGGAACTCAGTATCATGAAGCTGGTTGTTATGTTAGTCAAGAATCTTTCGAGACCATGAAAAAAGTGAGTGAAAAGTTTGATGATTACCACGTAGAAGATGGAGAATGAAATGAAAATACAAGTAGATAGGACTTCCGTCTGTATGGGTGACGATGTTTTGACACATTCTGGCGAAATTGACATCCCTAGTGACATTACTGTAACTGGTTTAATCAAATTTTTAGAAGCTAAGACCTATTTACCGAGTATCAGAGGAAATAATGTTGTCTGGCAAATTCTAAATAATGGTAGCGAAGTAGCTGCTTACTTTACAAAAAATCACCTGATTACAAATGCTAACCTTTCTTTGAAAAGTATAATTGATAAATCCGGCAATAATTTTTTATTTTTTAAATACTATACAAGTCCAGAGAGTTATCGGGCAAGAAAAGAGAAACACACATGAGAATCGCAGACAAAAATGTTACCCGCACCGTCCTTGAACGCCACGGGTTTACCTTTAAGAAATCCTTCGGTCAGAACTTTTTGACTGATACCAATATTTTACAGAAAATTGTGGACACGGCTGAGATTGATCAGAATGTCAATGTCATCGAAATCGGTCCTGGAATCGGAGCTTTGACAGAATTTTTGGCGGAGAGTGCTGCTGAGGTCATGGCCTTTGAGATTGATGACCGCCTGATTCCGATTTTGGCGGACACCTTGGGTCGCTTTGACAATGTGACCGTGGTCAACCAAGACATCCTGAAGACCGACCTGCAGACCCAGATTCAGAACTTCAAGAACCCTGACCTGCCGATTAAGGTCGTGGCCAATCTGCCCTACTACATTACCACCCCTATCCTCATGCACCTGATTGAGAGCAAAATTCCCTTCAGCGAGTTTGTGGTCATGATGCAGCGGGAGGTGGCCGACCGCATTTCTGCCGAGCCAAATACCAAGGCCTACGGTAGCCTGTCCATTGCGGTCCAGTACTACATGACTGCCAAGGTGGCTTTCATCGTGCCTCGCACCGTCTTTGTGCCCGCACCGAACGTGGACTCCGCCATTCTCAAAATGGTCCGCCGCGAGCAACCCCTGGTGAACGTCAAGGACGAAGATTTCTTCTTCCGAGTGTCCAAGGCCAGCTTTGTGCACCGCCGCAAGACCCTGTGGAACAACCTGACCAACCATTTCGGCAAGTCCGAAGAAGTCAAGGACAAGCTGACGCGGGCGCTTGGCATGGCAGAGCTGGAAGCCAGTGTCCGTGGAGAAGCACTTTCCATGGCTGACTTCGCGCGTCTGTCTGATAGCCTCCAAGAAGTTGGTTTATAAGTAGGTATTGATTGTGGTGAAATCTGCAATCAATATTTATTTTAATGGAAAATTGTTTTCCTATTTGCCTTGTTCGTTGACAGTGGGGAGAAAGCTTGCTATACTGAAATGTGACTAACTTTTGAAAAATATTGTCTGCAAATTGGCAGAATATTTACAAAAACAAGAGAGGGTTTCCCTCTTTTTTTATGAAGGTATCGATATGTTAAAAACTATGCTGAAAAAGCATCCCCATTTGGTAGCCCTGGGCCTATTTGTGGGATTTTCTTTATTATTGTTAGTTCCTCACTTGCTAACTAAGGGCATGGTGACAGGTGCGGACTTGATTTTCCACTACAACCGTTTCTATGATGCGGCTATGCAGATGAAGGAGGGCAATTTCTCCTATATCATCAGTTTGTATGGCTATCAGCAGTCAGGGCGGATTGTCAATGCTCTCTATGGTCCTTATTTTGCCTATCTACAGGGAGCCTTGGTACTCTTAAGTGGGACCTGGTTTCGTTATCAAATTTTGTCCAATCTTCTCTTGGGAACTCTGAGTGCCACCTCTCTCTATTTCCTCATGCGTGAGGTCAAGGTCAAGTATGCTCACTCCATTCTCTTGTCTATGTTCTTTGTGACCACCTATTCCATTCAGTATTGGTGGGCAACCCAAGGATTTACCAGCTGGGGAGTGGCTCTTTTTCCGCTTTGTTTAATCCCTGCAGTCCGTTTTTTGCAGACGAAAAAAGTACCTATTTTCCTTATGGCAGGTGCTGTGGGGCTTATGTTACAGGTCCATATGCTATCGACCTTGTTCTTGGTCATTGCCTATGGCATTCTCTTTTTCATTGGTTGGTGGAAATCAGACCAAAAAATGAAGATTATTGGACAAGTAGCTCTGTCGGTAGGGATTTTCCTGCTCCTGACCATCAATATCTGGTTGCCACTGGTTTATATCAACGCGACCAACAGTTTGGTTCCTCCATTTGTAAATAAGAAATTCGTTCAAAATACTGTCACATGGCTGAAAACAGCCTTTCTCTACTATCCATATCCACTGCCAATTTTCTTTGGGACCTATCTCTATTTTGTAGTGAAAAATTGGAAGAAACAATCGCTGGTTCTAGGTGGCCTTGCTCTGACCTATGCAGTATTTTTGGTCTTGTCAACCAACCTCTTCCCTTGGCAATTAGTAGCTGGCAAGGGGATTGACTTAGTTGAGTTGATCCAATTTCCTTTCCGTTTCTTCCTCTATGCCAACGCCTTGTTATTAGGAGTGGTAGGGCTACAAGTATCTGGCTTGTCAGAAAAAATGCAGAAAATCTTTTCTGGTTTGACTGTTATTTCTTTGCTTGTTTCGGTTGGTTTCCTCTGGAATGAAAGTTATAAGGAAATCAATGGGCATTATTACAGTGATACTTTCCTGCAAAAACGAATTCATACGACCTTGTACGGGACGACGGAAGAGTTACGGGCTTCTTTCCATTCCAAAGACTTGGGTGAATTTATCCACATTGCTCAGAAATCCACGCCTGACTATGTGCCAGATTTATCAGAAAAGACTGGACATCTGACCAATGAGGAGTCGGATAATACCTATTTTACCTATCGTGACCAAGTGATTTTACCAAATCAAGATTTTGCCAAAGAAGTTGATGGAGATCAGCTGGTGGTGACTTGGACGGCGTCAGAAGCAGAAGAAACTGCGGTACCAGTTATTGTTTACCAAGACAGTCAGCTTGTTTTGAATGATACCGTTTTAGATAGGGAAGATATGATGCTTTCCGATATCGGTGTGCCAACAGTCACCAGCCAACCGGGGCAAAATACCCTTGTCCTATCCTACAAGCAACAATGGTGGTTACTGCCTGTTATCGCGGTTAGCTTGACTGGATGGCTAGTCTGGTCGATGTACTACATCTTTATTTACCGAAAATCAAGCCTTTCCTAAGAGAGAAATGTTATGAAACAAATCAATCCAAAGGCAAGTAAGCAATTTATTCTGGTTATGATTATGACCGTTTTGCTGGCGATGGGTCGGGCTCTATTGCTAAGTGGAGTATCTTTCCCGCTCTGGTTTATCCCCCTGCCCTTGCTTGCCTATTCTATTTTTACTTTTTATATCTTGGTCCTGCTGGATAAGTACGAACAGTTTATCAAGACCAAGAGCTTTGCCAAGTATGTCGGCTATTTTCTAGGCTTTCTATATCTTGTCAATCTAGTCTATCGGCTCAATGCCAAGAAATATCAAGCCTGGAATATTTTCCGTAATAATCTCTTTCAATTTGAGCTTCTATTGATGTTGGCTCTTCCCGTATTGTTGGCATTTTTATGGCGGAAGAAGACGGGAATTCGAGAAAAATTAAGCCAGTGGTCAGCCAATCACTTGGTACCAGATGGCTATTTGCTCTTGACCAGTTTGCTTTCTCTTAGCCCTTTAGCTATCTCTTATTGGAAAGATAGCCATTATGAGAATTTGGTTGAGAAAGGTTCTTACATAGAGTTTTTCAGCCAGACACCGCTGTTTGCCCCTATTCATTTTATAGGGACCTACCTATTTCTCCGCTATCTTCATAAGGCATTTGTAGAGTTTAAGGCCAATCGGACCAATGTCCACAGTATGCTCTTTATCAGCCTGGCTCTGGCTATGTTGTCGCATATCGGTTATCAGGCTTCAATGGCTGGAGCGACTGGTTCTTATTTCACACGTCACCTCTTTCCTGGAGCCATTGTCTTTCAGATTGCCTGCCTCTTTTTCCTAAACATTATCATTAGCTTGGTCATCAACCGTCAAATCTTGTCGGTTGCTGTCATTGCTGGTTTAAATGTGACCTTGATAGCGGCTAATTTCCTAAAATTCCGCTACCGTTCGGAACCATTGACTCCCAATGATTTCAAGTGGGTCGGGAACTTGGGAATGATTCTCAGCTTTATCAGCCTGCGTGTCGTGATTGTATCACTGATCTTCTTGGTAATCCTTGCCTTTGTTTATCGGAAAATTTACAAGAAATACTTCCAAGGACAGATTGTTGCTTCCATCTGGAAACGGTTGGCAGGAATTTCAGTCATCATATCCTTGATTTTAGGAATGGGTTGGGCTATTCGTAATGAAAAAGACCACAAGATTGCTGGCTGGATTCCTATTCTTTCGCAGGTCAATAACTGGCGGAACGTAGACTGGAAGGGCTACGCCTTTGTGGCTCGTTATCGCACTCTTTCATTCCTCTGGTTGCAGCAGCTCAGTAAGACCAGTATGGAAATGCCTGAGAATTACTCTGAGAAGACCATGAAGGCCATTGTGAAGAAATACACTGCCTTGGCTGAGGAAATCAATGCAGAGCGGACAGGTCAATTGACTGACCAGACGGTTATCTACATTCTTAGTGAGAGTTTGGCTGACCCTCGTCGGATTCCCGGTGTGACTCTTAGTCAAAATGTCCTACCAAATATTGAGTACATCATGAGTCAGACTACCAGTGGTTTGATGAAGAGCGACCACTATGGTGGTGGGACGGCTAATATCGAGTTTCAGGTTTATAGTGGTTTACCACTTTACAATTATAATTCTTCTATTTCATCTGTCTATCTGGATGTGGCACCGAATATGAAGAAGTTGCCAAGTATCAGCGACCTCTATCCAGCAGATAGCCGTGTGGCTATTCATCCCTACTTCGATACTAGTTACAATCGTAATTCTATCTATAAACAGTTGGGGATTGAGCAGTTCTATACGCTCAATAGTGCCAACTATCCACTTGCAGTGACGGCTGAAGATTATCAGGGGAATTTTGTCAGTGACAAGAAGACCTATGACTTGATTTTGGAGCAGGTACGTTCTGCCGCTATCAGCTTTGTGTCGGCTATTACCATGCAAAACCATGTGCAGTGGAACTCTGCTGAGCCTGCAAGTATTACAGCTTCGGGAGAGGGCTTCACGGCTGAGGAAAATGCCAACCTCAATAGCTATGCTCGTCTTCTGTCCTTTACGGATCAGGCAACAAGGGATTTTCTAGACCAGCTCAAGACCTTGGATAAGAAAGTGACCGTTGTTTTTTATGGTGACCACCTACCAGGTTTGTATCCAGAGTCTGCTTTCGTGACGGACCCAAGTGCGCAGTACAAGACGGATTATTTCGTGTGGAGCAATTTTGATACAGCGAAATACAATTATGAGCTAGTTAACTCTAGCGACATGAATGCTCTCATGTTGGAAACGACCAATAACAAGGTCAGTCCTTACTATGCCCTCTTGACGGAAGTGCTTCATAAGGATCGTGTAGGTCAGGCAGAGCGTGATGCGAAAGTTGCAGAAGAACTCAAACTGGTCCAATACGACCTCTCCACAGGCAAAGGTTATCTTTTGAAATACAAGGACTTTTTCAAGGTGGCGACTGAAACGACAGAATAAAAATAGACCAAGTCAGAATGCTGGCTTGGTTTCTTCTTTATGTGAAAAAGCACACAAACATGGAAAGTTGTGGTATAATAACGGTGTTTAATACAGATTTTTTATTGTTTTACTTAGAAATCTATAAAATGGTGGAGAAGAAATGAAAACGAGGAATTTTTGGCTAACCTTATCTTGTATTTTTGCAGTAGCCCTGCTCAATGTTGGCTTTCTGTATCAGTATCGCTATATTATTGATGCTATTGCAACTGGAGATAGACAAGCCTTTGTGTCTTATTTTGTGCAGATGGGGTTAACTGTCCTTGTCATGCTGGTCTTTGAATACATTCGTCAGATTGCCAATGTCAGCTATCTCAATCAAGTAGGTTTCCAATTACAAGCGACCTTTATTGGGAAAATGTTTGATTTGTCTTTTAGAGAGTTCGTTGAGCAGGGGGCAGGGGCCTATATTTCCCAGCTCAATAATGATTTGGAGACGGTGAAAGAAGATTATTACGACACTTTCTTTACGATTTTTCAAGGAGCTTGTACCTTTGGCATTGCCAGTCTAGCCTTGCTTAGCTTGGATGGTCTGACTGCTATTTTCTTAATTCTGACTTCCTTTTTGCCAGTTGTGATTCCCTATTTGTTTAAAAAGCGGAGAAGGCTCAATCAGGAGGCGATTTCGGACAGTCAGCAGGTCTATAATACAAGGGTTTCAGATGTCTTTCTGGGTTATTTGCAAGTGAAAAATAGCCGCCAAAGACAGCAAGTTTTAGATGGGCTGAACGATCGCTATCAAGCAGTCAATGACAAGGTCAATCAGGCCAATCGAACGACAGTAACCATGCGGCTCTTAGTCGGTTTTGTCTTTTATCTGACTACTCTTTCGATTATCTTTATCGGTGGTTTTCAGGTTTTTTCTGGGGCCTTGACCATCGGTGGCTTGACAGCTATTCTGACCATTTCAGAGCAGTTGGTGGATCCCATTAACAGCATTGCGGCAGCCTTTTTGGACAGGCATGCCGTTAAGGAATTGAAACAAGAGTTTGAGCTATCTACTTTGGGTCAAGAAACGAAGGGGCAGGAACTAGCTTCGGCTTTCCAGAGCATGCAACTGGTCAAGGCTAGTTATGCTATCGGTGAGAAGCAGGTATTTGAAGACCTGACCGTAGCGTTTGAACGTGGCAAGAAGTATTTAATTCTTGGGGAAAGTGGTTCTGGCAAATCTTCCTTGGCTCTTATTTTGACCAAGAATAGCCAACTGCAAGCAGGGGATATTTACTTTGATAAAACCTCTCTTTCAGACTTATCCTACCAAGCCATTCAAGACAAGATTGCCTATCTGCCGCAGGAGGGAGCCCTTTTCCATGATACGGTTCTCTACAACTTGACCATGGGACGGGAGGTTTCAGAAGATAAGATGATGTCCCTCATTAAGACCATGAATCTTGATAGTCGTTTTCCAAGTTATGCTTCTTTGAGCGAGGAAATAAGTGATGATAGCGGACTGTCTGGCGGACAAAAGCAACGCCTGCTCTTGATTCGTGCCTTGCTGCAAGATAAGGACGTCTTGTTGCTGGATGAAAGTCTGTCTGCCTTGGATCAGGAAACCTATGCAGTGATTGAAGATTATCTCATCTCACTAGCAGATAAGACGCTCATTCATATTTCCCACCGTGTGTCCGATGAGGTCCTTAGCCGTTATGATGGGGTGGTACGGATTGGGGAGAGCAATTAATTTTTGTCAGATTGTTCCTATCTGGAGGAGTTATGAAAAAAATCATCTATCAATTGAAACCAGTTATTGCCATTCAGTTGGTTTTCCATATCTTATATAGTTTGACCAATGTCGTTTTGCCTGAGTTAAATAAGTATCTTTTTGACCATATTTTCCAGATGGGCTGGACAGGACTTGTCTGGCTCTTGTTGGCCTACGCTTTGACCATCATTGCCAATTCAGTCTTTCAGTACATTTCCCAGGTTTATGAGTGGAAGGTGTCTCAGGGGTTCTATGTCACGGCTAAAAAAGGTCTGGCAAACAGCTTGTTATCACAGCCTTTAGCCAAATTTTCAGAGAAGAATGTCTCTGCCTATCTGTCCATTTTTGACAACGATTTGGAAACCATTGAGGAGAGTTACCTGAGTCCCCTCATGGACATTATCCGCTCTAGTTTGAGCATGGTCATCTATGCGGTTTCCCTCTTTCTCTTTGTTCATCCGCTGGTTGCGGTAGGCATTATTTTGTCCTCTGCCTTGGCGGTTTTCATTCCCAAGTGGATTTCGGGCCCTCTTTCTCAGCGTCAGCGGGCATTTTTACAGAGTTTGGAAAGCTATTTTCAGGTGGTGACTGACCTCTTTTCTGCTAAGAACCGCGTTAATAGTGAAACCTTCGGTTCTATCAGCCGTGTCCACCATCGGTCAGTAGAAGAAAGTGAGCAGGCCCGTTTTCGCTTTGGTCAATTCAAGACCCTGGCCAATGTTGTCAATGGATTTTCCATGTTTTTGGTGCAATTAACGGCTTTTGGCTTGGTCGGCTATCTCTTGCTGCAAAAAGAGTTGACCATCGGTGCTGCCATTGCGACTTTTAGCTATGTTGAAAATTTCATCTATCCTATGAAATACATCCTCTTGGATGTCAATTCTATCCATTCGACCAAGGAAACGGTTGCCAACCTAGAAGGCTATCTTGCTGGTCAGGTCTTGTCTGAGCAAGTACCAAGCTATCCCAATGTGACAGCTTTAGAAGTCAGGGACGTGGCCTATCATGTGGGAGAATTAGCGGTAGCAGATTTTTCCTATCGGTTTGACAAGGGGAAAAAGTATGCCATCATTGGTCCGTCAGCCAGCGGAAAATCCACTTTTCTACGAGTGTTGGCAGGAGAACTGGATCTGGACAAGGGAAGTATTTCCTATCAGGAAAACGATGTTTTGCATGAAATGGAAGCAGCTACCGCCTTCTATCTCAGCCAGTTTGAGTATCTTTACCATACCGATTTTGAAAACAATGTGTCTGTTTTTGGAACCTATGAGAAGGGAAGAGATGTTATGTTTGGCTTGTTAAGGAGCTTGCCAATGAGTTTACAGGACACCTTGCGTACAACAACAGACCCCAGTCTCTTGAGTGGTGGCGAGAAAAATGTCCTGTGTCTGCTTCGTGCCCTGATGAGTGGTAAGGAGATTTTGCTCTTGGATGAACCGACCGCCCATTTAGACCCTGTCCTGACTAAGCAGGTTTTGACCAAGCTCTTGCAGCTGGAGGACAAACTTATCATCACCATCTTGCATGAATCAAGCCCTGCCATCCTAGACATGTTTGATGTGGTTTTGGAAATGTGTGATGGGAAATTGAGCGAGAAGATATAAAAATAACCCCAAGTCATCAACTCTGACTTGGGATCTCTCCATTTATCATGCGGAGGAAGGGATTTGAACCCTCACACCCGATGGGCACATGCGCCTGAAGCATGCGTGTCTGCCGTTCCACCACCTCCGCTTGTTTTTATTATACTATTTTTACATTGAAATGACTAGAGGAAAGTGTAAAATCGAAACCGCTTGCGGTTTTTTTGTAGGAAATTTGGTATAATGGTAGCAAGTACACACAAAGGAGTCTTCATTGCAAGGAAGAATTATCAAGGCCTTGGCTGGTTTTTACTATGTTGAGGCAGATGGACAGATTTATCAAACCAGAGCCAGAGGAAATTTTCGTAAGAAGGGACAAACGCCCTATGTGGGTGATTTTGTGGATTTTTCTGCGGAGGAAAATTCAGAAGGCTATATTTTAAAAATCCACGAGAGAAAGAATAGTTTGGTTCGACCTCCTATCGTCAATATCGATCAGGCGGTGGTTATTATGTCTGCAAAAGAGCCTGATTTTAATGCCAATCTACTCGATCGTTTCCTAGTTCTCCTTGAACAGAAGGACATGGATCCCATTATTTATATCTCTAAGATGGACTTGGTAGAGGATCGGACGGAGATGGATGCCTTCAAGGCTATCTATGAAAAAATTGGCTATCCATTTGTCTATCATTTGGAGGAATTGACGCCATTATTGCAGGATAAGGTGACGGTCTTTATGGGGCAGACAGGGGTTGGCAAATCGACTCTTCTCAATCGCATTGCGCCAGAATTAGCCTTGGAAACAGGGGCAATTTCAGATAGTCTGGGGCGTGGTCGTCATACCACTCGTGCGGTCAGTTTCTACAATGTCTTCGGCGGGAAAATTGCGGATACGCCGGGTTTTTCATCCCTAGACTATGAAGTCAAGGAGGCGGAGGCTCTGACAGATTGTTTCCCAGAGATTGCGGAAAGCAGCCAGGACTGCAAATTTAGGACCTGTACCCACACCCATGAGCCGGATTGTGCGGTCAAGGAAGCTGTTGCCAGCTCTGCCATTTCCCAAAGTCGCTTTGACAATTATCTCCAATTCCTCAGCGAAATCCAAAATCAGCGTGAAACCTATACCAAGGTTAGTAAGAAATTCAAATAGAAAGTTGGTACTCTATGTCACATTATAAGATTGCACCGTCTATTTTAGCGGCAGATTATGCAAATTTTGAAAATGAACTCAAGCGTATTGAGCAGACAGGTGTGGAATACGTCCATATTGACATTATGGATGGTCACTTTGTGCCAAATATCAGCTTTGGTGCGGATGTGGTTGCGGCCATGCGTCCTCATAGCAAGCTGGTCTTCGATTGCCATCTCATGGTGTCCAATCCTGAAAATCATATCGAAAGCTTCGCCCGCGCTGGTGCGGATATCTTGACTATTCACGCAGAAGCAACGGTTCACCTGCATGGAACACTGCAAAAAATTCGTGCAGCTGGTATGAAGGTGGGTGTTGTCATCAATCCAGGTACACCTCTTGTAACCATTGAGCCTGTGCTCAACTTGGTGGATCAGGTTCTACTCATGACGGTCAACCCAGGTTTTGGTGGACAAGCCTACATTCCAGAAGTGGCTGAGAAGATTGAGGCCTTGGTCAAACTCCGTGAAGCCAAGGGTTTGGCCTTTGATATTGAAGTGGACGGCGGGATTGACGACAAGACCATTCATTCAGCCAAAAACGCGGGTGCCAATGTCTTTGTAGCTGGTTCCTATCTCTTCAAAGGCGATTTGGATGCCAACGTTGCCAAATTGAAAGCAGTCCTCCATGATTAAGATTGCCCTAATAGCGGGCGGTTCCTTTGACTGCCTTCCTGAGCCTGCCGACCTCTATGTGGGGGTAGATGCAGGCTCTCTTCGTCTATTGGAAGCTTCTCTGCCTCTTGACTGGGCTATCGGTGATTTTGACTCGGTGACACCTGAAGAATTAGGGAGGATAAAGGATCTAGCAGAGCGTTTTTTGCAAGCTCCTACTGAAAAAGATGATACAGACTTGGAGTTGGCTTTAAAGGAAATCTTCAAGGCCTATCCGCAGGCCCAGGTTCGCATATACGGTGCTTTGGGTGGTCGCATGGACCACATGATGAGCAATCTCTTTCTGGCTTCTGAGCCGGACTTGGCTGCCTTTATGGAGCAGATTGAATTGGTGGACAGTCAGAACATCGTCCGTTTTCGACCTGCAGGTCAGCACCGTTTGTCAGCAGTGGAGGGTATGAAGTACATTTCCTTTATGCCATCGGACCAAAGCCACCTGACCATTCGCCATGCCAAGTACCCGCTGGATGCCAGCAATTATTTTTTCAAAAAATGCTATTCCTCTAACGAATTTATAGATAGGGACATAGACATTCAACTGGATCAGGGTTACGTGGTCCTGATCTACAGTAAGGACAAGAATTAGATGGATATTGTATTACTTATTTTGCTGATACTGGTCTTGCTTGCCTTGGTTTTTCTTTATGGAAAATGGCAGAGCTTGGCCCTGCTTTTGCAAGATCAAGCCGAAGATACTGCAGACAACTTGTCTGACCAGCTCAGCTATCAACTAGAAAATGCAACTCTCAAACAGCAGCAGGCCATTCATCAGGAAGTGGAACGACTCCGCACGGAGCTTTACCAACAGCTAACCGACATCCGTCAAGAGCTGAATAAGAGCCACTTGGAAACGCGAGATGCCACCGATCGCCGTTTGCAGGCCATTCAGGAGTCCAATGAAAAACGCCTGGAAGAAATGCGGCAGACGGTTGAGGAAAAACTGGAGAAAACCCTGCAAACCCGCCTACAAGCCTCCTTTGAAACGGTGTCCAAGCAATTGGAATCGGTCAATCGTGGTCTGGGCGAAATGCAGACGGTGGCGCGTGATGTGGGCAGTCTGAACAAGGTGCTGTCTGGCACCAAAACCCGTGGCATCATGGGCGAATTGCAGCTGGGACAGATTATCGAGGATATTTTGACACCTAGCCAATATGAGCGAGAGTTTGCCACGGTTTCAGGCTCGAATGAGCGCGTGGAGTATGCGGTCAAGCTACCAGGACGGACCGAAGGAGACTATATCTATCTGCCAATCGACTCCAAGTTTCCGCTGGCGGATTACTACCGCTTGGAAGATGCTTACGAAAGTGGGGACAAGGACCAGATTGACCTCCATCGCAAAAATCTCTTGGCGGCTATCAAACGCTTTGCCAAGGACATTCAGAGCAAGTACCTCAATCCGCCTGAAACCACCAACTTTGGTGTCTTGTTCTTGCCGACCGAAGGACTTTATTCAGAAGTGGTCCGCAATCCCATTTTCTTTGATGAGCTTCGCCGTCAGGAAAATATCGTGGTAGCAGGACCGACCACCCTGTCTGCCCTGCTCAATTCTCTCTCCGTCGGCTTTAAGACCCTCAACATTCAACGGTCAGCCGATGATATTTCCAAGGTCTTGGGCAATGTCAAGCTGGAATTTGGCAAGTTTTCTGACCTCTTGCTTAAGGCTCAGAAACAACTCAATCAAGCCAGCAGCAATATTGACAAACTCCTAACCACTCGCACCAACGCCATTGAGCGTAGTCTTCGTACCATTGACCTGTACGAAGATGACCAAACCAAGGGACTGCTTGGCCTGTCCCCATTAGATGAGGAAGATAATGAAAATTAACCAAATGAAAAAAGATGAATTCTTCGAAGGATTCTATCTGATTAAGACTGCTGAAGTCCGTCAAACACGAGCTGGCAAAGACTACCTAGCTCTGACCTTCCAAGATGATACGGGTGAGATTGAAGGCAAGGTCTGGGATGCCCAACCAGGGAAAATCAAAGACTTTACTGCTGGGACAGTTGTTCACATGCAGGGACGCCGTGAAGTTTACAACAACACCCCCCAGGTCAATCAACTGGTTCTTCGTTTGCCAAAGGCAGGCGAGCCCAACGACCCTGCTGATTTTAAGGAAAAACCACCTGTTGATGTCAAGGACACCAAGGACTATCTGAGCCAGATGATTTTCCGCATCGAAAATGCCACATGGCAGCGGATCGTCCGTGCCCTTTACAGTAAGTACGACAAGGAATTTTATTCCTATCCAGCAGCCAAGACCAATCACCATGCCTTCTATTCAGGTTTGTCCTTCCATACGGCGACCATGGTACGCTTGGCGGATAAAATTGGCGACGTCTATCCCCAGCTCAACAAGAGCCTGCTTTTCGCAGGGATTATGCTGCATGACCTAGCCAAGGTGATTGAACTGACAGGTCCTGATAACACAGGCTACACTGTCCGTGGCAATCTGATTGGGCACATTTCCTTGATTGATGAAGAGATTACCAAGGTCTTGATGGAATTGGGCATCGATGACAGTCTGGAGGAAGTGACTGTTCTGCGCCATGTCATCCTCAGCCACCACGGTTTGCTGGAGTATGGAAGCCCTGTCCGTCCGCAGATTATGGAGGCGGAAATCCTCCACATGATTGACAACATCGATGCGGAAATGATGATGATGCTATCGGCCTTGGACAAGGTCGGCCCAGGCGAGATGACTAACCGCATCTTTGCCATGGACAACCGCGCCTTCTACAAGCCTGATTTAGACTGATGGCAGTTGGGATTGTATCTCGACAGCCCCTCACCAAAGGCTGGTCCACGGACCGAAAGTATAAGGTCCAGCTAGAAGATGGTCGCCTTGGTCTGTTGAGAATAGCAGAGCGGCCAGCCTATGAGGCTAAGCGATTAGAGTTTCAGTTAGTTGAAAACCTGTTTGGTCTAGGTTTGCCTGTGGCAGAGCCAATCGCCTTTTGGACGGATGAGAAGTCGGTCCATAGCCTCTATGAATGGATAGAAGGTCAGGATATGAATGACTTGGCTACCAGTCTGTCAGAACAAACCTTATATGAACTGGGCTGTCAGTCAGGTCAGTTCTTGCGAACCTTACATGCCCTGCCTATTGACCAAAGCCAACGGGACTGGAACAACTACTATCAGGCTAAGATTGACAATAAATTAGCTGCCTACCAAGCAGCTAGTCATTCCTATCCAAATGGTCAAGCCATGATAGACTTTGTCCAGGCCAATCGTCACTTGCTGGCAGGAAGACCAATTGCCTACCATCATGGTGATTTTCATACAGGGAACTTTCTACGGGGCCAGGATGGAAGACTGAAAATTTTAGACTTTGATCGACATGATATAGGAGATCCCTGGGAAGAATTTAATCGGTTGATTTTTACAGTGGAATTGTCGCCAGCCTTTGCGCGTGGTCAGGTGGATGCCTATTTTGAAGGAGCTATTCCAGAGGAATTTTGGGGGCTTTTAGCCCTTTATCTGACCGTGAACAGTCTGGGGGCTCTTTCGTGGGCGGAGCAGGTGGATCCCCTCCAAATCCCCTTGATGAAAGAACAGGCTGATGCTGTTTGGACTTGGTATCAAGGCTATAGCAGGCTTCAACCATCATGGTATTTGTGAAAAATGAACAAAATACGAAAAAAGCGGACTTTTTAAAATAAAAAAGTTCGCTTTTTATAGTTTATAGATGGAATGTATATTGAACAATGGAGTCGTCATATATTGTGATATAATTAGAGAGTATGACGTTTTGGAAGGAGATTCTCTATGAGTGGGACAATCAAATCAAGCCCAGTATCTGCTGCTTCTGCCATTAGTGAATTGGTAGGAGTAGATGCCAGCACCGTTCAAAACCAATCTGTGGATTTTAGCTATACTAGTGGTATTTCCGGCATGGAAAGCGGACGACAAGTTTCTAATCAAATGCTTCAGGCGGTCAGTGATTTGAGTCAGGCAGTTCTGATTCAAGCCAATAAATTTCCTCAAATCGCTGCAAAGCTAGAGAAACGCGATATAGAAGAAGCACAAAGATGGAGAAGCAACTAATGAATCGGATTGAGTATGAAGAAAAATCAGCTGCTCTGACACAAGAAATCAATCGGATAGAGTGGCTAGAAGAAGATTTTTTATCGTTGAAGCGAAGACATGAAGAAAGGGTCTTGGATCTCCAATCGGAGTTTCATCATCTGTCCCTTGAAGTGGAATCACTTCTGTATCATGTACCTGAGGAGACCCCAAGTAAACATATAGACTTGCAGAAAAATGGAGACTTGAAATGGCAGATAGATCATTATGTCAGTGAACATTTGGACCAACTATCGCACCATGCAAGTCAAGTTCGCCATCAACTGGACGATGAAAGAGAAGAACGAATCAGAGAAAGGAATCGTCTAACATGGGAGTAAAATATAGCGCCTCTGAGTCCGCCATGCTCATACAAGCCATGGGAAACAATATTCAGCTGGCTAATGAAGTCACAGATAGGCTGTCTAGCGGCTGCGACCATCTCATTGCCAGTCTTGATTCTGGGGAGTTGCAAGGGGCAGCCTATACGGCGGGTAGAGGATTGTTTTCAGATATCATCATCCCTTCTATCAAAAAACTGCAGGCAGCCATTGACGATATTCAGACCGAGCTGGATTCTTATAAGGTAGCAGATGGCACGGTATCGGGCTATGGAACCTTAGACTTGGAAGAATTGAAAAGGCTAGAACAATTAAGGAACCGTCAGCTTGACATTGTCAGCCAACAGATAGAAGAAAACGAGAGCTTTCTCAGCCAAGTAGGTGCTCTCTTGTCTGGAAAATATGGGAAGTTATGGAGTGATACAGGCTATCTTTACCAAGCCAAGGAAAATCTGGAGGTTGATCTTCAGGATATTCAAGAGAAAATTGAGAAGCTGGAATGGTTTGTTTCCCAAGTCTCGTCTTATTTTACAGATAGCCTAGAAATATTGCGTTTGGCCATCCAAGGAGCTACACAGCTTAGCCAAGTACTCGTTGATAGTGATGGAAGTTATTACACTGAAGGTCTGGACATGAACTGGGTTGTTGGCATGAAAAATCAGCCCCTAAAGAGCCATACTTTAGCCCCTGGAACCTCCGTCACTAAGGCAGAAAAAGCCAAGAAGCTCATTATTGATGACTTTAAGAACTCTTACGACCTAGACGAAGAATCAGCACTAGCCCTCTATAACCTCCAACAGGGTATCCTCGAACGGGCTGAACGAGACGGCTGGTCCAATGAACAAGTGATATATGAATATAATCGTTTGGTGGCTTCATTTGTGCCGGATAATTTTGTTAGTATCCGTTGGAAAGCTATAGTGGGAACGGTTAATGTGGATGATCGCGATAGAATTTGTAGGCTCTATGGTCTAGATACAGAAGAAGTTGATATATTATCTAGAAAACTAATTGAACAGCATAAAAAAGAAGCTATCTCAAGAGATTTGGCACATGAAGCTGTCCAGTTAGCTGCCTTTACGGAGCAGAGCTGGGATTTTGACATTTCTTCTATTGTTCATCTAATCAGTACAATAGCTAATACTGGTAGAGTACATATCGGGACAACAACGGCGAGAATCCCAGTTCCCATGGAACAGTATGAGATATCTTTCAAGGGTGATATTGACTCTGGTAGGTATGGGGATCGAGATTTTAACTCTGACTTGGATCCCATCAATGGCTATTATTTAATGAAAGAAGCAGATGTGAAGGATATCTTTACAGTGCAAGCGGATTACAATAGAAAAATTGATGCCAATGAGTTGAATCGAGTCCAAGAGTTCTATGGAGTAATTGGCGATGGAGATGTCGATAAAGGCAAAAGACTCGTAGAGTTTATTGTTAGAGATGACAGCAGTTGGGGACATCAATTTATCACTTGGGGTCAATCGAAGGAAGAAAAGAGGCAACACCAAGACGCCTTCAAGGATTATTTGGAAAGGGGTGGTGAAACCAATGTTGAATAAGCTACGAAAACATAAAAAAATCATGTTCCCTATTCTTGTAATGTTCACCGTAGTCATTTCCTTTTTTGGCTACAGAGAGTACGATTACGGAGCTTTCAAGAGAGCTTATGAAAATGGCACGGTCTATGAACAGTTAATAGTTCTGACTGGCTATGGTAGAATAGTTGGTGGCAAACGTTATGTTGAGGCCGTTCGGAAGGCGGGTTACGAGATTGATGAGTATAATTTGAGGATGAACGATAACATCACCAGTTTAACTACCAAAAAAATAGAAATAAAAGTTATTCCGTTAAACAATAGAGTTGACCTTCATTATAGCTACATTTTGAATGAACAACCATTAGGTGTCAGTCAAATACTTAATGAAAAAATGGAGTTGGATAGAGATGGAATATACTATCTCCTTGATGAATCTGGACAGGATAAGGAAAGAATTCAATTGAGTGAGGATGAGCAAGAGCAACTAAGGGAAGTCGCTGAGAATGAACTCAAAGCCATGTTAAAAGATATCTATGATTCCATGTACCCTGAAGGGAAGTAAGCAATGTTAAGTAAGAAAACCCGAGTATTTGTCCTCATAGTATTGACGTTGGTGCTATCGTTTTTTGGTTACCGTCAGTACTGTTACGGTGATTTTAAGCGAACCTATGAGAGCGGAGCTCCTACCTATGAACAATTCTATTCTCTGACAAGATATGACAGATTTTTTGGGAAACAATATGTGGACGATGTAAAGAAAGCGGGCTACGACCTAGATGATTACAATTTGAAGATGATGGATCGAATTCCTGCAATAACTTCTAAAAAGTTAGGGATAAAATTTATTCCAGAAGAGATACATATCACTGTCAGTTTTAACTATGAATTGAATGGCAGACAGATTAATGTATTCCAGCAACTTAACAAGGATATGAATCGGGATGGTAAAGGCAGCTACTATTTACAGGATGAAAACGGTAATCTGATTGAGAGTGTAGAGTTGACAGAAGCTGAGGAGCAAGAGTTGACAGAAATCGCTATTGCGGAGCTGGAAGATCTACTGGCAGATGTCTACCACTCCATGTATCCTGAGGAGAAGTAAGTAATGTTGAGTAAGAAAAGCCGAGTGACTGTCCTCATAGTATTGACTTTGGTGCTATCGTTTTTCGGTTACCGTCAGTACTGTTACGGTGATTTTAAGCGAACCTATGAGAGCGGAGCTCCTACCTATGAACAATTCTATTCTCTGACAAGATATGACAGATTTTTTGGGAAACAATATGTGGACGATGTAGAGAAAGCAGGCTATAACCTAGATGATTACAATCTGATGATGATGGACCGAATTCCTGCAATAACTTCTAAAAAGTTAGGGATAAAATTTATTCCAGAAGAGATACATATTACTGTCAGCTTTAACTATGAATTGAATGGCAGACGGATTAGTGTCTTCCAACAACTTGATAAAAATATGAGACGAAATGGAGCTGGTGGTTATGATCTGATAGATGAAAATGGAAATGATATAGAGAGAATAGAGCTGACAGAAGCTGAGGAGCAAGAGTTGACAGAAATCGCTATTGCTGAGCTAGAAGCACTACTGGCAGATGTCTACCACTCCATGTACCCTGAGGAGAAGTAAGCAATGTTAAGTAAGAAAACCCGGGTGACTATCCTCATAGTATTGACGTTGGTGCTATCGTTTTTTAGTTACCGACTGTATTGTTACGGTGATTTTAAGCGAACCTATGAGAATGGAGCTCCTACCTATGAACAATTCTATTCTCTGACAGGGCTGGGAAGACTTTTTGGCAAACAATATGTGGACGATGTAAAGAAAGCAGGCTATAACCTAGATGATTACAATCTGATGATGATGGACCGAATTCCCGCATTAACATCTAAAAAGTTAGGGATAGAATTTGTTCCAGAAAAGTCACATATCCGTGTTAGATTTAACTATGAATTGAATGGCAGACGGATTAGTGTCTTCCAACAACTTGATAAAAATATGAGACGAAAAGGAGATGGTGTTTATGATCTGATTGATGAAAATGGAAATGATATAGAAAGCATCCAATTGAGTGAGGAAGAACAAGAGCAACTAAGGGAAGTCGCTGAGAATGAACTCAAAGCCATGTTAAAAGATATCTATGACTCCATGTATCCTGAGGGGAAGTAAGCAATAGGCAGAGCGCGTAGCTCCCCTTCAAATCCCCTTGATGAAAGAACAGGCTGATGCTGTTTGGACTTGGTATCAAGGCTATAGCAGGCTTCGACCATCATGGTATTTGTGAAAAATGAACAAAATACGAAAAAGACGGACTTTTTAAAATAAAAAAGTTCGCTTTTTGCATAGATTGTGCTATAATAGGAAAAAGCCAAAAAGGAGAACGATATGAAATTAAGAAGAAGTGAACGAATGGTTGTTATCTCTAACTACCTCATCAATCACCCTTACGAATTAACAAGCTTGAATACCTTTGCGGAAAAGTATGAGTCTGCCAAGTCTTCGATTTCAGAAGATATTGCAATTATTAAAAAAGCCTTTGAAGAAAGTTCGATTGGTCAGATTGAAACCATTACTGGTGCCAGTGGAGGGGTTGTGTTTACGCCTTCTATTTCTAAGGAAGAGTCCATCGAGATTGCCCAAACTCTTCGTGACCAGATGGCTGAAAGTAACCGAATTTTGCCAGGTGGTTATATTTACTCATCTGACCTTCTTTCAACACCTCATGTCTTGAAAAACGTTGGTCGTATTATTGCCAATGCTTTTAAGGAAGAAAAGATTGATGCTGTCATGACAGTTGCAACAAAAGGTGTTCCCTTGGCCAATGCCGTTGCCAATGTACTCAATGTTCCATTTGTTATTGTTCGTCGGGATCTTAAGATTACAGAAGGTTCGACCGTTTCTGTTAACTATGTGTCAGGATCCAGCGACCGCATTGAAAAAATGTTCCTATCCAAGCGTAGCTTGAAGGCGGGAAGCCGTGTCTTGATTGTTGATGACTTCTTGAAAAATGGTGGTACCATCAATGGTATGATCAGCCTGCTCTCCGAGTTCGATTCTACTTTGGTTGGCGTAGCTGTCTTTGCGGAAAACCAAAAAGGAGACCGCAACGTAGCCAACTACAAATCCCTTCTAGCCGTGACCGACATCAATGTCAAAGAAAATCGCGTGGACGTTGAGTTGGGTAATATTTTTGAGTAACTTTTACTGGTCAACACCTCAAGAGATGTAAGCTGCCCCCTATTTAGATTATGCGTGCATAAAAAAGCTGATTGTTCAGCTTTTTTTGGTGGCTTCAAACTTATATCTAGGTAACATTTTTTAAATATGCCATCTTATCTAGAATTTTGGTATAATGGATAGATATTATGTAGAAGTCAGCGGTGTATATTCAGAAGCACTGTTTGATGTGGATTTATAGGTGATTTGTTAGTGATCGTAGTGCTACCTAGGTTAATCTCAATTTTTAGAAAGTGAGAAGAGATGAAGAAAATAATTGTTATCGTCACAAGCATGTTCTTATTAACGGCTTGTGGAAATTCGAGTACAACTACAGAAACACAATCAAGTGTTGAAAGTAGTACAAGTAGTTCAGTGGAGGATAAGGCGTTGACATTAGTACATGGAAAAAATACAACTCAAGCTGGTGAAGTTGTTCAATATGTTGAGGATTTGCTTGAAAAGAATCCTAACTTAGGAGAAGAAAATGCCATTAGTTTAAATTATGCGGATGCTACGAATTCAGATGGAACCACTACCTACGCCCTGTTCTTAGTAACGAACAGGACGGCAGATAGGATTGAACAAAATTTTGATTTTACGGTTAACTGGTCCTATGATGGAACGGTCATCTATGAAAATCAAAAAGTGCTGTATGAGCCTGATGAATATGGAGTGCTGGAGCCCAATACGACAGCCATTATCTTCCTACCTCTCCCTGCTGAGAGTGTTGATGTTGTAAAAAATATGACAGATAATAGCAAAATTTCACTCACGATTTCAGATTTGGCTTATGTGGAGTAAAGGATGAAAGAATCAACTTTGGGCTATGTTATTTTAACATTCGGATGTTGGCTTCTAGGTTTAGTCTTTTTCTACAACTGGCGGCGCCAAGTAACTATTAGAGATAAAAGCTCGGTGAAGACTGAAGGAATTGTTATCGACTACAAGATGTTTCAACTAGTTCATACACCAATTGTTGTATATTATGTCAATGGAGTGAAATATAAAACATATTTACGTTATTATATGCGTGATGTAGATAGAAGTAATGTTTACTTTGCCTATGAAACAGAAGAAGAATTGAAGCGAGAAATGTTACAGGACGATTTATCATTTATGCTAATCGAATAAACTACAATTATAAAAAGTATTGGCCTATTGGCTCGACTATGGCAGTTTACTATAACCCCAAAAATCCTAAATTGGCCTATGTTGAGCGGTATGCAGGAACGATACATTATTTCCGTAATCTAACTATACTAATCTTTGTAGTTTGGCTTCTTGCTATGTCAATTATTTACTTCTTTGCGGGATAAATTTTCAATAGAAAGGAGATTTTCACAATGTAAAAAGATGCTGAAATTGCTCGTTGTAACCAACGGATATCAACTACTAATAGTCAGCTTTCAAGTACAGAATCAACAATTGCCAGTTACAAAACAAAGCTAGAAGCACTTAAAAAAGCTTATGAAGCTATGAAGACGACTTTAAGGATAAAAAGAAATCATTGAGTCAATTACAGAGGAGCGCGGACACGAGTTGGTCTGGAAATTTATTCAATACAAAATATGGTAAACCACTCGAAGATTTGATCTCAGAGTCAGTGAGGTAGGAAGTAAGGCCCAATCAATCATTTCTAACTTCCAAGTCCCTGAATTATCTTGGTTTGGTTAAGGAGAAAACATGAAAAAAAACACTTTTAGATGCAAGCTTTGAAGAGAGCTTAAATCTATATGATGATCCATCTTATAAAAAATTTGGGAAACCAAATTTTGAATCAGCGCAAGAGACTGAGAAATATAGAGGAACCTTTAAAGGAAATTGGAATACTTTCTGGTGGAGTCTTCTTCTTATTTTTGGTGTCAATTATTTATTTGCTGTCATATCTAATATAATCTATCATCTCCCAAGTGAAAAAACATCCATTACCGGTTCTCCAATCAATTTTTTTCCGTATTGGATCTTTTATCTCTTGGCATTTCTATGGTTACTGATCGTTATTTTGGGAAAAAGATTCAAATTCAAGTTTATTCTAACTTATCGTACTCAGTTTCATATTTTTGTAACCTATTTTATTTGGTTATTGATTGAATTTAATTTACTTTTATTGAATGTATTTTATGGAACCCTCGGTATATTAGGGGTTGGCGTGATTTATTTTTCTCAAGCTGTTATTATTGGCAATCTGTTCAATCATAAAATTAAAAGTCTTAGTCAATTGCTATATGGTCAATTTTTGCCATCACAATTAGACAGAGCTTTCAGTTTTCTGGCACGGTATTTTTGGATTGTAGTGTTTATTTTAACCGTTTTAAAATGGATACTAGAAGGTTGGAAGGGCATGGATGGATTAGGTGTTTTAGGAACCTTGTCTATATGGTTTATTACCAATATAGGAATTTTGACCTTGCAAATCTATCTTTTTCTTCCGTTCTTTCTTCAGGGCTATTATAAATGGAAATATCCTGAAGAATATCGTGAGTGGGAAGGAAAAACAAAGGAAGAATGGTATTAGAAATGGAGAAATTATTGATGAAGAAATATTTACCAATTGGCTCAGTGGTTCAGCTCAAGAATGGGAATAGGAAAATTATGATTATTAATCGGTTCCCACTTTTTAGAAGAGAGAATGAAGTTGGCTATTTTGATTATTCCGACTGTCTTTATAAATTAGTCGATATAGGTGAGCAATTAGTAGAAAATACAGGAAAAGCAATAGAGTCGGCTTGGAATGATCTGAAATCGGTTGGTCAGAATGTATCTGAATTCTTTAATAATAATTTGGAGGCGGTAAATTGGTTTGGGTAGACGATTTCAATAAAGACGATATGAAAAAAGCAGTATATCAGGCAACAGAGATAGGAAAAAAATGGAATATTTTAACACCACTGGTAGGTTTTCCAATTTTAATCTCCTTTTTCGTATTTGGAGGGGTATTTCCAGTTTTATTTGGACAAACAGTCAGCAAAAGTGGGAACCCTATGTCCAATCCTGTTACCGAATTTGAATATGGGCTCGCTCTGCCCGGTTATTTTTGGTTACTATATGCGATTTCTGTTTGGATATTTTATACAATTTCATATTTTTTTTCAAAACGAAATAAGGTAGTGGCTTATAAATGGAACTTGCTTGCTTCGATTGTTATGATGGTTCCGATATATTATTCAATAGTTTACGGTTTTCAATTTTTTGTTCCTCTTTTAGGAATTCGCATTTCTCTCTGGTTAATCTTTATTATTTCAGTAATTTATTTATTTTATTATTCCTTAAATAGGGGAACTTATGAGTTTTCAAGCTATTCAGTTGAGAGGCGTAATTTATTATTGCAGACAGTTTTAGTCTTATGGGGAATTCATGCAATATTAAATTTTATTTTTAATGGGTTTGATCGAATTTTTGCTAGATTATTACTGTCAGGAATACCTTTGCTTCTACTCTTCTTTACTTATGGTTTTACAAAAATTTTAAGTTCGATGATAACTAGTATAAAATTAATAAAGTTAATTGAGAAAAATCAAGAACACTATCGAGAAGAATTTGGCTACTCTATCGAAGCTTGGTACGGTAAGAAGTCCAGACAATACAAAAAATGGTTGAAAGAAAATATTTGATAGATTGTAGATGATTGAATTGCCCAGCTAGTTTTAGCTGGGTCTTTTTGGTATAATAGAGAGGTAAAGACCATTCTTCATGGACGAATCTTCAATTCGTTTTTGCTTGCTGTAAAGCTCTGCTTTGGGTGGTTTTGTGATTAGCTGGATTTATAGGCTGTTTAAGGAGGTGTGGTTGTCTGCTCTGCTATTTTCCAAAAATATCGTAGTCGAAAGGGTACTACGGGTTCAGGTAAGTCAGAGGTCATCCAGTCTTATATCTTAAGCCTTGCGGTCAATTTCCATCCGCATGATGTGGCCTTTCTCCTCATCGACTATAAGGGTGGGGGCATGGCCAACCTCTTCAAGGACCTGCCTCACTTACTTGGGACTATCACCAACTTGGATGGCGCCCAGTCTATGCGGGCCTTGGTGTCCATCAATGCGGAGCTGAAGCGCCGTCAACGTCTCTTTGCAACCCACGATGTCAACCATATCAATCAATACCAGAAGAAGTACAAGCTGGGTGAGGTGAGTGAACCCCTGCCCCATCTCTTCTTGATCTCCGACGAGTTTGCGGAGCTCAAGACCAACCAACCTGACTTCATGAAGGAGCTGGTCTCAACCGCTCGTATCGGTCGAAGTTTGGGTATTCACCTGATCCTAGCTACTCAGAAGCCATCTGGTGTGGTGGATGACCAGATCTGGTCCAACTCCCGCTTCAAGCTGGCGCTCAAGGTGGCAGATCGGAGCGACTCCATGGAGATGCTTAAGACGCCAGACGCTGCTGAGATTACTCAGGTGGGTCGTGGCTATCTACAGGTCGGAAACAATGAAGTCTATGAACTCTTCCAGTCTGCCTGGTCTGGGGCTGATTACCAGCCTGATAAGGATGAGCAGGGGATTGAGGACCATACCATCTATGCCATCAATGACATCGGTCAATATGAGATTCTTAATGAAGACCTATCAGGTCTGGATCAGGCTGAGTCCATCAAGGAGGTTCCGAGTGAGCTTCAAGTAAAAAACACCCTCAGAGCATGAGAACTCTGGGGGTGTAGCTATTTATTTCATACTTCTCACTACCTTCTCAAAACTCTCCGACCTTGCTTCTACGCTGATTTCTTCGAGTGTCAGCGGGTGGGTCAGGCTGAGTTTTTGGGCGTGGAGCATGAGGCGGGGGGCAGCGACTTGACTGTAAAGAGGGTCACCGATTAGAGCATGACCGTGGTGGGCTAGATGGACTCGGATTTGGTGGGTCCGACCTGTCTGGAGGCGGCAGGATACCAGACTATTTTTGCCAAGGGTCTTCAAGAGGTGGACCTGGGTAAGAGCAGTCTGCCCCTTGCGGTTATCGACCACCCGCTTTCTGCGGTCGTGTCGGTCCCGTCCGATTTTATCGGTAATGGTCCAGTCAGCCTTTTTAAGCTGGCCTTGGCAGAGGGCTAGGTAGTCACGGTAGATGACCTTGTCCTCCAAAAGCCGATTGAGGATGGGCAGGATAAAGGGATTTTTGGCGAAGAGAATGGCTCCGCTGGTTTCCATATCCAGCCTGTGGACCACATAGCAGGTCTGTCCCACATAGGCAGATACATGGTTGAGCAGGGCAATTTCCGTAGGCTCATTGCCGTGGGTCTTCATGCCTTCAGGCTTGTTGACGATAATCAAATGCTCATCCTGATAGAGTTCCTCCACCAAGTTTGCCTGTCCCAGAGGAATACTTTTTTCAGGATAATCTTCCTGGTCAAAGGTCAATTCCAGCAGGTCACCTGCTGCAATTGGGCTCTGCCAGTTTATCAGCTCGCCGTTGACACGGACCTGCTTCTTGGTGCGGAGAAAGTGGCGGATTTTTCTGGGAATGAGAAAATAATCTTCCAAGACTTCCTTGACGGTCAGTTGGGGAAAGGCTTGGGGAATGCGAATGTCAATTTTCATCTTATAGGCTGGTGGAGTGCTTGGGTTGCACTTTTTCGTTTGGATTGAGGTAGTTCATGGCATTGTTAACAGCGGTTGGGGCTTCGCCCAGTCCAGTCGCAATCAGGTCGATTTTGCCCTCGTAGAAGCAACAGTCACCGATGGCATAGATACCAGGGACGGAGGTTTCTTGCTTGCTGTTGACGACAATGCGGTGGCGATTGAGTTCCAATCCCCATTCTTTCAGCGTTCCGACAGATGACTTGAAACCGTAGTTGACAAAGAGGTGGTCAAAAGATAGGGTCAGCTTGTCCTCGCTCTTTACCTTGTCAAAATCAATGGCAGAAGCTCTGCCATTTTCCCCAGAAAGCCCTTTAGGGACAAAAGGTGTGTGAATAGTAACGCTGGACTGCTTGAGCTCTTCCACGCTGTGCTCGAGGGCTCGGAAGTTGTCGCGACGGTGGACGATCTGGGTGGTTTTGGCGATTTTTTCAAAGGCCAGTGACCAATCGACCGCAGAGTCGCCGCCCCCCAAGACGACGATGTCCTTGTCGGCATACTGCTGGATGTTAGAAACGTGGTAGTGGACGTTATCAAAGCTGTCAGCACCATCAATTTCCAGCGGACGTGGCTTGAAGGCCCCGCCACCCATGGCGATAATCAGGGTCTTGGTTTGGTGACTGCCTTTATTGGTCGTCAGGTTAATAACCTCTCCAGACTCAATGGCAGTCAGGGTTTCATTGAGGCAGATGGTGGTGTCAAATGGAGCCAGTTGGGCAAGGAGGTTGTCGGTCAACTCCTGTCCCGTCAGGCTTGGAAAGGCCGGAATGTCCAAAATGGCCTTTTCAGGATAGAGAATGGCTGGCTGGCCCCCTAGTTGGGGCAGAGAGTCAATGATTTTGACCTTGGCTTGGCGGAGGTGGGCGTAGAAGGCGGCGAATAGACCGACTGGCCCGCCACCGATAATGGTAATGTCATATACTTGTGTCATGGAATATCCTTTTCTTGTTCAGAATGACCCTATTTTATCATATTTTTGGAAAATTTTCTCTGTCTGTTGTCACAAGTGGTCGCAGGCTTTTTTCTGCTAGTTTTTAGGAAATGGTGTATAATGGTACAAAATTCATTAGAAAGAGGTATGTAATGGATAGAGATGATTTAGAGTATCAACCGATTGATGTACCAGAGGACTTTCAGGCTGAGCAGGAAGAATATCCTCGTCGTAGCCGTCGAGGGAGTGGTAAATCTTTAGAAAAAGCAAAGAAGAAGTCACGAATTCCAGAGCCGATTCGCAAGTTTTGGCGTCGCTACCAGTTGACTAAGATTTTAATGATTGTGATTGGGGTTATAGTGCTGACCGTTGGAGGCTATCTTTTCTTCCTAGCCAAAACAGCCAATGTTGGGGATTTACAGGAAGCTCTCAAGGCTACCACCATTATCTATGATAAGGATGGGGCAGAAGCTGGCACCCTGTCTGGTCAAAAAGGCACTTATGTGGAGCTGGATGCGATTTCGGATCATATGGAAAATGCGGTTATCGCGACAGAAGATCGGAGTTTTTATAAAAACTCAGGAATTAACTACCAGCGGACTATTCTAGCAGTCTTGACCTTGGGGCGTTCAGGTGGTGGTTCAACCATTACGCAGCAGTTAGCCAAGAATGCCTTTTTGACTCAGGAACAGACTATTAGTCGGAAGGCTAGAGAATATTTCCTCGCCCTTGAAATCAATAAAAAATATAGCAAACAGGAAATTCTGACCATGTACCTCAACAATGCTTATTTTGGCAATGGGGTCTGGGGTGTGGAAGATGCCAGTCAAAAATATTTTGGGATTTCTGCCAGTGATTTGTCGATTGAGCAATCCGCTCTACTAGCAGGCATGTTGAAAGGTCCGGAGATTTATAATCCCTATTACTCTATTGAGAATGCGACCAATCGTCGTGATACGATTTTGCAAGCCATGGTAGATGCTGGAGTCATTGATCAGGCAACGGCTGATGCAGGTTTTCAGGTCGATTTGGCCAGTCAATTGGCGGATACCTATTCAGGCAAACAGAGTAATTATTCCTATCCATCCTATTTCGATGCGGTCATTGCAGAGGCCATTGATAGATATGGTTTGAAAGAATCGGACATCATCAACAACGGCTATCGGATCTATACGGAGATGGACCAGAATTCTCAGGCTAGCATGCAGGTCATTTTTGATGATGAAAGTATGTTCCCATCCTCCAGCTATGATGGGACCCATGCCCAGGCTGCCAGCGTGGCTCTTGATCCTAAGACGGGTGGCGTACGCGCCTTGGTTGGTCGTGTCAACAGTGCAGAGGATGCAGACTTTAGAACCTTTAACTTTGCGACCCAGGGGAAAAGAAGCCCAGGGTCAACCATTAAGCCTCTTGTAGCCTATGCACCTGCGGTGGCTGCGGGATGGTCCACAGACATGGCTTTGGATAACCATACGGAAACCTATGGCGATTACACTTTACATAACTACGATCGTTCGACCTCGGATACCATTCCTATGTATCAGGCCTTGGCTCTTTCTTACAATTTGCCAGTAGCTTATATAGTGAACACCTTGGGCATTGACAAGGCCTTTGAATATGGCAAGAAGTTCGGTCTGAACATGGATGAAGTCGAAAAGGTCTTGGGTGTATCAATTGGTTCGGGTGTGGAAACTAATCCTCTACAAATGGCCCAGGCCTATGCTGTCTTTGCCAATAAGGGTGTCATGAAAGACGCTCACTTGATTACTCGAATCGAAACGGCCAGTGGTAAGGTCTTAGCAGAGCACCGTGAAACCAGTACTAAGGTTCTTGAACGGTCGGTGGCTGATAAGATGACTTCTATGATGTTGGGAACATTTACAAACGGTACAGGTGTAACAGCTGATGCGGCAAATTACTACTTGGCTGGTAAGACGGGAACGACGGAAACCAGCTTTAATGTGGATTTGGTCAATGACCAGTGGCACATTGCCTACACGCCAGATTTGGTTATTAGTCAGTGGGTTGGTTTTGAGCAGACGGATGAAAACCACTATATTGACAGCGGCAGTTATTGGATGGCGCCAGCAGTTTTTCAAACAGTGGCCAATTCCATACTTCCCTATACTGCGGGAACTCCTTTTGATGTTGAGAATGCCTATGTGCAAAATGGAATTGTGGAGGTAGCAGAAGAACCAGCGACACAGTCTGAGGTTGGCATTAGCCAGGAGCAGGTACAGGAGATTTCCGATCAAGCTCGTAATCTGATTGAGCAAACCAAGCAAAATCTGATTGATGCCCAGTTGCCAGAGAGGGCTAAATCTCTTTGGGATACGGTTACAACTTGGTTTGAGGAGTTGTCAAATCCATAGAAACATGATAAAATAAAACGGATGGAGGGCTTTATGGCACTAAAAAAAGCAAGCCTAGCCTGTACTGTTTGTGGTTCTCGTAACTATTCGATTAGTCTGTCGAGCAATCCCAAGCCAACACGGTTAGAAGTAAATAAATTTTGTAAACATTGTGGACAATATACGGTTCACAAGGAAACCAGATAGGAGTAGCGCGTGAAATTCATTACAGATATTTTTCACATTTTGAAAAAGACTGCTTGGCCAACTCGCAAGCAGAGCTGGAAGGACTTTGCCTCTGTTGTGCAATACACAGCATTCTTTGTGGCTATTGTTTATCTCTTTGACTTGATTTTGTCAAGAGGAATCATGAGCCTGATCAATCTTTTCTAGAAAATACTTGCCATTTGTAAAATGGAAGTGATATAATAAAGAAAAGCGAAAGCCTTCGGGCTTTTTTTAGCGTCTAAAAATGCAGTGTTTCCAAAGAAAGGAAGTTAAAATGTACGATAGTTTTGATAAAGGCTGGTTTGTCTTGCAAACCTATTCAGGATATGAGAACAAGGTCAAGGAGAACTTGCTCCAACGTGCCCACACTTATAATATGTTGGAAAATATCCTTCGTGTAGAAATTCCGACACAGACTGTTCAGGTTGAGAAGAACGGTGAGGTCAAGGAAGTAGAAGAAAACCGTTTCCCTGGTTATGTTTTGGTGGAAATGGTTATGACAGATGAAGCTTGGTTTGTGGTGCGTAACACACCAAACGTTACAGGTTTCGTGGGTTCACACGGTAACCGTTCAAAACCAACTCCACTCTTGGAAGAAGAAATCCGTCAAATCTTGGTATCTATGGGTCAAACTGTCCAAGAATTTGATATTGATGTCAAAGTTGGCGACACGGTTCGTATCATCGATGGTGCCTTTACAGACTACACAGGTAAAATCACAGAAATCGACAACAACAAGGTCAAAATGGTTATCTCTATGTTTGGTAACGACACCATTGCTGAAGTTAACTTGAGCCAGATTGCTGAGTTGTAATTTATTCATACTCCCCTAGGTAATAGCCTGGGGGAGTTTTTTGATGGTTTGAAAAGTTCTTGCCCAAAATTCGCCCCAAATTATTTTCAAACTTAACCGAATTTAACCGAATTAAAAATCAAAAAAGCCCGAAAAATCGGGCTTTTGACTTGTATAAATTCGGATAAAATCCTATAATAAAGGCGGTAGACGGATTTGAACCGACGATCAAGCTTTTGCAGAGCCGTGCCTTACCACTTGGCTATACCGCCATAACAAAGAATATTGTACCTTAAATAGTGAAATTGGTCAAGTGGAAAAATAAACATTTACAGATAATGTGTCTAGCAAAGGGTATCGGAAATTAGCAAAGCTAGTCGGAGCAACTGTCGGTATGATCAAGAATGGCCATACCTTTCGTTCCCAATCTATTTTTTATTTGGAGGTTATTATGAAAAAATATCTAGCTCTAGCACTGGTTTGTGTAGCGACATTAGCAGCTTGTAGCAAGTCAAATGTCCAGACGAAACAATCCTCAACCTCGTCATCCACTCAGCAAAGTTCGACTAGTTCATCAACGAAACAACAAAGTTCAACTAGTTCGAGCCAAGTCAAGAAGGACGATAAGGAACTGTATCAGTCCGTCTTTTCGGATTATCAGGCAATCATTGATTTTGCGAATAGTGCGGACAAAGAAAATGTAGAAAAAATGATGGCTGTCCTACAAGGTTTACAGCTTCCGATGAATTCTTGGGTTATGGAAAGTGCAGTAAAAACTGCTCCCCATTTAAGATATGCCTTTTATGATCTTAATCAGGATGGTCAGAATGAACTGTTTATCGGATCTGAAAATACAGATGGGTCAGTATTTGTAACGGGATTCTACGCGATTATTGATGGTCAGGTTTCTTTGTTGGCGGAAGGTTTTGTGGCTGGACATGGTGGTGCAAGGAGCGCAGTGGCTTTGTTCAATGATGGGGAATTTATTAGCTACGGCTGGAGCTCGGGAACAGGCGATGCTATCGGTATGTTGAAGGTTTTGGATGCAAATGGACAAGTCACACAAGTATCTGAAAAAGAGTTTCATATCCAGGACAAGCTTGCTACGGTTTTTGGGAAAAATGAAGGCCTCCTCTTGGAACCGCGTCAGTTTGACTGGGAAGATTTTGAGTTTGACATGGTTGAAACGAAAACCAGCAGTTCCGACCAAACCGATAGTGTCCAGTCCATGAATTTGGAACAAATACAAGCTGGAAATTTTGCTAGCTTGGAAGGTGACTGGGTCAATGCACGTGGCGATCGAATAGAGATTGATAGTCAGGGGAATGTGGCTGTAAATGGTGGTGGCAATACTGCCTTTGTTGATGTACAATATGCCAAGTTTGAAGGTGAAGTTCTTTTAGCTGGAATTACCAATCCAAATGCTATGGCTTCACCTACCATACCAACTTTGCTGATTCCAAAAGGGGTACAGAATACTTATGGATTTTTAGAAGGGCATAGCGATCAGACGGACACTAGCAAGGATAGGATTTTTACTACCCAGAGTGTTGCAACGACAGAAAGCTTTAGCCAAGGTGTCTTTTATCGAGTGGATGATTAGTTAAAATGGGAGAGATAAAATGAAAAAGAAAAGATTTATTTCATGCTTACTTTTGGGAGCCAGTGTCTGCTTACTAGCTGCCTGTGGTGGGCAGAAGCAGGAAGTAACCCCGACATCTTCATCTGCTTCTATAAGTTCGACTAGTTCTAGTTCCAGCACATCAACCACCTCTTCGACCACCTCTGTAGCTAGTAGTTCAAGTAGCCAAACGGGCTTGTGGGATGCTAGCAAGGCAGAGGCATTGAGGACGTTTGTGATTGACCAGTGGGGACCTTCTTTCTCGCCTCCACAATATTATGTATCCTATAGCCCCAATCGTGTAGGGAACTTTTTTGGTGTGACCTTGCCTTCTGGAGTTTTGACTGGTCCTGGTCAGCAAATGACACCTGATTTTCTAGGAGAAACTCCTGACCTAGTTTGGAGTGAAACTGGTCAAGTAGAGGCAGGAAAAACAGCCGTAGTCGGAATGTATTCAGATTTAGAAGTATCAAAATCACAATTAGCCCACCTCTATCTCTTTACCATCAAGGACGGTCAGGTTATTGCTTGGATTACCGAGCAAAATCAGGGTAATCCAGAGAAGCGTTTGTATTTCCGACCAACTAAAAACCAGGAATTACAAGCCTTCTTTGAAAACTTGGTCCTCGATGGTAGTTCGATAGCAGCGACTGAAACCAGTTCAGCGACGGCTACTAAGTCTTCAGTAGACACCAAGAACTTGACCGTCGAGCAGGCTGCAAATTGGGCCAAGGCACATGCAGCTTCTCGTTACGGGGCTCCTTTTACCAAAGCGGATTTTCTAGCCCAAGTGGTTACCAATGTGCAATCTTCGGATGGCTTGGTCTATGTTGAGGTAAGGGAAGACCATAATAGCCCTAATATGCAGGGAACAGATCCCAATGTTGCTCCATCAGCTGGTTTTTATAGAATAAATGCCAGTGGACAGTTAGAAAGAATGGATGTTGTGGCAGGGTCTTATTCTATTGTTGCAGAAACATACTTTGAATAGAAAAAGTGCCGATTTTTGACGAATTTCTCTACTATTTTACTTGAAAATAGGCAGGTATTCTGATATACTAATAGAGTTGCTGTGCAACAAATACTCATCTCGAACCAATTGTGACCCTGTTGCCGAAAGGTTGGGCTGCAAGTCGAAGTTTGGGAGAGGAGAAAAAACAAAAAGGAGAAATACTCATGGCAGTAATTTCAATGAAACAACTTCTTGAGGCTGGTGTACACTTCGGTCACCAAACTCGTCGCTGGAATCCTAAGATGGCTAAGTACATCTTCACAGAACGTAACGGTATCCACGTTATCGACTTGCAACAAACTGTAAAATTGGCTGACCAAGCTTACGAATTCATCCGTGACGCTGCAGCAAACGACGCAGTTATCTTGTTCGTAGGTACTAAAAAACAAGCTGCTGAAGCTGTTAAAGACGAAGCTATCCGCGCTGGTCAATACTTCATCAACCACCGTTGGTTGGGTGGAACTCTTACAAACTGGGGTACAATCCAAAAACGTATCGCTCGTTTGAAAGAAATCAACCGCATGGAAGAAGATGGAACTTTCGACGTGCTTCCTAAGAAAGAAGTAGCATTGTTGAACAAACAACGTGCTCGTCTTGAAAAATTCTTGGGCGGTATCGCTGACATGCCACGCATTCCAGACGTAATGTTCGTAGTTGACCCACACAAAGAGCAAATCGCTGTTAAAGAAGCTAAGAAATTGGGTATCCCAGTTGTAGCGATGGTTGACACAAACACAGATCCAGATGATATTGATGTTATCATCCCAGCTAACGACGACGCTATCCGCGCTGTTAAATTGATCACAGCTAAAATGGCTGACGCTATCATCGAAGGTAACCAAGGTGAAGACAGCGTAGCAGCAGTTGAAGCTGAATTGGCAGCTGAGCCAGCATCTACAGAATCAATCGAAGAATTGGTTGAAGTTGTAGAAGGAAAATAAGTAACGAGGACGTGAAAAAAAGCGTTAGATTTATCTAAATCCTAGCTTTTTAGTCCAAGTACAATTCAACATTGTTATTAAACAAAAAACAATCCTAGAGGGGCAGGGCTGAGCCCGCTCCTCTATTTTATAAATACAAACAAGGAGAATAGACATGGCAGAAATTACAGCAGCTCTCGTTAAAGAATTGCGTGAAAAATCAGGTGCTGGCGTTATGGACGCGAAAAAAGCATTGGTTGAAACTGAAGGTGATATCGAAAAAGCGATTGAATTGCTTCGCGAAAAAGGTATGGCTAAGGCAGCTAAGAAAGCTGACCGTGTAGCAGCTGAGGGTTTGACAGGTGTTTATGTTGACGGTAACGTAGCAGCAGTTGTTGAAGTTAACGCTGAAACAGACTTCGTTGCGAAAAACGCTCAATTCGTTGAATTGGTAAACACTACTGCTAAAGTAATTGCAGAAGGTAAACCAGCTGACAACGAAGCAGCTCTTAAATTGGCTATGCCTTCAGGTGAAACCCTTGAAGAAGCATACGTAAACGCAACTGCAACAATCGGTGAGAAAATCTCATTCCGTCGCTTTGCTTTGGTTGAAAAAACAGATGCTCAAGCATTTGGTGCTTACCAACACAACGGCGGCCGTATCGGTGTTATCTCAGTAATCGACGGTGGTGACGAAACTCTTGCTAAACAAATCTCAATGCACATCGCTGCGATGAAACCAACTGTTCTTTCTTACACTGAATTGGATGAGCAATTCGTTAAAGATGAGTTGGCACAAATCAACCACAAAATCGAACAAGACAACGAGAGCCGTGCAATGGTAGACAAACCAGCATTGCCACTCTTGCAATATGGTTCTAAAGCTCAATTGACTGACGAAGTGATTGCAGCAGCTGAAGAAGCAATCAAAGCTGAATTGGCAGCTGAAGGCAAACCAGAAAAAATCTGGGACAAAATCATCCCAGGTAAAATGGATCGCTTCATGCTTGATAACACTCAAGTTGACCAAGCTTACACACTTCTTGCACAAGTTTACATCATGGACGACAGCAAAACAGTTGAAGCTTACTTGAACTCAGTAAATGCTTCAGTTGTAGAATTTGCTCGTTTCGAAGTGGGTGAAGGTATCGAGAAAGCTTCAAACGACTTTGAAGCAGAAGTTGCAGCGACAATGGCAGCAGCTCTTGGTAAATAATTGGTAGTCTTCATTTTATCTTTTATTACTTCGACGTATGAGGAAACGCCGTTTCCATATTTCCAACTTCAAATACTCCACTGGAGTATTTGAACTCGCCTTGGGAGTGGGAAAGAACTTGACCAGTCTAAAAAGAGTTCGTCTTCCCACCCCCGCACAGTTGATTAGGTCAGATTTGGAGTGTAAAACACGAACAAATCTGCCAATCAACCACTGCGTTGAGATGTTGACACGAACTCTGAGAAGCGAGGCTGGACTTTCTGCCCTGCCTCCTACGGCTCGTTGCCTCGTACTAAAAGCAAACTGAAAAACTACTCGACAATTCAAGAACTTCCGAATGGGAGTTCTTTTCATATTGAGAGCTGTACTTCACGAATGTGACTTACTTTACAAGCTGTACGGCTCTTTCGAGGCGAACTTGGTTCGCACTATCTCCAGTCTTCAAAGGATTCCCAAACCTTTGAAGCGACTACTAAAAGCAAATTGAAAGCTTACTCGACAATTCAAGAACTTCCGACAGGGAGTTCTTTTTTGGTAAAATCGGTCTTAGGGCGGATGTCTGAACAGGTCGAGTGAGTTATACTATTATCAATCCTAAATATTTTTCATAATCTCCTTAAAAAGCACCGGCCATGTGGTCGGTGCTTTTTGTTAGATTTCTAAAATATAAGTATCCCAGCTAGGCTTGTTTGGTTGTCGGAATTGGTCAGCTAAATGCATGGCGATAGGATCGCAGTCATCAGCCTCAAAGCTAATTTGTTCATACTGTTCAAATAGTTGGCAAATAACTGTTTGGATGAAGGAACCAAAGCTTTGTTCATCTTTTCCGCATACGTAGGCAATTTCATTGTTTTCTACGAAGGCACAATTTTCTGAGTCTGTATAAACCAGATCAGGTAAGCCCTTTTCAAATTCTTCTTGACTGGCAGTCCAAGGATTGATGTCTTGGTGGACTGTTTGATAGTGGTCAAAAATTTGCTGACAGGCTATTTGATAAGGTGCGGTGCCTTTGCGGACTATGTTTAGGTTGGTAGTGCCTGTCTGACTGAGATAGTCTTGTTTGGTCACTTCAAATTCGTAACATTTTCGTTTGCAGACAAAGCCAGCTGCGGTAAGGAAATGGATTCTTTCCTGCTCTGCAGAGGAGAGCATAACCTGCAGAGGCTTACCTTCTAAGAAAGTCTGTAGGGACTGGAAGAGCTGCTTTGCTATGGTGCATTCGAAATCGGCCAAATCCAGTCGCAGATAGATATTGGTCTGGTGATAGGGATTTTGGTAGCTGTGAATTTTGCCGACTGGTCTTCCTTGATCAGAGATGTGGAAGGTGTTGGCTTGGTAGGAAATGTATAGCATTAGCCTTGAATAAAAGCTACAATCTCTTCTTCCGTCATGCTGGAATCGCAGCGGACTTGGACACCAGTAGATTTAGCGACCAAAAGACCAGGTACGGTAGGAACTTGGTAGTGGTCACGGAGGGCCTGGAGTTGAGGGCTGACTTGGCTGGAGTCGAGGAAGTGAACGGTCACTTGCTTGTCTTGGGCTACCTTGTGGAGTTTTGGTGCAAAGCGGTTGCAGTAAGGGCAGGTTGCTCTTCCGATGAAGAGGACAGCACCGTCTTTGGCAGTTAGAAGGCTCTGTGCCTGCTCCACAGTCACATTTGTAAAATCTTGAATGTAGTCTTGAAAGTTCATGGTGTAAGCTATAAAGGGCCTTAAGTGGGAACGGAAAAATAGGAAACAGAACGACGCAAGCGTCTTGTTCTCCTTTTTCTTTCTGGTCCAGTCCGTAGCCCGTATTCAGTTCAACTAAATACGGAAGCCCTAGTCCTTTCTCCTTTTTCTTTTATTATAGAAAATTTTGGAGCAGATTTCAAAATTCTGCTACGGTTGGGGCTAGGCTTTCGCTTTCAAATTTGTTGGATTTAAGGTATAATAATGGTCAAAGATAGTCAAAGAAAGAGGCGATACTATGGCGATGAAAAATACATCAGATTATATCGAAGAGCATATCAAAGCCATCTTGGACCAGGTCAATGTGGCAGAATTGCGCCGAAGCGAATTGGCCAGTCGGTTTGAAGTGGTTCCCAGCCAGATAAACTATGTCATCAAAACTCGTTTTACAGCCAGTCGTGGCTATATTGTGGAAAGCAAGCGTGGTGGTGGTGGTTACATCCGCATTGGTCGAATTACCTTTTCAGACAAGCATGAACTGGTCCATGATTTATTAAACAATATGGGCGAGCAACTGTCTGCTACGGTTTATGCAGATATTTTGCAGTTGCTGTTTGATGAGGACTTGATGACAGAAAGGGAGGGAAATCTCTTTTTGGCAACTGGTTCGGATGAGGTCTTGGGCAGGGATGCAGATAGTATTCGCGCTCGGATGATGCGTCAGGTTTTGCGGCGCTTAGATAGGAAAGAGGAATAAATTCATGAAGATTTCAACTGGTTTACAAAGGGTGTTTGAAGATGCCCAGTTGGTCGCCCAACGCTATGCCTGTGAGTATTTGGAAACCTGGAATATTCTCCTGGCCTTTGTCATCAATCACGATACGGTTGCAGGGGCCGTCTTGGCAGAATACCCTGCTTCTATTTCAGAGTATGAGCATGCGACCTTTGTCGTGACGGAGAAGGTCTATCGAGAAGACTTGGAGAGTTTTCGTATCTTGCCGTCTTCTAAACGTTTGGATGAAACAGCAAGCTTAGCTAAAAAGATTGCGGAAGTGGTCAAGGCCAAGGAGTTGGGAACAGAACACCTTTTCCTAGCCATGTTGCTGAACAGACGTTCGACTGCCAGTCTGATTTTGGACAAGGTCGGTTTTCATTTGGAAGATTCCGATGACAAGATTCGTTTTGTAGATTTGCGCAAGAGCTTAGAAAAACGTGCAGGATTTACCAAGGAAGATATGAAGGCTGTTCGTGGCTTGATGAAGAGCGGAAAAGCCAAGCCAGTCAATGCGGGACAGATGATGGGCATGCCTCCAGGTCCGCAAACAGGTGGATTGGAGGACTATACCCGTGATTTGACCGCTTTGGCCCGCGATGGCAAGATGGAGCCGGTCATTGGCCGTGATGTCGAGATTGAGCGGATGATTCAAATCCTTTCCCGCAAGACGAAAAACAACCCTGTCCTAGTCGGTGATGCGGGTGTCGGAAAAACGGCTCTTGCTTTGGGCTTGGCTCAACGTGTCGCTTCAGGTGATGTGCCTGTTAGCCTATCTAAGATGCGGGTTTTGGAACTTGACTTGATGAATGTGATTGCGGGCACTCGTTTCCGTGGTGACTTCGAAGAGCGGATGAACAATATCATCAATGACATCGAAGAAGATGGTCAGGTCATTCTCTTTATTGATGAACTGCATACCATTATGGGTTCAGGCTCTGGTATTGATTCGACCTTGGATGCGGCCAATATTCTCAAGCCGGCCCTGGCTCGTGGGACCCTTCGTACGGTTGGGGCGACCACTCAGGCGGAGTATCAGAAGCATATTGAAAAAGATGCGGCTCTGGTTCGTCGTTTTGCCAAGGTGATGATTGAGGAGCCGACTGTGGAAGATAGCATTGCCATTTTGTCTGGTCTAAAAGGGACTTTTGAGAAATACCATAGGGTCCGTATTGGAGATAGGGCTGTTGAAACTGCTGTAACCTACGCTAAGCGGTATTTGACCAGTAAAAACCTGCCAGATTCAGCAATCGACTTGCTAGATGAAGCCAGTGCAACCGTGCAAAATCGTGCCAAGGGACAGGGAGAATTAGCAGAAGCTGGTTTGACCAGTCTGGATAAGGCTTTGATGGCTGGTAAGTATAAGACAGTTAGTAAGCTACTGCGTCAAGCAAAAGAAGCAGCTAAATCCAGTCAAAACTATGACTTGGAAGTGACGGAAGAGGATGTATTAGAAACCCTCAGTCGTCTGTCTGGTATCCCTGTGACCAAGCTTAGCCAGTCAGATGCCAAGAAGTATTTGAATTTGGAAGCCGAATTACACCAGCGTGTCATTGGCCAGGAAGAAGCCATTTCTGCAGTCAGCAGAGCTATCCGTCGTAATCAGTCAGGCATTCGGACAGGTCGCAGACCGATTGGTTCATTCATGTTCTTGGGACCGACGGGTGTCGGTAAGACGGAGCTTGCCAAGGCCTTAGCAGAAGTGCTCTTTGATGATGAATCAGCCTTGATTCGCTTTGACATGTCTGAATACATGGAGAAATTCGCAGCCAGCCGTTTAAATGGTGCTCCTCCGGGCTATGTGGGCTATGAAGAAAGTGGCGAATTGACGGAGAAAGTCCGCAACAAACCTTATTCTGTTCTTCTCTTTGACGAGGTTGAAAAAGCCCATCCAGATATTTTCAATGTGCTCTTGCAGGTCTTGGATGATGGTGTCTTGACTGACAGTAAGGGACGCAAGGTGGATTTCTCCAATACCATCATTATCATGACCTCCAACCTTGGAGCGACAGCTCTTCGGGATGATAAGACAGTTGGCTTTGGGGCTCTTGATTTATCTAAGGACCACAAGGAAGTGGAGAAGCGCATTTTTGAGGAATTGAAAAAAGCCTACCGTCCTGAATTTATCAACCGTATTGACGAGAAAGTTGTCTTCCATAGCCTAACGGAGAGGCATATGCAGGATGTTGTCAAAGTCATGGTCAAACCATTGCTTGCGGTAACTGCTGAGAAAGACATTACTCTCAAACTTCAGCCGTCTGCCCTTAAGTTGTTGGCTAAACAAGGTTACGACCCAGAAATGGGGGCTCGCCCACTTCGTAGACTCTTGCAGACCAAGTTGGAAGATCCATTGGCAGAGATGTTGCTCCGTGGGGAGTTACCAACTGGTTCAACCTTGAAGATTGGGGTTAAGGGCGAAGAGCTCAAGTTTGATGTGGTCAAATAGGTGGAAAAATGCTCGAACTAAGACTGCTTTTAGCAGCAGATTGTGAGGAGTTTATCTGTCGCAATCATATAGTTTTCGGATGTGAAAGGTAAGGTATGAAACAAACCGTAGCAGTCGTTTTCGGAACCTTTGCTCCCATGCACAAGGGGCATTTGGATTTGATTGAACGAGCAAAGTTGGCTTGTGGTCAGGTTTGTGTGGTGGTTTCAGGATATGACAAGGATCGTGGGGATAGGATAGGTTTAGACCTGGCCAAACGTTTTCAATTTGCTCAGGAGCAGTTTAAGAAAGATGATTTGGTGAGAGTTTATGCGCTTGATGAAACCGACTTGCCAGCCTATCCAGATGGTTGGGACCTTTGGCTAGAACGTTTGCTCGGTTTGTTGGACTTGTCTGAAAATCAAGTGCCAGTCTTCTATGTATCCGAGGAAGAATACGCTCAGGAACTGCATAGGCGAGGTTATCAAGCCCATTATAGTCCTAGAAAATTTGGTATTTCAGCTACCCTCATTCGTGAACATCCTCAACAATATCAGGATTACATTGCCCCAGCCTTTCTTGCCTTTTTTGGAAAGGAAACCATGTAAAATTGTATAGAAAAAACGCATAAAATCAGGTCATAACCTTGGTTTTATGCGTTTTTTATTACTAATTTTTACGGAAATTCCATGTATTTTAACGAACGTTCGGGAATGTCTTGTATATATACAAGAAAATTCAAAAATTTTTGACTATTTTAATTTTATTTGTTACTATATACTCATCAAAAAAAGGAGGTGGTTCTTATGAAAAAGAATCTTTTGAAAAAAACTATCACTTGTTTTATTTGCTTGTTTACTGTATTGATTACAGTTATGTCATCAATGTCATCTGTTCAGGCTGCTAGTCGGATTGAAACACCTATCGAAACTAGGTCTATTCATGACTCAAACCTTGAAGGTGGTGGTAGATTATCTCATATAAATCTATCAGGATTTTCAAATAGATTTGGAACAGCAGCATCTGGTAGAGCTGGAACCTATTATGGTCCAAGGGGAACCTATCTCATTAGAGATTATGGAGTTAATTCTGGAGCAGGTGGACACGGCGGCAGCTATTGGAAGCTTTATAACAGAAGTGGTCAAAGAATAGGAACGTATAGTAGATATGGATACTATTTACGACCATAGTTCAATTAGGAGGATTTAATGAAATCATTTCAACTAAATCATTTTGAAATTAAGATTTCTGAAAAACTACACCCAGTTTATGATGGAAATGATGAGATATTAGTTATCTTTCCAGACCATACTGCAATCTGCTGTCAGGTAAAACTTTCTAAAGAGGGGAGACTTTTGGTAGATACATTTTGGGGTGTGGAGCATGAAATCTCAGGTAACTCGGTAACTATTTCTTCTATGGAAGAGGAGGGAGTTGAGTGAAACAGTATTCATTTAGACAGTATACTATCCATGTTCATCAAAATTTAAATGTGTTCATCGGAAATGATGAAACAGAACTGGTTCTCTATAGCAAAGAACCAGATTGTACACTTTTAGCCTTGCTAAGATGGTTACCAGATAAAAATTCTATTCGTATTATCAACCGTTGGAAATTAACCTACGAATACGACGATAAGAATAGTATCTACATTCATTACGACCCCGATTATCGTTACTAAACATGTAGTAGTCTATACGAAAAAACGCATAAAATCAGGTTATAACCTTGGTTTTATGCGTTTTTCTGTTTCATTGTTAGCGAGTTTTAACCTGCCAGTTTATCTTATTTAGCAATCCGTTCTTGATAGGCTTCTCTGGCTTGATCAAAGAGTTCTTGGACCTGCTCAATGGTTTCTGCCTTGGCAACGGCGCCACGGATCTTGGCAGCCCCTGCTGAACCACGGAGGTAGTGTGGGGCAAGACCACGGAATTCACGTACGGCAATGGATTCACCTTTGAGATTGGTCAATCGGGTCAGGTGGTCGAAGGCGACATTGAGTTTGTCGTCAAATGAGAGGTCGGGCAGGACTTCTCCTGTTTCAAGATAGTGGTTGATTTGGTTGAAGATGTATGGATTTCCCATAGCAGTCCGTCCGACCATGACGGCATCGGCTCCGACTTCCTCAATTCGATGGCGGGCATCTTGGACATTACGGATGTCGCCGTTTGCGATGAAAGGAATCTTGGTCAGGCTGCCAGCCACCTTGGTGAGGGTTTCCAGGTCAACGGTTCCTGTGTACATCTGCTCGCGGGTCCGTCCGTGCATGGCCAGGGCAGCCACACCAGCACTTTCAGCGGCCAGGGCATTTTCGACCGCCAGGTCGGTATTGTTCCAACCGGTCCGCATCTTAACGGTCAAGGGAATATCGAGGACCGAGGTCACTTCCTTGATGATGTGGTAAATCTTGTCTGGGTCCTTGAGCCACTTAGCACCAGCTTCGTTTTTAACGACCTTGTTGACAGGACAGCCCATGTTAATATCTACGATATTAGCCTTGGTGTTGGTCTGGATGAAGTCGGCAGCTCGTTTCAGTCCTTCGGCATCGCCACCGAAAAGTTGGATGGACATAGGGTATTCGTTGTCGTCAATATGGAGCATATGAAGGGTCTTCTCGTTGTTGTAGAGAAGGCCTTTTTCAGAAATCATTTCCATAACGACCAGGCCTGCGCCCATTTCTTTTGCAATGGTACGGAAGGCCGAGTTGGTCACGCCAGCCATTGGGGCCAGCACGCAGCGATTGGGGATTTCCACATCACCAATCATGAAAGGGGTATTGAGATTAGCCATTGATGAGTTCCTCCAAATCGTTTTCGTCAAAGTGGTAATGGGTCTGGCAGAATTGGCAGGTGATGTCCACGCCCTTGTCTTCTTCCTTCATCTCTTGTAGGTCCGTTTTTGGCAAGCTGGCTAGAGCATCGAGGAAGCGGTCTTTAGAGCAGTCGCAGACAAAACCGATTTCTTCTTCTGACAGGCGTTTGAAGTCGTCGTCGCCATAAATGGCGGATAGCAGAGCTTCTATGTGGTTTTCAGAAGCTAGCAGGCTTGAAATGGCAGGCATTTCTTGGATGCGTTTTTCGAAACGAGCAATTTCAGCCTCAGTCGCACCTGGCAGAACTTGTAACAAGAATCCGCCAGCTACCTTGACCTTGTCTTCCTCGTCCAGCAATACATTGAGCCCTACCGCAGACGGTGTCTGTTGGCTGTCTGTCAGGAAATAAGCAAAGTCTTCACCGATTTCACCAGAAATCAATGGCGTCATGGAATTGTAAGGGTGACCTGTTCCGTAGTCTGTGATGACTAGGAATTGCCCATTGCCTACAAGCGGTCCAACGATAACCTCGCCAGTCGCTGTCCGTTTGTAATCCAAGTCTGGATTTTGAATGTAGCCCTTGACCTGCCCTTTGGTATTGGCAACGGAGATGATAGCCCCAACAGCACCGCTGGCCAAGATTTTCAGGGTGATCTTGGTGTCGCCTTTTTCGTTGGCAGCCAAAATCTGATTGGAAATGAGTGTGCGACCCAAAGCCACGGTTGATGAAGCCATGGTGTCGTGTTTTTCTTGGGCAGTTTTTACGGTTTCTGTGCTATCTAGCACAAAGGCACGAAAATGCCCGCTCTTTGATAGTGTCTTAATAATTTTATCCATAAGGATTATTATAGCACAAGTGGGGAAAATGGGAGTGGGAAAGAACTCGACCAGTCTAAAAAGAGTTCGTATTCCCACCCCCGCACAGTTGATTAGGTCAGATTTGGAGTGTAAAACACGAACAAATCTGCCAATCAACCACTGCGCTGAGATGTTGACGCGAACTCTGAGAAGAGGTGCTGGGCTTTTTACTCAGCCTCTTAAAGTTCAGGAAACAACTTCCGCAATATCTTCGGCGTAATGCTCTGACCAGGTCCTGCGTAGGTATAGGTATGCAGGTACATGGCTGGGTTAAAGTTAAGTTCGATACAGGTGCAGTTGGGTTCTTCCTTGCTGGCTGGCTTGGTGCGGTCAGGAATAATCAAATCTACACCGCAGGCCCAAGCTCCCATAGCAGTGGCCATAGCGGCAGCCAGTTGCTTGTAGCTCTCGTCCATCTGATCGGTCATATCAATAGAATCGCCACCGGTGGAGATATTGGAATTGCCACGCAGAAAGGCTTGCACTCCCTCAGGCAAGACCGTATCAGGTGTGTAGTCCTGTTGCTCCAGCATGAGCAGTTCGATATCACCCAGATTGATGATTTCAAGCGGTGAGCGGTGATCGCGGCCCCGCAGGGGATCTTGGTTTTTTTGCTCCACTAATTCTCGGATGGTTGACTGTCCATCCCCTACGACATTGGCTGCGACGCGAAGCAGGACAGCCTCGCACTTGCCATCCAAGATAAAGAAACGGTACTCAGTTCCCGCTACGAACTCCTCCACCAGCACATGATTGTCTTCCGCAAAGGCGATATCCAGAGCTTTTTCATAGTCTGCTTGGCTGGCTGGCTCTTGGAAGATAGAGATGCCTAGGCCGAAGTTGGTGGACTTTGGTTTGACAACAATAGCAGAGCTGGCGACCTGTCCGTAATACCGCTGGGCATCTTCCTTGTTAGAAAATTCAGCTCCCGCAGGCACTGGAAAACCAGCCTGGTCCAAAATCTTCTTGGTCACGACCTTGTTGGCCATGGCCAGAGGGATGACGTAGTTGTCCTTGGAAGTCATGTTACCATTTTTGATGTACTCGACATGGTCACCATGCCAGAGCTTGAGAAACTGGTCTTCTTCATCCAAAATCTCGACATGCAAGCCCATTTGAATGGCGTCAAAGAGAATCATCTGGGTGGAGAGTTCCATGTTTTCATAGCCCTTGAGGGCGTAAGGGGCTGTCCAAGCATAGTCATGAAAGACTTGTCCCTGCTGCTGGCCAAATCGTTCCAAAGACCCGTCTTCAACCTGCTCTGCTATTTTTCCAGAAAGGGTCAAACGAGGGTCTTGAAGGGCTACCTCCACCTGAGCGATGAGCTGACTGTAATAATCATCTAGTCTGAAATGCTGAACGATAGCCTTCATGGCGGTCAGGATAGGGCTGGCGTCTGCCTCTGCTGGTAGGGGGGTGTGGGGATGACTGAGGGCGATGCGGTTGTTGAGGTCTGCTGCCTGAGTCAATTCCTTGTCAACCTGGTCCATGTCATCAAGCCAGAGAAGTGCCAAGGCAAAGAGGTGGGTGGTGTCAAGGGTTTCTTGGCTAATGGCCAGGGGTTCGAAGGGATTGAGGTCGAAGTTGCGGAACTCCAAGTAGGTAATGCCCTTGGTCAAAAAGTCCCGGCTGGTCTTGGCACCACGGAGGCGAACCGCAGAGTAAAATTCCTTTTCGGCAGACAGTTGACCGCTAGCAACCGCCTGCTCGATGTCGGTCACATATTGCTCCAAAGAAGAGAAGGAGATGTGGACATCAGGGGCGTTGACATAGCCATAGTTGGAATTGCGAATAGACCGCACGCAGCCAATTTCCTCTGTCAAAAATCCTTTTTCAGCCAGACTGCTAGCTCCGTAGAGGTAGGTCAAGAGCCAACGGTAGCGTAGGAAATTCTGAGCCAGCTTGAGATAGAGGGCGTTTTTGAAGGTGATGAGGTCGTCGTAATCGCTGGCTTCAAAGAGTTGCTGGGTCAGGTCCTTGCCAAGCTCGAAGTTGTAGTGGATGCCTGACATAGACTGGAGCAACTTACTATAGCGTTCCGCCAAACCAACACGGTACTGATACTCATAGTCACTTTCCAGTTGAGCAATTTGGATTTCTTCTTCTGAAATGACAGGTGGCATGGATAGGGGCCAGAGGTATTCCGTTTTTTCCATTGACCGCACCGCTACATCTGTGATGGCTCCGAGGAAACGGCGGGCTTCCTTGGTCGAATGAGCCACTGGTGTAATCAGTTCTAGTTGTGGCTCGCTGTAATCCGTCTGGATATAGGGGTGAAAACTGCGTGAGCCTAAGCTCTCAGGGTGTGGTGTCTGAGCCACGCGGTTGTCGCTATTTATTCGTAAGGATTCCCGTTCCAAACCAAAGGTGGCTTGGAGGATAGGGCTATTTGGGGATAATTTCTGTAACATATGCAATCCGTCCAATTTCTGATAGTGTCTTACACCAATTTTATCTAGTTTGTAAAACAAATACAAATTTCTGCTACGTTTTGAAAGAAAAAATGAAGTTGGTAAAAGGAAAGGATGAGGAGGCTTCGGAAATTCCTATCAAAAACAAATTTAAAAATGTTCAGAACAAACGTTTGTTCGTATTTTGAGATTGAAAACAATGCGACAGGGAATAACATCCGACATAAACGAAAATATTGGAAATTCTTGAAAAAATGTTCGTTTTTTGGTAGAATGGATTGTAAAACGAAACTTGCAGGTGAGATTCCTGCCAGAAGTAGAAGAAAGGCTGGACTGGTCAGCCAGTTCAGAGAAAGAGTGAATATGACATCAGTAGTTGTTGTAGGAACCCAATGGGGCGACGAAGGTAAGGGTAAAATTACAGACTTCTTGTCTGCTAATGCTGAAGTAATCGCGCGCTATCAAGGTGGAGATAATGCAGGACATACTATCGTTATCGACGGTACCAAGTATAAGTTGCACTTGATTCCGTCTGGAATTTTCTTCCCAGAAAAGATTTCGGTTATAGGAAATGGCGTAGTTGTCAATCCAAAATCTTTGGTGAAGGAAATCAACTACCTCCACGATTCAGGTGTGACGACAGATAATTTGCGGATTTCAGACCGCGCACACGTCATCTTGCCATACCACATCAAATTGGACCAGTTGCAAGAAGAGTCTAAAGGTGAGAACAAGATTGGTACAACCAACAAGGGTATCGGTCCTGCTTACATGGACAAGGCAGCTCGTGTCGGTATCCGTATTGCAGACCTCTTGGACAAGGAGATTTTTGCGGAGCGTTTGAGAACAAACTTGGCTGAGAAAAACCGTTTGTTTGAGAAAATGTATGAGTCAACTCCGATTGAATTTGACGAAATCTTTGAAGAATACTATGCTTACGGTCAAGAAATCAAGAAATATGTAACAGATACATCTGTTATCTTGAACGATGCTTTGGACCAAGGCAAACGTGTCTTGTTTGAAGGGGCGCAAGGGGTTATGTTGGATATTGACCAAGGGACCTATCCATTCGTTACTTCTTCAAACCCAGTTGCAGGTGGTGTGACTATCGGTAGCGGTGTCGGCCCAAGCAAGATTGATAAGGTTGTTGGTGTATGTAAGGCCTACACTAGCCGTGTTGGTGACGGGCCATTCCCAACTGAATTGCACGATGAAATCGGAGACCGTATCCGTGAGATTGGTAAGGAATACGGTACGACAACAGGTCGTCCACGCCGTGTCGGTTGGTTTGACTCTGTTGTCATGCGCCATAGCCGCCGTGTGTCAGGTATTACCAACTTGTCCCTCAACTCGATTGATGTCTTGTCAGGTCTTGACACCTTGAAAATCTGTGTGGCTTATGATTTGGATGGTGAGCGTATTGACCACTACCCAGCAAGCTTAGAACAACTCAAACGCTGCAAACCAATCTACGAAGAAATGCCAGGTTGGTCTGAAGACATCACAGGTGTACGTAGCTTGGATGAATTGCCAGAAGCGGCTCGCAACTATGTTCGTCGTATCAGCGAATTGGTCGGCGTGCGTATCTCAACCTTCTCGGTCGGCCCAGGTCGTGAACAGACTAACATCCTTGAGAGTGTGTGGAGTGCAAAATAAGATGGATAAAGGCTGAACGAGAGTTCGGTCTTTTTGCGCGACCGAATTTTGCTTTCTAGGCTGGAATTTGGTATAATGATGTTTATAAACTAAAAGAAGAGGTAAAAAAATGCCAGATTTACAAGGATTGTTATTTCCTGTTTTGATGCTTGCTATGATTGGTTTTATGTTCTATAGCCAGCGCAAACAACAAAAACAGCGCCAGGATGCACTTAGTCAGATTAAAAAAGGTGACGAGATTGTTACTATTGGTGGTCTGTTTGGTATTGTTGATGAAATCGATGAGAAGAAGGTTGTCTTGGACGTGGATGGGGTTTACCTGACCTTTGAACGTGGGGCTATTCGCAACCGTGTAGCCAGTGCTCCAGCAGCTTCAGCTATCGTGGAAGAAGCAAGTAAAGAAAAAACAGAAACAGCTATCGAAGAATAGATGACTGAAAGCCGAGGAAAGCCTCGGTTTTTTGCTTGACTGTGCTAGCTGATTTTTGCTTAACAGCCTATAAATATGGTATAATAGACTGATTATATCCTTATTTTTTGTCAGTATGACGGAGAAAATAGAGTAAATAACATCTTAAGGAAACTACCATGTTCAAATTTCAATTTAAAAAGAAGGAAAGCATTGAAACAGCTATTGAGGTACCCAAGCATATAGCGGTCATCATGGATGGCAATGGTCGCTGGGCCAAGAAGCGGATGCAACCTCGGATTATGGGGCACAAGGCTGGAATGGATGCCCTTCAAAAAGTGACCAAGACGGCATCAGATTTAGGTGTGAAAGTCTTGACGGTCTATGCTTTTTCAACAGAAAATTGGTCCAGACCAGAGAAAGAAGTGAAGTTTATCATGAACTTGCCTGTGGAATTTTATGATAAATATGTGCCAGAACTCCATGCCAATAATGTTAAAATCCAGATGATTGGGGATCATTCTAAGCTTCCAGAGGCTACTTTGAATGCCTTGTACAAGGCAGAGCAAAAAACCAAGAATAATACGGGTTTGATTTTGAATTTTGCCCTGAATTACGGTGGGCGTGATGAGGTGACCCGAGCAATAAAGGCCATTGCACAAGATGTCTTGGATGCCAAGTTTAATCCAGGGGATATTGATGAGAAGCTGATTGCAGACTATCTCTATACTGGAAGTCTATCGCCTGCTCTTCGTGATCCTGATTTGGTTATTCGGACTAGTGGAGAATTGCGCTTGAGTAATTTCTTGCCTTGGCAGACAGCCTATAGTGAGCTGTATTTTACAGATATTGCTTGGCCAGATTTTGATGGAGAAGCACTAAAATTAGCTATTAAAGAATACAACCGTCGCCACAGGCGTTTTGGTGGCGTGTAAGGAGAGGTTATGACAAACGATTTGCAGAAACGAGTGGTATTTGGCGGGATTGCTTTTGTGGTCTTCCTGCCCTTTGTATTGCTTGGGGGAACGGCTTTTCATTTCTTTGTAGGCCTACTAGCGATGATTGCTACGGCTGAATTGCTCAAAATGAAGCAGTTGGCTCCCAATTCAATTGAGGGGGTTCTTGCCATGTTGGCAAGTTTGGTCTTGACCTTGCCTTTGCAGAATTACCTGACTTTTTTACCAACTGACGGCAACTACACAGCTTATGCCATTGTCGTATTCCTTCTTCTCGGAACGACCGTTTTTAATTTGGGAGAGTACAACTACTCGGATGTGGTTTTTCCGATTGCCTCTAGTTTTTATGTAGGGATTGGTTTTCATAATTTGCTGTTGGCACGGACGGATGGCTTGAATAAGGTATTGTTTGCACTTTGTATTGTATGGGCAACGGATATTGGGGCTTATCTGGTTGGTCGCCAATTTGGTCGAAGAAAGTTATTACCAAAAGTATCACCCAATAAGACGGTGGAAGGATTTTTTGGTGGGATTGGCTCCGCTCTCGTCTTGTCGATTATTTTCTTATTGGTTGATAAAAGTCTTCGAGCAGGTTATCCCTTCTTCTTGATGTTGGTATTGGTGGCCATCTTCTCTGCTTTTGTTCAATTTGGTGATTTAGTAGAAAGTGCTATTAAGCGCCACTTTGGTGTTAAGGATTCTGGCAATCTGATTCCAGGTCATGGTGGTATTTTAGACCGCTTTGATGGTATGATCTTTGTCTTTCCTATCATGCACTTCTTTGGACTGTTTTAAGGAGGGACTATGAAGGGAATTTTAGCCTTTATCTTTATATTTGGTGTGATTGTAGTTGTTCATGAATTTGGGCATTTCTACTTTGCCAAAAAATCGGGAATCCTTGTCAGAGAATTTGCCATTGGTATGGGCCCTAAAATCTTTGCTCACATTGGTAAAGATGGGACGGCTTATACTATTCGTATCCTTCCGCTCGGTGGCTATGTTCGTATGGCTGGTTGGGGTGAAGATAAGACGGAAATTAAGACGGGGACGCCAGCTAGCCTGACCTTGAATGCAGATGGGGTTGTTACTCGTATCAATCTTTCTGGAAAACAGCTTGATAATGTTAGCTTACCCATGAATGTGACTAGTTTTGATTTCGAGGAAAAGCTAGAAATCACAGGCTTGGTGTTAGATGAAAGCAAGACCTACAAGGTTGACCACGATGCTACGATTGTAGAGGAGGATGGAACGGAAGTTCGCATTGCTCCGCTGGATGTTCAATACCAGCATGCGACCGTTTGGGGTCGATTGATGACCAACTTTGCTGGTCCTATGAATAACTTTATTTTGGGTACTTTCATTTTCATCATGCTGATCTTTGCTCAGGGTGGGGTTGCTGACCCAACGACTAATGCGATTCGTGTGACAGATGGAGGGGCTTTACAGGCTGCAGGCATCGTTACGGGTGATAAGATCTTGTCTATCAATGGTCAAGCAACGGATACTTATACGGAAATTGCTAGCGCTATTAGTCAATCCGCAGCGGAAGCGACTACAGCTCCAAGTTTTGATTTGGTCGTAGAGCATAAAGGAACTGAAAAATCGCTCACGGTTACGGCTGAAAAGGTTGAGGATAGTTACCGAATTGGCGTTTCCCCCATTTTAAAAACAGGTTTCTTTGACATGATTGTTGGAGGTTTCCAGCGAGCAGGAGAAACAGCCCTTATCGTTGTAACAGCCTTGAAGAATTTGATTGCCAACTTTGATGTCAAGCAGTTGGGCGGACCAGTTGCCATTTATTCTGTCAGCAATCAAGCTGCCGCAAATGGCTGGTTCTCAGTCTTTAATCTGATGGCTATGTTGTCGATCAATATCGGTATTTTCAACCTTATCCCAATACCAGCTTTGGATGGTGGTAAGATTGTCATGAACATTTTAGAAGGCATTCGCAGAAAGCCGCTTAAACCAGAAACAGAATCCTATATCACTCTAGCAGGAGTTGCCATTATGGTTGTTCTCATGCTAGTCGTGACCTGGAATGACATTATGCGTGTCTTCTTCTAAATAAAAACTACGAAAGGAATTGAACACGGGCTGAAACCGTGTCTTCCTGACAAACAAATGATGAAAGGAACTGAATGCGTGCTAAACGCAGGATGTTCTGAAAAATACGAAAGGAACTGAACACGGGCTGAAACCTGTGTCTTCCTGACAAACAAATGATGAAAGGAACTGAATGCGTGTTAAACGCAGGATGTTCTGAAAAACACGAATAAGAAAGGAACAGAGAGTTTTCAGATTTGAACTCGAGCGAAAAGCTCGGAATTTAGATAAACGACTTCTGAAATCAGGATTTCAGGTCGTTTCCTAAAATTCGGTCGCTTTTTGATCGCTCTCTGTATCATAAACATGAAACAGTCTAAAATGATTATCCCTACTTTGCGGGAGATGCCTTCGGATGCGTCGGTGATTAGCCACGCCTTGATGTTGCGTGCGGGTTATGTCCGTCAGATTTCTGCTGGTATTTACAGCTACTTGCCATTGGCTAATCGTGTGATTGAAAAAGCAAAAAATATCATGCGGGAGGAGTTTGATAAGATTGATGCTATTGAATTTTTGGCACCAGCTCTCTTGTCAGCGGACATTTGGCGTGAGTCTGGCCGTTATGAAACCTACGGTGATGACCTCTACAAGCTCAAAAACCGTGAGGGTTCGGACTTTATCTTGGGACCAACCCACGAAGAAACGGTGACACTATTGGCGCGTGATGCGGTGCAATCTTACAAGCAGTTGCCACTCAACATTTACCAAATCCAGCCAAAATACCGTGATGAAAAACGTCCTCGTAATGGTCTTCTCCGTGGTCGTGAGTTTATCATGAAAGACGGTTACAGCTTCCACGCTAGCTATGAGAGCTTAGACCAGACCTACGATGACTATAAGGCAGCTTACGAGGCTATTTTCACTCGTGCAGGACTTGAGTTCAAGGCTATCATCGGTGACGGTGGTGCCATGGGTGGTAAGGATAGCCAGGAATTTATGGCTATTACACCGGACCGTACTGATCTGGACCGTTGGGTTGTCTTGGACAAGTCGGTTGCTTCTTTTGAGGAAATCCCAGAGGATGTTCTTGAAGCAATCAAGGCAGAACTTTTGGCTTGGTCTGTGTCTGGTGAGGACACCATCGCCTACTCTAGCGAGTCTGGTTACGCTGCCAACCTAGAAATGGCAACTAGCGAATACAAACCAAGTACAGCTGTCGTGGTTGAAGAAGACTTGGTTAAAGTTGCTACACCAGATGTCAAAACAATTGACGAGGTTGCTGCCTTCTTGAACGTTGCTGAAGAGCAAACCATCAAAACCATGCTCTTTATGGCAGATGGCGAGCCTGTTGTTGCCCTCCTTGTTGGCAATGACCAGGTGAACGATGTCAAGTTGAAAAACTACCTTGGAGCTGATTTCTTTGATGCAGCAGGTCCAGCGGATGCTGAAAAAATCTTCGGTGCAGGTTTTGGTTCTCTTGGACCAGTCGGCTTGCCAGAAAACATCAAGATTATTGCAGACCGTAAGGTGCAAGATGTGAAAAATGCTGTAGTCGGTGCCAACGAAGATGGTTTCCACTACACAGGTGCCAATGCAGGACGTGATTTCCAAGTGACTGAGTATGTGGACATTCGTGAGGTCAAGGAAGGCGAGCCTTCTCCAGATGGACACGGTGTTCTCAACTTTGCTCGCGGTATCGAGATTGGTCATATTTTCAAGCTTGGTACCCGTTATTCAGATAGCATGAATGCCAACATCTTGGATGAGAATGGTCGTTCTATGCCGATTATCATGGGATGTTACGGAATTGGTGTTAGCCGCCTTTTGTCAGCTGTTCTTGAGCAACACGCTCGCCTCTTTGTCAACAAGACACCAAAAGGCGAATACCGTTACGCTTGGGGAATCAACTTCCCTAAAGAATTGGCTCCGTTTGATGTTCATCTAATCCCAGTCAACGTAAAAGACGAAGAAGCTATGGCCTTGACCCAGTCCATCGAAGCCAGCTTGGTTGGCGCAGGCTACGAAGTCTTGACAGATGATCGTAATGAGCGTGTCGGTGTGAAATTCTCTGACAGTGACTTGATTGGTTTGCCAATCCGTGTGACAGTTGGTAAGAAAGCTGCTGACGGCATTGTTGAAGTGAAAATCAAGGGAACAGGTGATACGGTTGAAGTCCACGTGGATCAACTGCTTGAAACCTTACAAATTTTGAATAAGTAATAAGAAAAAGCCGAAGTTTATAAAAACTCGGCTTTTAATATGGATTTATTTTTTGATTTCAAGCTCCTGTAATTGGTCAAGGATGGTGTTTAAATCTGCTCCTGCCTGTAAGAGGGCAGCAGCTGTGTAGCATCCTTCTACAACTGGCACAGTTTGGATAAGGACTTGCTTATCAGAAAAATCGGCAGCCAGTTCAATGTTCATCCTAGCACTCCCAAGATCAAAGAAGGCAAGGACTGTACTTGCTGGATTTGTTTCAATCCTGTCTTGTACAATTTCAAAGCTAGTTCCGATACTGCCATCCTCCAATCCTCCACAGTAGGTAATCGGAATATCTTTTGCGACTTCGGATACTAGGTCAATAATACCTTGAGCCAGATTTTTGGAATGGGATACGAGTAAGATACCAACCTTTGTCATAGTCCTGCCTCCAACATGGCTTCAAAGAGAAGTCCAGATGAGAAAGAGCCTGGATCAATGTGTCCAATAGACCTTTCCCCAACATAGGACGCGCGTCCCTTGGTTGCAGCAATATCCTTTGTCCCTTGAACGGCTTTATGGATAATTTCCGTTGTCAGCTGGTTTTCTCTTAGGGCAGCAATGACAGGGACCCAAACATCCACCATGGTTTTTTCACCTAATTCGGCCTTGCCACGTTTTTGAATCATATCCAAACCTGCTTGTAGCACATCTGCCAAATCAGTATCAGTCTGGCTAGCCTTGGAAATTCCCATAAAAGCAGAGCCATAGAGAGGACCTGAAGCCCCACCAACCTTACTGAGAAGCTGCATGGCAACCACTTTGAAAACCTGGTCAGCACTATCGTAGTCTTTGTCAGATAGCTCCTGCATGACAGCCGCCATACCTCGAGCCATGTTTCCGCCATGATCTCCATCGCCAATCGGTGAATCGAGTTGGCTCAAATAATCCTTATTCGTTTGAATTTTTTCGTTGAATTTCTCCATCCATGTCAATGCTGTTTTTGCATCCATAAGCGTTCTCCTACCAAGCGACAACTTCAACAGGAGCCTGTAAAGCGTCTATCCAGCTTGGATCTTCTAGTTTAATCAAAGTCAGTGACAGTCCAGCCATATCAATGGATGTCATATAGTTACCGATTTTCTTGTAATCGACAAGAACCCCTTTTTTAGCTAGTAATTGCGCAACGTCGTTGGCAAAAACATATTGCTCCATGAGAGGAGTTGCTCCAAGACCATTGATAAGGACACCGTAGTGTTCACCATCTTGAATGTCAAAGCCCTCTGCCAATTTCTCAACCAATTCTTCAGCCAATTTTGCAGATGGTTGTAGTTTTTCTTTCTTATAGCCAGGTTCGCCATGGATACCAACGCCATACTCAAATTCATCTTCTTCAAGGACGAAGCCTGGTTTGCCCACTTCTGGAACAGTAGCGCCTGAAAGCGCAAGACCGATAGTCTTGATTTGTGGAACGAGGCGGTCAGCTAATTCTTTAATCTCAGCAAGCGATTTACCAGTTTCAGCAGCATGACCGAGAATCTTGTGGACAAGGATGGTACCTGCTACGCCACGACGGCCTTGGGTATAGAGGCTATTTTCCACAGCGATGTCATCGTCCACAACGACACTAGCCACTTCGATTCCTTCCATTTCAGCCAACTCTTGTGCCATTTCAAAGTTCATGATGTCGCCAGAGTAGTTTTTGATGACCATGAAGACTCCAGCGCCTTCATCAGCTGCCTTAATGGCTTCTAAGATCTGGTCTGGTGTTGGTGAGGTAAATACTGCGCCACATACAGCAGCGGACAACATGCCCTTGCCGACAAAGCCTGCATGAGAAGGTTCGTGACCAGAACCACCTCCTGAGATGATGCCGACTTTGCCAGTCTTTTCTGCCTTGCGAACAATGACTTCAAAACCGTCAATACGCTCAATCACATCTTGGTGCATAAAGACAAGGCCTTTCAACATTTCGTCAACGACATGTTCAGGTTGGTTAATGATTTTTTTCATGAGATAGACTCCTTTGTTTTTTATACTGTTATTATATTTTTAAATAATTGAAAAAGGAAGGGACAAATTCTAAAATGTGTCCCTTTTGTTTCTATCAAAAGCATGATAGGGTATAATGGAGAGGAAGCGAAAGGAAGTGACATATGCCAACCTCGTTGATTACCAAGAAAAGAATCGCCAAGGCCTTTAAAAGGCAATTATCGCTAAAATCTTTTGACAAGCTTTCTGTTGTCGATATCATGCAGGAAGCAGGTATCCGTCGTCAAACCTTTTACAATCATTTTTTGGACAAGTATGAGCTACTGGATTGGATTTTTGAAACAGAATTGCAGGAGCAGGTGACAGACAATCTGACCTATATCAGTGGGGTGAAGCTCTTAGATGAACTGCTCTATTACATTGATTGTAACCAGGTATTTTACAAACACTTGTTTGAAATTGAGGGACAAAATGACTTTGTGACCTATCTGGAAGGCTATTTTAGGGTTCTGATGGAAAAATTACTGGCGGAATATCAGTCCAAAGAAGGTCGCTATTTTACAAGGCAGGAACAGGAGTTTTTAGTGACCTACCATTCGAGCGCTTGGATTGGTCTGATTAAGAAGGGGCTAGCTCAATCCCCTTGTGCTATTCATAGTATGTATGGCCAAATTATCACCTTACTAGAGCAGTCATTTTCTAATCACAATTCGAGGGAGAAGAGGGATGGTATTTATAAAAAATAGACAGGATAATGTGATTGCGGATTACATTGAAGGATTCTATCGGACAAATCAGCATGTAAAGAAACTTGAACATCAACCTATTCTAGTTCAAAAAGAACAGGATAGTCAGCTGGTTCCCATCATCTCAGGCGGTGGTTCTGGGCATGAACCGGCCCATGTTGGTTTCGTCGGCAAAGGAATGCTGACTGCAGCAGTCTATGGAGAGATTTTTACTCCACCAACTGCCGAAGAAGTCTTGGCAGCCATTCGTGCTGTTCATAAGGGTAAGGGAGTTTTTCTGATTGTAAAAAACTTTGAGGCAGATTTAGAAACCTTTGGTCAAGCCATCGCGGAAGCGAGAAAAGAAGGTATAGCTGTGAAATATATTGTATCCCATGACGATATCTCAGTCGATACCAAGGATAATTTCCGCATGCGCCACCGTGGGCTGGCGGGGACTATTCTTCTGCATAAGGTTCTTGGGGCTGCAGCTCTCTCTGGCTACAATTTAGATCAATTGGAACAACTGGGACTTTCTCTAGCAACAGAGATAGCGACCATTGGTTTTGCGACCAAGTCAGCCTGCTTGCCAGATGTCAGCCAGCCTTTATTTGATTTGGCGGATGGAGAAATTTCCTATGGAATCGGCATTCATGGAGAGGAAGGTTATCGCACCGTAACCTACGAATCTTCGGAGCAATTAGCTAATGAAATTGTCAATAAGCTAAAACTGAAATTCCGTTGGAAGGAGGGGGAGGAGTATGTCCTCTTGGTCAACAATCTAGGGAACCTGTCTGAGTTGGAGCAAGGCATCTTTCTCAATGATTTGTACCAGTTCTTGGAATTAGAAGGCTTGAAACTACCCTATATTAAAACAGGTAAGTTTATGACCAGTTTAGATATGGAAGGTATATCTGTCACCCTTTGTCGTGTCAAGGATCCAGTCTGGCTAGACTTCTTGCAGGCTCCGACAGAAGCTGCGGCTTGGTAAGTTAAGTATCAAATGATGAACCTCTTTTGGAATGCCGAAGAGGTTTTTTCTCTCTCCCAAGAAAATTTCCTCCATTTATGGTAAAATGTTTCTAACGAACTACAAAGGAAATGGTCATGTCAGATAAGTTTCAGCTCTTGCTTCAACAAATCGGGATGCCTCTTGATGCACAGCAATCAGGGGCTTTTTCGACTGCAACGATTGAGAAAGTGGTCTTGCACAAGGTCAGCAAACTCTGGGAATTTACCTTCCGCTTTGAAAAGCCCTTGCCTCTGATGGACTATCAACTCTTCAAGGCTCGTTTGGCGACAGAGTTTGAAAAGGTGGGAAATAAGATTCAATTTTCTATCGTCAGTGATGCGGAAAGTTTTGAAGCGGGCTTAGTAGAGGCCTATTATCCAGAGGCTTTTACAGAAGATTTGTGTCAGAGTGCAGGTTTCAAGGCTCTGTTTCAATCTTTGGAGGTTGTTTATCGGGAGAATACTCTGTGGATAAAGGGGCCTGAAACTATTGATACCGTTCATTTTCGGAAAAATCACCTGCCAAACCTTGTGGAACAATACAAGCGATTTGGTTTTGCCAATCTTGCGGTGGATATTGAAGTTTGTCAAGAGATGACGCAGCAGCAGGCTGCGGTCTTCCATGCGCAGAATGAAGAAATTTACCAGCAGGCCAATGAGGAAAATCTGGCGGCCCTTGAACAACTGGCTCAAATGGCTCCACCACCAGAGGCAGCTCAGCCATTTGTCCCAGAATATAAGAAAAATCGTCCTGCCAAGGTCAATATTGAAAAGGCTGAGATTACGCCTATGATTGAGGTGGATAGCGAGGAGAATCGGATTGTCTTTGAGGGTCTGGTCTTCGAGGTCGAGCAGAAGACGACTAAGACGGGGCGGGTCATTATCAACTTTAAGATGACTGACTATACTTCGTCCTTTACCTTGCAGAAGTGGGCTAAGAATGAGGAAGAAGCCCAGAAGTTTGATATGGTCAAAAAGGGCAACTGGCTGCGGGTGCGTGGAAATGTGGAAACCAATAATTTCACCCGTGATTTGACTATGAATGTCCAGGAGGTCCAGGAGGTCAAGAAGGAAATCCGTAAGGACCTTATGCCTGAGGGGGAGAAGCGGGTCGAGTTTCATGCCCATACAAACATGTCTACCATGGATGCCCTGCCTGCCGTTGAAGACTTGGTGGCGCGTGCTGCGGCTTGGGGACACAAGGCGGTGGCCATTACCGACCACGGAAATGTTCAATCCTTCCCCCATGGCTACCATGCTGCTCGTAAGGCTGGGATTAAGCCCCTCTTTGGTATGGAAGCCAATATCGTTGAGGACTCGGTTCCCATTGTCTACAATGAAGCGGATATGGTTCTATCTGACGCGACCTATGTGGTCTTTGACGTGGAAACGACTGGTCTTTCTGCTGTCAACAATGCCCTAATTCAGATTGCGGCCTCTAAGATGCACAAGGGCAATATCATTGCGGAGTTTGATGAGTTTATCGATCCAGGTCATCCTCTGAGTCAGTTTACGACCGAGTTGACGGGGATTACAGATGAGCATGTGCGTGGCTCCAAGCCCTTGGAGCAAGTTTTGCGCGAGTTTCAGGACTTCTGTCAGGATTCCATTATGGTTGCCCACAACGCGACCTTTGACGTTGGTTTCATGAATGTTAACTATGAACGAGCTGGCTTGCCAATCATCAGCCAACCGGTCATCGATACGCTAGAATTTGCCCGAAACCTTTATCCAGACTACAAGCGGCACGGTTTGGCAGCCTTGACCAAGCGATTTGGTGTTGCTCTTGAGCATCACCACATGGCCAATTATGATGCGGAGGCCACTGGTCGCCTGCTCTTTATCTTCCTAAAAGAAGCCTTGGAGAAACACAATCTGATCAATCTCAACCAGCTCAATACAGAATTGGTGGCGGAGGATTCTTATAAGAAGGCCCGCGTCAAACACGCTACGCTCTATGTGGTCAATCAGGTTGGTTTAAAAAATATCTTCAAACTGGTTTCCTTGTCCAATACCAAGTATTTTGAGGGAGTTCCTCGCATTCCCAGAACGGTTCTGGATGCCCACCGAGAAGGCTTGATACTAGGAACAGCCTGTCAAGAGGGCGAGGTTTTTGATGACTTGCTTTCTAAGGGAATGGATGATGCGGTTAAGACAGCGGGCTATTATGATTTTATCGAGGTCATGCCTCCAGCTCTCTACGCTCCTATGATTGCCAAGGAGCAATTCAAGGACATGGCAGAGATTGAAGAAACCATCAAGCAGTTGATTGAGGTAGGACGTAGGGCAGGTCTGCCTGTTCTGGCGACTGGAAATGTCCACTACATTGACCCCGAAGAGGAAATCTATCGGGAAATTATTGTTCGGGCCCTCGGTCAAGGGGCACCGATTAACTGGACTATCGGAAATGGTGAGAATGCCCAGCCAGCACCCCTGCCAAAAGCCCACTTTAGAACAACTAGCGAGATGTTGGACGAGTTTGCATTCTTGGGTGAAAGTCTAGCCCGTGAGATTGTCATTACCAATCCAAATGCTATGCTGGACCGGTTTGAAGATGTCCAGGTGGTTAAGACCGACCTCTATACACCATATATCGAAAAGGCCGAGGAAACGGTTGCGGAATTGACCTATCAAAAAGCCTTTGAAATTTATGGCAATCCTCTTCCAGATATTATTGACCTGCGGATTGAAAAGGAACTGACATCCATTCTGGGTAATGGTTTCGCCGTGATTTACCTGGCATCGCAGATGTTGGTGCAACGGTCAAATGAACGAGGGTATCTGGTTGGTTCACGGGGGTCTGTCGGCTCCAGTTTCGTTGCGACCATGATTGGGATTACCGAAGTAAACCCTATGCCTCCTCACTATGTCTGTCCAAATTGTCAACACAGTGAATTTATCACAGATGGTTCCTATGGTTCAGGTTTTGACCTGCCAGATAAGGACTGTGAAGAATGCGGCACCAAGTATAAAAAAGATGGACAGGACATTCCTTTCGAGACTTTCCTTGGTTTCGATGGAGACAAGGTTCCCGATATTGACTTGAACTTCTCAGGGGATGACCAACCCTCTGCCCACTTGGATGTACGGGATATTTTCGGCGAAGAAAATGCCTTCCGTGCAGGAACGGTAGGTACGGTAGCTGCTAAGACGGCCTATGGTTTTGTTCGAGGCTATGAGCGGGATTATGGCAAATTCTACCGTGATGTAGAGGTGGAACGTTTGGCTGCTGGTGCGGCTGGGGTCAAACGAACGACAGGTCAGCACCCAGGAGGAATTATCGTATTCCCTGACTACATGGATGTCTATGACTTTACGCCTGTCCAATATCCTGCCGATGATGTGACGGCCAACTGGCAGACCACCCACTTTAACTTCCACGATATTGATGAAAACGTCTTGAAGCTCGATGTCCTGGGACACGATGATCCGACCATGGTTCGCAAGCTGCAGGACTTGTCGGGCATTGATCCGCAGACCATTCCTGCTGATGACAAGGGAGTGATGGCCCTTTTCTCAGGTACGGAAATTTTGGGAGTTACCCCAGAGCAGATTGGGACACCGACAGGTATGCTAGGCATTCCTGAATTTGGAACCAACTTTGTTCGGGGAATGGTGGAGGAAACCAAGCCGACCACCTTTGCGGAACTCCTGCAGCTGTCTGGTCTATCCCATGGTACAGACGTATGGTTGGGCAATGCCCAGGACTTGATTAAGGCAGGAATTGCCGACCTATCCACTGTTATCGGTTGTCGGGATGACATCATGGTTTATCTCATGCACGCAGGTCTACCACCTAAGATGGCCTTTAATATCATGGAGCGGGTGCGGAAGGGCATGTGGCTCAAGATTTCTGAGGAAGAGCGAAACAGCTATATCCAACATATGAAGGATAATAAGGTGCCAGACTGGTACATCGAATCCTGTGGAAAGATCAAGTACATGTTCCCCAAAGCCCACGCGGCTGCCTACGTTATGATGGCCCTGCGGGTTGCTTACTTCAAGGTTCACTATCCAATCTACTACTATTGTGCTTACTTCTCTATTCGTGCCAAGGCCTTTGATTTGGCGACCATGTCAGGTGGCTTGGAACGAGTCAAGGCCAAGATGGAAGAGATTGCTCTCAAGAAGAAAAACAATGAGGCCTCAAACGTTGAGCAGGATCTCTATACCACACTTGAATTGGTCAATGAAATGCTGGAACGTGGCTTCAAGTTTGGCAAGTTGGACCTTTACAAGTCCCATGCGACGGACTTCTTGATTGAAGACGACACCCTCATCCCACCATTTGTCGCTATGGATGGTCTGGGAGAGAACGTTGCCAAGCAGCTTGTAACGGCGCGTGCTGAAGGAGAATTTCTCTCCAAGACAGAACTCCGTAAGCGAGGCGGTCTATCCAGTACCCTTGTTGAAAAAATGGATGAGATGGGCATCCTTGGTAAACTACCAGAGGATAACCAGTTGAGCTTATTTGATGATTTGTTTTAATAAGGAAGGTCACTGTTTCTCGTTATTTTGAGAGACAGTGATTTTTTACAAAAAAGAAGTCAAAACTCTTGATTATTTTTTTGAATAGGTTTATAATCTCTACATAGTGATAAAAGTTACTAGATAGTAATAAAAAGAAAAGAGGAAACTATATGTCAAATTTTGCAAAACTTCAAGAAACTCGCCGTTCAATCTACGCACTTGGTAAAGACTTGCCAGTATCAAATGAAGAAGTGGTCGCACTTGTTGAGAAAGCCATGAAAGAATCTCCATCAGCTTTCAACTCACAATCTAGCCGTGCAGTGGTACTTTTTGGTGCGGAGTCAGAAGATTTCTGGAACGAAATTGCCTACAGCGAATTGGAAAAAGTAACGCCTGCAGAAGCTTTTGAAGCTACAAAAGGTCGCTTAGCTGGCTTTGCAGCTGGTGCTGGTACGATCTTGTTCTTCGAGGACCAAGATGTGGTCAAAGGCTTGCAAGAGAGCTTCCCACTTTACGCTGAAAACTTCCCAATCTGGTCTGAACAAGCTCACGGTATCAACTTGTACGCAGTATGGTTGGCTTTTGCTGAGAAAAACATCGGCATGAACGTACAACACTACAACCCATTGGTGGACGCTCAAGTAGCTGAAAAATACGGCATTCCAGCTAACTGGAAACTCCGTGCCCAAGCACCATTCGGTAGCATTGCAGCTCCGGCAGCAGACAAAGACTATATGGCGGATGGGGACCGTGTAAAGGTTTTTGGTAACTAATACTCTGCGAAAATTGAAGTCAGACGTTGTTGACTTGATGTGATGAACTTAAGTTCTATCTACATCTGTGTCGCCTAGTCTGACTTCAATTTTCATTGAGTATACATACTTACAGTTTGCTTTATTAGGTCGGCAGTTGAGGAAACCCTGTATCCTTATTTCCTGCTTCAATTAATTTCATCATTAGTTGAAGTAGCTTTGCCGTACCTCAGTACAGCCTGGTGCTATTTCATTGAGTATAATAAAAAACTAGATAATGTCTCTTAAATGACGATTATCTAGTTTTTTTATATAAATCAGACTTAGTAGGTAGATAAGACGATGAATACTAATACCATTGTTAAGATAATCCAACTGCCTTTGATGACAAAAGCATCGGAAATGCGGAAAGGTGTAAAAGATTTTATAGGTAGAGCTGTTATAGAGAGTGCAAAAAGAGGTAAAACACCCAGATAGTAACGACCTTGGATGCCATCTACGTGTCCGTAGCCAATCTTGGTCCAGGTTAGGTACATGACGAGAATAATCCCACAAATAATTCCCAGGCCAATGAGAATGCTACCTGTACGGCTGCGAAGTGTAACCTGTTTCTGACCTAAATTACTAGCGATAACGAATAAATAGAAGGTAAAAATTGGAATAAGCGTTTCCCGCATAGGTAGATTTAGGATTCCAAAGTAGAATAGCATGACTAAGCGGTGGGGAGTCAGGAAGAATTCTTTTGATAGAGCTAACAATCCATGACTAGGATTGGATAAGAAATATTGGATTTGTCCAACCAGACCAACTCCCTGTAGTGTCGTGGTCGATTTAATTTGTTGGTAACCGATAAACCAGATGGCGGTCAGAGCTAGAACTAAGCAGGATACTAAAAGAATGCTAATCGTAGGGAATTTGATAGAGAAACGTTCTTTTGGGATAAAGAAGAGCAATCCCATCAAGAGGATATAAGGTAATTTTAATGTGATTATCAGGCAAGAAAGAGCAGTAAACATAACAAGTTCCTTATAACCAAGCATTTTTTGTCTGGTCAGATAGTGGATAAAGAGCCCAATAATAACATAGATAAATCCGAGTGCAACTCCATCTTGATTATAGGAGGCGGCTAGGAAAATATTCATTGGCATGAGTACAATCAGCATCATTATTTGCCTAAAGTTGCCACTTAATTTGACAGCTATATAAGCTAGTAGTGCGTAGCAAATAGCATTAAAAATGCGACCTAGGTAATAGATTAAACCAACATTTAGATTCAAGGCTCGTCCCAGTGTAATACCGATAACCTGGGGTATATAACCGATAAACCAATAGGCATTGGTCGTACGAAAATCAGCCAGGCCCTTAAAAGGAACCTCAGTGGAGCTATGCTGATATTCAAAGGCATCTACAGCCAAGGGGGGCATAGTATAGTCATCAACAATAACAAAGTAGTCTTCAGATATTTGGAGATTTGCTGGGTTATTGTCTAAATTGATATCTCCTTGTGCGATATGCATAGCACGAGAAAGGTGAACATATTCATCTGGTGTATTCAATACGGGAGTTACAACGGAGAAGGCTAGGCCAGATATTAGTAAGACAAGCAAACAAGCAAAATCTTGCCTCTTAGGGAGTAGAAGAATGAAACCAATCATGAATAAGGCTAGAGGATAGACAGCGGTGGATGCGTGATAGTCTCGTATATAAATCGTATAAACTGTACAACAAGCAATGAAGCTGGCAAACAAGTACCATTTATTTTGGTTAAGTTTATGTAACACAAGAACCTCCTAGTGATTTGAGTCCTGTCCTTTGATATAAAAAGAATTGATTAGACGGGCAAGCGGCTTCGGCCAAAATAGTTCAAACATCATCAAGTCTTCCTTTGTCCGAGTATTGTCAGCTATGGTCTGTGAGGTCTCGGATTCTTGGTGAATGCGATGATACATAAGTGGTTTTGGGATATAGGAGAAAACTCCATTATACTGGTTTATTTGGTACCAGGCATACCAATCTAAATTGGTGCGCATTTGTTCATTGAACTGAAAGCCCCTTAGTTTATCCATGTTATAGGTGACAGCAGGGCAACAAATTGAATTCCCAAAGCTGAGGATAAAATGCCTCCAGGTCTTGGACTGAGGGAACAAGGATAGTCCTTTGAGTAGTATTCGTTTGACGGTTAAATTGGTATTACGGGAGATAGTTTGTCCATTCTTACATTCCATATAGTCTGAAAAGACAATAAGGTTTTTCGGGTTGCTTTGGAAAGATGTAAGCATTTCTTCGGCATAGCTTGATTGATAGATGTCATCTTGGTGGGCAATGGTTACATAGGGAGTAGACGTAAAGGAGAGAGCATTGTTCCAATCTTTTCCAATACTTCCACCTACAGAAGAATGCATAGGAATGGCATATTGCTCACAAAGCTGTTGAATGTGTTTACTAGGTGTAGAAGTATAGAGCTGAATAGAAGAGGAGATAGTTTGCTCCTGCAGTGACTGGATACAGGCTTCTAAAAAAGGACTGTCTCCGTAGGCACAGATAATGAAGGTATGTAGTGACTGTAAATTAGACATTCTTTTTTCCTTTGGAATAGAGATAGATAGTTAGTAGCCCCATGACTAGAGCGTATATGGTCATTGTTAGTAAGAAACTGATTGCAGCTCCAAGCAATTGATAATGGAAAATGAGTGGGCTGGTAATGATTCTTGAAAAGATAAATAGCAGGAGGTAGACAAAGACCAGGATTTTTTGTTGTCGAAATATGGTGATAAGATTTTCAAAAACAATAGCCAGGGAATATAGAATACCTGAAAAAACTAGAATTCCTAGTGTCAGATTATGGCTTGTCAAATCGATCCCAAATAGAAGGCTCAGGATGGGAGTGCCTATGCCGAAAGCTAGTAGGCTTATTAGACTGCCTCCGATGAACAAGCTTAGTACCAAGCGATTGCAAATCTGCCGAAATTCCTGGTAGCTATGTTGGTACCAAAGTCTAGCTAAACTGGTAATCAATGGACGCAGGATTAGTACACAAAGACTCATGAAAAATACAGGCATAAATAGAATGCTGAAATCACGTTGCATACCTGTCACCAGACTTCCTTCGGCTAGGCCGGTTTCGATGACTTGTTTTGGTTCATTAAAGATATAAGTGAGTAGGAAACCGTTGATAAAAAGAGGGAAACAGGCACGCAAAATAGTATAGGCATCCTTATGTAATGACTTTCTAAAAAGAGCATGAAGTTTAGTGGTATACAATTTCTGAGCTTGTCGGCAATCTAGAAGAAAGACCAAGGCCAGATTAGTTGTTGCCATAAGGGCTAGGGCTAGGGGAAGGTGTTTTCCGATAGCTAATGAGAAGGCTAATACTAAGGTACTGGTGGTGTAGCGAATAGTCATATTCTTCCCTGCTATATCTAGTCGATCTCGTTGCTGGAAAAAACCTTGAAATAAGTCGGAGATAACATCACCTACACGATAAAGGATGACCAAGAGGACAAGTTCATAGCTGGACTGATACTGAGTGAGAAGGAGATAGGGCAGAATGGTTGCGACCATAAGTGTCAAAGAATAGCTACGTGCTAATAGGTAGGCGGTAAAGGAATGGGTTTCTTTGATATCTGTCCCTTGATAGTTTCTTACCTGAAAGAGACCAATCACTACCCAAAGATTACCAATAGCATAGGCCATACTGAAGTCGTCGGCCGTTTTTGCGTTTGAAAAGCGAGATACAATAAGCAGATAGAGAACAGATACGGCAGCCGCGGCTAGATTACCAACCATATTCCAAAAATAAACTGATTTTTGTGTATTATTCATCTTTATCAAACCGTTCGATTGCAATAGTTTGTGCTAGTTCCTTTAGCTTGTTATCTAATTTTGATAGCCGCATAGTCAGCTGGAATTGATGGATAATCAGTAAAAAAATGATAAAGAGAAAAATGAAATTAACTGGTAAGGCGATGCCTAACAATTTTGTTATAGCTTCAGCTAAACTTGGAAATAGACTGAGGATAAGCAAGAGTGCAGAGAAAAAAATCCAAAATAGAGCATCAGGTATTTGTAGCTGCGATTTTCGTATCCTTCTAAGTATCAGAACACCTGTAAGGAGAGATACGAGGATAAGAATGGTTTGAAATAATAAACTCATTTGTTCATTCGCTTTCTAAAGTTTTGGATGATAAGGATGGAGGCAAACATATGAATCATGTACTGAATCGAACGAGAAAGTGTGAGATAGCTTTGACCTCCTTGTCGCTCTTGCATGGCTACTTGAACCTCCTTTACCTTGACGCCGTTTCGCAATAAGTAGGAAACGGTATCTGGTTCTGGGCCATAGTTAATATTCAAGGCAAATTCTTTGATGAGAGGTGCGCTAAACATGCGCATACCGGAAGTAGGGTCAGCTATTTCCTTTCCTGTCGTCAGTCTGATGGCACTGGCGATGAGACGATTGCCTAGCATTCTCAAGGACCAATTTTTGGGTTGGTTTACAAAGCGAGAACCAATGACTAGATCGTAGCCTTGGTCTATTTGATCAGAGAGACCTTGGATATATTCTGGTAAGTGTTGACCATCGGCGTCGAATTGAATGGCTTTTTTGTAACCATGTTTGTAAGCGTAGCGTAGGCCTGTTTGAAAAGCACCAGCCAATCCCAGATTGATAGGCAAATCTAGGATAGAGTACCCATTTTGATGGCAGATAAGAGAGGTATTGTCTTTTGAGCCATCATTGATGATGAGATAATCAAATTGGGGATAGTTTTGTATGAGGTTTTCAATGACTCCTTGAATAGACTCCTCTTCATTATAGGCTGGGATGATAATGAGTAGTTCAGACTTTTTCACATGCAATTCTCCTAAATGTTGTCCTATATATTGTACCAATTTTTCTATGAGGAATGCAACTCAATATAGTTATTTATTGACTAAGATTTAGGAAAATAATAAAAAATATGATACAATAATCTAGTATTACATTTCAAAGGAGAATAAAATGGTACTACCAAATTTTAAAGAAAATCTCGCTAAATATGCTAAGCTCTTGGTGTCAACTGGTATCAATGTACAGCCAGGTCACACTGTTCAATTGACAATCGGTGTGGAACAGGCTGAATTGGCTCGTTTGATTGTCAAAGAAGCCTATGCGCACGGTGCGGCTGAAGTCTTGGTCAACTGGTTGGACGATGTGATTGCGCGTGAGCGTTTGGTTAATGTCGATGTGGAACTCTTGGAACAGGTTCACCCACAACGCATCACTGAAATGAACTTCCTTTTGGAGCGCAAGGCAAGCCGTTTGGTTGTCTTGTCAGATGATCCAGGTGCTTACGATGGCGTTGATCCAGAGAAATTGTCACGCAACGCACGCGCACTTAGCCAGGCCTTGAACCCAATGCGTCAAGCAACGCAAGCCAACAAAATCAGTTGGACACTGGCTGCAGCCTCTGGTTTGGAATGGGCCAAAAAAGTCTTCCCAAATGCAACATCTGACGAAGAGGCAGTGGGCCTCCTTTGGGACCAAATCTTCAAGACCTGCCGTATCTACGAGGAAGATCCGATCAAGGCTTGGGAAGAGCACGAGGCACGCTTGGTTGCTAAGGCCAAGGTCCTTAACGACGAGCAGTTTGTCAAATTGCACTACACAGCACCAGGAACCGACCTCGTTCTCGGTATGCCGAAAAACCACTTGTGGGAAGCGGCTGGTTCGGTCAATGCCCAAGGTGAGCACTTTATTGCTAATATGCCAACAGAAGAGGTCTTCACAGCACCTGACTACCGTGTGGCAGACGGCTATGTAACATCCACAAAACCACTCAGCTACAACGGTAACATCATCGAAGGCATCAAGGTAACCTTCAAAGATGGTGAAATTGTGGATGTAACTGCTGAAAAAGGCGATGAAGTCATGAAGAAGTTGGTCTTTGACAACGCTGGAGCGCGTGGTCTTGGTGAAGTTGCCCTTGTGCCAGACAAGAGCCCGATTTCTCAATCAGGCGTGACCTTCTTCAATACTCTCTTTGATGAAAATGCCTCAAACCACTTGGCCATCGGTTCTGCTTATGCTTTCTCTATCGAAGGTGGTACAGAAATGAGCCAAGAAGAGCTCAAAGAAGCAGGCCTTAACCGTTCTGATGTCCATGTGGATTTCATGATTGGTTCTAACAAGATGAACATTGACGGTATCCGTGAAGACGGCACTCGTGTGCCAATCTTCCGTGACGGTGAGTGGGCAATCTAAAAATGATGCTATAAGACTGGGCAACCAGTCTTATTTTGTAAATAAGGAGGAATATAAGATGTTATCAAGTATAATCGCTGGTGCCATTATTGGCCTGATTGCTGGGGCTTTGACCTCATCAGATGACCGTCGTGGCTGTCTAGGAAATATTATCCTTGGACTTGCTGGTTCATGGATTGGGCAGTTGCTCTTTGGTGACTGGGGTCCACAGTTTGCTGGGATGGCCTTGGTACCGTCAGTCTTTGGAGCCGTATTGTTGGTGGCGATTTTTTCTAGTTCTAGACGAAATTAAACACCGGAACCGTGCTTCAATTGGAGCACGGTTTTTTGTGGTCTGAATTTGTACGAATTGCGACATTATTCGGATTTTTCAGAAAATTTCCATTTTTCTGTTGACAAGTGAAAATAAGTAGGGTATCATTGTAAACAATTAAGAACCTGTATTCACAAGTGAAGTGCTGAACTGTGAATACAGGTTCCAGAACACTGAAAGGAAAAAGTCAAATGAAACCTGTCACTACAAAATTCTTTGCTTTGTTGTTGCGACGGTCGGGCTAGTGCTGAAAGAATGCATTAGTCCTGTTTGGCTTACCAAGCGGGCGCTGTTGACAACATCTCGCGGGTAGTTTTCCTCGAGGTGTTTTCTTTTTCTTAGTATACTTTGAAATCTAAGAAAGAGAACCTAATATTGACGTTAGGGTTATTTAGAAAGGTGTTCTTATGCGTGTGATTGAATTTTTAGATACAACTTTGCGAGATGGTGAACAGACGCCGGGTGTGAATTTTTCTATCAAGGAAAAAGTGACCATCGCCAAGCAGTTGGAGAAATGGGGGATTTCTGCCATTGAAGCGGGTTTCCCAGCGGCCAGTCCTGATTCATTTGAAGCGGTTCGTCAAATTGCGGCAGCGATGACCAAGACGGCTGTGACAGGTTTGGCTCGGTCAGTCAAATCAGACATTGATGCTTGTTATGAGGCTCTGAAAGATGCCAAGTATCCGCAGATCCATGTTTTTATTGCGACCAGTCCTATCCATCGGGAATTTAAACTGCAAAAGACCAAGGAAGAAATTTTGGCGCAAATCACTGAACATGTCAGCTATGCCCGTGAGCGTTTTGAAATAGTGGAGTTCTCGCCAGAGGATGCGACGCGGACTGAGTTGGATTATTTGCTTGAAGTGGTGCAAACAGCGGTAGATGCGGGTGCGACTTACATAAATATTCCAGACACAGTTGGTTTTACCACTCCTCAGCACTACGGAGAAATTTTCCGTTATCTGACAACTAATGTCAAATCGGACCGTGAGATTATTTTCAGTCCCCATTGCCATAATGACCTAGGCATGGCTGTTGCCAACACCCTTTCAGCTATTAAAAATGGAGCTGGTCGGGTCGAAGGAACTATCAATGGTATCGGTGAGCGGGCTGGAAATGCGGCCCTTGAAGAAGTAGCTGTTGCTCTTGAAATTCGGAAAGATTTCTACGATGTAACCAGTCCCATTGTCCTCAAGGAAACCCTTAATACTTCGGAATTAGTATCTCGCTTCTCAGGGATTGCCATTCCACGTAATAAGGCGGTGGTTGGTGGCAATGCCTTCTCACACGAGTCAGGTATTCACCAGGATGGTGTCTTGAAAAATCCATTGACCTATGAAATCATTACACCTGAGTTGGTAGGGGTCAAGAAAAATTCTCTGCCACTGGGTAAACTATCTGGTCGCCATGCCTTTGTAGAAAAGCTAAAAGAACTAGACCTGTATTTTGAAGAGAGTGATGTTGCTAGTTTGTTTGCTCGTTTCAAAAACCTGGCAGACAAGAAGGAAAAAATTACGGATGCGGATATTCGTGCCTTGGTTGCTGGTACAGAAATCAGCAATCGAGATGGTTTCCAATTTAAAGATTTGCGTTTGGATAGTCAGTCTGACGGCAGCATTCAGGCTCAGGTCATCTTTATCAATCAAGATGAGGAAGAAGTGGTGGTTGCTGAGACTGGTAAGGGTTCGGTTGAAGCTGTCTTTAATGCCATTGACCAATTCTTCCAGCAGGACATCAGCTTGGAACGCTACCACATTGACGCCATTACATATGGAATTGATGCTCAGGCGCGTGTGCTGGTAGCCGTAGAAAATCAGGCAACGGAGACAGTCTTCAACGCCTCTGGTATTGACTTTGACGTACTGAAGGCTTCGGCCATTGCCTATATCCATGCTAATGTCATGGTGCAAAAAGAAAATAGTGGACAGATAGATAAGAAACTATCAGAGAAAGACTTGCCACACATCTAGGAGGGAATATGACGAAAAAAATTGTAGCCTTGGCTGGTGATGGAATCGGTCCTGAAATCATGGAGGCTGGCCTAGCAGTCCTTGAGGCTGTGGCTGGGCAAGTAGGATTTGATTATGAGATTGAGGAGAAAGCTTTTGGTGGCGCTGGGATTGATGCGAGCGGGCACCCTCTACCTGAGGATACCTTGCAAGCTTGCCGAAAGGCGGATGCGATTTTGTTGGCAGCTATCGGTAGCCCTCAGTATGACAGTGCGGCTGTCCGTCCAGAGCAAGGTCTTCTTCAACTTCGTAAAGAATTGGGTCTTTTTGCCAATATCCGTCCTGTTAAGATTTTTGATAGCCTGAAAAACCATTCACCACTGAAAGCGGACCGGCTGGACGTAGTAGATTTGGTCATGGTACGGGAGTTGACAGGTGGGATTTATTTTGGGGAGCATATCCTTGAAACTGACCAAGCCAGCGATAGCAATACCTATCAGGCAGAAGATATTGAACGGGTTGTCCGCTCTGCCTTTGACCTAGCCCAAAAAAGACGAAAAAAAGTTACCAGCATTGATAAACAAAATGTACTGGCGACGTCAAAATTGTGGCGGAAGGTGGCGGAAGAGGTGGCCAAGGACTACCCCGATGTGACCTTGGAGCATCAGTTGGTGGATAGTGCAGCCATGCTCTTGATTACTAATCCTAGTCGGTTTGATGTCTTGGTGACGGAAAATCTCTTCGGTGATATCTTGTCGGATGAGGCCAGTGTACTGACAGGAACGCTAGGTGTTCTGCCTTCTGCCAGTCACGCGGTGGCAGGTCCTAGTCTATATGAACCTATTCACGGTTCGGCACCGGATATTGCAGGTCAGGGCATTGCCAATCCTGTCAGTATGATTCTATCTGTTGCTATGATGTTGGAAGAAAGTTTTGATTTGGTCCAAGCAGGTCAGACCATTCGCCAAGCCGTTGAAGCAGTCTTTGCACAAGGCGTTTTCACGAAAGATTTAGGTGGGACCGCCTCTACCAAAGAAATGACGGAAGCTATTATTTCCCAGATTGAAAGGAGAAAGCCATGAGTGGAAAATCCATTTTCGATAAACTCTGGGACCGCCATGTGATTACAGGTCAGGAAGGTCAGCCCCAGCTCCTTTATGTGGACCAGCACTATATCCATGAGGTGACCAGTCCCCAGGCCTTTGATGGTCTGCGAGAGGCTGGACGTCAGGTCCGTCGGCCAGAATTGACCTTTGGTACATTTGACCATAATGTTCCAACGGTTAATATTTATGATATCCGTGATGTCATTTCCAAGGCTCAGATGGAAGCCTTAGCTCGCAATGTGGTGGAATTCGGTATTCCACATGCGCCACATGGGTCTGCCAACCAAGGCATTGTCCATATGGTGGGTCCAGAAACTGGCTTGACTCAGCCAGGGAAATTCATCGTCTGTGGAGATAGTCATACGGCAACCCACGGAGCTTTCGGGGCCATTGCCTTTGGGATTGGGACAACAGAAGTAGAGCATGTCTTTGCAACTCAAACCCTGTGGCAGGTCAAACCCAAAAAGCTCTTAGTACGGTTTACAGGTAAGCCGAAAAAGGGGATATACTCCAAGGATTATGTCTTAGCATTGATTGCTAAGTATGGTGTGGCACTGGGGGTTGGTTATGTAGTCGAGTATGTGGGTGAGGCTATTGATGCTCTGACCATGGAAGAACGGATGACGATTTGCAATATGTCTATCGAGTTCGGATCCAAGATGGGGATTATGAACCCAGATCAAACCACTTTTGATTATCTAGCAGACAAGGAAAAACGCCCCAAAGACTTTGAGGCAGCGGTGGCGGATTGGAAAACCTTGGTATCTGATTCAGATGCAGTTTATGACAAGGTCATTGAGATGGATGTTTCAAATCTGGCACCGATGGTAACATGGGGAACCAACCCTTCCATGGGGGTATCCTTTGATGAGACCTTTCCTGAAGTTCGCGATATGAACGATGAACGAGCGTATAAGTACATGAACTTACAGCCTGGACAAAGTCCAAAGGACATCGAAATTGGCTATGTTTTCCTGGGGTCCTGTACCAATGCCCGTCTTTCTGACTTGCAGGTAGCCGCTAAGATTGTTGAAGGCAAACGTGTGGCAGATCATGTGACTGCAATTGTGGTTCCGGGTTCGAGGCCGGTTAAGTCAGCTGCAGAAGCACTAGGCTTAGACAAAATTTTCTTGGAAGCTGGCTTTGAATGGCGGGATCCGGGTTGCTCCATGTGTCTGGGGATGAACCCGGACAAGGTGCCGACAGGTGTCCACTGTGCATCGACTAGCAACCGAAACTTTGAGGATCGACAGGGTGTTGGATCACGAACCCACCTGTGCAGCCCAGCCATGGCAGCAGCGGCAGCTATTGCAGGACGCTTTGTAGATGTTCGTGAAATGGAGGCGGTTTGATGGAAAAGTTTACAATCTACTCTGGGACGACCGTTCCACTCATGAATGACAACATTGATACCGATCAGATTTTGCCCAAGCAGTTTCTCAAGCTGATTGACAAGAAGGGGTTTGGCAAGTACCTCATGTATGAGTGGCGTTATCTGGATAACAAGTACACTGAGGACCCTGATTTTATCTTCAATACGGCACCATATCGTCAAGCAACGATCTTGATTACAGGGGACAACTTTGGGGCAGGTTCGTCTAGGGAGCACGCTGCTTGGGCACTAGCTGACTATGGCTTCAAGGTTATCATTGCAGGCTCCTTCGGGGATATTCATTATAACAATGACCTCAACAATGGCATCTTGCCAATCGTTCAGCCCCGTGAGGTTCGGGAGAAATTGGCTGCGCTGGCATCAACTGATGAGGTGACTGTCGATCTCTACCAGCAAAAAATCATCTCTCCAGTCGGAGAATTTGATTTTGAGATCGATGCAGATTGGAAACACAAATTACTCAATGGCTTAGACGATATCGGGATTACCCTTCAGTATCAGGATTTGATTGAGGAGTATGAGAGGAATCGGCCAAGCTACTGGCAGGAATAAAATAAAGACAAGAAAACAAGCAGGTCGCTCTGCTATGGAACAAAAGAAAAGAGGAAACTACTATGACGAAACAAATTCACTGGGATGGCGCACTTTCACAAGAAGGATTTGACATTATTAAGGGTGAGGGAGGTGTGATTGTCTGCCCGACTAAGGTTGGTTATATTATCATGACTGCCGACAAGGCTGGCTTGGAGCGTAAGTTTGATGCCAAAGAGCGCAAGCGTAATAAGCCAGGCGTGGTCCTTTGTGGTAGCATGGAGGAGCTTCGTGAGTTGGCTCAGTTGACGCCTGAGATTGATGCCTTCTACCAAAAACATTGGGATGAGGATATTTTGTTGGGTTGTATCCTGCCGTGGAAACCAGAGGCATATGCCAAGTTGCAGGCCTATGGGGACGGTCGTGAGGAATTGATGACCGATGTTCGTGGTACTTCATGCTTTGTTATTAAGTTTGGTGTGGCTGGCGAACAGATTGCTAAGGAAATGTGGGAAAAGGAAGGCCGTATGGTCTACGCTTCTTCTGCCAACCCGTCAGGTAAGGGAAATCGTGGCAAGGTAGAAGGGATCGGTGAGCGGATTGCTTCTAAGGTGGATTTGATCATCGAGGCGGATGATTATGTGGCATCTATCCAGCCAGATAAGACCATTGAAACCCGCTATGAGCAAGGGGTTATGGTGTCTATGGTAGACAAAGATGGTAAACTCATTCCAGAACAAGGTGCGGATAGTCGTTCTATCTGCCCATGCCCAGTTGTCATCCGTAAGGGTCTGGACATTGATAAAATCATGATGCACTTGTCTGACCATTTCAACTCTTGGGACTATAGACAAGGGGAATACTATTAAGCTAATTGAGAACGATCCGAAAGGGTCGTTTTTTCTACCAGAAAAAAACTGACCGAGATTTCAGTCAGTTTGGTGCTGTTTGATAAGAAATTGGAGGTTGTCGACTAGCCTTTTCTCGTCCGTCAGCTCCAAAATGTGCAATCCTTTGTCAATCAGTTCCTGCTTGTTTTGTGCTATGCCTAGATAGACATAGGCACGGGCTAGTTGGTCATAGCGTTTTTCCTGCTTGGCTAGGTCCATGAGTTTGGTGGCAAAAAAAGTAGACTTGCTGTACTGTCTTTGTTCCAAGAAAAAATAAGAAAGAGACTGATAGTATGACAGTATGGTGGGCTGAATTCTCTTGTAATCCTTGTATTTTTCCAATCGTTTTAGAAGAAGATTGGCAGTTTCTTCAAGGCTATCAAGTGAGATTATATGTGACAAGAGAGTACCTACTAAGATAATATCGTTATGGTACCAGTTGTCATATCGCTCCAATTCTGACCAGAGGAGCTTAGAAAGGGTTTCAGCTTCTTCGGAAAGTTGATTGAAAGAGGTGCTGTTTCGAATTGCTACTACAGTTTCTAAAAGTTGACATTTTCGACGGATAGGACCATCATCTGGTTCTTTTTTCAAGTGGTACTGGCAACGCTTTATCAAATCCTCCATGGTCTTAGTGGTCGGATTTCTGAGATTATCTATATCATAGAGCAATTGTTGGCGTTGGCTAGGCTGGTAGTAGTTACAGAGGTATTCAAACTCCTCGAAGGTCATATCAACTTGCTTAAGCAAGAAACGCATGAGCTCATAGCTAGGAATGGTTTGATTTTTCTCGAAGCGAACCAAGGTCGTCCGATTGAGATAATCCCCACAAATCTGTTCCTGACTTAAATGCTTACTTTTCCGAATGCTCTTATAAACACTTCCGTAATCCCACCGCATAATCTACTCCTTGAAAAAATGTGATTATTTGCAACAAAACGAATTAACTTTATAAAAATAGTATATCATAATAATGTAGAAATATTGTTTTTTTTGTATATAGAAAATAGGCTGATGAAAGGTGTAACCTAATGAAATAGCTTGATAAAAACACCTTATTTTTAAGTGCAGTTATTGTTCTTTCGTCTAGTGTCCTATTATTTCATAGGAACCCGATTCAGATTGTAGATAGAGAGATTTGGCTCTGGCTAAATTCATTTATTCATGTGCTATTTTTAAAACCTGCTGCTAGTCTAGGCTTTCTTGTGGGGCTTTATCTGCTATACAAGGCTGTCAAGAAGTAGTCTAGCTAACTAAGCTGATGAAAGTCTGCTGCACCGCTCTGCCATTTCCCCAAGAAAGGAGTTTCTATGCTAAAAGTAGTTGATGTCTGCAAGCGATACGGTGCCCACCAGGTCCTGTCCTATGTGTCCTTTGAGCTAGAAGCGGGGGACTTGGTGGCCCTTGTGGGGCCCAATGGTGTGGGAAAATCCACTCTGTTGAATATCATCAGCAACACAGAAACGGCTGACCGTGGGTCGGTAACCATCAATGGTCGTCCTAATAGTGACCGAGCGATTTTTCAAGATATGTCTGTCATGTTGGACGCCCAAGCCCTTTATCCACAGTTGACGGGTTACGACCATCTGGCCTATGTGGCTGCCACCCACAAGCTGGGGAAAAAGGAAGTGGATGTCCTGGTGGAAGAGTTGGGGATGGGCTACTATGTCAAAAAACGGGTGGCTGGCTATTCCATGGGCATGAAGCAGAAACTTCTCTTTGCCATGGCTGTCCTTCCCAAGCCTAAGCTCTTGTTGCTGGATGAACCCCATATCGGCTTGGATCCGACCAATATCATCCAGCAGCGGGAATTTCTTCTGAACTTACAGGCAGAAGGGGTTGCCATTTTACTTTCTTCCCACCATTTGTCGGAGATTGAGAAGCTGACTAATCAGGTTTATTTCCTCAAGTCCAGCAAGTTGGTTGCCACAGAAGTGGAGTTGTCGGCGGATTATGATTACCATCTTGCTGTGGAAAACTCCAAGCAGGTTCAGGAATTTTTACGGGATTATCCTCAACTCTTGTGGAAAAAGGCAGAGCAGGGTCTGGTGGAAATCTTCTTGCCTGAGCGAGATTTGCTAGATTGTCTGGATCGTATTCCAATCCAGCAGGTGGCTGGCCTTACAAAAGCCAGCGACTATATGGAGTCCCTCTACCGTGATCTCTACGTGGAGGAAGGTGGTGAGGGGACATGAGGCTGAACTTTGAAATCAAGAAAATCCTCTGGTCACCTCTCTACTGCTTGCTCGTGCTGGGTTTTCTGGGTCTGGCCTACCTTCCTATTTCTCAGCGCCAAGTCCACCAAGCGACCTATGTGGAAACCTATAAAGAAGAACTGAGTGAATTGGCCAGTGTACTAGTTGATATAAAAATTGAGGAGGAGTCAGAAGAAGCACCGCGGATGGTGGGCTTGAAATCCGATATAGACAGTGTCGGTCAGGCCTTAGATGAGGGCAAGTTTGAAGCTATCCCCAACTACCGCAAACTCATGTATCAGGATTTGGACTATTTTATCAGTCGCAATCGACAGCTTTTTCAAACGCGACAGTCTTTGACCCAAACGGAAGTCGAACGTTTGGCCAGATGGAATGATTGGCTGTTGGAGTATCAATTGCCTGATGGTCCTGAAAACAAGGCTTGGTCAACAGGGCGAATTGTTCAAGCCTACTTAGAAAGTTTGTTTGGTTTTCTTCCTGTATTTTTGGTGCTTGGTTTTCTGCTTGCCAATCAGCTGGCGGAAAAGACACTGGCTCATCAAGTTTGGCAGTTGCGGCAATGGGATAGTCTGAGTTTGCAGGGGATAAGGCGTTTGGCTGCTTCCTTGCTTTCGCTTCTGCTGGCTGTGGGAACAGGCTTGCTCTTTATCCTGGTCTATGATGGGCTGACAGGTCAGTTGGCTGTATCTAGTTTTCAAGCTCCTCTTGAGATTTTGGGGCAGAGTCAGTTGATAGGCTCTTGGCTTTATGGGCTTATCTTGCTTGGTTTTTGGCTGGTCTTGCTTCTTGCTGTTCGCCTGCTATTTGGATTTTTGGACCACTTGTTAGCCAGTCGGCTGATTTTTGTAGTGACGGGGTTACTATTGGCTCTGGGGCTTTCCTATCAGGCTGGTGCAGTAGCTGGTTGGTCAGGTCAAGTATTTCCCTTACTGGCCTTTCCTAGTTTTTTAGACACAGGCGTATTTTCACAGGTCTTTGTAGCGGTGGATGTCTTTCTCCTGCTGACCATTGGGCTTTTCGTTGCCTATTATGTGCTGACAGAAAAGAAAAGGTTGGTCTTGTCAGTTGGTCATCAGAAAGAATGGGAAACCGGTCCTTTGGACAAGGTTTGGTCTTTTGAAATACTCATCCTTAGTCGGTTCAAGATTTGGAAAGGGCTCGTCTTAGGAAACTTGCTCCTAGCTCTGCTATTTTCCCTAGTAACAGGCCTACAAAAGCAAGAGGTTGCCCAGGAGGAGAGGGTTTCGATGGAGTTGGTTGCCCAGTCCTATGAGCAGGATGGGGCATATGTGGAGGTTTTGCAGTCGGAAATCAACCGTCTGAGGCAGTTGGTCAAAGAGGACGTGAGCTATCAGGAGGAGTTGGAGCTGAGGCTTGGTCTCTTGCAAGAATATCGTGTCTATAAAGACCTATATGTCAAGCAGTGGCAGGTTTATCAGGAAAAACCTAAGGCTCTGCCGGCTAGTCACCTTGCTATGCTGGAGTCAGAGCAGGTCTATCTATGGGCTAGAGAGGAGAAAGCTTTTGCCAATGGTGATATTGGGGCCAGCCAGACGATGGACAATCTTCGCCGTTACCAGACCCGCAATCAGGTCAGTCAGTATTACTGGCAGCAGCTGATGGAGGCTGGGGTGCCTGCAACTAAGCGGGGCAAGGATGTCATTTTGACTAGCTTGGAAAATCGTTTTGATACTAATGATGCCTTGGTTCCAGTAGACGATCCCTCTTGGGACCGTTCCAGAGATCTGTCAGGTATCGGCAGTCTGCGCTCTCTCTTTGATGGTCCGGCCTATTTGGTGGTGCTCTTGCTGGCGGTTTGGCTTGGCAGTCGGGGCAAGGCGGTAGAAGTTGCTGGAAAAAACTGGCGTCTTTATCAGACCCAGCCTGTGGATTTGCGCAAGGTTCTGCTTACCAAGTGGTTGTTGGGACTGGGCCAGGCACTAGGTTTTACAATGCTCTTTCTAGCTAGTCTTTTCCTAGTCAATAGTCTAGTCGGAGGAATCGGTTATCTGGAAGATGGCCTTATCTTGCTTTCGCATTCGGAGAGGGGTATTTTTCTTGAACTCCTGAGGGGACAAGAACTCTGGGCTTGGTTCCTGCCCAATGCTTCTTATCTCTTGTGGATGGTGCTTGGATTGCTTGTTTTGGAAATTGTTCTAGTCAGTCTCAATCATCTTTTGCAAGTTCGGTTTTCAAATCGTTTAGTGGTTTTCATCCTACTAGCTGGTTTGCTGGCTCTGCTGGACTACCTCCTCTTGCAAGACCTTATTTTGGATGGGCAGGAAATCTTTAGGCAGTTCGTATTGCTATGTTCATAAATAAAGAAAAACTGGCTGAAAATTCTTCAGTCAGTTTCTTATCTTTATTCAATCACCAACATGCCTTCTTTAACGGCAAATGGGTGTTCTGGGTCAATGCGGTCGTAGAACATGACACCGTTGAGGTGGTCGATTTCGTGTTGGACCACGATGGCATTAAAGCCTTTGAGTTTGATACGGTGTGTTTCTCCATTTTTGTCCATGTAGTCAACAGTCACGCGCGCGTGGCGGACAACGTAGCCCTGGACTTCGCGGTCAACGGATAGGCAGCCCTCGCCCCCTTCCATAGCCGCTTCTTGGACAGAATGTGCCACAATTTTAGGGTTGTACATGACCTCTTGGAGGGAGTAGGCTTGGGCAGGTGGGTTGCCTTCCTCATCTTCTGGATTTGGGACTAAGACAGCAATGATGCGTTTGGAAACGTCAATCTGAGGTGCTGCTAGACCAACTCCGCCACGGAGTTTCATCTTCTCCGCCATGACTGGATCCTGGGAATGTTTGAGGAATTGCATCATTTTTTCGCCTAGGATGATTTCTTGATCAGATAGGGGAAATGCAACTTCTTCAGCGACCTGGCGTAGGGTTGGGTGTCCTTCACGGATGATGTCATCCATGTCAATCAAATGGGCAGCTTTTGTCAATCGTTCAATAACAGACATGATTCTCTCCTTTGAATATAGTTAAGATAAGTATAGCATGAAATGGGAGAGAATAAAAGTCGGACTTTTCTATCTATTCGTTTTCAAATCTGTTATACTAGTAAAAGACGAACGTTGAAAGGGAGAAAAATGAAAAGAATTTTAGAAAAAGCCAGTTTGCTGGCCCTATCCACCATGCTGGTTTCGACATTTGCAGTTTCACCAGCCATTCCGCAGATGATTGAGCATTTTGCCCAGCAGGGAATTGCAGCGGCCCAGGTGGAAAACTTAATTACGGTGACGTCATTTGCTATTATGGTAGCACTCTTGATGAATGGCTTGGTTGTCCGTTTCTTATCGGAACGAAACATTATCATTGCAGGGCTTTTGCTTATGGCCATCGGTGGAGCTTTGCCCATGTTTCTAACTGCCTATCCTCTGATTTTATTGGCTCGTATCTTGCTTGGTTTGGGGATTGGCTTGATCAATGCGCGTGCGATTAACATCATCGGTAACTTTTTCACCGGTCAAGAGCGGGTGCAGATGATGGGCTTGCGTGGCTCAGCAGAGGTTTTGGGAAGCGCAGGCTTAACGCTTCTTGTCGGTTGGTTGACTCAATTTGGTTGGCAACCTGCCTTCCTGGTCTACCTTTTTGCCTTGGTCATCTTGGCTCTTTTCCTTCTCTTTGTGCCCAAGGAAGAATTACTTGCTCGTATGGAGGTTAAGCTAGAAGAGAACGTGCCAAAGGCTAAATTGGACAAGACCATGTGGAAGATGGGAATTTATCTGGCATTCTTAGCCTTCTTTGTTATCAACGTCAATACCTTTCTGACCATTCGTATTCCTCAGATTGTTTTAGCCAAGGGTATCGGTACGGCACAAGAGGCTAGTTTGATTCTCAGTCTCATGCAAGTCATGGGGATTGTGGCAGGGACAGTCTTTAGTAGCTTGGTTGGTCGGTTGAAGGGCTGGCTTTTGGCAGTTTCCTATGTGGTCTTTGGACTCGCGGTTGTCGGTATTGCCTTTGCGGATAATCTCTGGGTACTGGGGCTTGGTGGTATGGTGTCAGGGTTTTTCTATAGCATCATTTTGACCATTGTCTTTAGTCAGGTAACAGACCGTGCCCCCAAGGCCTTGCTCAATGCGGTCATGACCATCGTCCTTATGGGCTGCAATATCGGCGGTGCCACATCTGCTATCTTGCCGACTTATCTGGAAAAACTCAATCCAACCCCAACAGGTGCCTTTGGTATTTACGCCATCGGCTGTGCCTTGATAAGCGCTGGCTTGATTTATAAACAGCTGAAGAAGTAGGAGTGAGAAAGAACTCGACTGGTCTAAAAAGAGTTCGTCAACAAGTCCTTATTTCCAGTTGTTGAGCTTTAACAGTCTATTCCCAGACATCAATTTATGTGAGCTGACTGCCGTCAGCTTATATCTCCCACTTTAAAAGGTTTCCCACCCCCGTATAGCTCCAACAGTCAGAGTAGTGACTGTTGGAGGTTGAAAATAGAGCGAACAAGGTTCGTTACAAAAAGGTTTGGGGAACCTTTGGAGGTCGGAGATAGAGCGAACAGAGTTCGCTACAAAACTGTCGGGGAGACAGTTTGAGGTTGGAAATAGAGCGAACTCTGTTCGCATCAGTCGTATAGGTCAGATTTGGAGTGTAATACACGAACTGATGAAATTTGCTACGCAAATCCTATCTCCAACCTTTAACAGTCTCCCAGACTGTTAAAGCCAATCAACCACTGCGCTGAGATGTTGACACGAACTCTAAGTAGTAGCCGTTGGGCTTGAGCCCAGCCTCTTTTGGTATAATATTCTTATGTTAGAAAACAACCGCTTAAATGAATTGCTCTTGCGTTTTCCCGAGGATGTTCAGTTGATTTTTAAGGACATGATTCCCTCCTATCAGTTGGGCTATGTGGATTATGTTTATCAGACAGATAGTTACGCCACCCAAAATCGTCGGATTAAAAATTTGGCAAAAAATTTCCGAAGAATGGATTATTTTTACATCATGCCCCTACCCCAGGATCTGGCATTGGAAATTGCTAACCAATGGCACTATCAACCACCTTTGGATGCCTATATGATTAGTGCGAACCCCGAGACTTATGCGGAGATGATTTCGCCTGAGGCGCGTGGGGACCGCTTTTTTGCAGTCATCCGCAATGCCGCCCTCATGGGCTATTTCTGTATTGACCAAGATGGTGAGACCGTTGACATTCGTTTGGGGATGAAACCTTCTTTGACAGGTCAGGGAAATGGCAGAGCTTTCTATCAGGCTATTGAAGACTATTTAGTAGAGCGTGTTCAGCCAGCTAGTATCAAACTGACAGTTGCTAGCTCTCATCAAGTTGCCCAAAAACTCTTTCATGCTCTTGGATTTACAGAAATAGAAAAGCAAGCAGAATATATCAAAATGGAAAAGAAAGTCGTATGCGATTAGATAAATTTTTAGTGGACTGTGGTGTCGGCAGTCGGACAGAAGTCAAGAAACTCCTGAAAAACAAGCAAGTCACAGTCAACGGCCAAGTAGAAACCTCCCCAAAACAGCAGATTGATGAAAAGTCAGATCAGATTGTACTAGCAGGTCAGGTCTTGAGCCATGAAACTTTTGTTTACTATCTGTTAAACAAGCCCAAGGGTGTCATATCAGCCACGGAGGATAACCACCATCGGACTGTCTTGGACCTGCTAGATAATACAGCTCACCAGAAGGAAGTTTTTCCTGTTGGACGCTTGGACATCGATACCCATGGCTTGCTCCTTTTGACCAACAACGGCCAGCTGGCTCATGCTATGCTTTCTCCGAAAAAACATGTTGATAAACGCTACCGTGCACAGGTTGACGGGATCATGACCCAAGAGGATGTCGAACGATTTGCGGCAGGAATTGAGCTGAAAGACCTTACCTGTCAACCAGCCCAGTTGACCATCCTCTCTACAGATGAAGCTAAGCAGACCTCGCTCGTTGACATCACCATCCGAGAAGGGAAATTTCACCAGGTCAAACGCATGGTGCAGGCCTGTGGAAAGACGGTGACAGACTTGCAACGATTGACCATGGGGCCTCTTCGCTTAGATCCCAAATTAGTGCTTGGAGAATACCGCAGGTTGACTGCTGCCGAATTAAAGCAATTAGAAGTCTTTGGTGTGGAATTATAGATAAAATAGAAAAGACTTGCTCCCGCTTGGAAGCAAGTCCTTTTAAATATCCGCAGCTGCAAAAACAACCTGTCCATCTTGAAATTTTTCAATACGAGCGAGTGAAGTAACAGGGACACCTGCATCCAGTAAGAGCTGGCGACCATCTTGGAAGGACTTTTCGATGATGATACCAACCCCAGCCACTTGCGCTCCGGCCTGTTGGATAATATCAATCAAGCCTTTTGCTGCTTGTCCATTGGCCAAAAAGTCATCAACGATTAGAATACGGTCCTCAGGTGACAAAAACTTACTAGCAATAGAGACGGTGCTGGTGACTTGCTTGGTAAATGAATAGACTTCAGCAGTCAAAATCCCTTCGGTCATAGTAATATTTTTATGCTTTTTAGCAAAAATCATTGGCACATCTAGGCTTTCTGAAACATAGACGGCTGGTGCAATACCTGAGGCTTCGATCGTGACAACCTTGGTAATTTCTTTAGAGCGATAGGCATCTGCCAAGACCTGCCCCATTTCTTTCATCAAGCGAAAATCAACCTGATGGGTCAAGAATGAGTCAACTTTTAAGATGTTTTCTCCTAATACCTGACCATCTTTTAAAATGCGTTCTTCCAAAGCTTTCATGTTTATTTTCTCCTCCAAATGCTACTTTTGTGTATTATAGCATTTTTTTGCCAAAACCAAAACAATAAACGAATTTTTGTGTTGAGATATTGTATATATTGACAAAAATTGTCAAAAAACACGAATATTATTTGTTTGTTGTAGCAGAATGTATTGAAAATGATTGTATTTTCTGATAGACTAATACCATTATTTAGGAATAAAGAAGGAGAAATCATGTCTCAGAAAATTACAAATGAACATTCTTCGGATATGCTTTACGGAATTGATGAACAACCACCAAAGGGGATGGCTGTTTTGCTTGCTTTTCAGCATATTTTAGCGGCTTTTGCAGGAATCATCGCAGTGCCTCTTGTCGTTTCAAGTGCCTTGGGATTATCGGTAGAAGATACTTCTATTATGGTATCAGCCTCTATCTTTGTTGCTGGTATTGCCACCATTTTGCAATCTAAAGGTGTTGGCCCAGTAGGTTCACGTGTCTCTGGTATGATGGGGACGGACTTTACCTTTGCCAATCCAGCTATCAGTGTTGGTAGCCAGCTCGGGATTGCAGGTATTGTAGGAGCAACCATTGCTGGTTCATTTGTAGAAATTGCTCTCAGTCGTTTTGTCAAACCCTTGATGCGCTTCTTTCCACCATTGATCACGGGGACGGTTGTATCCCTCATTGGTATTACCCTCATGCCAGTAAGTATGGACTGGGCAGCTGGTGGAGCTGGCGCTTCAGACTATGCTTCAGTTGAAAATATCAGCATTGCTTTTATCGTCTTGGTCTTCACTTTGGCATTAAATCATTATGGTAAAGGAATGCTGAAAACAGCCTCTGTCTTCTTTGGGATGGTTTTTGGTTACATCTTGTGTATTTTTCTTGGGAAAGTTGATTTGTCAGCTGTAGGAGATGCGGCCTGGTTTGCTCTTCCTAAAATTTTCCATTATGGTGTAAAATTTGACCTATCTTCTATTCTAGCCTTCATTCCAGCCTATGTCGTATCTTTGATTGGTACGGTGGGAATTATGATGGCTATTGGAGAAGCCTCTAACCAGAAGATTTCTTCTGAGCGGGCAGCAAATGGTGTTCTGGCAGATGGTGTTGGTTCCTTGATTGCAGGTATTTTTGGTGCTGGTCCAAATACAGCCTTTTCACAAAACGTTGGCCTCATTACTTTGACAAAAGTTGCTAGTCGTCATGTCATGATTCTAGCCGGTATTATCTTGACCCTACTTGGTGTCTTTCCAAAATTATCTGCCTTGATTTCCATCATGCCCCAGCCTGTTCTTGGTGGTGTTGGGATTATCATGTTCGGTTTGGTTGCTGCCCAAGGGATTAAGACTCTTGCAACGGTTAAAATTGGGGACCGTGAGCTCTTGATTATCTCTATTGCCTTTGCGCTTGGTATCGGTGTGACGGTACGTCCAGAATTGTTGAGCCATCTTCCATCAGCGCTACAAATGGTCTTCTCATCAGGTATTTCAACAGGGACCTTGGTGGCTCTCTTGCTTAATGTCGTTTTGAAAGAAAAATAAGATGAAATAGAGGCTGGGCAAAAACTAGCTTCTCACAATAAAAAAACGAGCAATTCCAATTAGGAGTTGCTCGTTTTCCATTTCATGCTTTATAATTATAATAACCACAAAACAACTAGAGAGGCATGAAAATGTATAAACAGTATAACACAAATCAGTTAAGTTTGGAATTAAATCTTGCTTGGGACTTACCTGCAACGCATGAGGCTCGTCTGATTAGTCAGTTTGTGGATACCATTCCTCAATCTGTTCTCTTAGAAGAAACTTCCCATACTGGTCGTCCAGCCTTTCATCCAGCTATGTTGCTCAAAATGACCTTGTTTGCCTATGCTCGTCAGGTATTTTCTGGCCGAAAAATCGTTCAAATGAATGAAGAAGTTATCCCCATGAAATGGCTGAGTCAGGATACCTACGTCTGTTATCGAACCATCAACAGTTTTCGGGCTAGCACACACGCCAATCAGCTCATCAAATCTGCCTTCATCTACTTCACTCTCCTCCTCAGAGAGAATGGATTGATTGAAGATGAGGCTCTCTTCATTGACGGGACCAAGGTAGAAGCTGATGCCAACAAGTATTCTTTCACATGGAGAAAGGCCGTTGAACGCTATGAAGATGCCTTGAATGGAAACATTTCAGCCCTCTATGACAAACTAGTCCAAGAAGGGGTAAATACTGCCTTGTCCAAGGAAGAATGCCTCACTAGCGAGGGACTAAACCAACTCCTACAAGAAACCGAACAAGTACTAGATGAGGTGGAAGAAGCTATCTCACAAGAGCCGAAAGTCATTAAAGGTGGCTCAGCCAACAGACAGAAACGAAGAATTAAGAAACTCAAGAGAAAGTTGAAAGAAGATTGTCTTGTTCGGAAACAGAAGTACGAACGAGATAAACAGATTTTACAAGAACGAAACTCCTACTCAAAAACAGATCCCGACGCTACATTCATGAGAATGAAAGAGGAAAGAAACAGTCTGGGGAGAGACTGTTTCTTCACGAGCCTTGAAATAAAAGAGCGAGTATGAAGAATGGTCAACTCAAACCGAGTTACAATCTCCAACTTGGTACAAACAACCAGTTTGCCTTGGCTTACGGACTGTATCCGAATCCAACTGACACTCGGACGCTCAAGCCCTTTCTTCAATCCATCCAAACCTTAGAACTCTTTCAACACATTGTCGCGGATGCAGGTTATGGAAGTGAAGAAAATTATAGCTTTATCGTTGATGATCTGGAGAAAACACCTCTAATTCCCTACGGAACCTATCAGAAAGAGCAGAAGAAAAGCTACAAGAAGAGTGAGGCCAATCCTGAAAACTGGACTTACTTAGAAGATTCTGACCAGTGGATAAAACCAGATGGTGTTGTGTATTCATTCAAGAATTATTCACGAAGAACGGACAAGTATGGATTTGAGAAAGATATTAAGATTTACGAAGCTGATCCTGTACAAGCTAGTGAAGAGTTAGACCAGTTAGCACGGACGGAAAAAGGAAACCTCAAACAAATTAAGTACAATCCTACGTGGAACTATTTCAAGAACTTAGTCAAAGAGGAATTGACAAGTAAAGAGGGAGCCTGCATTTATGCCAAACGCAAGGTGGATGTCGAACCTGTATTTGGTAGGATGAAGGGTGTTTTTGGCGTGCGCAGAGTTCATGTCAGAGGTCAAAAAGTGGTTGAAACTGAGATAGGATTTCTCCTAATGAGCATGAATCTCACGAAATTGGCTAAGAAATTAGTCCAAGATAATAGAAACAGAAAGAAAAACACAGACAGTTCGGCTGGATTTCATCAGAAGCAGCTCAATCTATCTGTGTTTTTTATTTACTGGCTAGTTTTTGCCCAGCCTCGTTATAAGCAGTTATCCTAAAAAGAGGTGTAAGATGTTGGAGCAAATTCTACAAAGCCTTTTGATCATCGCAGCAATAGGACTGATATTTCTTATCCCTTATCAGATTGTGAAAGTTTCAGGTACTTTGTTTCTTATCGGGCTCGTCAGTGGATTAGTCTTTATTGAAATCTATGGAATTTACCTCTTCTTTACCGAGAGATACCTCTATACAGAAGATTTGGTAGCTAATGGAGTTTGGAGTTTTACCACCTTCTATACTGGTTTTAATATTGTCATAATTGGTTTGGGTGTTTTAAGTATAGAAAACAGGAGAAAAAAAGAAAAATCTAGTTGGTTAATGTTAACCAACTAGATTTTTTATATATCAAGGATTTATAGGAAAATTCCTTACTAAATTTTCTATATATAATTCAAACATATTTGCAATCGAAGTGCTTCCTACAGTTTTGAAGAAAGAAATTATTGAATTGCTAATTTTCAAGTCAGTAGATTTTTTTTCTAAAAAATTTAAAACTTCATCAAAAAATAATATACAACTTTTTTCATAGATACAATCATCATTTATTTTTAAATTTTTTATAGTTTCTAGTGTTGATTTTGCACGTCGCAAATCTTGTCTATCAATATAGAGAATGATCATATTAATAAACATTCTTATTGACTCGTTCCCATAATATCTAAGTGTCGAGTATTTATTCAGATTATAATTGACTTTAGAAAATACGAGTTCAATAAAGTCGTTGTCAAAAATGAACATGGAATTATTGAATAGAACGGTCTCATAGTGAGTCCATGTCTCTATATTAATAAGGTGAGTTTTCAAAAATTGTTCTTCTGCTTCAAAGTGCTTATTTGTCAATCGACCAATTAGTACTGAAATAAGTGCATGAAAAACTTGTTCTTTAATTGTCGATTTTGTAGAGTAATCATCTAAAAGCGTATTTAATTTTTGGGTATTCTTATTTTCAAAGTGAAGTTTTAAGTTCTCCATATCAAGGAATTCTTGAGGTGACTGAAAATTATTACTAATAAAAAGAAATTCATCTACATTAACATTTAAATTGTTTAGAATGTAAAAAAGTTTTTTTGAGGAGATATCAATTTCGTTTTTTACAAAACGGTAATAAGTTTGTCTGGATAAATAGTCACCACAAATCTGTTTTATTGAAAAATTTTTTTGATGCCTAATAAATTCAACTGTCTGGCCGAAATTCATTATAACTCTCCTATGTAACTTATTTGCAACCAGTATATATGATTTGCAACAAAAAATCAATATGATTTATACCACTGGTAATATAGTTGCATAAATAAGTGGAGGTAAAAGCTATGTGGTTACTACTATTATTCCTATAACTAAGTAATGAAATTAGAGGGACGTTCTTATGAAAAGTATAGGTTTTAACTAAAAAAAATGAATTGGATAATGTAAACGATTTATGGTATTTTGTTAAAAGTTCAAAAAATAGATGGATCGCAGGTTCTGCACACTAACTAATTGTTAATTCTTGGACAGGTTGCTTTCTGAAGCAGGTAAGATTTTGGAGGATGAGTGATGATAGTAAAAAATTATAACCTGGTAATCGGGAAAAAAGTTTTATTGAAAGACTCAGAATTATATTTCGAAGAAGGGACAATAAATCATGTAATTGGACGAAATGGTTCTGGGAAATCTCAACTTGCCAAAGATTTTATTTTAAATAGGGGAGGATATTTTTCAAAGAATATTCCGAATAGAACATTGGTTATTTCGAGTTATTCAAATTTACCCAAGGAATTGACGCTAAATGATGTGATAAAAACAGTAAGCTGGTCTTTGTCAACTGAGATTTATCGATTACTAGGTTTAGAAAATGTGCCAAATAATATTCCATTAAAAAAATTAAGTGATGGACAAAATCAGAAAATAAAATTATATATTTTATTATCTAGGAATAAAGAAATTATTATTCTTGATGAAATTACTAATGCACTTGATAAAGCTACTGTTAATGAAATTCATATTTTTTTAAAAAAATATAGTAAAAAACATCCAGAAAAAATTATTATAAATATTTCTCATGATTTGAGTGACATTAGAACATTGCATGGAAATTATTTTATTATTGATAATCAAAGATTATACCGAATTTCAACAGCAGACGAAGCAATAAAGTGGTATATAGGAGAAATTTAATATGTTAAAAACGGAATTTATTAAGTCGTTTAGAAATAAGACATTACTTTATATTTTTTCTTCTGTTATTTTATCTTATATTTTGGGTTATATTTTACCTGTTGGGATTGATAAAGTTAGTAAACTTAGTATAGGTGATTTTTATTTCAGTACTTACACAGTTTTTACCCAGTTTGGTTTTTTGTTATTTGGTTTTGTAATTGTCTATTTTTTTAATAAGGACTATGCTGATAAAACAATTTTATTCAACTTCTTCTCGGGTAACAATTCACTAAAATTCTTTTTTACAAAAGTGACAGTACTCTTATTTGAATTTGTTTTTTCAATTTTTATTTCTAATATTTTAACAGCATTATTACTTAATTTTAGTAGTTTCCATTTTATATTTTCTTTATTGATGTTTTCAGTAATTGTTCTTCAATATATCTTGATTATTGGCACAATTAGTTTAATATTTTCAAATTTGTTAATCTCGTTAGGAGTATCGCTATTTTATTGGATATTATCTATCATTCTTGTTGCCGTAGGAGGTTTTTTTAAATTCGTTGCAATTTTTGATGCATCTAATTATTTATATGTTCTAGTTGAAAAAGTATTTTCTAAAGGAGAGTTTATTAAACTATATGACTTTGTTGTTGTAATACCTTATATACTAATTTTAATTGTTCTAAGTTTATTTGTAGGAGTAATTTCGAATAAAAGATGGCTCAGAAATGGTCTATTATAAATAGAAAAATTTATACTAAGGATTACCTAAATTAGGTAGTCCTTTTCTTTATTGTGATAACTTTTCCAAGTCCATCTTGTTATGATGATGCTATCTTACGAAAAGTGGAGAAGGAATCGGATAAATAGTAGAAATCGCCTGGCAGCATAGAACTTGCTCCCCGCTCTGCTATTTCCCGAACAATGCCGAAAAAATCTCGAAAATTCCTTGCTAAGATGAAGGGCTTGTGCTACAATACCAAAAGCGTAGGTTTTTAAACTCATCCCGTGAGGTGAGAAAGACAACAGGAAAAATTATTAAGGGCCTATGACTATGTATATTTAGAAAGTCTGGGTCTTTTTGTGTACCCAGAATGGGAGATTTATGAGTACAAAAGCCAATCTTTTGTTTGATGTCCATGAGAAACCAGCACCCTTGCAAGGGATTTTGTTGAGTTTCCAGCACGTGTTCGCTATGTTCGGAGCGACAATCTTGGTGCCTTTGATTCTCGGTATGCCAGTTTCGGTTGCCCTTTTCGCATCAGGTGTCGGAACTCTGATTTACCAAGTGGCAACCCAGTTTAAGGTGCCGGTTTACCTGGGATCTTCCTTCGCCTACATCTCAGCTATGGCCCTCGCCATTAAGGAAATGGGCGGTGATGTGTCGGCAGCTCAGACAGGCATTCTCTTCGTTGGTTTGATTTATGTGCTGATTGCTGCACTTGTTAAAGTTATCGGCACTAAGTGGATTGACAGTCTCTTGCCTCCGATTGTCATCGGTCCGATGATTATCGTGATTGGACTTGGTCTTGCCAACTCTGCCGTGACTTCGGCAGGCTTTGTCGCAGACGGTGACTGGAGAAATGTCGTAGCGGCTATTGCTACCTTTTTGATAGCGGCTTTTGTCAATACCAAAGGGAAAGGCTTCGCCAAGATTGTTCCTTTCTTGATTGCCATCGTCGGTGGTTATGTGATTGCCCTCTTCCTTGGTCTAGTTGATTTCAAACCTGTGATGGAAGCAGCTTGGTTTGAATTGCCAGGTTTCTACCTGCCATTTGAAACTGGTGCCTTCAAGGCCTACAACTTCTACTTCGGTCCAGAAATGATTGCCATCTTGCCAATCGCAGTGGTGACTATTGCGGAGCACATCGGAGACCACACGGTTCTCAGCCAAATCTGTGGTCGCCAGTTCTTGAAGGATCCAGGCCTCAGCCGTACCTTGATTGGTGACGGTGTGGCGACTGCTGTATCAGCCTTTATCGGTGGACCTGCCAATACCACTTACGGTGAAAATACAGGGGTTATCGGTATGACCCGTATCGCATCAGTGTCCGTTATCCGTAATGCAGCCTTGATTGCCATTGCCTTCTCATTCTTGGGTAAATTTACAGCCCTTATCTCTACTATTCCAAGTGCTGTTCTTGGTGGTATGTCTATCTTGCTCTACGGTGTTATCGCCTCAAACGGTTTGAAAGTCTTGATTGAAAGCCGTGTTGATTTCGGTCAAGTCCGCAACCTGATTATCGCAAGTTCTATGTTAGTCTTGGGTCTTGGTGGTGCAGTACTCAACATCGGTGCCATTACCCTGTCAGGAACAGCTCTTTCAGCTATTGTCGGAATCGTCCTCAACCTCATCTTGCCAAAAGCAGAATAAGTTAAAGTAACAGTCAGCGAAAGCTGGCTTTTTTTGAAAATAGCAGAGCTGCTCAGCTAGTTTTCAAATCAGTTGACAAAAAAGACAATCCTTGATAGAATAAATGAGGTCCAAAAGGACAAATCTAGCTTTTTCTTGGTTACAGGTCGCCAACCTGTCACTCGGATTAGGCTCAAAAACAAAGGAGAACATATCATGGCAATCTCAAAAGAGAAAAAAAATGAAATCATGGCACAATATGCTCGTCATGAAGGCGACACAGGTTCAGTTGAAGTACAAGTAGCAGTCCTTACTTGGGAAATCAACCACCTTAACGACCACATCAAACAACATAAAAAAGACCACGCAACTTACCGTGGTTTGATGAAAAAAATCGGTCGCCGTCGTAACTTGTTGGCATATCTACGCCGCACAGACGTTAACCGTTACCGTGAATTGATTCACTCACTCGGACTCCGTCGTTAATATAAGATACGGAGGCGTGAGAAGCACAGCGAAATTAGGAAATTTTTGCAACAAGTTTACTTGTCAGAAAATTTATCTATTTCGCACAGCTTCTAGTCGAAGTTCAATTCAGAAAGAGCCTGTTTTTCAGGTTCTTTTTTTGTTTTTCCCTTTTCTTTTTTCCGAGTTCTTAGGCTGTGTAATGTATTGATTTCTGCTTCAATTTCTCGTTTTTGAGTTACTCATTCGTTTTTCATCTTATTTTAGCAGAAATTGCCTTCTCAATTTCCCACATTTTCCTTCAAATATGATAAAATATGAGGTATGCGTGGTTTTGTGCAAAAGAGAGTGAAACAAGCCTGTTTGATTGTCTTTTGTAGAAAACACGCAAGAAAAATTTCAGAAAAAATAGGAGACAATTCATGTCAAAACAAGTATTTGAAACGGTTTTTGCTGGTAAGAAATTGGTCGTTGAAACAGGTCAAGTTGCCAAACAGGCCAACGGTGCGGTTGTCGTTCGCTACGGTGACTCCACAGTCCTTACAGCGGCAGTTATGTCCAAGAAAATGGCGACGGGTGATTTCTTCCCCCTCCAAGTCAACTATGAAGAGAAAATGTACGCTGCTGGGAAATTCCCAGGTGGCTGGATGAAGCGTGAAGGCCGTCCATCAACCGATGCGACCTTGACAGCTCGTTTGATTGACCGTCCGATTCGTCCAATGTTTGCGGAAGGTTTCCGTAACGAAGTCCAAGTCATCAACACTGTGCTTTCTTACGATCCAGATGCTTCAGCTCCAATGGCAGCTATGTTTGGTTCTTCATTGGCATTGGCAATCTCAGATATTCCTTTCAACGGTCCAATCGCAGGTGTGCAGGTCGGCTATGTCAATGGTGAACTCATCATCAACCCTGACAAGGCTCAGATGGAAGCGTCCCTCCTTGACTTGACAGTGGCTGGTAACAAGGATGCTATCAACATGGTTGAGTCTGGTGCCAAAGAATTGTCAGAAGACATCATGTTGGAAGCCCTCTTGAAAGGTCATGCGGCTATTCAAGAACTTCTTGACTTCCAAAACCAAATCGTGGCAGCAGTCGGCAAGGAAAAAGCAGATGTGGAACTTCTTCAAGTGGACCCAGAATTGCAGGCTGAGATTGTCGCAGCTTACAATGATGATTTGAAAAAAGCGGTGCAGGTTGAAGAAAAATTGGCCCGTGAAGATGCGACCAATGCGGTGCGTGAAACGGTCATCGCAGCCTACGAAGAAAAATACGCTGAACACGAAGAATTCGATCGCATCATGCGTGACGTTCATGAAATCTTGGAACTCATGGAGCACGCAGAAGTTCGCCGTTTGATTACAGAAGACAAGGTTCGCCCAGACGGTCGCCGTGTCGATGAGATTCGTCCGCTGGATGCAGAAGTGGACTTCTTGCCAAACGTTCATGGCTCAGGCCTCTTTACCCGTGGTCAAACCCAAGCCTTGTCTGTCTTGACCTTGGCTCCAATGGGTGAAACTCAAATCATCGACGGTTTGGATGATGAGTACAAGAAACGCTTCTTGCACCACTATAACTTCCCACAATATTCAGTTGGTTCAACTGGTCGTTATGGTGCGCCAGGTCGTCGTGAAATTGGTCATGGGGCCCTTGGTGAGCGTGCCCTTGAGCAAGTCTTGCCAAGCCTAGAAGACTTCCCTTACGCTATCCGCTTGGTAGCAGAAGTCTTGGAGTCAAACGGTTCTTCATCACAGGCTTCTATCACAGCTGGCACCCTTGCCCTCATGGCAGGTGGTGTGCCAATCAAGGCACCAGTTGCAGGGATTGCCATGGGTCTGATTTCAGACGGCACCAACTACACTGTTCTGACTGATATTCAAGGTCTTGAGGACCACTTTGGCGACATGGACTTCAAGGTAGCTGGTACCCGTGACGGGATCACAGCTCTTCAAATGGACATCAAGATTGACGGGATCACACCGCAAATCTTGGAAGAAGCCTTGGCACAGGCTAAGAAGGCACGTTTTGAAATCCTTGATGTCATCGAAGCGACTATCCCAGAAGTTCGTCCTGACTTGGCACCAACTGCACCGAAGATTGACACGATCAAGATTGATGTAGATAAAATCAAGATTGTCATCGGTAAGGGTGGCGAAACTATTGATAAGATTATTGCAGAAACTGGCGTGAAAATCGATATTGACGAAGACGGGCTTGTAGCTATCTTCTCACCAGATCGCGATGCGATTGAGCGGACCAAGGAAATCATCGCTGGACTTGTTCGCGAGGCAAAAGTGGACGAAGTCTTCCAAGCAAAAGTCGTTCGTTTGGAGAAATTCGGTGCCTTTGTCAACCTCTTTGACAAGACAGATGCTCTGGTTCACGTTTCTGAAATGGCTTGGACCCGTGTCAATAAACCAGAAGATTTGGTTGAAATTGGCGATATTGTCGATGTTAAAGTTATCAAGATTGACGATAAAGGTCGTGTTGATGCTTCTATGAAAGCTCTTCTACCAAAACCAGAAGGCTATGTAGAGCCAGAAAAACGCGAGCGTTCTGACAGACCACGCCGTCATAAAGATCACAAAGAGAAAAAAGATAACAACTTTGGTGAATTCAAATTCCACAAGGTTGAAAAGAAATAAGCTGAGTAGACAAGTTCGGTAGCGGGCTTGTCTTCTCGCTAGAAGGAGTGACTATGGGTTGGTGGAAGGACACCATTGAGATTGTAAAAGAAAAAGATCCGGCAGCACGGACCACCTTGGAAGTTCTTTTGACCTACCCAGGTGTCAAGGCCTTGGCTGCCCACCGTTTGTCCCATTGGATGTGGAAGAAAGGTTTTAAATTACTGGCTCGGATGCACAGCCAATTTTGGCGTTTTTGGACCAATATTGAAATTCATCCAGGTGCTGAGATTGCTTCGGGAGTCTTCATTGACCATGGAGCCGGTTTGGTTATCGGAGAAACCGCCATTATTGAATCAGGTGTCATGCTTTACCACGGAGTTACGCTTGGTGGTACGGGTAAGGATTGTGGCAAACGCCATCCAACTGTGCGAAAAGGGGCTCTGGTTTCTGCCCACGCCCAAGTCATTGGCCCTATTGAGATTGGGGAAAATGCTAAAGTGGGTGCAGCTGCCGTTGTTCTAGCCGATGTTCCAGCAGATGTGACAGTGGTCGGTATGCCTGCCAAAATCGTCCGTGTGCATGGTCAAAAAGATGAGAAGGTCATTCATGACATGGAAGGTGGTCGTGAACACTACACGACTAAATTAGCAGAGTTAAGAGAAGCCAGCCATCATTCATCGCATTTGTAGGAAAGCCACATATGGTAAGTCCTATGTGAGTTAGCCCTAGAGAGGAAAAATAAGCATGATAATAGCCACTAATGTCCTAAATCCCCAGCAGTTATCCGCAGCAAAAACCCTGATAAGCACTGTACAATCCCATGACGGAACCTATCGTGACCCTTACCTGTCAAATATGCTCAACTTTGACCCTGAAATGCCAGCTTTTTTCTTGGCTTATCAAGGCGACCAGTTGGTGGGGCTCTTGACTGTGTATGCCGATGATGAGGATGCGGAGCTTGCGATTATCGTGCACCCAGACTACCGCAGACAGGGTCTGGCACGCAAGCTCTATGATTGCTACCAGATGAAGACGGCAAACTATCCTATCGCTAGTGTGACCTTTCAGACCGAACGCGTCTTTCTGGACAAGCACCCAGACCTTGTGACAGCATGGAACTTGGTCGAAGATACGGATACTGAGACATGGCTGGGACGTGAGCGAGAGCCTTATCAGTTCTCACAACAGGCTGAACTCACAGTAAGTTTTGCACAGGCTCACCATGCAGACAGTATTGCACGCTGTAAGACTGCGGCATTCGGTAACGACTATGAGGTGGCACTCCGCTACGTGGTGAAGCCATTGCGGATGAGGATAGTTTACTTTATCTTTTGGAACATAGCGGAGCGGTTATAGGCTCTTGCACAGTAGATATATCGACCGATGATAACTATCTTTACGGTTTAGCTATCGCACCAGACCAGCAACAAAAAGGTTACGGCACCTACTTAGTCAAAGCTGTCATCAATGACCTTATCAGGAAAAACGACAAACCTTTTCAAATCGCCGTCGAAGATGATAACCTCATCGCTAAGCGGCTGTATGAAAATATCGGTTTTACAAAGCAGACACAAGTAGTTTACCTAGACCCAAAAGGAGAATGATATGTTACTAGAAGAATTTGAAAACACCTCTGCTGTTATTGAACCGACGGATAAGGCTATCCGTGGTGGCGGTGAGGTATGTGAGACCATGATTTTCTCCTTCAATGGGGAAATTGTAGATCGTGTCCGTCAGCTAGCTGAGAGCAGAGAAGGTGGTCATTTACAGACCCTAAATGGTCGTCATCCTTGGTATATTTTGAAAAGAGATGGACTGCAGGTTGCGGTCATGTTGGCAGTAATCGGTGCTCCAATGGCAGTTGGTCATCTGGAAGAGCTGAAAGCCTGTGGCTTTGAGAATTTTATCGTTCTGGGTTCTTGTGGGGTGCTGGATAAGTCGCTTGCTGCGGATAAGATTATCCTTCCTAGCTCTGCTCTTCGGGACGAGGGAACTGGTTACCACTACGCACCTGCTAGCGAGGAAATCAGCTATGATTCTGCTTTGCTATTGACCATGGAAAAGGCCTTGGACCAAGCAGGAATCGAACACGTGCGGGCCAAGACCTGGACGACGGATGCTTTTTATCGGGAAACGGCTGCCAAGGTCAAGCGTCGCCTAGCCGCTGGTGCCATGGTGGTCGATATGGAAGCTTCTGCTATCATGGCCTGGGCAAACTTTCGTCAGGCCAAGGTCTATCAGTTTTTCTACACGGCAGACTATGTGGACCACCACAAGAATGAATGGGATACCCGTCGGGAAGAAAGGACGGCTGACAGTATGACCTTCTTTGAAGTGGCCATGGCCATTGCAAGAACATTAGAAAGTAGATCATGTTAAAAAAATTAGTAAGACAAAACTGGCCTTATGTGTTGACCTCCATCGGTGGAACAATTCTATCTATCCTTAAGTTTTCCCAAGGAAACTGGCAGCTAGGGATGATTTGGTTGGCCGCGACAGCTTATTGGCTAGTAAAATTGTATCAAAAGTATCAAGTCCTAAAGAATACTCAGAAGTAATGGAGAAACTATGATTAAAATTTACGATACCATGACTCGCAGTCTGCGTGACTTTGTGCCCTTGGAAGAGGGTAAGGTCAAGATGTATGTTTGCGGTCCGACGGTTTACAACTATATCCATATCGGTAATGCCCGTAGCGTTGTGGCTTTTGATACCATCCGCCGCTATTTTGAATACCGTGGCTTTGATGTGACCTACATCTCCAACTTTACGGATGTGGATGACAAGATTATCAAGGCTGCTAATGAAGCTGGCATGACAACCAAGGAACTATCTGATAAGTTTATCGCAGCTTTCAAGGAAGATGTGGCAAAACTGGGTGTCAAGCCTGCTACCAAAAACCCTCGCGTTATTGACTATATGGATGAAATCATCGATTTTGTGCAGGTCTTGATTGACAAGGGCTATGCCTACGAGGCGGCTGGAGATGTCTATTTCCGTGTGGAAAAGGCAGCCAATTATGCCCGTTTGGCCAACAAAACCCTGTCTGACTTAGAAGCTGGGGCTTCTGGTCGTGTTGAGGGAGAAGGTCAACTCAAAGAACACCCTTTTGATTTTGCCCTGTGGAAAACTGCCAAGCCAGGTGAAGTATCTTGGGAAAGCCCTTGGGGAGCAGGTCGTCCAGGTTGGCATATCGAGTGTTCGGTTATGGCGACAGAGATTTTGGGAGACACTATTGACATTCACGGTGGTGGTGCGGACTTGGAATTCCCTCACCATACCAATGAGATTGCCCAGTCTGAGTGCAAGACTGGTCAGACTTTTGCGAATTATTGGATGCACAATGCCATGCTCAATATCAATGATGAGAAGATGTCCAAGTCCTTGGGCAATTTCCTGACAGCTCATGATATGTTGGAACAAATCGACGGGCAGGTCTTGCGATTCTTCCTATCGACCCAGCACTACCGCCGTCCACTCAACTACACTGAGAAGGCTATTTCAGATGCGGAAATCAATCTCAAATATCTGAAAAATACTTATACACAACCTGTGCAAAACTCTGTGGATAAGTCAGCTCTTGAATTGTATTTGGCAGCCTTTGAAGCAGCAATGGATGATGATTTCAATGCGGCAAATGGGATTACGGCTATCTTTGACTTTGCCAAGTGGATCAACTCAGGCAATTATGATGAAGCTGTAAAAGAAGCCTTTGGCAAGATGCTCGCCGTCTTTGGTATTGTCTTTGAAGAAGAAGTCTTGGACAGCGAGATCGAAGCCTTGATAGCAGAGCGTCAAGCAGCGCGTGCCAATCGGGACTTTGCGACGGCTGACCGTATTCGAGATCAATTGGCAGCCCAAGGCATCAAGCTCTTGGATACCAAGGATGGTGTGAGGTGGACACGTGACTAAGGCAGTAGATGTCAATCTCATCAATGGCATCGCCCTGGCTTTTGAAGGGGATGCTGTCTATTCCATGTATGTCAGACGGCACTTGATTTTCAAGGGGCTGACCAAGCCTAACAAATTGCACGGAGAGGCTAACAAGTATGTGTCGGCCAAGGCTCAGGCAAGCCTGATCTCTGCCCTCTTAGAAGCTCAGCTATTGACCGAAAAAGAGGAAGAGATCTACAAGCGGGGGCGCAATACCAATAGCCACACCAAGGCCAAGAATGCGGACGTGGTCACCTATCGGATGTCCACAGGCTTTGAGGCGGTTTTGGGCTATTTGCACATGACCGAGCAGATCGAACGCTTGGAAGAGTTGGTGTCTTGGTGTCTTGGGTTTATCGAAGCTAACCATTAAGAAACCGTCATGACAGAATGAAAGTGAGGCCAGATGACCAGTAAGGATCAATTACAGAAATTATTTCCAAAAGCAAAAATAGTAGCTGAAAAAGTAGATGGAGTAGGCATTCATTTGCCTCTAGCTGACGGGACTTGGCTCTTGATAGCTCAAGAGGATATCACAGAGCGAGAACGGGGCCTGTTGCAGTTATTCTTGGGTGATCTACCCCAGGAGGCAGGTCATCCTTGGGCTCGTTATCTTCAGGGGACGGGCCCCCTTCCGCAGGCTCTAAGTAAACTTCAAGTTATCCACGCCCATATTTGGACGGTATCAGATGAAGAGGGGAAGCAAGCTTGGCTGGATATGATGACCAAGCTTCTGCCTAATCTTCAGACCTACTACACGACCAATGGTCAGGACTACAGCTTTATCTTAGACAGCTCCTCTCTATTTGATGTTAGAGAAATCCTAGGTGATACCCTTGCGACCATGGAGTTTGATTTTGGGTTGCGAATGACCTTGTTTCTAGGTCAGATCTGGCCAGCAAGACTGCTGCAATCCTGGCCAATGCTCATTCAGGCAGAACAATCTCTCTTTCAGCACTGGAGATTAAGCCATCATCAGTCTGGTCTACTAACTTTTAGTCAGCTTCATCTATGGGCTGGTCAGCTTTATCCTATTATCAGAAGAGGTCTGGGAGATATGATTGCCCACCAGCAAATGGAAAAGGAAATTCAGGCGCTTTGGAAAGAGGGTGCCGTATTAACAAAGGCGGCCCAGTCCCTCTATATTCATCGGAATACCCTTCAGTACCGTTTGGATAAATGGTATGATTGGACGGGCTTGCAATTAAAAGAGTTGACGGATTTAGCTGTTTGCTATCAGGTCATCATGGAACAGGATTTTTAATCTTTTGTGCAAGATGTACAAAAGATTTTTTTATTTTTGTTCACATTGACAGAGAAAAATAAAGCGTTTTCATTTATAATAAAACTATCAAAGAAAGCGAGGATTGAACATGGTTCAATTGAATTTAAAAAATATCTATAAAAAATACCCAAACAGCGAGCACTACTCTGTTGAAGACTTTAACTTGGACATCAAGGACAAGGAGTTTATCGTATTCGTAGGTCCTTCAGGATGCGGTAAGTCAACAACTCTTCGTATGATTGCTGGTTTGGAAGATATCACAGAAGGGGAAGCATACATCGACGGCGTTCTCATGAATGATGTGGCTCCAAAAGACCGCGATATTGCCATGGTATTCCAGAACTATGCCCTCTACCCACACATGACTGTATTTGACAACATGGCCTTTGGTTTGAAATTGCGTAAATACAGCAAGGACGAAATCAAAAAACGTGTAGAAGAAGCTGCCCAAATTCTTGGCTTGACAGAATTCTTGGAACGCAAACCAGCAGACCTTTCAGGTGGTCAGCGTCAGCGTGTTGCCATGGGTCGTGCTATCGTCCGTGATGCCAAAGTATTCTTGATGGATGAGCCTTTGTCAAACTTGGATGCAAAACTGCGTGTATCCATGCGTACAGAGATTGCCAAAATCCACCGCCGTATCGGTGCGACAACCATCTACGTAACCCACGACCAAACAGAAGCCATGACCTTGGCAGACCGTATCGTTATCATGTCTGCAACTAAAAACCCAGCAGGCACAGGTACAATCGGTCGTATCGAGCAAATCGGTAGCCCAGAAGAGCTCTACAACCGCCCTGTTAATAAGTTTGTTGCTAGCTTCATCGGTAGCCCAGCTATGAACTTCTTCACAGTGACGCTTCAAGATGGCGTTCTTGTTGGAGATGGTTTCAAGGTGGATCTTCCAGAAGGTCGTCGCAAACACTTGGAAGAAAAAGGTTACAATGGCAAATCATTTACCCTCGGTATCCGTCCAGAAGACATCAAGGCTTCTCAGTTGGAATTGGACACATATCCATCTTCCATCGTAGAAGCAGAAGTAGTTGTATCAGAGCTTCTCGGTGCAGAAACCATGCTCTACTCTAAAGTAGGTAGCACAGAGTTTGTATCTCGCGTTGATGCACGCGACTACCACAACCCAGGGGATACAGTTCGCTTGACCTTCAACCTCAACAAAGCTCATTTCTTTGATGATGAAACAAGCAAGGCGATTGTCTAACCATTCTAAAATCGTTCATAAAACACCTGACCGTCGGATGCAAATCTGGCGGTTTTTGGCCAAGAACATATAAATACTTGCAATTGCTTCTTGAATTCTATATAATAAATATAGAAAACACTTACAGGAGGTTCCTATGAAGTCGCTACTGAGAAAAAATTCGTTTGGTAGCTCTTTCTATCCTTCTTTACAATCTCATTTTAATCCTCTCCATTTGGCTAGGAAAGGTATCTTCCAAGGAAGAATTTATGATTGCAGTTGCAGGGAATGCGGTCATGATGGGCCTGTCTTTCTTGCATTTGCACAACCAAGTATCAGATGAATTTCATGGAAAAGTAGAAGAACCGTCGGTTTAAACTGACGGTTCTTGGTCTTTATATACTTCATAAAAATCAACCTTGAGGCGAATAAAGGCTTCCATGTCGTGTAGGAGTTGGAATAGGGTAGCACGGGTTTCAAATTCTTCCCTTGTTTGTGGCAGAGGTCGCTCGCGGAAGGTGGCATGGAAGAGATCGATGTCCAGGAGCAGTTCCTTGGCGGAGTTTTCTCGGCTCAGTTGCTGGGCTGCTCGCTCGAAGAGGCTGGACAGGATGACATTTTCTCTGCCTTCCAGTAAACATTTGTTGATATTTCCTGCCATGGTCCGCAGGATTTTGTTTTGTGCGGCTCGCATTTCAAAGTAATGGACCTGGTAGTTGGTCTGCTGGAAGAGTTGGTTGTGGCGGTCCAGATAGACGACTTTCAGGGCCTCATCCAAGGTCTGATCCAACTGCGTAATCAATTCAGCCTCGTTTCGTCCATCGCCATTAAGCAGAAAGGCTTCAAAGCGAAGGAGAATCTGCTTGAGCAGGTCTTCGACTTGGTCGTGATAGGCCTGGATTTTCTTTTCTTGCGAAGGCATATAGAGGTTAAACAAAAGTGCCAGTCCTGCCCCAATCAGAAAAAGCGTCAGCTCATTTCCCAAAAAAATCAGCGAAATATCCTGCTCCAGCAAGAGGTGGGTAACGAGGACGGTCGAGGGGGCGATGCCAGCCTCCCAGTTGAAACGGTAGGCCAGAGGGACATAGAGGGCCAGGTAGATGCCTAGGGTCCAGATGCCAAAGCCGAAGAGGGCGAAGGTTAGGACGGCGATGGTCAGGGCCAGGAGGGTGGAAAAGAGGCGGTTGCGGGCCATTTTGAAGCTGGACTTGCGGGTGTCGAGGACGCTGAGAATGGCGATGATGCCAGCCGCTGTCGCATAAGACAAGCCTAGGGCGGTCGCTAGGTAGATAGCTAGCACAGTGGCAAAAATCAGTTTAATCGTTCGGAGGGAGAGGGACATGGGGGCTCCTTTGGTTTTAGTCTATTTCTATTGTATCATAAAATAAAAACCTCCTAAGGATAGGAGGGAATTGCTTATGCAAATAGAGCCAGAATACCGACTACTAGGTAGCAGACCAGCTTGTAGCTTTCGTTGATGAGGACGAGGTTGATAGGGCGTTGCTCAAAGACGTAGTTTTTTAATGAAGCAAGGACCGCAATTATGCCCATGCCACCAGCTGCGTGTAGGGGAGAGATGCCGAGGGTCTTGATGAAGAAAATAGTAATGATAGCAGTCAGGACTTCAATGACAAGGGAAACCACCATTTCCTTCTGTCCATTTTTGCCAGCCTGACGATCTGCTTCTACCTTAGCCATGTCAATGCCTGAAGCCTTGATCCAAGCATCGCGGAAAATCAAACCATACCACAAACCACCGATAGCAAAGGCAATCAGACCCGCCACAATTCCAAAAATAAGTGTCATACGCTCTCCTTTTGGTCCGATTGTACGGACAAGTAATAGGAATAAGGATAACATATATTGGTAATGTGGTCAAGTATTTCAGCTGGGACACAGTGAGTGCCAATTTTCAAGTAACCTATGCTATAATACTCTTATGGAACAAAATGATATGGTATATGGCGTACATGCTGTAGTGGAGAGTTTGGAGGCCAACACCGGCAACAAACTCTACATCCAGGATGATTTGCGCGGAAAAAATGTAGAAAAAATCAAGGCGCTGGCGGCAGAGAAGAAGGTGTCGATTTCTTGGACGCCCAAGAAGACCCTGTCTGACATGACAGAAGGTGCTGTTCACCAAGGCTTTGTTTTGCGGGTTTCTGAGTTTGCCTATGCGGACCTTTCGGTGATTTTGGAAAAGGCAGAGCAGGAAGACAATCCCCTCATTCTCATCTTGGACGGTCTGACAGACCCCCACAACTTCGGCTCGATTTTGCGGACCGCAGATGCCACTCAGGTAGCGGGCATCATCATTCCTAAGCACCGAGCAGTTGGCGTGACGCCCGTTGTGGCCAAGACCTCCACAGGTGCGGTGGCCCATGTCCCAATCGCCCGAGTGACCAATCTCAGCCAAACCCTAGATAAGCTCAAGGAGGCTGGTTTCTGGGTATTTGGTACCGATATGAACGGAACCCCAAGCCACAAGTGGAATACGGCTGGCAAACTAGCCCTTATTATTGGCAACGAAGGCAAGGGCATCTCCAGCAATATCAAAAAGCAGGTGGATGAGATGATTACCATTCCTATGAAGGGCCATGTCCAATCTCTCAACGCCAGCGTAGCAGCAGCTGTGCTGATGTACGAAGTATTTCGGAAGAAAATCTAAATGAAAGAAAAAGTTCTCATCGTAGATGGCTACAATATGATTGCCTTTTGGCAATCGACCAAGCAAGATTTTAAAAAGGGAGACTTGGACGCGGCTAGAACGACCTTGCTTCGAACCCTGTCTCACTATGCAGCCTTTGAACAGATTGAGGTGATTTGTGTCTTTGATGCCCACCATGTGCCAGGCCTTCGCCAGCAATATGACGAGTTCAAGGTATCGGTCATTTTTACAGAGGAAGAGGAAACGGCGGATAGCTACATTGAGCGGCTCAGCGCCCAGCTCAATAGTGACCGCCGCAAGCAGGTTTCCGTCGCAACCAGCGACCTCAACGAACAATGGGTGGTCTTTTCACAAGGGGCCTTACGGGTTTCGGCGCGTGAGTTAGAGGAGAGAACCAGGGTTATCAAGAAGGACTTGGACAAGTTTGTGGACCAGGTAGAACTCTACACCCCACGGCTCAATCCCTGGTCAGATGGGAATTTTCAAGCTTTAAAAGAAATGATGGAGGAAATGAAAGAGTGACATTTACAATCGTAACCGATTCGACATCGGATTTGCCAGTTAGCTGGCTGCAAGAAAATGATGTAACCGTGCTTGGTTTGACCATAAACCTTGACGGTGTGACCTATGAAACCGTTGGGGAAAACCGCTTGACTTCTGGGGAATTGTTGGAGAAAATGGCAACAGGGGGCCAGCCGACAACCAGTCAGGTCAATGTTGGTCAATTTGAAGAAGTATTCGAGGTGGCAGCCAAGGAAGGCAAAGAGGTACTTTACCTCGCTTTCTCAGCAGCACTTTCAGGGACCTATCAGAGTGGAGTCATTGCACGCGATATGGTTTTGGATGCTTATCCTGATGCTGCCATTGAAATTGTAGATACCAAGGCTGCTGCTATTGGTGAGGGGTACTTGGTTATGCAAGCAGCTCAAGCGCGTGCAACGGGCAAGTCGTTAGCTGAAACCAAGGCGCTCATCGAGGACTTGGTCCCACGTTTGCGGACCTATCTCTTGGTTGATGACCTCAACCACCTCGTGCGTGGTGGTCGCTTGTCCAAGGCAGCTGCTCTGATTGGCGGTTTGGTCAATATCAAACCTCTTCTTGCTCTCAATGCGGAAGGGAAGTTAGAAGCCATTGCCAAAATCCGTGGCCGTAAAAAAGGGATTAAGGAAATGCTAAACCTGACCTTGGATAATTTGGATCATTCTACGGTCATGGTGGCCTATACAGGTGATTTGGAAGCTGCGACAGCCATCAAAGCGACCTTGTTGGAAGATAGCCGTGTCAGCGATGTTCTTTTGACTGAGTTGGGACCAATTATTGCCACCCATACAGGTACAGGCGTTTTAGCTATCTTATCCATCAGTAAGAAAGAGAGATAATCTCTTTTCTTTTCTCAACAAAAGAAAGCGATTACAAAAAAGTTATACTTATCCATTTGGAGGTTCTTATGAAACGTTTATTGTCATGCTATGCCAGTGATATGGTGGGAGCGACCAAGGAGGAGCTCAAGCAGTCCATTCTATCCAGTGAAGGTCGGATTATCATGGGGGAAACGGTGGTGACGGCGGCTCCCTTGATTGCAGGGGTGACCAATGCGGAGATGATGGCTGCTTTTGGTTGTGACCTCTTGGTGCTCAACGAATTGGATGTTTTTCATCCGGAGATTGTTGATTTTTACGACTGCGACAATCCCATCGCTGAAATTAAGCGGTTGACAGGTCGATTGGTTGGGATTAACTTGGAGCCTGTGGATACTAGTCAGGAAGTTCAAGACCAGCAGGTCTTTCTTAAACCTGGGCGTCAGGTCAGTCCAGAAAGTCTGGGACAGGCCCAAGCCCTGGGCGTAGATTTTATCATGCTGACAGGCAATCCTGCTACGGGTGTGTCTATGGCTGCAATACGCTCTGCTATTGGCCTTGCCAAAGAACACTTTGAGGGCCTGATCTTTGCAGGAAAGATGCACGGTGCAGGTCTAGGGGAGTCGGTCGTGGACAGCCAAGCTCTGCTGGATTTTGTGGACTTGGGGGCTGACGGTGTCCTCATTCCAGCGGTCGGAACAGTACCGGGTGTGCGGGAGGAAACCGTGGCACCTATTATCAGTCAGGTCAAGGCGCGTGGAGCTTTGGTTATTTCGACCATTGGGACTAGTCAGGAGAGTGCGGACAGTCAGACGGTGCGGGAGTTTGGGCTCAGCAACAAACGGGTGGGTTCGGATATTCACCATATCGGAGATGGGGGCTATGGTCGGATGCCAGACCCTGAAAATATCTTGTCCTTGTCCTTGGCGGTCAGAGGCAAGCGGCACACTTATTTTAAAATGGGGCAATCGGTGAGGAGATAGGATTTGGCGTCATTTTTCTGCTATTAAAGCTCGTTTTTTCTATCCTTGCTTTAGGGTGAAGAAAAAATAAAAAAAGTAAAGTAAAATAACTTGACGGAGAACAGTAGTTTTGATAGAATGGTAGACGGTATTGTTTACCCCATTTGAAAGGCCCCGGAACCTTCCAAATACCCGCGGACCGGAACATCCGCCCAGTAAACAAAAACGATTCGTATAGGAGAAATCATGAACAAAACAACATTTATGGCTAAACCAGGCCAAGTTGAACGTAAATGGTATGTAGTAGACGCTACTGATGTACCTCTTGGACGCCTTTCAGCAGTAGTTGCTAGCGTTCTTCGCGGTAAAAACAAACCAACTTTCACACCTCACACTGATACTGGTGACTTCGTTATCGTTATCAATGCTGAGAAAGTGAAATTGACTGGTAAAAAAGCAACTGACAAAGTGTACTACACTCACTCATTGCACCCAGGTGGTTTGAAATCAATCACAGCTGGTGAATTGCGTTCTAAAAACGCTGTTCGTTTGATTGAAAAATCAGTTAAAGGTATGCTTCCACACAACACACTTGGTCGTGCACAAGGCATGAAGTTGAAAGTGTTTGTAGGTGCTGAGCACACTCACGCTGCACAACAACCAGAAGTACTTGATATTTCAGGTCTTATCTAAGGGAAAGGACGTAATCTAAATGGCACAAGCACAATACACAGGTACTGGTCGTCGTAAAAACGCGGTTGCACGCGTACGTTTGGTCCCAGGTACTGGTAAAATCACAGTAAACAAAAAAGATGTAGAAGAGTACATCCCACACGCTGACCTTCGTTTGGTTATTAACCAACCATTCGCAGTAACTTCAACACAAGGTTCATACGACGTTTTCGTTAACGTGAACGGTGGTGGTTACGGTGGTCAATCAGGTGCGATCCGTCACGGTATCGCGCGTGCATTGCTTCAAGTAGACCCAGACTTCCGCGATTCATTGAAACGCGCAGGCCTTCTTACACGTGACGCTCGTATGGTTGAACGTAAGAAACCAGGTCTTAAGAAAGCACGTAAAGCTTCACAATTCTCAAAACGTTAATTATCAGCGATATATCAACGTTTCAAAGCACTCAAGAGTTTACCTCATGGGTGTTTTTTTTGTGGTTTTTTGAAAAGTTCACCTCAAAATTTACCTTATTTTTACCTTATTGTTTCAGAGAGTTTAAGGCAAATTCTCCAACCGCCATAGGGATGACATTGGAGGTATTGACATAAATTTGAGTTGTAGTGGTATCGCTGTGGGTTAGAGCCTGTGAAATAGCTTCTAAGCTCATACCTGCTTGTTTAGCAAGTGTTGCACCAGTGTGCCGTAATTTATGAGGTGTAGCGTGTGTCAAATATGGGTGACGATTTTTAACTGTTCTCATCTTATTGTTAAGATAATCTGCGTGTAGGGGTTTATTTACGTTTCCTTTAGTATCTACATAGGTAAATACAAATTGCTCATAGTTCGTAATGATACCAAACTTTGCAAGTTCTTGCCTTTGTTGTTTTTTCCAATTCTGGAGAAGTTGAAGTAAGTCAGATGAAATAGCAAAGGTTGTTTTCTTGTTTCCTTTGGTTGATTTCACATCTCCATACCTATCTAGTGCTTGGAGTAATTGAATTTGGGATTTTTCAAAATTAATGTGTTTCCACTGCAAAGCATAAGATTCAGATTTTCGGTCTCCTAAAAAGAAGGTAAGATAAAATAGAACGTAGTCCTTAAGTGAAATTTTTCTGCTAGCCAAATCATCTTGGAAGGCTAAGAACCATTCCTGTAACTGCTCATGTGTTAGGTAGAGGTCTTCATCTCGCCTAGCTTCTGCCAACTGGATTTTCTTAGTTGATTTGATACGACGTAAGGTTTTAGCGATTTTATTTGATTCTATATATTCTAATTCCTCTGCCCAATCAAATATGGAAATTACATAGCTTCTCAAGGTCTTGAAATTGGCGTATTCATTAGCTTTAGCAGTCATCAAGTTTAGAATAACTTGCTTGTTCTGATTGAGAAATTGAATAGTGTAATTACCTAACATAGGTAAAATATGTTTTCTGAAACAAGTTTTTGTATTGGATATAGTTGACCTGCTTGGGGGCTTTGTAGTTGAAGTTGTCTGTCCTGCTTTATAATACTCCCACCAGACATTTTCGTAAAAATCTTTGAATAGAATTTCTCCCTTGCCTAACCCTGTAAATTCGTTATTCTCAATCTGATTGATTTTTGTTAGAAGGTCTATCTCTGCTTGCCTTGCCTCCTTTTTTGTCTTAAAACGCTTATCAAAGTAATTATTATTCACGATTCCGAGAGGCATTCGTGCTTCAGTTGGAATATATACCTTTAAGCGATATGTTCCATTTTTGGTTTTTGTGATAGTCATGATATTCTCCTTTTTGTCGAACCAGAAAATACCATGCTAATTATAAGATAAAAATACAGATATTTCTAGTTTTGTGCTAGTAGCCATGCATCAATGGATTGTTTGTTGAAACGAACCGTTTTTCCGATCTTAATAGATGGAAGCCCTTTGCGAATCCATTCGTCTAAAGTATTATTTGAAATCCCGAGATACTCGCATGCTTGTTTTTTGTTTAAATACGAATTGCCAATATTTTGATGATGAATTTGTTTTTCAATTTCTGATGTAATTAAACTTGAAATTAATTGTAAATGAAATTTAAGTTCTGTTCATGCTTTGACTTTTTTGAGAGCTAAATTACATTATTTCAAGGAACTTCAAACACTCTCAGAAATAGTTAAAGTTAGGCATAGAAAATGGTATAATAGGTGGAGATATAAACATTTTCAAGGAGTAGGTTTTGGAAGAGAGCTTAATTAAATCAAAACAACGTGTTCAAAAACATGGAGAAGTCTTTACACCTGCTTGGATGGTTCAGAAAATGCTGGATACTCCAGGAGTGAAAGAAGCTTGTGAAAGTGTATATAAGACCTTTTTAGAGCCATCTGCAGGCGATGGCAATTTTTTGCAAGCTATTTTAGAGAGAAAGCTAGAGGCTGTGGTCAGACAGTATGACAAACGAAATTGGAAAACAAAGTCTTTGATTGCTCTCTCGTCCATATATGGCATAGAGTTTTTAGAAGATAATTTGGAAGTGGCACGTTCACGGATGTTTCTTTGTTATTTAGACTGGTACGAGCAAGCTTTTGGAACTAGACTAAATAGCAAAAATGATATCTATCAATCAGCACACTATCTTATTCATAAAAATATTGTGAGAGGAAATACCTTGACTCAGCAGCATCCAGTCACAGGGGAGCCCATTAGGTTCAATGAGTGGCAACTGGTCAAAGGTCATCCAAGTTTGGTAAGAAAAATTTCTTTTGCACTTTCAGAACTTTTGGGTAAGGAAGTAGAAGACGATCGGACAGTCGTGGAAGGACAACTGAGTTTTTTTGATATAGATGATGAATTTATGATTGAGAATGAATCTGTTAAAAAAGCAGATACGATAAAAGAGATAACCATTCAAAAAGTGTATTTACTAGGAGATTAGGCTATGATTTCAAATTTTGATTTTTTGGCAATTGATATAGATACAGCCGAGCTTTTTAGAACCATAAATATGGCTGAAGAAAATTATACACATGGGGACTATGAAGGCACGCTGACTAAAGTGAGAAAAGTTGCTGAGAATACAGCGAGGTTGGTTGCCGATAGAGAATATTTAGATATTAGTGAGCGCGCCACCTTTAATGACGTACTAAGAGAGATAAGAGACTTTATTCCCAATAAAACAATCGTCGATCACTTTTATGATATCAAGGGAAGGGGGAATAATTCTGCCCATGTCCTTAATCCAGAAGATGCGACAAAAGAAAATGCATTAAAATCACTAAAACAAGTCTTTGACATACTAGCTTGGGTCATGTTAACCTATATTGAACCGGATATTAAAGCCAGTGCAATTGGTCATTTTTTAGAACCGAGAGCACAAGAAATGTACACTACGGCTGAGCGGAAGTTTATCTATATTCAAACAGTGAACAATGAAAGTGGACTATTTAATGCCTTCGAAGGAACTCAAAAAATTGGTGAGGGTAGCGTTTCTTCGGATGATATTGAGACAGATTGGTCGCCAAATAGTGACTTTTTACGTACTGTTGCCCCAAAACGTATTAATCAATACATGAAAACATCTGGTCTACCTTACACGCTTGGTTGGGTAGAGCTTGCTTACAAAAAGGCGACCAAGTCCTGGTTTCATGATTATGATGTGCATAATGTCTTGAAGCGTTCAGGGATTAAACAGGCTGAACAACTGGAAGGAACAGAGTGGTTCAAGACGGATTTAGAGACAGCTAAGGCTGCTATTAAAGCTGTTAAAGAAGGTAGAAATTATCTAAATATTACTGCCAAAGAATCATTTATTGAAGAACCAGTTATCACCCTTCGTCCAGAACAAGAGGCAGCGGTCGAGCAGACGCAAAAAGTCTTTAAGAAAAAAGACCGAATGCTCTGGAATGCTAAAATGCGTTTTGGCAAAACTCTGACGTCCTTGCAATTAGTCAAGAATGAGGCTTTTCAAAAAGTTCTCATCATGACTCATCGCCCTGTTGTGGCGCATTCTTGGTTTGATGATTTCAAGAAAATGAAGATGAGCGCCGATGGGTATGATTATGGCTCAGTCAATCAAGGAGAAACGCTTGAAAACCTGAAGCGAGGAGAAAAACCTTTTGTGTATTTTGCTTCAATCCAATTGCTTCGGTACAATGGCGGACAAACCAATCTGAAAGATTTTGCAGATGTGGATTGGGATTTGATTATCATTGATGAGGCGCACGAGGGAACGCAAACCGAGCTCAGTGACACCGTTATGAAAGAATTGGTCAAAGAGCATACAAAGATACTTGAATTATCAGGAACCCCCTTCAATCTTCTGGATCAATTTGACGAGGAGCAAGTTTATACTTGGGACTATGTCATGGAACAACAGGCTAAGAAGAAGTGGGAATTAGAACGTCCAAGTGAGCCAAATCCTTATGAAACTTTGCCAAAAGTATCAATGTACACTTTTGAAATGAAGCATAAGGAACGTTTTTCTGATGAGAGTAAATCGTTCAACTTTAGGGAATTTTTCCGTGTGGCTGAGGATGGTAAACTTGTTTATAAGCAAGAGGTTCGCCAATTCTTAGATAATATCACACATCCAGATAGTTGTACGAACTACCCTTTTTCATCGAAGTCTTATCGTGAAGAGTTGCGTCATACGCTTTGGCTTATGCCAGGTGTTAAGGAAGCTAATGCTTTTGAGGGCTTGCTTAAAGAACACCCTATTTTCGGGAAAGAATATAAAATTGTTAATGTTGTTCGAGGAGCAAGTAGTGATGATGGAATTGCTAACGATGCGGACATAGAGAAAGTTCGTTCTGCTATTGGTGAAGACCCTTCGCAGACAAAAACCATTACCTTGACTGTTCGTAAGCTGACAACAGGCGTCAATATCCCAGAGTGGACAGCTGTTCTCTTCTTGTCTAATACCAATAGTGCCATGAACTACCTACAAGCTGCCTTTCGTGCTCAGACGCCTTTTTCTCATGAGAAATTGGGAATGAAGACGAATTGTTATGTTTTTGATTTTGCCCCTGATAGAGCCTTGACTGTCATGGCGGAGAGTGCCCAGATTAACTCAGGTGTAGGGAAGAAAAATACGCAAGCACAAAAACAAGCTATGGCTCGTCTTCTAAACTTTATGCCAATCTTAGGCGCTTCAGACAATGGAATGAAGACCTACGATGTGGATAGAATGCTGACACAGCTCAAGAAAGTTTATGCTGAAAAGGCAGTGCGGTCAGGTTTTGAAGACGACAGTCTATATAATGACAATCTTTTAACTTTAACTGCTGATGATGCGAGCATGTTTACCAAACTCAATGCTATCGTTGGTAAGACACAGAGTCAAAAAACGCCTAAGAAAGTTGTAATCAATGAAAATGGATTGACAACTGAAGAGCATGAGCAAGCTGAAAAAGCTAAAAAGAAACCAAAAGCTAAACGAACAGCAGAAGATCTAGAGGTTATCGAAAAGCAAAAAGAAGCTAAGAAACAGCGGAAAAATATGATTTCTATTTTACGCGGGGTTTCTATCCGTATTCCAATGATGATTTACGGCATGGCGGTCGATTTATCAAAAGATATTACCATTCAAGACTTTATCAAGCAGGTGGATGATGAATCGTGGAAAGAGTTCATGCCAAAAGGCTTCACCAAGGGAATGTTTAGTGAGATTACCAAGTATTATGATGCTGAGGTCTTTATCGAGGCTGGTCGTATCATCCGTCAGCGTGCGAAATCATTTGATGACCTGGACTTCATCGAGCGGGCGGAGCAGATTGCGGAGCTGTTTGGGACCTTTAAAAACCCTGATAAGGAAACGGTACTGACACCGTGGCGCGTGGTCAATCTACAAGTATCTAAGTCTGTCGGTGGTTTGAACTTCTATGATGATAACTTTGAGTCGGCGACAGATGGTGCGAGGTCAAATCTTCACTGGGTGTCTAATGAAGTGACTCCATCAATCTATCAACGAGATACGAAAATCTTAGATATCAACTCAAAGACAGGTCTCTACCCTCTTCATAGTGCCATTAGCTTGTATTATCAAAGAGTGGCAGAAAATGATGACAACCATTTTGAAGCTGACCAAGTCTATCAAGAGATTTTAGCGAATAATATCTACGCTATTGCCAAAACACCAATGGCAAAAACCATTACTGAACGTACACTGACAGGCTATCGGAAGTACAAAACCAATGTGACTTATATAGAAAGCCTGACAGATACCCTAAAAACAGATAGTGAACAAGGTAAGAAACTAGTTGAGGAGGCATTTAACAAGGTGAAATTTGATGTAGTGATAGGAAATCCTCCGTATCAGGAAGAAACGAAAGGAACAAGTGATAATCCTATTTATCATAATTTTATTGACTTATCTTATCAAATAGCAGAAAAGGTCTGCTTGATTACTCCTGCTCGCTTCCTATTTAATGCAGGAAAGACTCCAAAAGTATGGAATCAAAAAATGCTGTCTGATGAACATCTTAAAGTGATTTACTTCTCTCAAAAGTCAGATGAAGTCTTTCCAAATACAGATATTAAGGGTGGTGTAGCGGTTACTTACCGAGATTCAAACGAAGTTTTCGGTGCGATTGAAACATTTACTCCATTTGATGAATTAAATGAAATGTATAGATTAGTTACCCATCATAAAGATTTTTCATCTTTAAGTGAATTGGTATATGCACCTGAAAGTTACAAACTGACAAGCCAATTACATGAAGAATTTCCACAATTGGAATCTCGATTGAGTAAGGGGCATAAATTTGATGTCACAACAAATATTTTTGAGAAACTTCCTGAAATTTTCAAAGATATCAAGTCGGATTCAAATTATGTAGAAATAATTGGACGTCAAAATAATGAGCGAGTAAATAAGTTTGTGAGAGCCGATTATATAAAGGGACCTGATAATTTTGAGAAGTATAAAGTCTTTCTTCCGAAAGCAAACGGAAGTGGGGCGATAGGCGAGGTTCTATCGACCCCACTCGTGGGTACCCCACTCGTGGGTCACACACAGACGTTTTTATCTATTGGTTCATTTAATACTGAGTACGAAGCTCATTCATTATTGAAGTACATAAAAACCCCTTTTGCTAGAACGTTGTTAGGTATTTTAAAAATCACTCAAGATAACAAGAAATCAGTTTGGAAATATGTTCCAGTGCAAAATTTTACTAATAAATCTGATGTTCCATGGGATAAGTCAATTGATGAAATTCATGATTATCTGTGCAGTAAATATGATTACGAAGAAAGCCATCGAAAATTTATGGATTCTTATATCAGTAAAATGGATTAGAAATTGCGTCTAACTCGGACATTGATTGGTCACAATCAATAGCTGAGTTAGACGCACAACTCTATCGAAAATATGGACTTTCGGATGATGAGATTGGATTTTTTGAAAGTAAAGTGAAGGAGATGGGGTAAGAATGGAAATCTTAACAGCGTTTATTACATCGGGTATTGTTGGAACGCTTGTAGCAGAATATTATCAACGAAAAATGTTAGTGAAGATAACAAAGCGCAATTTTGTGATTGAATTATTTAGTTTACGCCATACGCTAAATCAGGGGTATAATGGGGATTATTCCGAAATAAATAAAGCTTTAGGAAAAATTCCAATTATCTTTTCTGATAACAAAGACGTTCTATCTTGTTATGATGAAATACTGACTGGTGCAGATAATAAAAAATTTCTACGCCTGTTAAAAGCGATGTGTAAAGATAAAAATGTCAAAATAAATATTTCTGACTGGGACGATGAAATGCTGATGAGGACTCTCTTTGTTTAATATTTTGAGATACTCAGGAGCGGTATTAATTATTAAAAATTAGAAATACAGGAGGAACCGTGGAAAAAGGAAAATCAACCAATGCATTGATGAAGCATATTAGAACGATGCATGGAATAGATATAGGTGGTTCTAATCATAAGAAAATGTTGTTGCGAATGGGCTATTATCATGGATATAAGGGCTATCGTTTTTATCAAGAAAGAAGGAATTTATTCTCCTTTAGCCATTTTGATGAAATTATTGCTGTTTATAACTTTGATACTGCTCTCAAAGATTTATTATTTTCACCCTTAGTATCTATTGAAACCTCCATTAAAAATTATATTTTAGATGAGTTGGTCAGTGAGTCAAATCCAACATTTGAAAGTATCTACAGCGAAAAGTTAACAGACTACCATCGTTTTAGTGGTTCAGATAAAACGATGATGTTGAATAATCGGTTAAACCTTCAAAAAAATATTCACAGTAGCGTCCATATGAATTATGGTAAGAATAAAATGGTAACACATAAAATTAATTCAGGGGAACCTATACCGCTATGGGTAATGTTTGAGATTGTTTCACTTGGTAAGCTGGGCGATTTTGTAAAACAAATGCATAAAGAGGATCGAAAAGAAGTGCTCACTAATCTTGGAATATATGACCATATGGATACGAATGCAGATCATTTAACGAATCATATCTTTATTTTGAATGAATTAAGAAATGGTATTGCACATAATCATATTATTTTTGATACTCGCTTTAAGAATCGCAGGATAAATAATACTTTATTAAATGATTTGAGGATTAAATTTGGTATTACCAATATATCATTTAAATCTATAGTCGATTATTTATCTCTTATCATCATGTATCTAAAAGCTTTTGGTTATTCAAAGACGGAACTAAAAAGATTAACAAGAGAATTTAAACGAATTATCATCGATTTGAAGAATGTAATTCCAACTAGTGAATTTAATAGAATTCTTGGGACGGATGCTTTTAATAAACTGAAAAAAATCGATGATTACATTTAAAGAAGTAAGGATAAATAGTTGACGAAAAAATTTTCAAATGGTAAAATAGTAACATCGATAGCGGTGTAGATTGCTAGAGACTACACCTAGTGGCTTCTGAATTCATTTCGGGAGCCATTTTATTTTGCTATCATCACGTAAGGGTTCGTGAGATGAATAAAGGTGTTAAACGTATCTACTCGGAAATGGAATCAGCCTTTCTCCATGAACCAAAATACTCAGAACCTGGAAACAAGGTTGTTCTGACGCTTGAAAATAATATTGTCAGCCGACACCTACGAACCAGAGACAGTTTAGAGAAACAGTTTACTGATTTTGGCGACCTTAATGCGGATGAGCAACTGATTGTCCACTATATGTATAATTCAGGCGAGAGAATGACAACGGCAAAAGCCATTGAGCTTACAGGTAGGAGTCGATCATTTGTTGTTAAATTACTTCATAATCTTCGTGACCTAGAAATCATTACTTGGTTTGGTTCGAGTAAGAATGACCGCAATCAATATTATCTTTTGGTTGATAAGTGATTGCAGTCAGGGTACTATTAGTAATAAGAATACAGTAGAATACAGTAGAATACAGTAGAATACAGTAGAATACAGTAGAATACAGTAGAATACAGTAGAATACAGTAGAATACAGTAGAATACAGTAGAATACAGAAAAAGCGGTTATCAACAATCAGGTCGATAACCACTTTTTTTCATTTTAGGCTTTATTTCAAGAATCGGCTGTGAATCTGTCAAATATACTTAGTTAGAAAAATCATTTATCCACCAATTCTTTCAATAGTTCATTATATTGGTTCATAGCATTTTCTAATTTTTTGTCAAAGTCAACAGTTGGCTCAGCTTTGAGAATACTAGTTTCTACATTAGGTTCCTCTTTGCAAACTTTTGTAGTACTGATACTCAGTGGAGCATTCATTAGCTACGCCTCCTAATTTTGTAACTATATTATACATGGTATGCGTGAAAATTAAAAGTGAATATTTTTAGTTGATGTATTTTCTAGAATCAAGAATAAGGTAAACTTTTATATTTTCTGGTCCGATTTTGATTATTTTGATTGAAAATTTACCTTATTTTGATGAAATTAGTTGAAATTGGATGAAATTTTAAGTTTTGAAAACCCGTGAAAACGTTGATATTAAAAGCTTTTGAAATTGGTTGAAACAAAAGATGCCCCAACCAGGTCTTAAGAAAGCACGTAAAGCTAGCCAGTTCTCAAAACGTTAATCAAAACCTTATTATACCAACGATTATGGCACTTTTTTGGTGCCAGTTGGTGTTAATTATAATGATAAGTCGTTTAAGAGACTTAAAGCATCGGCATCTTGCTGGTGCTTTTTTTCTGGCATCAATTCTAGATAATACTGTTGTGTTGTTAAGATAGAGTTATGACCTAGACGACGAGAAATATAGTCTAGGCTAATATCTTTTGAAAAGAGAAATGAGGCATGCGTGTCACGAAGTCCATGAAATGTCGTTTTTGTTAATCCCAGCTGTTTTAACAGCTTTTGAAGTTGACTAGCTTGCTTGAATCCATTCCAATCAAAGATATAGCCTTCTTTTGTTTGTGCAAGTTTTGTCACAGCTTGATAAACATCTTCGTTGATGGAAATATCACGCTTAGAATAAAATATATGCGTAGGAACGAGGAAATTCCTCTGGTCTATTGTGTCCCAGAGCCTTTGTCACAATTTTACAAGCTTTTCTGTCGAGTGAGATGCCAACTAACTCTTTACGCAGATGGATAACTTCTTTACGATTTCTAATCTTGGAGATTTCGCGTGCTACACTGCGATAAACACGCTCTGCATACTCAGCACGATACTTATGTGGCTTTAATGCAGTGGGAACTTTCTTTCCATCAAAATCGTCGAGAATTAAATCTTTGGGAACATGAAAGACTTTCTTTTCTCCTGCTCGTTGGAAAATAGCAACTAACCACTCTTCTTCCTCTTGACTAGTAGCCATGATGGGAGACCAGCGATCTCTGCGTCCTTTTGTGCGATGCTTATGGCCGTCTAAATTTAAATACCAACGGCCATCACGGCCGCGTTGCAGAGCATCACCAGTGACGTGGATCAATTCACTTTTTCGTAAGCCTGTTGCGGTAACTACTTTATGCCAGTAGTCGTTATTTTTGTTGGATAAACGATAGTCTTTATGCACTACACGATTATTCATACGATTTGCACGAGTACGTGGTTGTGTAGCGATGAAATTAGTTGAGGAAACTCCGAGAACTTTGGCCAATGCTGCTTTGTAGGTCGCTTGTGTATATGGACTTAAACCAATCTCTATACAATATTGTAAGTATTGATTGACAAGTTCTATCCAACCTTCCGTATCTTTTTCAACATGACCTAATGCCATTAACTGTTCTGGCGAAATGTTAATCGAAACCCATTTTGCAAAACAGTGCCATGAACCCGAATAGTTAGAGTTTCCCATTTTATCGCTAAATGTGGAATAGTAAAGAAGTCCAAGTTTTCTTAAAAAGTGGATTTGAATAGAGGTCCATTATGATAGAAATAATGGTGTATTAGAGTAGCCCACGTCGATTTGCGATATGGACTTTTAGAATAATCCATATTTTCAATAATGTTGGAATACTAAAGAAAACCAAGAAAACTTAACTTGTTGGTTCATAGAGGAATCCATTTTTCTATGAAAGATGGGCCATTAAAGTAACCGATTCAGTCGTAAAAGATGGCTAACTTAAAACCACATTTAGTTTATGTTTATGGACGAATATAACCATCCATTATTTCTCAAAAAGTGGAATAGTAAAGAAGTCTGTGGAATAGGTAAAAGGCAGGAGATTTCGATATTTTCTGCCTATTTTTATTTATTCTACTGATGTTATTATTGAGATAATCTCATTTTTGATGAGATACGTGTTTAGCGTGAGTAAACTATCGTTACTCATCGCTAAACACGTAGGCTTGCAGCCCAAAAAGAAAGCACCATGCTTTCTTTTTTCCTTGCAGTCGGTTCTAACGAACCGATGTTTTGCGAACCGCGCAAAACCTGCTCGCGAAGATTGCTCGCATAATAAAGTTGTAATTATCATTTAAAACAAATGTTCAAAATTCCAACATATTCTTGTTTATTTTTGATATAATGTAAAAAAACAACAAAGGATTAAACATGAATAAACGAGAACGACTGGAAGAAATTACACGATTGGTAAACAAAAAAGGCACAGTTCGAATTTCTGAGATTGTTGAATTGCTAAATGTTACTGATATGACTGTTCGACGTGATTTTATTGAATTGGAAGAGCAAGGTGTCTTAACAAAAATTCACGGCGGTGCTAGAAGTAATAAGGCTTTTCAATATCGGGAATATTCCCATTCTGAGAAACACATTCAGAATAAGGAAGCCAAGCAAGAGATAGCAGAAAGAGCTGCACAGCTGATAGAAGATGGAGATACGGTATTTTTAGGCCCAGGAACAACAGTTGCCTTTCTGGCTGAGGCCATTAAAAATCCTCGCCTAACAGTCATCACAAACTGTATGCCTGTTTTTACCATCCTATCTCAAAAAAAGACCGAGGAGTTTCAAGTCTTTCTCTTGGGGGGAGAATATCGCCAAGTGACAGAATCTTTTGTAGGAGAAATTACCAATACAAGTTTAGAAAAAATGCGATTCAGCAAGATTTTCTTTTCAGGTAACGGACTTAAGGGAACTGATGTCATGACCTCTACCCTAGCCGAAGCCTATACGCAAAATATTGCTATTAAACATTCTTTAGAAAAATATCTACTTCTGGATGCCTCAAAAATTGGAAAAGATGATTTTACTTCCTTTTGTGATTTGAATGATGTAACTGCTCTAGTGACCGATATGAATGCAAAGGATGAAAATTACCAATTATTAAGTAAGCACATCGAAATTATTTCTACAAAATCATAAAGTTATCAAAACCAACAGAGAAATGTTGGTTTTTTGTTTGCATACGAAAAAAATAAACAAAAATAAAACAAAATATGTTGACTTTGTGTTTGTTTGGTTGTATAATTTAAACATAAAAAGCGAAAACGCTTTTTCTAAGTTTTGCAAAACAAAGATTTTCTGCCAAATATGGCTACAACTTTCTATTTTTGTTAGGAGATAGGTTATGACAATCATTATCGGTGCTGATCCAGCGGGTTCAAAACTAAAAGACGTTATTAAAGATTATTTGCTAGAAAAATCATATGACTTTAAAGATGTCAGTGATGGAAGTGATTTTGTTGATACAACTTTGGCAGTAGTTGCAGAAGTTAATCAAGAGGAAGGAAATCTTGGCATTGTGATTGATGCTTATGGTGTTGGTCCATTTATGACCGCAACTAAAGTCAAAGGGATGATCGCTGCAGAAGTTTCAGACGAACGTTCTGCCTATATGACAAGAGGACACAACAATTCTCGTATCATTACAATCGGTAGTGAGATTGTAGGAGAAGGAATTGCTAAAAATATCGTTAAAGGATTTGTTGAAGGTGAGTATGATGGCGGCCGTCACCAAATTCGTGTCGATATGCTAAATAAAATGTGCTAATTGTTGTAAACGAAGGAGAATAAGAGATGAAAATTGCAATCGGTTGTGACCACATTGTAACCTATGAAAAAATCGCTGTGGTAGATTATTTGAAAAATCAAGGATATGAAGTATTGGACTTTGGGACTTATGACAATGTTCGTACTCATTACCCAATCTTTGGTAAAAAAGTTGGTGAAGCTGTTGCAAGCGGACAAGCAGATTTGGGAATTTGTATTTGTGGAACAGGTGTTGGAATCAACAATGCTGTAAACAAGGTACCTGGTGTTCGATCAGCCCTGGTTCGTGATATGACCTCTGCACTCTATGCAAAAGAAGAGTTAAATGCCAACGTCATTGGTTTTGGAGGAAAGATTACAGGTGAGTTGCTCATGTGCGACATCATTGAAGCCTTCATTAAAGCAGAATACAAACCAACTGAAGCAAACAAACGCTTAATTGAAAAGATTGCTGCAGTTGAAACGCTCAATCAAGAGCAGGCTAATCCAGAGTTCTTTACGGAATTTCTTGAAAAGTGGGATCGTGGAGAATACCACGACTAGGAGGCTCACATGATTTTGACAATCACTTTAAATCCGTCGGTTGATATTGCCTATCAATTGGATACCTTTCATTTGGATACGGTCAATCGAGTAGAAAAAGTTCAAAAAACAGCTGGTGGTAAGGGGCTTAATGTCACACGAGTTTTGAAGCAAATTGGTGAAGATGTTGTAGCAACAGGCTTTATTGGCGGTGAGATTGGAAGCTATGTCAAGAAACAACTCACTCGAAATGCTATTAAAAATTCCTTTGTGGAAATTGGGAGCGAAACACGTAACTGTATTGCGGTTCTTCATGATGGCAAACAGACGGAGATTTTAGAACAAGGCCCAACTATTCATGAACACGAAGCCTTGAATCTTATCGAACATCTTGAAATTATTCTGAACAATGTAGATGTAGTTGTCATTTCAGGAAGTTTGCCTAAGGGACTTGCTAGCAATTATTATGTTGAGATTGTAGAACTTTGTAAAAAATACGGTGTAGCTGTTGTTTTGGATTGTTCTGGTGAGGCGCTGAAAAACGTTTTAGAAAGCCAGCAGAAGCCGACAGTTATTAAGCCGAATACAGAGGAATTATCACAACTGATTGGTAAAGAAGTTACTGATGATATTCAAGAGTTGAAATCAGTTTTGTCTGGTCAACTTTTCCAAGGAATTGATTGGATAGTCGTCTCATTAGGGGCGCAGGGGGCTTTTGCCAAGCACAATGACAAGTTCTATCGTGTTAGAATTCCAAAAATCAAAGTCGTCAATCCAGTAGGTTCAGGAGATTCAACAGTTGCAGGTATTGCAGCAGGTTTGGTACATGCTTTACCTGAAGCAGAATTATTAAAAAATGCTAATGTTTTAGGCATGTTAAATGCCCAAGAAGAACAGACAGGTTACGTCAATTTAGAAAATGCAGAATCGTTGTATTCTCAAATCGAAGTCGAAGAGGTATAATATGGTAGTAACAGCAGATAAAAGAAAATACATGGAAAAAGTAAGCAATGAAGCAGGTATTATTTCAGCTTTAGCTTTTGACCAACGTGGAGCCCTGAAAAAAATGATGGCAAAACATCAGACAGAAGAACCTACTGTGGAGCAGATGGAAGAACTAAAGAAACTAGTTTCAGAAGAATTAACACAGTTTTCTTCCTCAATTCTGTTAGATCCTGAATTTGGTTTGCCAGCATCACGCGCCCGTGATGAACAATGTGGTCTACTTTTAGCTTATGAAAAAACTGGCTATGATACCAGCTCTACTAGTCGCTTACCAGATTGCCTAGTAGAGTGGTCTGTAAAACGACTAAAAGAAGAAGGGGCAGATGCTATCAAGTTCTTACTCTATTATGATGTTGATGGAGACCAATATGTCAACCTTCAAAAATATGCCTATATTGAACGCTTGGGTTCAGAATGTCAGGCTGAAGGTTTACCATTCTTCTTGGAAATTTTGAGCTATGATGAAACGATTGAAGACAATGCCAGTGTGGAATTTGCAAAAGTCAAACCTCGAAAAGTAAATGAAGCCATGAAAGTCTTTTCGGATGAACGTTTTGGAGTAGATGTTCTCAAGGTAGAAGTACCTGTAAACATGAATTTTGTAGAAGGCTTTGGAACAGGGGAAGTCGTCTATACAAAAGAAGAAGCAGCTGAATATTTCCGTCAACAAGAAGCATCAACTCATTTGCCATACATTTATCTAAGTGCAGGTGTTTCTGCTAAGCTTTTCCAAGATACACTAGTGTTTGCACATGAAGCAGGTGCTAAATTTAACGGTGTTCTCTGTGGTCGTGCAACATGGGCAGGTGTTGTGCCAGTCTATATTGAACAAGGTGAAGAAGCTGCGCGTGAATGGTTACGTACTGTTGGTCGTGAAAATATCGAGGGACTTGATGCAGTCTTGTCTCAAACAGCAACTTCTTGGCTAGAAAAATAATTGAAAAAATAACCATTTTCTTAAAAGAAAGGGTTTACATTTTCTGAGAATATGCTATAATAATCTCATCAGCAAGAATAGAGTGGATTGTAACTAATTCGATTAGGCAAGACTACAAATGGATTTGAGAGTAGGATATTCTCGGTTTGTTTGTAGTCTTTTTTTGCTTAAAAATATAGGAGGGATATATGTTTAGGATTATACAGTCACTAAATAATAACGCTGCACTGGTGAAAAATGAACATGGGGAACAGGCAGTCGTGATGGGATTAGGTATAACCTTTCAAAAGAAGAAAGGGGATTTAATTGTCAAGGACAAGATAGAAAATATCTTTTCGCTAAAAAATGATGAAGCCAAAGAAAATTTTCTAACCTTATTAAAAGATATTCCCTTAGATTTTATTTCGGCAACCTACACGGTTATTAATCATCTGGTAGAAACTTATCATTACCCTGTACAAGAATATCTATATGTGACACTGACAGATCATATCTATTGTGCATATCAGGCGGTTTTAAAGAACAGTTATCAAGAGAGTAGGCTACCCAATATTTCAGCCGAATATCCATTGGAATATAAAATGGCGCGTGAAGCCTTAGCTATGTTTCGTGAAAAGTTGCTAGAAGATTTTCCAAATGATGAGATTGGTAAAATTGCACTTCACTTAATCAATGCAAAAGGTGAAACAATTCATCCCACAAGTGAAGAACATGACATCAGTAAGAAAATTATTGCTGAGGTTGAACAAATTTTGATAGAGAATGGGATTAAACGCTCTAAAGAAAATAGCAATTTTTATGATCGCTTTATGATTCATTTGTCCTATTTTCTGAATTACTTAGATAGATCCCATCAGTCAAATGAATCGATTGCTAGTTTGGAACAGTACATCAAGCTCCAGAATCCAAGAGCCCATCAGGTTGGAAGTCAGATTTTTGAGATGATTACATCATTGGTTGATGAGCCAGTAAATGATAGTGAAAGGTTCTATATTGTATTACATATTCAACGGTTATTGTAAATCAATTCAATTTTAAAAGGAGGTTCATATTATGAACAGAGAAGAAATTACTTTATTAGGTTTTGAGATTGTTGCATTCGCTGGTGATGCTCGTTCTCGTTTGATGGAGGCACTGGCTGCTGCTCAAAAAGGTGATTACGCAAAAGCAGAAGAACTAGTTGAGGCTGCCAATACTTGTATTGTTGAAGCCCACCATGCTCAGACAAGTTTGTTGCAGAAAGAAGCGGCTGGTGAGGATTTAGCCTTTAGTGTGACGCTCATGCATGGTCAAGACCATCTCATGACGACATTATTATTGAAAGATATGATGAGTCATATGATTGAACTTTACAAACGAGGTGATAAGTAATGAATAAATTGATTGAATTCATTGAGAAAGGGAAGCCTTTCTTTGAAAAGATTTCGAGAAACCCTTATTTAAGGGCTATCCGTGATGGTTTTATCGCTGCCATGCCGGTTATCTTGTTCTCAAGTATCTTCCTATTGGTGGCTTTTGTTCCTAATATCTTTGGTTTTACTTGGTCTGATGAAGCAGTTGCGGCTATCATGAAACCTTACGGTTATACAATGGGTATTGTAGCTGTCTTAGTTGCAGGAACGACCGCAAAATCTTTGACAGATGCGTTTAACCGTCAATTGCCAAAAACCAATCAAATCAACTTCATCTCAACCATGATTGCCTCAATTTCAGGTTTCTTATTACTGGCTTCTGATGGTATTGAAGGTGGATTTGCCAATGGTTACATGGGAACTAAGGGACTTTTGACAGCCTTTCTAGCAGCCTTCATTACGGTTAATATCTATAAAGTCTGTGTGAAAAACAATGTCACCATTCGTATGCCAGACGAAGTTCCACCGAACGTATCCCAGGCATTTAAAGATGTAATTCCATATGCATTATCTATCTTTGTCTTGTATGGAATTGATCTTGTGACACGTCAATTCCTTGGAACAAACGTTGCTGAGGCGATTCTGAAATTATTTGAGCCTCTATTTACAGCCGCAGATGGTTATGTTGGTATTACAATTATCTTTGGTGCCTATGCTTTGTTCTGGTTTGTAGGGATTCATGGTCCATCTATTGTTGAACCAGCAATTGCAGCCATTACTTATGCTAATATTGAAACCAACTTCCAGCTTTTACAAGCCGGTCAACACGCGGACAAAATCCTGACTTCAGGTACTCAAATGTTTATCGTGACAATGGGTGGTACAGGTGCTACCTTGGTTGTGCCATTCATGTTTATGTGGTTGACTAAGTCTAAACGAAATAAAGCAATTGGACGTGCTTCAGTTGTTCCAACTTTCTTTGGTGTAAACGAACCAATCTTGTTTGGTGCACCACTTGTACTCAACCCAGTATTCTTTGTTCCATTCATCTTAGCTCCAATTGCTAACGTATGGATTTTCAAATTCTTTGTTGATACGCTAAAAATGAACAGTTTCAGCGTCAACTTACCATGGACAACTCCAGGACCGTTGGGGATTGTAATGGGAACAAACTTTGCTCCACTCGCCTTTGCACTAGCTATCTTATTGGTGGTTGTCGATGTACTTATCTATTATCCATTCTTGAAAGTTTATGATGAGCAAATTCTCGCTGAAGAACAATCAGGGAAAGTTGAAAATAGCTTGAAAGAGAAAGTGGCGGCTAACTTTAATACTGCAAAAGCGGATGCTATTCTTGAAAAAGCTGCAGTCGATACCGAAATTTCTGAACAAACCAATGTTTTGGTACTTTGTGCAGGGGGTGGTACAAGTGGATTACTTGCCAACGCTCTAACTAAAGCTGCAAAAGAATATGGTGTTCCAGTTACAGCTACAGCAGGAAGCTATGGGGCACACCGTGAGATTTTGCCAGAGTATCAATTAGTCATCCTTGCACCTCAAGTAGCATCAAACTACGATGACATTAAACAAGAAACCGATGCATTGGGTATTAAACTTGCCAAAACTGAAGGGGCTCAATACATTAAACTCACACGTGATGGTCAAGGTGCTCTTGACTTTGTCAAACAACAGTTTTAGAACCTATATTCACGGTTTAGCACTTCCATCTAAGGCTAGTTTTTCAGCTACTCATCGTTAGTTTTTTTCAAAATACAGTCAGTATTCCCTCAAAAAGCCGCCTTGATTAGCGAAAAACTATCTCTTATATACAAGCACTTCACTTGTGAATACAGGTTCTTAATCAAAAGGGGAGGGAGTAATAAATCTCCAACTCCTCCCCCTTTATCGTCATTTGGTTTATCTTTTATTACTTCGTTAACTCGCTTTGCCGTACTCTAGTACAGCCTGCATCTCGTTGCCTAGTACTAAAAGCAAACCAAAAGACTTTAGTTTTATATAGAAGAAGGTAGGCATATGGTTAAAACATTACCAAAAGATTTTATATTTGGTGGAGCAACTGCTGCATATCAAGCAGAGGGTGCTACACAGACGGATGGAAAAGGTCGTGTTGCGTGGGACAAGTATCTAGAAGATAATTACTGGTACACTGCGGAACCAGCTTCTGATTTTTATAATCGTTATCCAGTTGATTTAGAACTAAGTGAGCAGTTTGGTGTGAATGGCATTCGGATTTCAATTGCGTGGTCTCGTATCTTCCCAACAGGCTTTGGAGAAGTGAATCCAAGGGGAGTAGAGTATTACCATAAATTATTTGCGGAATGCCATAAACGTCACGTAGAACCATTTGTAACGCTTCACCATTTTGATACACCAGAAACGCTACATTCTAATGGTGACTTTCTGAATCGAGAAAATATTGAGCACTTCGTCAATTACGCAGCGTTTTGCTTCAAAGAATTCCCTGAAGTGAATTACTGGACAACCTTTAATGAAATCGGTCCAATTGGTGATGGGCAATATCTAGTTGGGAAGTTCCCACCAGGGATTCAGTATGACTTAGCTAAGGTATTCCAATCTCACCACAATATGATGGTTTCACATGCTAAGGCGGTTAAGCTCTACAAGGATGCTGGTTATAGTGGAGAAATTGGTGTTGTACACGCATTGCCAACGAAATATCCTTATGATCCAACCAATCCTGACGATGTTCGTGCAGCGGAACTAGAAGATATTATTCATAATAAATTTATCCTCGATGCTACATACTTGGGTTACTATTCTGAAAAAACGCTTGAAGGCGTTCGACATATTCTGAAAGTGAATGGTGGAGAATTAGACCTTCGTGATGAAGACTTCGCTGCCTTAGATGCCGCAAAAGATTTGAACGACTTCTTGGGCATCAATTACTATATGAGTGATTGGATGAGGGCTCATGACGGTGAGACTGAAATTATCCATAATGGTAAAGGTGAAAAAGGAAGTTCTAAGTATCAAATCAAAGGAGTTGGTCGTAGAGAATCCCCAGTCGATGTTCCAAAAACGGACTGGGATTGGATTATCTATCCGCAAGGCCTTTATGATCAAATCATGCGTGTGAAAAATGACTATCCAAACTATAAGAAAATCTACATCACTGAAAACGGCCTAGGCTATAAAGATGAGTTTGTAGATGGTACAGTCTATGACGATGGTCGAATCGACTACGTGAAAAAGCATTTAGAAGTGATTTCAGATGCCATCTCAGATGGTGCCAATGTTAAAGGTTATTTCATCTGGTCCTTGATGGATGTATTTTCGTGGTCAAATGGATACGAGAAACGATATGGATTGTTCTATGTTGACTTTGAGACCCAAGAACGCTATCCAAAGAAAAGTGCTTATTGGTATAAAAAAGTAGCAGAAACACAGGTTATTGAATAAAACTAATACAAGGATGCCTAGCTCAAGTTAGCATCCTTGTTTTCATATAAGGGAGGCAGTTTTTATGTTCGAATTAAAAAATGAGAACTTAACAGTACAATTTTCTGAATTAGGTGGACAAATTATTTCTATTAAAGACAAGGATGGAATCGAATATCTTTGGCAAGGCGATCCGACCTATTGGAGCGGTCAAGCACCAGTTCTATTTCCGATTTGTGGAAGTTTACGAAATGATTGGGCTATCTATGAACCTGCAGAAAGGCCGACATTTACAGGCACAATTCCAAGGCATGGACTTGTGAGAAAAATGATCTTCAAAAATGTAAATAGTACAGAGAACTCTTTGGAATTTTCTATTTCATCAAACGAAGAAACCGTAAAAAATTACCCTTTTGAATTTGAACTTTCCATTAACTACTCACTACTTGGCAATACAATTCGAACTGAATATCGGGTGAAAAACCTTGAGGGACATAGAAAGCTACCTTACTTTATTGGGGGTCACCCAGGTTTTAATTGTCCCTTGTTGGATGGTGAGAGTTATGAAGACTATTATTTAGAATTTGAAAAAGTAGAATCTTGTACAGTACCTAGAAGTTTTCCAGAAACTGGCTTACTTGATCTGCGAGACCGCCGGCCATTCTTGGAAAATCAAAAGACCTTGGACTTGTCCTATCAATTGTTTGAGCATGATGCCATCACATTGGATCAATTAGCATCACGAAAGGTAACCTTGAAATCAAAAAATCATCAGAAGAAACTTTCGATTGCATTTGATGATTTTCCATATTTAGTGATTTGGTCAACTACAAATCAGAGCCCCTTTATCGCATTAGAACCATGGAGCGGACTCTCTACTTCATTGGAAGAATCTGATATTTTCAATGCCAAACGAAATATTAGTTACGTTGCTCCAAAAGAAGTTGATACAAAATATTTTGATATTATTATCGACATAATGCCACCTCAAATCATGAGATAGCTGACTAGTCTATTCTATGGTGTTAATTGGTGTCAATTTTATCCAAACCAGTGGATTTTAGTCCATTTTCATGGAAGTTTTATTTTCGTAAATGTTGATATAACGGGATTTATAAGGGTTGAGAATTCTTCGTTTTCAATAGCGAAATTCTCAAAACGTTAAGAACCAGCTACAATACAGCATTTATCAGCACTTCATGGTTCACACCATGGGGTGTTTTTTGTTACTTACTCAAGGTACTCAGGCTAAGTTTGTTTTTGTCGCATTTGTCGAAGTACTTACAGCTTGGCCGTTCCGTGAGTAGCTGTGAAGCCGTGCACACAAAGAGCAGCACACCAACAAGTTCGGCTAACATGTACATTAGAATTATCTCCCCCACTTGCACTGCATGGTGAATGGGACTTAGATAATATACTATAAGATTAAGAAAAGAGGTAGTCTAACATCTGAGCTGCTCTTAATGACGACCATAGATATTAGCGAAGAAATGTTAGCGATAGAGCCCTCTGGTCTTCTTAGGCCCCTCTTGAAAGCCTTCTAATAGAGTGGCGGGTTTGTCCTAACCACGTTCAGAAAAATCCATGTATGAGCAAATAGTCCATACCAAGGTTAGGGCAGAGGTCTCAACTTCACTGTATTGTGCAAGTAGCCTTCCCCTTTTGAATAAACAACAATAAATATATACACACTGAAAGCAAGTTGAATATTTTTGCTCCTACATCAGCTAGTCTGTGTTAAAATAGGAATAGCAAATTGAAAGAGAACGCTTACGAATGAAATCTTGGGTTGAGAATGTGACCATAAAAAAATACGAAGATCGGTCTGGCTTGACTGGTTTGAAACAGGGGCCGTTGGTGTGGACAGAGGTCTTTTTGCGCGAGGTCAATCGTCAGACCGATACAGGCATTTTGCATTTTTGGCCCATGGATAAAACGGTCATTCTAGGTATGATGGATAGTCAGGTCGTCCAGCTGGACAGGGGATTGGCCAGTATTGGTCGGGCGGGCTACAGTCCTATTATTCGGAGTTTGGGCGGTTTGGCAGTCGTTGCAGATGAGGGGATTTTAAATGTCACTCTGATTTTGCCCAATCCTTCTGGTCACAAGGTTGATTTGAGGGAATCCTATCAGGTCATGGTGGATTTGATTGCTCAGGCGCTTTCGGATTTTCCCTTCGATGTGGTCAGTGGTGAGGTGGCAACTTCCTACTGTCCTGGGACCTACGACCTTAGTATCAAGGGGCGGAAGTTTGCTGGATTGGCCCAGCGGATTTACCAAGAGGCTATTGCCATTTCTGCCTATATCAGTGTGTCAGGCAATCAAGTCAAACGTGGGCAAGTAGTGGCGGATTTTTATGCAGCAAGTTTTGCTCCGCAAGAAGTATCGGACAGATTTCCACAGGTAGATCCAGCTTCGATGGCCAATCTGTCAGACTTGGTCGGTCAGGATGTGACGGTGGAGGATATGAAGAAACGGATTGAGCAAGTCTTGGTTGAAAATGGGGCCAGTCTGTCTACTTTTTATCCTTCGTCGGACAACATGGCTGATTTTATGGCGCTCGGAAAGACCATCAAGCAGTCTATGGAAAAATATGGTATCTAGGAGGAAATATGGAAACCTATCAAGCATTATTTGAAGCTCTGCCATTGCACCAAACCGTCCTAGCCAATCGTTTTGTCCTGTCGCCCATGGTGACCAATTCCTCCACAGCAGATGGCTTGGTGACCCAGGATGATTTGGACTATGCGGAGCGGCGGGCGGATGCGGCTCCATTGCAAATCACAGGGGCGGCTTATGTGGACCCCAAGGGACAATTGTTCGAGTTTGGCTTTAGCGTGGCCAAGGATGAGGATGTTGATGGTTTGCGAAAACTGGCCCAGGTCATGCAGTCCAAGGGGGCAAAGGCAATCTTGCAACTGACCCATGCTGGTCGTTTTTCCAGCCACACCCTTCAGCGGGACAAGCTGGTCTATGGTCCCAGTCCCATGAAACTCCATGCTCCCTTTCCCCATGAGGTCAAGGAGTTGACCATAGCAGAGCTGGAAGAGCTGGTAGAGGCCTATGGTCAGGCGACGCGACGGGCTATTGAGGCGGGTTTTGCAGGAGTTGAGATCTCTTCTGCCCAGCGCTTGCTGATTCAGACCTTCTTTTCGACTTTTTCCAATCAACGTCAGGACCGCTATGGCTGTCAAAACTTGGAAAATCGTTCCCGTTTTGGTTTAGAAGTCTTGCGGAAGGTTCAGGAAATGATTGACCAGTTGGCGCCAGCTGACTTTATCCTTGGTTTTCGGGCAACGCCTGAGGAAACAAGAGGAGCCAGTATCGGCTATTCTATCGAGGAATTTTTACAGTTCATGGACATGGCTTTGGATGTTGCAAGGATTGACTACCTAGCCATCGCTTCATGGGGGCATGATGTTTTTCGCAATCAGGTTCGAGGGGCTGGGCGCCATCAGGGGCGCTTGGTCAATCAGGTGGTTCACGATACCTTAAAGGATAGGCTGGTGGTTATGGCGACAGGGGGAATCAATTCGGCGGAGAAGGCTATTGAGGCCTTGGAGCATGCGGATATGGTTGGTTTGTCAACACCTTTTATCACCGATCCTGAGTTTGTCCACAAGATCGCGGCCGGCAAGCCAGAAGACATCCAACTGCGGATCAAGTCAGAAGACCTGTCCAAGCTGGCTATTCCCCAGGCTTCTTTCAAGGATATTGTTCCCTTGATGGACTATGGGGAGTCGTTGCCGAGGGAATCGCGAGAGGTTTTCCGTAGCCTAGAAAAACACTACGAGGAGGAAAGGTATGAAGATTAGTCTCTTGGACTATGGGCTTTTGGATGAGGGCCGGACCTATCAGGAGGCCTGGCAGGATAGTTTGGCGCTGGTGCAGGCGGCGGATCGCTTGGGCTACCATCGGTTTTGGTTGGCGGAGCACCACAATGTCCATGCCCTGACCATCGGCAGTCCCGAGGTCGTGATTCCTTACTTGGCCAGTCGGACCCAGCGGATTCATCTGGGTTCGGGCGGCATCATGGGCTTGCATTATTCGCCTTATAAAATAGCAGAGCTGGCAGCCAGTTTGGAAACTCTGTTTCCAGGTCGGGTGGACATCGGCTTGGGAAATTCTACCGGAACGGCTCTGGTTAAAGAGCACATGCGTAGCCAGTTTCAACCCAGTCAATTTGACAAATGGATCCAGCAGTTTACAGGCTATCTGACAGGAAGAGATGAAGTCATTGGTCTGTCGCCCAAGCTGGCAAGCTACCCAGAAATCTTCACCTTGGGGATGGGTGGGCAGTCCATGGCTCTGTCTGCTAAGGAGGGCTTGGGCTATGTCTTTGGTAGCTTCCCTTACATTCCCCATGATCCTGTGGAAACAGCTGGAAAATTGGCTCAGGATTACCGTAGGGAGTTTCAGCCGTCAGACATCATGGCGCAACCGCATTTTGCCCTGGCCCTCTTTGTAGTGATTGCGGAAACCAGTCAGGAGGCAGAAAATCTGGCAAAATCGCTAGATATTTGGATGTTGGGCAAGCAAGATTTTAATGAATTTACCCATTTTCCAAGCCTAGCCACCTATCAGGCCTATGATCTGACGGAGCAGGATAGGGAAAGAATTGCCCAGCACCGCAGTCGGATGATTATTGGCAATCCAGCAGAAGTCAAGGAGCAACTTGAAAGACTGGTTGCAGCTTGTCAGCCAGACGAACTCCTCTTTATCCCCTTGGTTTCAGGGATTGATAACCGCTTGAAAGCCATCGAATTACTAGCACAAATTGTAGAAAGTGAGACACTATGAAAAAAATTGCCAACTACCTCTGGGTAGAAAAAGAAGATGCTATTTACACTATTCGTATGACAGCAGAGTTGCAGGATGATGTCGGTACACTTGGTTTTGTTATTTTTTCCGACAAGGAAGTCTTAGAAGTCAATGATGAGATTCTCAATCTCGAAGCCTCAAAAACAGTTATGGCTATCCTGACCCCTATTGCAGGTCGGGTGGTAGAGCGCAATACGGCTGCTCTGGAACAACCAACCTTGCTCAATTCGGAAAAACCAGAAGAAAACTGGTTGATTCGCTTAACCGATGTGTCTGAAGAAGCCTTTTTAGCACTTGAAGATGCTTAAGGAAGAGATGCTAGACTTGCTGGGGTCTATGATTGCCATCTTGAAGACTGAGAATGGTGATCTACAGTCAGCGGAGCTTGAATTGACTAGTCTTGAAGAAGCTATTCCGATTTGGAGAGGTTTGGTCAATCAACGACCAGCGGGACCGATTGGGGCGGACTATCTGGTAGCGGAGGAGGCCTTTCTAGCAGCCTATCATGAGGAACATATGCAGGATGTGTCAGTCTGTCAGCCGACGAGCGACCCTCAGATTTTTCTCTATCCAGGAGATTTGTGTCATTTGCAGGTTGATGCAGTGGTCAACGCTGCCAATAGTCAGATGCTGGGCTGTTTTATCCCCAACCACGCCTGTCTGGACAATGCCCTCCATACCTTTGCTGGTTTGGAGTTACGCCAGTTTTGTGCCAAGAAAATGGAAGACCAAGGTCTTCCAGCAGCAGTTGGCAAGGTCATGGTGACACCTGGTTTTCACCTGCCAGCTGGTTTGGTCTTTCACACGGTGGGACCCTTTATCCCAGAAGGTAAGCCAGTTTCGGCTATTCGGAGAGGGCTCTTGGAGCAGTGCTACCTGTCCTGTTTAGAGGAGGCTCAGGCGCGTGGTCTTAAAGCAATCGCCTTTCCAGCTCTATCAACAGGGGAATTTGGCTATCCCAAGGACCAGGCGGCGGAAGTGGCAGTTCGAACTGTCCGCAAGTGGCTGACGGAAACAACCTATCCCCTAAAGGTCATTTTTTCGACCTATACGGTGGAAGACCAGAGCTACTATACAGCCTTATTAGGAGAAAAGGAGGATGTCCATGTGGCAGACGCTTAAACAAGAAGAAAAAACTCAGGCGGAGCTGCTTGCAGGTTTGCTGGCTGAAGCTGATGCGGTGGTGGTGGGCATTGGAGCAGGCATGTCTGCGGCGGATGGCTTTACCTACATCGGTCCACGTTTTGAAACAGCCTTTCCAGATTTTATCGCCAAGTACGGCTTTTTGGATATGTTGCAGGCTAGCCTTTTTGACTTTGAAAGCACGGAGGAATATTGGGCCTTTCAGAGCCGCTTTGTTGCCCTTAATTATCTGGACCAGCCTGTTGGTGCCTCCTATATCCATTTGCGGGAGCTTTTAGAAACCAAGCCCTATCACATCATCACCACCAATGCAGACAATGCCTTTTGGGTTGCCGACTACGATAGGAATAAGGTTTTCCACATTCAAGGGGAATACGGTCTCTGGCAATGCAGTCGCCATTGCCATGACCAGACCTATCGAGATGATGCCCTCATTCGTCGGATGATAGCAGAGCAGGAGGATATGAAGATTCCCTATGACCTAATTCCGCGTTGTCCAGTCTGTGATGCCCCTTTCGAGATTAACAAACGCAATGCCGAAAAGGGCATGGTTGAATCGCCAGATTTCTTTGCTCAAAAAGCCCGCTACGATGCCTTTTTAGAAGACCATCAAACAGGCAAGGTTCTCTATCTGGAAATTGGGATTGGCTTTACCACGCCGCAGTTTATCAAGACACCTTTTCAAACAAGAGTTCAGCAAAATCCACAGGCCCTCTATGTCTGTCTTAATCAAAAACACTATCGCCTGCCCCTGCCTATCAGGGAACGAAGTTTGACCCTGGCAGAAGACAGTGCCCAATTATTAAAAGAAACCCATAAAATTTATTTTAAAGGAGAAAAACATGTATCTAATCGAACCAATTCGTAACGGCCAATATGTCAGCGATGGAGCAGTTGCTCTAGCTATGCAGGTCTATGTTCAGCAAAATGTCTTCTTGGATGATGATATTCTCTTTCCCTATTACTGTGACCCTAAGGTAGAAATCGGCAAGTTTCAAAATGCCCTGGTCGAAATCAATGAAGACTACCTCAAAGAGAACAATATCCTTTTGGTTCGTCGGGATACAGGTGGCGGTGCTATCTATGTAGACAAGGGCTCTGTCAATGTCTGCTATTTAATTCAAGATAACGGGATTTTCGGAGATTTCAAACGTGCCTATCAGCCTGCAATCAAGGCCCTGCATGAGTTGGGAGCTGTTGAGGTAGAGCAAACAGGCCGCAATGACCTAGTGATTGAAGGGAAAAAGGTATCAGGTGCAGCTATGACCATCAGCAACAATCGTGTTTATGGTGGCTACTCTCTTCTTTTGGATATTGACGAAGAAGCCATGTCCAAGGTCCTCAATCCCAATAAGAAAAAGATTGAATCAAAAGGCATCAAGTCTGTCAAAAGCCGTGTGGGAACCATCCGTCCATATCTGGCAGAAGAATATCAGTCTGTCACAACAGAGGAATTTAAGAACCTCATTACCTGCAAGTTATTGGGTATTGAGTCCATTGACCAGGCAAAACGCTATGTCTTGACTGAGGAAGACTGGGCAGCCATTGACAAGTTGGTGGCAGACAAGTATAAGAACTGGGAATGGAACTACGGCAATTCGCCACAGTATAGCTACCACCGTGATGGTCGTTTTGTTGGGGGAACTGTGGATATTCACCTCGAAGTTGAAAAAGGCCGCATTGCCAAATGCCGTATTTACGGAGATTTCTTTGCCAAGGGCAATATTGATGAAGTTGAAAATAAGCTAATTGGCACACGCTTGCTCGAAGAAGACCTTCAAGCAGCCTTGGCGGATTTAGATATGGCCCATTATTTCGGGAAGATTAGTGCAGAAGAATTGGTCGGCTTGATGCTGAGCGAAGGATAAAAGCAGAAATAGAGGTCCCTATGGAATGGAAAGATGCGACAGCCATGGCTCAGGCTGTCAATCAGAAACAGGTTTCTGCCAAGGAATTGGTGCAAGAAACCATTGACAGAATAGAAAATCTCAATCCCACCCTCAATGCGGTTGTCAGCAAGCAGTATGAAGAGGCCTTGAAAGAAGCGGAGAAAGAAGACTATCTGGGCAAGCCATTTGCAGGGGTTCCCTTCTTGCTCAAGGATTTGGGGCAAAATGAAAAGGGGCAGCCATCTTCTGCAGGTTCTCGCCTGCTTGCTGGTCGACCAGCAGGCCATACCGATACCTATGTCCAACGCTTGAAGGACTTGGGTTTTATCATTGTCGGTCGAACCAACACGCCAGAATTCGGCTTCAAAAATATCTCAGACGCCAGCATACATGGAGCAGTCAATCTTCCCTTGGATACTAGCCGTAATGCCGGTGGCTCAAGTGGTGGTGCAGCCGCAGCACTAGCTTCAGGCATGGTTTCTATTGCAGCTGCATCGGATGGCGGGGGGTCTATTCGCATCCCTGCCTCCTTCAATGGCTTAATTGGGCTCAAAACCAGTCGTGGTCGGATTCCAGTTGGACCTAAGTCCTATCGTGGCTGGCAGGGGGCATCTGTCAATTTTGCCCTGAACAAGTCGGTACGCGATACCCAGCGCCTGCTCTATCATTTCCAGGACTATCAGCTAGAAGCTCCCTTTCCCCTTGCCAAGCTGAGTGAAGAGGAGGTTTTTGGAAAAGGTTCACGCCCCCTTAAAATTGCCTATTATACCAAGTCGCCAGTAGGCAGCAAGGTCAGTCCTGAAGCGGTAGAAGCGGTTCAAAAAGCCTGTCATCACTTGGCAAATTTGGGGCATGAAGTGGTGGAATTATCAGAATATCCTCTGGATGGAGTGGCCCTGATGAAATCCTTCTACCTGATGAACAGCGTGGACACAGCCCAGATGTTTGACGACATCGAAGCAGCTTTTGGGCGTCAGATGACCTTGGATGACATGGAAGTCATGTCCTGGGCTATTTACCAGAGCGGGCAAACCATTCCAGCCAAATTGCACTCCAAGGCCCTCTTGGACTGGGACCAGTTTGGAGCCAGAATGGCACGTTTCCATGAGGAATACGACTTGCTCCTGACGCCGACAGTGGCGGATGTAGCGCCCAAGCATGGGCAATTTGACCTGCCAGCAGATTTGCTGGACCGCCTCAAGCAGACCCAGAATTATTCTATGGAAGAGCAGCAGGACCTGATCTGGCAAATGTTCGAGGATAGTCTGGCCCTAACCCCCTTTACGCAGCAGGCCAATATTTGTGGTCAGCCAGCTATTTCTCTGCCAACTTATGTGCGGGCTGACGGCTTGCCAATTGGTATCCAATTGACAGCAGCCAAGGGACGAGAAGATTTGCTCTTACAGTTGGCAGACCAAATGGAGGCAGCAGGTTTACTCAACTTGTAAGGGAATTCATTTTTCAGATAAAATACTTGCCAAATCTCTTTAAAAGTGTTACCCTATAAAAGTTGGTGGGTTAACACCAAGAAAAAGAAAAAAGAGAAGCCTAAGCTTCCAAAGGAGATTAGAACCTATGTTGAAAAAATTGTTGGCATCAGCCCTGCTTGTTTCATCAATTACTCTTGCAGCTTGTTCAAATACTTCAACAAGCACAGAAAGCTCTTCTTCAGCTAGCCAAACCCAGTGGGAAAAAGTACAAGAAGCAGGTGTCTTGAAAGTTGCTACACCAGGAACCCTCTTCCCAACTTCTTACTACAACGATGCCAAAGAATTGGTCGGTTATGAAATTGACATGATCAATGAAATTGGTAAGCGTTTGAAACTGGAAATTGAATACCAAGAAATCGGTGTGGCAGAAGCCTTTACAGCGGTTGACAGTGGTAAGGTAGATATTTCTGTTAACAACTTTGACATGACCGAAGCTCGTAAGGAAAAGTATAACTTCTCTATCCCTTATAAATATTCAGTTGGTGGTTATATCGTCCGTGAAGATGGTTCATCAGGGATCGAAGCAGCTGACTTGAGCGACTGGACTGGCAAGAAAGCTGGTGGTGGCGCAGGTACTCAGTACATGAAAATTGCTGAAAAGCAAGGTGCAGAGCCAGTTATCTATGACAACGTAACCAACGATGTTTACTTACGTGATGTATCAACAGGTCGTACAGACTTCATTCCAAACGACTACTATACACAAGTAATGGCTATCAAGTGGGCAAATGCTAACTTCCCAGACATCAAGGTGAAGATGGGTGATGCTAAATACAACCCAACAGAACAAGGGATTGTTATGAGCAAGGCTGACACAAGCTTGAAAGAAAAAATTGACGAAGCTCTTGAAGCGATGAAAGCTGACGGAACTTTGAAGGCAATTTCTGAGAAATACTATGGAGGACAAGACTTGACCGTCCCTGTTGAAAATGCAGACCAATTGCCAGTTATCGAAGTTGAATAAGATTTGGTAAGAAATTAAATTGTATGTTGTATAGACTTTGTCAGTTAAAGACTGGCAAGGTCTATCTGGTTTTTAGGAAAGAGGAGAAGATATGGAAATCAACTGGCAGGCAGTTTTTAATGTAGAGATTGCGAAGGAAGCCGTTCCGCAGATTTTGGAAGGCTTGCCTTACACTCTTTCTCTGTCTTTGATTGGTTTTGCCTTGGGTACCTTTTGTGGTTTCTTTGTTGCCTTACTTAGAATGTCCAAGTTAGCGCCCTTGCGTTGGCTGGCTATGACTCATATTTCTCTCATGAGGGGCATTCCTCTCATGGTTCTCCTCTTTTTCATCTATTTCGGTCTGCCCTTCATGGGCCTACAGTTAGATGCTATTTCGGCCTCCATAATTGCTTTTACTTCCATGTCCAGTGCCTACATTTCTGAAATTATTCGTGCATCTCTTTCAGCCATTGATAAGGGACAGTGGGAGGCGGCGCGTTCCTTGGGCTTGCGGACCAATGTGATTTACAGAAAAATCATCATTCCCCAAGCCTTCCGAATTGCCCTACCACCTCTTAGCAATGTGCTTTTGGACATGGTAAAAAGCACCTCTCTGACAGCTATGATTACAGTGCCAGAGATTTTCAATAAGGCCAAGATAGTAGGTGGAGCCAAGTCCGACTACATGACAGTCTATATCTGTGTAGCCCTCATTTATTGGGTGATCTGTACACTATATGCTGTCGGTCAAGTACACTTGGAAAAACGATTGGCGACTTATTAGAAAATTCCTCGGTTCTTTTGAATCGAGGAATTTTATTTAATTATTTAAAGTACAAGAGTCTCAACCCATTCAAAATCACCAAAATGGTAGATCCTTCGTGGCCAACCACACCGAGCGGCAGATTGATAGACTGGAAGAGATTGGAAATGATAAGAAGGGCAATGACAGACAGGGCAAAGACGATATTTTGCTTAATGATGCCCCGCATTTTTTTAGACAGACGGATGGAGTAAGGAATTCTCGTCAAATCCTCCATGAGTACGATGTCAGCTGACTCCATAGCGATGTCCGTACCGCTTCCCATAGCATAGCTGACATTGGCTTGAGCAAGGGCAGGAGCATCGTTGATACCGTCCCCCACCATACCGACAGACGCAAACTCGGTTTGCAGTTCTTGGATAACAGCAGCCTTATCCGTCGGCAGACAGTTGGCAATGACCCGATCAATGCCGACCTGACTCGCTACGTAACGAGCCGTCTTTTCTTGGTCACCTGTCAAGAGAATGGGTGTCACTCCCATCTCTTTCAGCTGAGAGATAAGGAGTTTACTCTCTGGCTTCAAACTATCTTCCACCATAAAAATCGCCACAAGGACATCATTTTGGCTGACATAGACCAGGGTTTTCCCAGTACTTTCCGCCTCATCGATCTGTGCCAGCAAGCCAGTAGACAGAGGACTCACCAGGCTGTCTACCACAAATCCCGCCTTACCGATTTTCCAGCTGTCGCCCTCATAGCTTGCCACCAAGCCTTTTCCGGTCACATCTTCTAGGCTTTGGAGGGCAATAGCAGAGCTGTCAGCCGTATAGGTCATGAGAGCTTGAGCGATGGGATGGCTAGATTGTTTTTCAACTGCCTGAACAACTTCCTTGATCAGTTTTTCATCGCCAAGATAGGTTACACCTACAACTTCAGGTTTACCAATGGTTAGGGTACCCGTCTTGTCAAAGACGATTGCTTCTAGATTGGCGATATTGTCCGCAATGTCACCACCCTTGATAATCATGCCCTTACGTGCCGCACGGCTGATGGCAGAAAGTGTTGCCGGTGAAGAAGAAGCTACAAGTGCACATGGAGAAGCAATGGTCAAGAGAATCATGCCACGATAGAAGGCGGTCAACCAGTCCCAGCCCAGTGCAAAATGAGCAAGGAGGATAAAGAGAGGCACCACAAGCAAGACAACTTTCACATAGGTATCTTCCATGTTTTCAATGAAAGTCGCTGTTTTTGATTTGGATTCTTGGGCATTTTCGACCATCTGGACGATTTTATCGAAGAGGGCATCGCCTTTTTCAGCCGTAACTTGAACGGTCACAGTTGGCCCTTGGTTGATGGTGCCGCCGATAACAGCCTGTCCAGCCATTTTTTCCGCAGGGAGCGGCTCGCCTGTAATCATGGATTCGTCAAAGATAGATTGGGGACTGATGAGAGTAGCATCCAGTGGTACAGTGTCGCCCTTGCGAACTTGCAAGAAATCACCGATGTGAATGTCAGCCGTGTCCAAAACAGTGATGTCACCATTTTCCTCGATTTTACGAGCCGTAGGCGGGGTCATGTTCATCAAAGCAGCGATAGCGTTCTTGCTTTTTTCCATAGCCAATTCTTCTAAAGTAGAAGACAGGGAGAAGATGAAGATGAGCAGGGCTCCTTCCATCCAGTAGCCGATGAGGCCAGAGCCGATCGCCGCCAAAATCATGAGGAGATCAACAGACAGGTGCTTGTCCACAAACAATTCTGTCAGTCCTTCCTTGGCTGACTGGTAGCCTCCGATGACAAAGGCTGAAATGAAGAGGAAGGGTGCCCATCCTTGCCCGGTCTGTAGCAGGATTATCCCTACCAGGATAAATACTAGGCAGACAGAAGTCGTGATAATGTGACTATTTTGTTTAAATTGTTGTGTTAGAGTCATAAATCATTCCTCGAAATATCTTTTTATATTTTAATTATAACAATTATAAATAAAATGTCAAGTTTAATTATAATAATTCTAAATAAGAGTTTTCAGACAATTCCAAGGAAAGAAAAAAGAGCGAAATATTTCGCTCTGCTATTTTATGACTTATTAGATTGGCAATCAGGACAGATACCATAGATAGCTAGGACCTCTTTTGTGACCTTGTAACCTGTCTGGTCTTGGGCTTCTTTTTTCAGACTAGGTAGTTCGATATCCATAAAATCTGTAATTTTTCCACACACTTCACAAATGATATTGAGGTGATCATGACCCATAAAGTCATAATAGGTCGTATTATCATTGGTTCGTTTGATTTCTGTTACAAATCCTTCTTCCAACAGAAGTTTCAGATTGTTGTAAACAGTTGCTAGGCTCATTCCTGGATAGTCTGGTAGAAGATCTTGGTAAATCATCTCAGCACTCGGGTGGTCATCGCTTTCTATGATGTAGGCTACAACAGCCTTACGAGTCGAAGTGATACGCACTCCTTTTTCCTTAAGGTGCTGGATGACGTGGTCGAAATCCGCTTGATGGTCACTACTATGGTGGTGGGTCATGCTTCCCTCCTTTCTACGATGTAATAATAACAATTCTAAATTTCAATTCCTGCTTTCATTATAGTGTATTTTCTTAGCTCTGTCAATCTAATAGGAGGTCGAACATCTGTGCTAGGACAGTCGTTGTTTTATAGGCTTGTTTTACTAAGTTTGCTTATGCTACAATCAGAACATGACACGATATAAGGCAATTATTTCCTACGACGGCCATGACTTTTCTGGTTTTCAGCGCCAACCCCATGCCCGTACCGTTCAGGAAGAAATCGAAAAAACACTAGTAAGACTGAACAGCGGCCAGCCGGTGACCGTTCATGGTGCAGGTCGTACAGACGTAGGAGTGCATGCTTATGGTCAGGTGATTCACTTTGACTTGGCTGGTAGTCGAGATGCTGAGAAGCTCCGCTTTGCTCTGGATACTCAAACACCAGAGGATATTGATGTGGTCAGTGTGGAGCAGGTAGCGGATGATTTTCATTGCCGCTATGCCAAACATAGCAAGACCTACGAGTTTCTTGTGGATATTGGGCGACCCAAGAATCCCATGATGCGCCACTATGCGACCTTTTACCCCTATGATTTGGACTTGAGCTTGATAGAAGAAGCTATTCAGGACTTGGTGGGGACCCATGATTTCACAGGCTTTACGGCTTCAGGGACCTCGGTGGAGGATAAGGTGCGGACCATCACGGCGGCGACAATGGAGTATGACCAGCGGCGGCAGTTTTTGATTTTTACCTTTTCAGGCAACGGTTTTTTGTATAAGCAGGTGCGGAATATGGTTGGGACCTTACTGAAAATTGGTAACGGTCGCATGCCTGTTGGGCAGATTAAAAGGATTTTAGCAGAAAAGGATCGTGGTTTGGCGGGACCGACTGCGGCAGGCAATGGCCTCTATCTAAAGGAGATTATCTATGAAGACTAAGTATATTTTGGCGCTTTCGGGCAACGATATTTTCAGCGGTGGCGGTCTCCATGCGGATCTGACCACCTACGCTGTCCACAAGCTGCATGGCTTTGTGGCCGTGACTTGCTTGACAGCTATGACGGAAAAAGGCTTCGAGGTCATTCCGACAGATGCGGCGGTGTTTGCCCAGCAGCTGGCTAGTTTGAAGGATGTGTCCTTTTCTGCGATTAAGATCGGCTTGCTTCCCACGGTGGACATAGCAGAGCAGGCTTTGGAGTTTATCAAGGCTCACCAGGAGATTCCTGTGGTCTTGGATCCAGTCTTGGTCTGCAAGGAAACGCATGATACTGAGGTCAGCCAGTTGCGAGATGAATTCTTGAAGTTCCTTCCCTATGTCAGCATCATCACGCCAAATCTGGCAGAAGCTCAGCTATTGCTCCAAAAAGACATCAAAACGGTGGAGGAGATGAAGCAGGCGGCAGTAGCCTTGTATGACTTAGGAGCCAAGTCGGTGGTCATCAAGGGGGGCAATCGCTTGGGAGGTTTACAGGCTATCGATGTTTATTATGACGGACAGGAAGTGGTGGTGCTTAAGTCGCCTCTGCTTTCAGAAAACAATGTGGGAGCAGGCTGTACCTTTGCGTCCAGCATTGCCAGTCAGCTCTTGCTGGGTCAGGAGCCTTTGGAGGCTGTCAGACTGTCCAAGGATTTTGTCCATGCGGCGATTGAAAAATCAGATGATTATGGGGTGATTCAATATGAGAAATAAAAAAACACAAGAATTAGTATTATTAGCCATCTTAACAGCCTTGACCTTGGTCTTGGCCCATGTCCATATGCCGACCCTATCCGGCTTTGTCACACTTTTGGATGTGGGAGTTTACTTTACAGCCTTTTACTTGGGCAAGAAAGAAGGAGCCATTGTCGGCGGTTTATCTGGACTCTTGATAGATTTCTTGCTGGGCTATCCCCAGTGGGCATTCTTTAGTCTAGTCTTCCACGGGGCTCAGGGTTATTTTGCGGGTTGGACAGGTAAGAAACGGATTCTCGGTCTAGTCTTGGCGACGCTTTCGATGGTGGGGGGCTACTACCTAGCATCTCGGATTTATTTTAATGACCTCAAAGCTATTGAAAGTGTTTTTGGCAATAGCATGCAAAACTTTGTCGGGATGGGCTTAGGGTTTTCAGTGGCTAAATTAGTTGAGAAAAGTGGAGCTATTGGCTATGTCACTCGATAAGATCAAAGTTCAAACCCAGCAAGTTGTCGAAGAAGTCCTAGAACTCAGCAATCTTCAAAAGGGGCAGATATTTGTCCTTGGATTGTCCTCTAGCGAGGTCATTGGTGGGCATATTGGCAAAAATTCTAGTCTGGAAGTTGGTGAGGTGGTTGTTGAAACCATCTTGGAAATTCTGGAGCCAAAAGGTATTTACTTAGCTGTCCAAGGCTGCGAACACCTCAATCGTGCCTTGGTGGTGGAGCGTGAATTGGCTATTCAGAAAGACCTGGAAATTGTCAATGTCTTACCCACCCTGCATGCAGGTGGTTCTGGACAGTTGGCGGCCTTCAAGCATATGAAGGTCCCGGTCGAAGTCGAGTTTATCACTGCTCAGGCTGGTGTAGACATCGGCGACACAGCTATTGGCATGCATATCAAGCACGTACAAGTTCCGATTAGACCTAGCCTGCGTGAGATTGGACAGGCCCATGTCACCGCCCTTGCCAGCCGCCCAAAACTAATCGGTGGGGCACGTGCAGCTTATCAGGAAGATAAGATACGGAAGAATTAGGAGGCTGGGAAAAAGTCCTGGCCTCCTTAGTTTTTTTCAATAGTTAAACTTGACGCAGTGGTTGAGTGGCTTTAACAATCCAGTGGACTGTTAAAGGTTGGAGATAAGATTTGCACAGCAAATCTCAGCAATTCGTGTTTTACACTCCAAATCTGGCCTCTACGGCTGACGCGAACAAAGTTCGCTCTATTTCCAACCTCCAAAGGTTCCCCAAACCTTTGGAGCTGTGCGGGGGTGGGACGATAAAATCAAACCCTGCGGGTTACCGATTTTTGTCCCACTCCCTTTTTTGAGCCAAATTCTTGCCAAGAAGTCTGGCTTATGCTAAACTTGTTCCTGCAAATGATACAAGAACAAAGGGAGAAAACATGACAAAAGGATACCAACAACGATTTTCACTGTCCATTTTATTATGGATGCGTCAAGATAAACCGCGCCAAGAGGGAATGGACTACTGGAGTGGCGGGCATGCGCAGATTATCGCAGCTTCACCGGGTCTATTAGAATACCGCCAGCAACATTTGAGTGCGACAGAACATAGTTTTTGGCCGAAAGCGAAAGGCTTGGAGACGGCTGTTCCAGAAGACCGTCGGATTGATGGCATTGCGGAAGTGACCTATCAAAAGTTATTGGCACCAATAGGCGGTCGCCGTCAGACGGCTCTTGCCTTTGAAGATGAGGTCAATGTTTTCCGTCGAACTTTGATGCACATGGGCTTCCCATATTCATCACGTTGGTATCATATTAGCACTCAGGCCCAAACCCAACTGCGTGATGTCCTTTACTTCCGTCGCAAAGATGGTGTGAAGAGCGGTAGTTTCAAAAAATTTGTTCAAGATGGCCTAGCCAGTCAACTGGCGACAATCTCTGGGGTAACGGAAGTACGGACACAGGTCTATCTTCCTTGGAATAAAGCGACTTGGAATACCCCAAATGTTGCTCATGACAATCCTAAGGAAGACCACCTTCATGCCTCCATCATCCTAGGTTTTGCGGATCAGGCGGCAAGAGAGGCCTTCTATGCCAACCTAGCTCCGCAGCTGAATGCAGAAGTGGTACAATACGCCTCCGCAGTCCACGCTTATCATATAGAAAAAACCTTGCCTTTCGTCCTAAACGGCAAACGCATGTAAGACAAGCAACTTCTTGGTAGAATGCTTAATAAAAAATATAGTCGAATGAATTAGCTTTCAGACAAGGAACCGAGGTGCAGGTTGCTAGCACAGCCTAGTGGCTGTGCTTGGTTGGAGATAAAACTTGCAAAGCAAGTCACTTCTGCAGAGTACGGCAAGCCGAAAGTGACGATGTATCAAAGTTAATTCAAATGACTATAAAGCAAAAGACTTGCCAAGAGGTCTAGCTTATGGTAAACTTGTTCTTGTGGTTGATACAAGAACAGAAAGGAGCACAAATGGATACAAAGTTTTCAGTAGCCCTTCATATACTGACCATGATCAGTGAGAGCAAGGAAATACTTAGCTCGCAAGCCTTGGCTGAGAGCGTTGGCACCAATGCCAGCTACATCCGCAAGGTGATTGCACTCTTGAAAAATGCAGGCCTAATCACTTCGCATCAAGGACGATCAGGCTACCAATTGAGCAAGTCCCCTAAGGATATTAGCTTATTGGAAATCTACCTTGCGACACAAGAAGTGGAGCATATTCGATTGTTTCAGATACACCAGAATGCCAATCTCACTTGTCCAGTTGGGCAGCATATAGAAGGCGCAATGGTTCCCATCTTTTCCAGCGTTGAACAAGAACTGGAAAATCAACTCAGTCGTCAATCCTTAGATAATGTCATTGATAATCTCTATCAATCCGCACAAGTAACCCGAATCTGACCTCGGTCAGATTTTATAAACTCAAACATAGACCTGTAAGTGATACAGGAACAATCTAAAGAATAGAAAAGAGAAGAACATGAAAGCAGCACAACACACATCTTATAACAAAAACAACATCGCCCTTAACCTTACAGAAATTGCTAAACCACAAATCAAGCCTAACCAAGTCCTTGTCAAAGTGACCGCAGCAGGCGTTAATCCATTGGACAATATGATCTCACGCGGAGATGTGAAATTGATTGTTCCTTACAAATTGCCACAAACAGCTGGAAATGAAGTAGTCGGCTTGGTTGAAGAAGTCGGTATAACTGTAACCAACTTTGCAGCAGGTGATCGTGTCTTCGGTCGTCTTCCGCTTGATAGTATCGGTGCTTTTGCTGAGTATGTAGCGGTTGACGCTCAAGCTCTTGCTAAGGTTCCTGCCTACTTGACAGATGAAGAAGCGGCTGCTGTTCCTCTGACAGCCTTGACTATCATGCAAGCCCTTGATCTCATGGGTGCTGAGGCAGGCAAGACCATCTTCATCTCAGGTGGAACTGGCGGTGTCGGCGGTATGGCTATTCCGATTGCCAAAGCCAAAGGCTTGACCGTCATTACTAATGGTGATGGGGCAAGTGCAGAGCGGGTGTTGTCACTGGGTGCAGACCAGTTTATCGATTACAAGACAGAAGATTACACCAAAACACTTAGCAATGTTGACTATGTCTTGGACACACTCGGTGGTGCAGAAACAGAGAAACAAATGACGATTATGAAAAAAGGTGAACAGCTGGTTTCCCTTCGTGCCATGCCAAATGGTGAATTTGCCAAACGCATGAATTTGCCAAAATGGAAACAAATCTTGTTTGGTCTAGCTGGTCGTTCATTTGACAAAATGGCTAAGAAATACGGTGTTCACTACCATTTCATTTTCGTAGAGAGCAATGGTCATCAACTGCAAGAGGTAGCAGACATTTTCAGCAAGCTCGAAATCAAACCATCTATCGATACCGTTTATCCATCTGAAGAAGTCAACGCAGCACTTGATAAGGTTGCCAACGGTCGTTCACGCGGAAAAACAGTCCTCAGTTTCAACTAAAAAAATAAAATATACAGGGAAAAATCATGTCATATATTACAACCAAAAACCAATACATCACCGTTTCAAACAATAAAATCGCCTATCGTGAGCTCAGCAAGGGCAAGTCTGACATCCCTTTGGTCATGCTGGTTCACCTAGCAGCGACCTTGGACAACTGGGATCCAAAATTGCTGGATTTGCTAGCTGAACAGCACCATGTGATTGTCCTAGACCTACCTGGCGTGGGAGCTAGTCAAGGCAAGGTGGCTCCAACTATTCCAGGAATGGCTGAGCAGGCTGTTGCCATTATCAAGGCTTTGGGTCATGAGAAAATCAATTTGCTGGGTCTGTCTATGGGTGGTTTTATTGCTCAAGAAATCGTTCGTCTGGATAGTCAGCTGGTCAACCGTTTGATTTTAGCAGGCACAGGTCCTCGTGGTGGTTTTGAAGTTGATAAGGTAACGGGAAAAACCTTCCGCTATATGCTGAAGGCTGGTTTAGAGCGTGTGGATCCAAAACGCTACATCTTCTACAATCATGATGAGGCAGGTCGTTTGGAGGCAGAAAAAGTCTTGGGTCGTATGGGGCAAAGAAGTGCTGCTCATGCAGACAAGGACATGAATGTTCCAGGATTTTTGACCCAGCTGAAAGCTATCAAACGCTGGGGAAGAGAGCCGCAAGATGACATGACCTTTATCACCCAACCAACTCTGATCGTCAACGGTGATAAGGATATGCAGGTTCCAACAGAAAATTCTTATACTATGCATGAGAAGATCAAAAATAGCCAACTGATTATCTATCCAAATGCAGGACACGGCTCGATTTTCCAAAATGCAGAAGAGTTTTCGAAAGCCTTATTAGCCTTTTTGGAGGAAAGCAATGCCTAAAACCATTTTAATCACAGGATCGACGGATGGAATCGGAAAACACCTAGCCATGAAACTGGCTAGTGAAGGTCATGAAGTGATCTTGCACGGGCGAAATAGCGAAAAGCTCCGTGTAGCCCTCAGTGATATTCAACTAAAAACAGGAAATAAAAAAATTCACGGCTACCTTGCAGACTTTTCCAAGTTAGCAGATGTCTATCGTTTCAGCCAAGAAATTAAACGCGATTTTGAGCAGATTGATGTCTTGTTAAACAATGCGGGTGCTTACTTTGGTGATGCCCGTGTGGCAACGGCAGAAAATATCGAGATGACCTTTATGCTGTCTGTCCAAGTTCCCTATATCTTGACGACGGAATTGCTGCCCTTGCTGGAAAAAGCAGGAGGCAGGGTCATTCACACCTCTTCCTTTATGCACCATTTTGCACAAACCAGAGGCTTGGATTTTGGTTTAGAGCAGAGCTATTCTGCAACCTTGGCTTACAATAATGCCAAACTATACACCATTTGGCTGGCCATTGCTCAGGCAGATGCTTTAGAAAAGCAAGGTTCATCTGTGACTGTCAATGCCTACCATCCTGGCTTGATTGCGACAAATTTGGGCAATGATGGTGTCAAACGCAACCTGAGAAGTCGAATTCTCACCAGTCTGATGAAACCATTTTCCAAAGATTTGGACCAGGGGATTGAAACGGGTTACTACTTAAGTTTGTCACCAGAGGTGGCTGGAGTATCAGGTCGTTATTTTTCAGAGAAAAAAGTGGCAGGGGTCAGCTTGAAAGGCTTTGATGTAGCAAAGAGCCAGGCCTTACTAGCCTATCTTGATAAGAAAATTCAAGTATTTAAGGAGAGCTACGGTGACTAAAATTTTGCTAGAAAACCTCCAACTGCCCAATGGTCAGGTCTTAGACAATCGCTTTTTCAAATCCGCCATGAGCGAAACTCTGGCAGATAGTCAGGGAGCTCCTTCAGGTGACCTGATTGCCTTATATGATTTTTGGGCCAAGCAGGGAATGGGTGTTTTAGTGACAGGTAATGTCATGGTGGACGGCCGCTACCTTGGTGAGCCGGGCAATGTGGTCCTTGATTCAGACAATCATCTGGCTCAATTTCGGAAATGGGCAGCCGTTGGGAAAAAGAACGGTGTGCCTATCTGGCTCCAGCTCAATCACCCTGGCAAACAGATGTATCGGTCAATCAATCAAACTCCGATTGCACCCAGTGCCATTCCGATTTCTGGAGGCTCAGCTTCGGCCTTTCGTCCACCGAGAGAAATGACCGTGTTTGACATCAAAGAAGCTAGAGATAAATTTATTGCAGCAGGCCTTCGGGCAAAAGCAACAGGATTTACAGGTGTACAGTTACACGCTGCACATGGTTACTTGATCAATCAATTCCTCTCGCCAGCAGATAATCAGCGGACGGACCGCTATGGTGGCAGTCTGGACAAGCGCATGCGATTTTTGGTGGAAGTCTATCAAGGTCTGCGTGACAAAGTGGGACCAGATTTTACCATCGCCTTGAAATTGAATGCTTCTGATTTTAAGGAAGAGGGCTTTGGTTTTGAGGATTGCAAGCATGTGGTGAAAACCATGTCTGACTTGGGTATCGACCTGATTGAAATTTCAGGTGGCAATTATGAGACACCTGTTTTTGGTAGTGAATATGAGAATGGTGCTGGATTTGTCACCTATGCCCTTGCTCTAGCAGATTTGACTTCTGTTCCTATTGTTTCAACAGGCGGTTTCCGAAAAGTCACTCAGATGGAGGAAGCTATCAAGGATGGTGTGTCCATGATTGGCCTTGCCAGACCCTTTGTCCTTCGTCCGAGTCTTGTCAATGATTACCGTCAAGTCGGTGATGTGGAACTGACAACGCCTCGCCTGACAACAGGTCTTCCAAAACTGGATAAGGCTCTTGGTCCCATTATTGGCGTCAGTTATTACGAGGCCCAGATGAAACGCTTGGCCAAGGGAAAATCTGTCACCGTCAGTCAAAACGCCTGGCCCTATCTTCTCCAAACCGTCAAGGCCCACGGTCTGTCAGCCTTGAAACCGAGGAGGAAGTAGAATAGACTAGAAAAGATTTGAGAGTTCATCTCAGATCTTTTTTCTGTGATAAATGAACCTGCCAACAATTTTCGAAAAAGTTGTAACAAAACAATTTACAACAAAAAACATTTCGGAGGAAAAGAAAATGAAAATAGCAGTAGTAGCAGCGAACGGTAAAGCAGGTAGCCTGATTGTGAAAGAAGCGGTAGCGCGTGGTTTTGAAGTAACGGCCATCGTTCGTGGTGAAAATAAGACAGTCGCACAGCAGGTTCTTCAAAAGGATGTTTTTGACCTGACAGCCGATGATGTGATTGGTTTTGATGCGGTAGTGGATGCAGTAGGTGCCTGGACAGCAGACACTGTGCATATGGTTCCTGATGCAGCCAAACATTTGGCGGCTATCCTAAGAGGTTCACAAACACGTTTGCTTGTGGTTGGTGGAGCAGCAAGCCTCTATGTTAATCCAGAGCATACCTTGACTGTGGCAGATGTAACAGAGTTTCCAGAGGAAGTATTGCCTGTGCTAAATGCTCACAAGGAAGCACTTGAGGCCCTTCGTCAAGTAGATGATGTCAACTGGACCTATGTAAGCCCGGCAGGTGATTTCCAAGCAGACGGCGAACGGACAGGTCGCTATATTCTTGGCGGTGAAGAGTTGGTCTTGAACAGCAAGGGAGAAAGCGTTATTTCCTATGCAGATTATGCCATTGGTATGATTGACGAGATTGCATCAGGTAATCATCTCAAAGCACGTATTAGCCTTGTCAGCGAGTAAAAGAGTGTTATGCAGATCTCAAATAAATTTACCATTGCCATTCACGCCTTGGCCTTTATCCATCTCTTTCAAGACCAGCAACGTGTCACCAGCAAGGTTTTGGCAAACAGTATTCAAGCCAATCCCGTTATCATTCGCTCGGTTCTATCTGGTTTGAAGGATGCGGGAATTGTAGATGCCAAGCAGGGTAGCGGCGGTTTTCGTTTGGCAAAGCCACTTGATGACATTAGCCTTTATGACATCTTTGTTACGGTGGACAATATTGATAAGAAAGGCTTGTTTAATTTTCATGAAAATCCCCATCCCGACTGTATCGTGGGAGGGAATATCCATGCTGCTGTGGATGACAAACTAGTCCAAGTCCAGACAGCTATGGAGAAAGAATTGAAAACCATGTATATGTCTGATGTTCTGGTTGACCTAGAAAAAGCCATAGAAGAAAAAGTGAAAAGGACTTAAATGGGAGTGGGAAAGAACTCGACCATTCATAGAAGAGTTCGTCAACAAGTCCTTATTTCCAGTTGTTGAGCTGAAACAGTCTATCCCCAGACATCAATTTATGTGAGCTGACTACCGTCAGCTTATATCTCCCACTTTAAAAGGTCTCCCAGACCTTTTAAACTCCCACCCCCGCGTAGCTCCAAAGGTTTGGGGAACCTTTGGAGGTCGGAGATAGAGCGAACAGAGTTCGCTACAAAACAGTCAGAGTAGTGACTGTTGGAGGTTGGAAATGAAGCGAACTCTGTTCGCATCAGTCGTAATGGTCAGATTTGGAGTGTAAAACACGAACAAATCTGCCAATCAACCACTGCGCTGAGATGTTGACACGAACTCTGAGTAGTGGTCTTGGGCTTGAGCCCATCCTCACTATATATACAAAAAGACTTAGAGTGACTGAACATCAGTTGCCTAAGTCTTTTTGCTTGGTCTGGTCAAGACAGTTGATAAGCTTGCCCTATTGCTCACCCATCAACCGCATGATGTCATCGGGGCTTTCCTTACAGCCTCTAGCAACCCAGGTTTTAAGCACTCGGAAAAATCCTCCCACAATGAATTGCAGGTGAAAATCATCGGTCATGTCCCCCAGTCTTTCTTTGAAATAGCGATCCAAGACCTCCTCGAGCAAGTAGTCCAAATGGTTGGCAGTCAATAAGCGAATCTTATCCTGTTGCTCATACCAAAAGTCAAAAAATTGCCGTAAAGCTAGTAAGAGATGAGCATCTGACCAATCAGACAAGTCAATCTGCCTCTCTGACAACCAGGTTTGTAACTCCAAGTTGAAGGAACGTTCGAGGACCTCTTCCTTATTGGAAAAGTTGCGGTAAAAGGTCACCCGACCGATGCCAGCTCGCTCCACCAACTCAGACACACTAATCTTTTCAAAGGATTTGTCTTCCAGCAACTCCCACAAAGCCTCCACGATACTCTCCACAAATAATGATTCTTTCCGCTTCACTCTTTCCACACGAAACACTTCCTTTCATTTGTTTCCTTTTGGGCAAATAGCAGAGCTGGGACTAGTTTTCCCACTGTTCATCTACTATACTAATAAAAAACGAAACACTTGTTTCTAAAAATATACCATAAAGGACAGAAAAAAGAAAGTATGAAAAAAGTTTGGAAAATAGTAGCAGCTGTAACAGTTGTTCTAGCCTTGCTTGGTTTTATTGCCTACAAAAAGACGTTTGGCTGGTCAGCTCCTGAGCTTGTTGATCAGACCCCACAAGTGAATGAATGGTACCGCCTCAGTCCCGAAGGGGTTGTAGATTCTCAAGGCAATCAAGCACACGGCCTGCTTCGTATCGGCAAAGAGAAGAATAAGGTGATGGTCTATTTCTTCGGTGGTGGTGTGAGTATCAATGAAGAGACTGCTAGTGGTGGCACACGCTATTTTGCGACCACAACTGGCCATCAAGATTATGTCGCAACTTGGGGAATTGGAAGTCCGCAGGAAGATAATCCATTTAAGGACTGGACTATGATTGTCCTTCCGTATGGGACAGGAGATTTTCATGCAGGGACCCAAAACTTTTCTTATATAGATGATAACGGAAAAGAGCAGGTAGTCCATCACCAAGGTTATTCCAATCTGATGAGTATATTAGCAGCAGCCAAACCGCACGTTGGCAATCCCGATACGCTTCTGGTAACTGGATTTTCAGCTGGTGGGTTTGCGACCTCACTGCTAGCGGATGATGTCATTTCTCATTTTCCAACAGCGAAAAATGTCACAGTTGCAGTGGATAGTTCCTTTTTGAGACATGATAATTGGAAAAGCATAGCGGAAAATGTCTGGAAAACACCGACTTCTATTAGTGACCGCCTGCATTCAGACAATATTGTTTTGGATAGCTTAGTAGCCCTCCATGAGAAACGCGGGGATAGCGTTAAGATTTTATTTGACATTTCCTATCGAGATGGGATTCTTCAGCAATATCAAGCCTATATTGACCAAGGGAAACTAGCAGATGCAACAGAAGAGAGCAGTGAGCACTTTCAAAAAGAACTTAAAAAAATGATTCAAGAACTGCAATCTAAGATTGATGGCGTGGGTATTTTTATCTGGAATTATGGGCAAGATGAAAAAACTACCGCTACTCAGCATACTACCATAAACTTTCCAACGTTTTTCACTCCTATGTCTCAAGACAAGAGTGTGGCAGAATGGCTGGATGATGCTGTCAATGGACAGGTAAACAGTTATGGATTAGAACTATTAGATTAGGAGAACTCATGAAAAAATTCAAAAAAATTATCTTATGGGCCTTTGGGATTGTAGTTAGTCTCGGTATCATTGCTTATGTGTCTGTTACCAATCATCCGCAGTTGGTAGTCGGTGTTATTCAATCGTTTATGTACAAGGAGAGTTCGCCCAACTCTTACAGTCCCCTTTACGAACCCATTGATGGTCTGAAAGAGAATGGTCAGTATCTGAAAAGTGAGATTGCCTATAGCAAGGACTACCCTAACAGCTTTTTAGATATTACCTATCCAGACCAAAATTTTGAAGCTGACCGTCCAACCCTCTTCTATTTCCACGGCGGTGGTTTCTTTGGGGGGAGTAAAAATATGGGGGACCCTCTGGCTGCCAGCCAAGCCACCTATCTCATTGACGATATCGTGTCAAAAGGATATAATGTGGTCAATGTGGACTATGCCCTTGTTCCAGACTATCATTTTCCAACGCCAGTGATTCAGATGAATCAGGCCATTGCCTACATGAAGGAACACGCTGAAGAATATCACTTGAACATGGACAATGTCGTCTTAATGGGTTCATCAGCAGGTGCCATCATGGTAGCACAATATGGTAGTGTCTTAGCCAATCAAGAGTATGCTCAGCTATTGAACATTGAACCAAGTATTGCAAAAGAACATGTCAAGGCTCTGGTCATCGACGATGCTCCTTTAGATTATGCCAAGTTTAGCTTAAGCACGAAGATTTTGGTTGGAAATTATGTTTCAGAAACCATTTATCTAAGTGAGGAAGAAATCAATGCCTATAACCCGATTTCCCATGTGACCAAGGACTACCCAGCTAGTTTCCTTCTGGGAAGCGAGTATCGAACAGATATGGTATCGCTCAACAAGGCTTTGAAGCAAGCGGGAGTTGAAAATGAATTGGTCGATCCTTTGGCAGAAGAAGGGCTTGAAAAGCCGCATGGCTTTGTGGCGAATTTACGAAATGACCCGGTGTCTGCCAAAGCATTTGAGCGGATGATGACTTTTATAGATGAACGAACTAAGGAGTAACATGAACACTAAGAATTTTTACTGGGTGCGAGAACCAGAAAACTATCAGATTTCGGAAAAAGAAATTAGAATCACGACCCAAGCTCATACAGACTTGTGGCAGAAGACCTATTACCATTTTGTCAATGACAATGCACCCCTGCTCTTGATGGACACGGAGGAAGAGTATTTTTCCTTTACGGTTAAGACGGATTTTTCCAATAGCCATACCCGCTTTGACCAGTGTGGTGTCGTGGTCTATCAGGATTCGGAAAACTGGATTAAGGGCTCGATTGAGTATGAAAATGAAGATTTTCAGCATTTGGGTAGTGTTGTGACCAATCAGGGCTTTTCAGATTGGGCAACCCAGGAAATTCCTGCTTCTGTCAAGTCAATCTACTACCGTTTGAGCCGACGGGGTAGTGATTTCTGCATCGAAAATTCTAAAGACGGTGTTCATTTTGAGCAGATGCGGATTTGCCACTTACTTGAAGGCGGCGGGAAAATTCGTTTTGGTATCTATGCCTGTTCACCAGAAGACTCTTCTTTTGAAGCGGTCTTTACAGAAATGACCTTGACAGACTGCAAATGGCTAGCCCACGACGGTCAACAGCCAGATTAGAGGATAGGGTAGAAGCTCCGCCATTTCCCAAAAGTCCGTTATAAAATCGTTGAAATCCTTGTCAATTGTGTTATAATGAAGAGTATGCAATAAAATTTTAAGGAGAATGACAGAATGTCTGTATCATTTGAAGCAAAAGAAACAAACCGCGGCGTTTTGACTTTCACAATCGGTCAAGATGCGATTAAACCAGAATTGGACCGCGTTTTCAACAAAGTTAAGAAAGATATCAATCTTCCAGGTTTCCGTAAAGGTCACTTGCCACGTGCCGTTTTCAACCAAAAATTTGGTGAAGAAGCTCTTTACCAAGATGTTGTAAATGCATTATTGCCAGCAGCTTATGAAGCAGCGGTTGCAGAAGCTGGTCTTGAAGTCGTTGCACAACCAAAAATCGACGTTGTGTCTATGGAAAAAGGCCAAGACTGGACAATCACTGCGGAAGTTGTGACAAAACCTGAAGTAAAATTGGGTGACTACAAAAACTTGGCAGTCTCAGTAGAAGCTACTAAAGAAGTAACAGATGAAGAAGTTGATGCAAAAATCGAGCGTGAGCGCAACAACTTGGCTGAATTGGTCATCAAAGAAGGTCCAGCAGCTGAAGGCGATACAGTTGTGATCGACTTTGTAGGTTCAATCGACGGTGTTGAATTTGACGGCGGTAAAGGCGAAAACTTCTCACTTGGACTTGGTTCAGGTCAATTCATCCCAGGTTTTGAAGCACAATTGGTAGGCCACGCAGCTGGTGAAGAAGTAAACGTTGAAGTGACTTTCCCAGAAGACTACCAAGCAGCAGACCTTGCTGGTAAACCAGCCCTCTTCGTAACAAAAATCCACGAAGTAAAAGCAAAAGAAGTTCCAGCTTTGGATGACGAATTGGCAAAAGACATCGACGAAGAAGTAGAAACACTTGATGAGTTGAAAGCTAAATACCGCAAAGAATTGGAAGCAGCAAAAGAAGTTGCCTTTGACGATGCAGTTGAATCAGCAGCTCTTGAATTGGCTGTAGAAAACGCTGAGATCGTTGAATTGCCAGAAGAAATGATCCACGAAGAAGTTCACCGTGCAATCAATGAATTCTTGGGTGGTATGCAACAACAAGGTATCTCACCAGACATGTACTTCCAAATCACTGGTACAACTCGTGAAGACTTGCATAAGCAATACGAAGCAGATGCTGAAAAACGTACTAAGACTAACTTGGTTGTTGAAGCAGTAGCGAAAGCAGAAGGCTTTGAAGCAACTGACGCTGAAATCGAGAAAGAAATCGAAGACTTGGCAGCTACTTACCGTATGGAAGTGGCACAAGTTCGTAGCTTGCTTTCACCAGAAATGCTTAAACACGACATCGCTGTTAAGAAAGCTGTAGAAGTGATTACAAGCACTGCAACTGTAAAATAATATAGTGAAAATTGGAAACTCGACTTAGTCGGGTTTTCTTTTTGTTTTTTGATAAAATAGTATATATTTTTCAAAAATACTTGACTGGTTAATTGTTTTGTGATATAAACTTAACTGGTTAATGTTTTTTTGTGAAAAGGAGGAAATATGCTAAAGAAAATACTTGGAGCCTGTCTTTTTGTTCTAGCTGGTTTGTGCTTGATGGCTTGTTCGGTTCAGAAAGAGGCTAGTCAGGTTCAGTCAGGTATGCGGATTGTGACATCGTTTTACCCTATTTATTCACTGGTTAAGGAAGTGTCAGGAGATAAGAATGATGTTCGGATGATTGGTTCGCGTTCAGGAATTCATTCATACGAACCATCAGCGGCAGATATACGAGCCATTTACGATGCAGATGTCTTTATTTATCACTCACGGATTTTGGAGTCCTGGGCAGGGCGCTTGGATCCGAATTTACAGGGTTCGTCTGTCCAGGTCTTAGAAGCATCTACAAGCCTGCCTTTGTCAAAAGTGCCTGGCTTAGAAGATATGGAAGTTGGTCAGGGGATTGATGAGGCTAGTTTGTATGATCCCCACACCTGGCTGGATCCGGTCTTGGTCGGACAGGAAGCCCTTGAAATTGGGGAACTTTTGGCAGAGAGTGATCCTGAAAATGCGGATTATTATCGGAAAAATGCTAAGGCTTTGGATGAGAATGCCAAAAAGTTGGCGGACAAATATATTCCAATCTTTGCTAAGGCCAGTTCAAAAACCTTCGTGACCCAACACACTGCCTTTTCCTATACTGCCCAGCGCTTCGGTCTAAAGCAGTTGGGGATAGCAGGGGTATCTGAGGAAGAACCTAGCCCAAGGCAGTTGGCAGAGATTAAAGAGTTTGTCGACACATATAAGGTACAAACGATTTTTACCGAAAAGGGAACGTCGGATAAGTTGGCCAAGGCTCTGGCAACTTCGACAGGTGTAGACTTGAAGGTCTTGGATCCTCTGGAGGCAGATCCAGAAAATAACTTGACCTATTTAGAAAACTTAGAGCAGGTTTTAGAGATACTTGCTCAAGAATTGAAATAATAATCACATAAAGGAGAGAAGATGAAGAAGAAAGCTCTTGTTGGTTCGGTAGCAGCCCTTGTTTTGGGGATGAGTGTGTGTAGCTACCAGTTGGGTCGTTATCAGGCGACAGAAGAACAAAAAAATCGAGTGTCCTATATTGAAGATAGTCAGAAGGAGCAGTCACTGGTCGCGGAGCAATTAACTCCGGAACAGGTTTCGGCAAAGGAAAATATTGATGCTGAGCAGATTGTTGTCAAAATCACAGACCAAGGTTATGTGACCTCTCACGGAGATCATTTCCATTATTACAATGGCAAGGTGCCTTTCGATGCCATCTTTAGTGAAGAATTGGTCATGAAGGATCCGAATTATGTCCTTCAAGATAGTCACATTATCAATGAGGTTCAAGATGGCTACGTTATCAAGGTAGATGGGAAATATTATCTATACTTGAAAGATGCCAAACAGCAGAAAAATGTTCGGAGCAAGGAAGAAGTGGAACGACAGAAAGGGATTACATCGGCTGATAGCAAGCAACAGGCGACAGGTTCTAGCCATTCAGACGGTCCTTACAAGACTGACGATGGTTATGTCTTTAATCCGACAGATGTCATCGAAGATACCGGTGATGGCTTTATTGTTCCTCATGGGGACCATTTCCATTTTATTCCTAAAAAAGACCTCTCTGCCTCTGAATTGAAAGCGGCTCAGGATTATTGGAATAAAAAGGGGAACAGTCAGTCAACCACTGGAAATCATTATGGAAATCACACCCAGAAAGTTCGGCAGGAAACTCCTGTTTCAGTACAGGGACAAGATTTGGCCAGCTTGTTGGCTCAGCTGGATGCGACACCTTTATCCCAACGTCATGTGGAAGCAGATGGCCTGGTCTTTGATCCACGAACCATAACTAAGAAAACTGCGACAGGTGTTGTTGTTCCTCATGGAGATCACCATCATTTCATTCCTTATAGTCAGATGTCGACCTTGGAAGAAAAGATTACTCGGATGATTGGTGTTGGTGGAGGAGTTGTTTCATCTCCGAGCCAAAATGTGCAGGTGGGAGGTGTAGCCAATTCTACTCATTCTATGATTTTGATAGATTTTGTAGAACCGACTCAATCAAGTCATTCCACTGATATGCCAATAGCTGGTCAGGGTAAGGATAAAGTCATTTCTTATATGGGACGTCCGATTACTGTATATGGAAAGGGATTGGATGGTAAGGCCTATTTTACCAGTGATGGATACATCTTTAGTAAGGATTCGATTACATCAGTGGATGAACACAGTTTAATTGCTAGTCACGGAGACCATTTCCACTATGTCAATTTAGGCGAATTGGAAGATTTTGAAATTAAACAAGTAGAAGAATGGGTTAAAGAGCAATCAGGAAAATCGATTGTCGCTAAGGACCATGGCCAAGTTGGAAATAATGAAGGAAATGATAAGGTGATTCAGCAACCGGCTATTTTATTAGCTCAGAATCAAGATTTAGCTAGTTTGTTGGCCCAATTGGACCGTACCCCTCTATCTGAGCGCCATGTTGAAGCAGACGGTTTGGTCTTTGATCCAAGAGCTATCAGTAAAAAAACAGCCACCGGTGTAATCGTGCCCCACGGAGATCATTTCCACTTTATCCCATACAGCCAGATGTCGGCCTTGGAAGAAAAGATTGCTCGGATGATTGGCACAAGTGGTGCAAGCATCGGCCAGGCCAATGGTGGTACCAGACACCAAGCTACTAGTCATCAGATTCACTCTAATCCAACACCAAGTCCAATCTTGCCGACTAGTTCAACCAAACCGATAGGGATTGCCAAACAAAAGACTCGTATTTGGCAGGGACGCCCGATTGCTGTATATGGTAAGGGGTTGGATGGCCAGACTTACTTCACTAGTGATGGCTATCGCTTTACGAAGGAATCGATTACCTCTGTTGATGAACATGGCTTGGTTGCGAGCCACGGAGATCACTTCCATTATGTTGGCTTTGGTGAATTAGAAGAATTTGAGTTGAAGGAAGTTGCAGCATGGTTGGCTGAAAAATCCCAGGCCAATGCTGGCGGTCATTCGACAACGGCTCCATCAAAACCAGTAACCCTTCCGTCGACCGAGGAACAAGGGAGTCCTGAAAATCGCCCTGAATTTGATAGCCAGGCAGTTTTGCGCAAGACTAGTCATCGAGGTCAGGTGGGCTATTGGATGGAAGTGGATGGCAAGGCTTATTTCTATGCCCGTCAGGAATTAGATTTGATGAAGATTTCATTTGCAGAATTGCATCTGATGGAGAAGGATTCGTCCTATTTATTTGATGTCAGCCCTGCTAAAGAAGGGGATCTGACACCAGCTCTGCTTGTGCCAATTCATAAGCTCCCAATGCGTGGTGGAAATGCCACCTATGATACCGGGGAAGTCTTTGTCATTCCGCATATTGACCACATCCATGTCCTGCCATATACCTGGTTGAACAAGGAACAAATTGCGACCATCAAGTACCTCATGCGACACCCAGAAGTCCGTCCTGCAGCCTGGACCAGTAGCGGTCATAGTCAGGATGAGGCAGCGGATCAGATTGCCTCAATTCTCAATGCGACGGCACTTGATAAGAGAGCTGGTTTGAAAAATTGGCAAATTATCCATACAGCAGAAGAGATCGGGGCAGCTCGGGCCCAAGGGCGATTTGCGACAACTGATGGTTATATCTTTGCGGCCGAGGATGTATTGGACTCTAGAAGTTTTGTCTTTCGAGATGCCTTCAGCCTGCCACGTGCAGATGATGATAGCCTGCGTTCAGTGAAAAAAAGCGAACTTTCAAGTCAGGAATTGGCTGCGGTTCAGGAACTTTTAGACAAGCGTGACCGAGATGAATTGGCTAAACGTGTGACACCACAAGAACAACGGAAAGGATTGAAGAATTGGCAGATTGTCCACAGTTATGAGGAAATTGAAGCTGCCAAGGCGGCTGGTAAATTTACAACCAAGGATGGTTATATCTTTGATCCACAAGATGTTGTCGATCCAAAAACAAAGGTTTCTCAAACGGCCTACCGCATCCCGAGACCAGATGGTTCAGGCTTCTACCGGGTGGAAAAGGCTGCGCTCCATCCGCAAACGGAATTGGCGCCAGCAGAAGCTTTGCTAGCGGCAACTCAACCGGCCCCAACCCAGCCTGCAAAACCAACAGAAGCAACAACTCAACCAACCACCTCTTCGATTATTGCAACGCCTGCCCAACGCTTCACTCCTGAGGAAACAACGGAGGCAAGCGGTACACCAACAAGTGACCAAGCGCAAGAATCCAAGAGTGAGACCGCCCCAGCAACTGCATCACCATTGGATGCTGAGTCAGTTGCAAAAACGGCTAGCGAAGAGGCCTCCAGCGAACCGGCAGTAGCTGCTGAATCAGTTCAATCCTCGACAGATGCAGCTGGAAGCAAGCCAGAGGAGGCGCTAGATTCTGTCTCAGAATAAAAAACATATCCCCGAAATGGTTAGCAAGCACTGTCGACCATTTTGGAAGAAGTTGGGTAATTCCAGAAAGAATGTCTAGTTTGGCAGTGCCGACTAGGCTTTTCTTTTCTAAAAAAAATTTCACTTATCTTTGACTAATTAAGAGTTTTAGCGTAAAATAGAAAGGAAAGACAAAAAAGGAGAAGAGCCTTGGAATTAAACGTATTTGCAGGACAAGAAAAAAGTGAACTTTCCATGATTGAAGTAGCCCGTGCTATTTTGGAAGAACGCGGACGTGACAATGAAATGTACTTCAATGATTTGGTCAATGAAATTCAAAATTACCTTGAAAAATCAAATAGCGAGATTCGAGCAGCCTTGCCAACTTTTTATTCAGATTTGAATGTGGATGGTAGCTTTATTCCGCTCGGTGAAAATAAATGGGGATTACGTTCTTGGTATGCTATTGATGAAATTGATGAAGAAGTGATCACCCTTGAAGAAGATGATGAAGATGCGCCAAAACGGAAGAAAAAACGCGTCAATGCCTTTATGGACGGAGATGAGGATGCCCTCGATTATGGTCATGATGATCCAGAAGATGAGGATGATTACTCTGATAGATTGTCATCTGAATATGATGATGAAAATCCTGATGATGAAAAAGATGAAGTAGAATCATACGACTCTGAAATCAACGAAATTATCACGGATGATGAATTGGATGATGAACAAGTTGATGTGGGTGAGGTCGATGATGACTACTCAGATGAAGAGTCTGTAGACGAATAGTCACATAAAATTGTATTTGACAAGACAATGAGATTGCGATAAGATATTATCGGGCACCTCTTTTGAGGTCGGAGCTCCCTATTCGTAGGGAGCTATTTTTGTTTTTTCTTCATCATTATTGAATCTACCCCCATCATGATGATGACAGTAGAGAAGGAGTTTGCATGACAAAATATATTTTTGTAACTGGTGGCGTGGTGTCATCGATTGGTAAGGGAATTGTAGCAGCAAGTTTGGGTCGCCTCTTGAAAAACAGAGGCTTAAAAGTTACCATTCAAAAATTCGATCCCTACATCAACATCGATCCAGGAACTATGAGCCCCTACCAACACGGGGAAGTATTTGTGACAGATGATGGCGCAGAAACGGATTTGGACCTTGGTCACTATGAGCGTTTTATCGATATCAACCTCAACAAATACTCCAACGTCACAACTGGTAAAATTTACAGCGAAGTCCTTCGTAAAGAACGCAAAGGTGAGTATTTAGGAGCCACTGTTCAGGTCATTCCACATATCACCGATGCTCTCAAGGACAAAATCAAGCGAGCAGCCCGTACGACAGATGCGGATGTCATCATCACAGAAGTAGGTGGAACTGTCGGAGATATTGAAAGTTTGCCTTTCCTTGAAGCTCTCCGTCAGATGAAGGCAGATGTTGGCTCTGATAACGTTATGTATATCCACACCACACTCTTGCCTTTCCTCAAGGCAGCAGGAGAAATGAAAACCAAACCAACCCAGCATTCGGTCAAAGAACTGCGTGGACTTGGTATTCAACCAAATATGTTGGTGATTCGGACAGAACAGCCGGCAGGTCAAGGTATTAAAAACAAGTTAGCCCAATTCTGTGATGTGGCTCCAGAAGCGGTGATTGAATCCTTGGACGTTGAACACCTCTATCAAATTCCTCTCAATATGCAGGCGCAAAACATGGACCAGATTGTCTGCGACCACTTGAAACTGGATGTGCCACCAGCAGATATGACAGATTGGTCAGCCATGGTTGACAAGGTTCTAAATCTCAAGAAGACTGTCAAAATTGCACTTGTTGGTAAATACGTCGAACTCCAAGATGCTTATATCTCCGTTGTAGAAGCCTTGAAACACTCAGGCTATGCCAACGATGCTGCGATTGAGTTGGATTGGGTCAATGCCAATGACTTGACGGCAGAAAATGTTGCTGAACGACTTGGACAAGCCCAAGGGATTATCGTACCTGGTGGCTTTGGTCAACGCGGTACGGAAGGAAAAATCCAAGCCATTCGCTATGCGCGTGAAAATGATGTGCCTATGTTGGGGGTATGCTTGGGCATGCAGTTGACCTGTGTGGAATTCGCCCGTCATGTTTTAGGGTTGGAAGGAGCCAATAGTTTTGAATTGGATCCAGAAACCAAGTACCCTATTATTGATATCATGCGCGACCAAATCGGTGTAGAAGATTTAGGTGGAACGCTTCGTTTAGGTTTGTATCCAAGCAAGCTCAAACGTGGTTCAAAAGCTGCGGCAGCCTATGACAATCAAGAAGTTGTCCAACGCCGTCACCGCCACCGATACGAGTTTAACAATGACTTCCGTCAACAATTTGAAGAAGCTGGCTTTGTCTTCTCAGGCGTATCGCCAGACAACCGCCTAGTTGAAATCGTTGAAATTCCTGAGAATAAGTTCTTTGTTGCCTGTCAATATCACCCAGAACTCCAATCTCGACCAAATCGTCCAGAGGGCCTCTATACCGCCTTCGTCACAGCTGCTGTTGAGAATGAAAAATAAATAGGAAGAGGGAAAGACATCCATGATGGCTCCGCCCTCACCCACAGAATAATGAAAACGAACATAAGGCCCTCACTAGGTGTATAATCTTAGTGAGGGCTTTGTGGTGAACTACAAGTATACACAGAGGTGTTTTCTTGTGTCTTAAAATGGATATCCTTTGACAAGAAGAACCCTGGAACCTGTTTTGGTAGGGAGTGGGAAAGAACTCGACTATTCCTAGAAGAGTTCGTCAACAAGTCCTTATTTCCAGTTGTTGAGCTGAAACAGTCTATCCCCAGACTGTTCCACTCCACCCCCGCACAGCTCAAAAGGTTCAGTGAACCTTTTGAGGTTGGAAATAGAGCGAACTTTGTTCACAACAGTGGTAATGGTCAGATTTGGAGTGTAAAACACGAACAAATCTGCCAATCAACCACTGCGCTGAGATGTTGACACCAACTTTGAGAAGCGGTGCTGGGCTTGAGCCCAGCCTCTACTTAGCCTAACAACTTCAAGCCTGTTATCAAATGAAATTACCAGCTTACTCAAAGATAGTGAAATAAATATTTTTGAGCAAGGCAAGGTGGCTAACTTCATTATAGAACTTTCAATGAAAAAATAATTATTTTTTTCAAAAAAAGTGTTGACAGCTGCCCATTCTCGTGTTATACTAGTTCTTGTGTTAAGCGGGGATGGCGGAATTGGCAGACGCGCAGGACTAAGGATCCTGTGACCGCTTTAGGTCGTGTGGGTTCAAGTCCCACTCTCCGCATAAGTGGACTAGCTAAAGCTAGTCCTTTTTGCATTTTTGGACTTGTAGTTGTTCATCATTTGTTATTTTGAATTTTGTTTTCAAACTATAATGATGTTTTTTGTCTACTTGGTAACGTCAATATATAATGGAAAACTTAAAAGTAATAAATACGAAGCAAGCGCATTTATTATGAAGAGAAGTCATTTTATCATGAAACATATGTGAAAATTTTCTCAAAACAGTATAGTTTCAACTAGCATTTTCAAAATAAAAATGGTAGAATAGAAGGGTATGAGGTACAACCTCAAAAAATATTAGGAGGCTATCGAAATGCCATTAGTTTCAGCAGAAAAATTTGTCCAAGCAGCGCGTGACAACGGTTATGCAGTTGGTGGATTTAACACAAACAACCTTGAGTGGACTCAAGCTATCTTGCGTGCAGCAGAAGCAAAACAAGCTCCAGTTCTTATCCAAACTTCTATGGGTGCAGCTAAGTACATGGGTGGCTACAAAGTAGCTCGCAACTTGATCGCTAACTTGATCGAGTCAATGAACATCACAGTTCCAGTTGCTATTCACCTTGACCATGGTCACTACGAAGATGCACTTGAGTGTATCGAAGTTGGTTACACTTCTATCATGTTTGACGGTTCACACCTTCCAGTAGAAGAAAACCTTGCAAAAGCTAAAGAAGTTGTAGAATTGGCTCACGCTAAAGGTATCTCAGTTGAGGCTGAAGTTGGTACTATCGGTGGTGAAGAAGACGGTATCGTTGGTACTGGCGAGTTGGCTCCAATCGAAGATGCAGTGGCAATGGTTGCAACTGGTATTGACTTCTTGGCAGCTGGTATCGGTAACATCCACGGTCCATACCCAGCAAACTGGGAAGGTCTTGACCTTGACCACTTGCGTAAATTGACTGAAGCTGTACCAGGTTTCCCAATCGTATTGCACGGTGGTTCTGGTATTCCAGATGAGCAAATCCAAGAAGCAATCAAATTGGGTGTTGCTAAAGTTAACGTTAACACTGAGTGCCAAATCGCATTTGCAAACGCAACTCGTAAATTTGCAGCAGCTTATGAAGCAAACGAAGCAGAATACGACAAGAAAAAACTCTTTGACCCACGTAAATTCTTGGCTGACGGCGTAAAAGCTATCCAAGCATCTGTTGAAGAGCGCATCGACGTATTTGGTTCAGCCAATAAAGCTTAATATTACTGCGAAGAAATTTTTGATTTCGAGCAAATTTTAATTAGAATATAATCTAGAGCCCGACCTATGTTGGGTTCTTTTTTTGCAAACCTGGTCCGTGCACCTATTGTCTAAGCCCTATTTCTGCTAAAGCAAAATGAAGTTCTTTTATAGAAGGAAAAACAAATTACCAAGCATCTGAAATCGCTCTAGCCTAGCTAGCAAGAAGAATGAGAATAAAAAATAAAAATATTTCTTGCCAAGTCCATTCTTTTCTGTTAGAATAGTATGGTATGTGGTGCTAGCACATCCTATATATTTGATCAAATGAGGAGGAATATACAATGGCTAAAGTATGTTATTTTACTGGTCGTAAGACTGTATCAGGTAACAACCGTTCACACGCTATGAACCAAACAAAACGCGCAGTTAAACCAAACCTTCAAAAAGTTACTGTTTTGATTGATGGCAAACCTAAAAAAGTTTGGGCTTCAGCGCGTGCTCTTAAATCAGGCAAAGTTGAGCGTGTATAATAAGAAAGTCGTTAGAATAGTCTAGCGACTTTTTTGTACCTGTAAATGAGAATAATAAGTTGCTAGCTAGAAGTAGTTCTTCATTTTAGACATTTATAACATATCTGACAAACAAGAAATAATACTCAATAAAAATTAAAAATAGCATGGAAGAACAATTACTATGTGTAAAATTTCAATATTTAAGCTCAGATTGACGACTAGCCGTACTCTATTCAAAAACTTCAAAATTGAAATATTCTGCATTCCATTTGATTGGCAGATAGCTTTCCAGATTTTAAATGAGTATGAAAACCTTCAGTTTGCTTAAGTTTGTTCTTGTATACTGTATTCAAGCTAGAAATAGCGAGCAACTTTTTCTTTTACATATAATCTCGAGAGAACAGTGGCATGAAAAAATATTTCAAAAAAGTGTTGACAAGGTCAAATGAAGATGATAGAATGATTGAGTTGTCTTTTAGAGAACCTGTTAACCGTTTGAAAAAAAGTTTCAAAAAGTAGTTGACAAGGTCAAATGAAGATGATAGAATAATTGAGTTGTCAAATCTGAAGCGACACAGCACGAAAAAAGAAATAAAAAAAGTTTCAAAAAAGTGTTGACAAGCAGTTGAAGAAATGATAAACTAAGATAGTTGTCGCGCAAGAGCGATAAGAACAAGACCTTTGAAAATTAAAGAAGACGAACCAAA
>NZ_POJD01000067.1 GCF_002960445.1 Streptococcus suis
CGCAGCATCATCTTTCATATTGACATGTAATCCAGCATCAATCAAAGGCGTGTGAGCAGGAGATAGCTGCAATTGATTAACTGCAAGCGGTTGATCGAGATAGGATTGTAATAACTCCATTTGGTAAATGTTTTGGTTGCTGACGCCAAAATGATGAACCTTCCCTGCTTTTTTCAAGAGATAAAAGGCTTCAGCTACTTCCTCTGCTTCCATTAGAGCATCCGGACGATGTAAGACGAGAACATCTAAATATTCCGTATCCAAGCGCTTCAAAATTCCATCTACAGATTCCAAAATATACTCTTTTGAGAA
>NZ_POJD01000068.1 GCF_002960445.1 Streptococcus suis
GAAGTTCTTCACCAAGTCCTCTGTGTGAATAAAGGTGATTTTCTTTGGTAAAACAGACTCAATGTCATAACGAGCTTCAACGGCCAATTCGGTCAGACGGATAGCCTTGTAAATCTGCTCTACTGTTTCTTTCAAGTAAGCTAAATTCCGACGACCATCAGGGATGACCTTTTCCCAGTCCCACTGATCCACATACACCGAGTGAATCGGATCCAAGGAATCCTCATCTGGACGCAAGGCTTTCATATGTACAAAAAGACCTTCTCCTTCGTGAAATCCAAAG
>NZ_POJD01000069.1 GCF_002960445.1 Streptococcus suis
TGTCGCAGGAGCTATCCTCTATAACATCCTACTAAATATGTTATAGTCATTTGAATTAACTTTGATACATCGTCACTTTCGGCTTGCCGTACTATAGTACAGCCTGCACCTCAGTTCCTTGTCTGAAAGCTAATTCATTCGACTATATAAAAAATAGGCTTGGGTGACTAGAACCACTCCCATTTTATCAACAAAGACTTGGCTATCATCAACCAAGTCTTTTTCTGTTATTCATTTTCTTTTGTAAGGATTTGCAAGGTTTCAAGGAGTTGGTCCACATGGACTTCTACAGTATCACCTGTACCCTTGATTTTCAC
>NZ_POJD01000007.1 GCF_002960445.1 Streptococcus suis
AGAGCAGGATGTCCTAGATGTTATGAATTATACTCGTGGTTTTAAATCACTGAACACTGAGCAGATATTTGCGACAATCGCCATGGGTGAACTAGGGAAGTTAACACGTATTGCAGGTGTGATTACAGGCTCCTGCTGGACTTTTGCCAGCTTAGATGAAACATCTGCACCAGGACAAATGTCTTTAAGCAATACTCGTAAGTTTCTGGAAATTTTGGAGAATTAAGTTATGCGTTATTTAACAGCTGGTGAGTCTCATGGACC
>NZ_POJD01000070.1 GCF_002960445.1 Streptococcus suis
TTTAATGTCATGATGGGGTGAAAAAATTATCATGTAGTCTTTGGGAGTCACAGGGCATAGAATAACCCCTGAGCTTGGGCTCAGGGGGAGTTTTCTAACTATAATGTTTGAATAGCGAATGAGTTGCCTGATGGATGGTGCGTGCTGTTTCAGCGTTGTTCATAGTGTAGAGATGGATACCAGCCACATCATTGGTCACTAAGTCAACAATTTGATCTACAGCATAGGCCAGACCTGCTGCCCGAAGAGATTCAGGATTGTGCTCGTATT
>NZ_POJD01000071.1 GCF_002960445.1 Streptococcus suis
CCAAATTCTTATTCCGTTCGATAATTTCATAAGTGATGCGGGTGATTGCCCGTTTCATAGTCATATCGTCAACGATTTCTTTTGTCTTCATAAGACCTCCAAAAGTATAGAAAAAGTCTCCTTATACAAGGAGACTATGAAAATATAGGCTAGTTAGAACCAACCTGCTTAACATCCGACTCCTTGTCTGCCTCTCTGGACAGGTTTTAAAGGATTTATTAAGCAGAGTATAGCATAAAATCTCAGCCTTGACAATTTTTTTCTGAAAAAATATAGAAATTATCGGATTTTACTGAGAATTTTTTCCAAAAGACA
>NZ_POJD01000072.1 GCF_002960445.1 Streptococcus suis
TGTCTTTTTTGATGTCATGCTCAATCATTCTAGCAGTGCTTATATTGAAGATGCGATGCAGTTTGACTTTGAGGTAGCTCGACTCACGATTAACAATATTCCTTATCACGATAAGTTTGATAAAAGTAAGGTTTACCTAGGATTAAAAACACTGAAAGGTTTGCCTAAAGATTTAGCTTTATGGATATTGGATCATCGTCCCTATAAGTCTGTAGAAGATTTTATTTTGCGCTTGCCAGATAATTTCAAGAAAAAGGATTTACTAATCCCTCTTATTCAGATTGGTTTATTTGATGATTTTGACGCCAATCGAAAAAAGATTATTGAAAATCTAGACAATCTCTTT
>NZ_POJD01000073.1 GCF_002960445.1 Streptococcus suis
GAACTCTGCTACAAACTCATCGTAAACTTCTTTATCAATGATAACTGCTTGTTCTGACGCACAGACCATACCGTTGTCAAATGACTTAGACATAACGATGTCATGTGCTGCCTGACGGATGTTTGCTGATTTTTCAACATAGGCTGGAACGTTACCTGCACCTACACCAAGGGCAGGTTTACCACAAGAGTAAGCTGCACGCACCATTGCGTTACCACCAGTTGCAAGGATTGTTGCAATACCATCATGTTTCATCAACTCAGATGTTGCTTCCATAGATGGTTTTGTAATCCACTGGATACAGTTTTCAGGGGCACCAGCTGCCACAGCTGCTTCATAGACAACAC
>NZ_POJD01000074.1 GCF_002960445.1 Streptococcus suis
AGCGTTTGTACCTTACTTCAAAAAACAAACGTAACACTCCAGACCGTCTTCAATTGAAAAAATACTCACCAAAATTGCGTAAGCACGTGATTTTTACTGAGGTAAAATAAGACAACATACAGAAAGCCTATGAAATCAACGTTTCAAAGGCTTTTTTCTTTTGTTTTTGACAAAATAACTGAATTTTAACTGATTAAAATAAATCAAATGATAATTTCTGCTAAATCTAGCATAGCCTGTTCAATCTTACGTTTTCCTTTTTGTATTACATGAAGATAGATTTTCACTATCTCCTTACCATCCTCAGAATGTCCTACAAATTCTCGAATAACATTCAAACTAGTATTG
>NZ_POJD01000075.1 GCF_002960445.1 Streptococcus suis
ACTCTTTTTTACACGAAACCTTAGTCCAAAAGAAAACAATTTTCTTATTTTGACTATTGAACTCAACATATTTTTCATCAAATACCTTGATAGACTTGACAAATGGTAGAAAAAAGCCCTTAAAGAGGACTATATGAACATGATTGCGGAAGAAATCCTACCATTGAGGGGGAGGTAGCTAGAAACTATCGGACAGGCTATGCCTGAGTGGTTTTTTAGTGATCACCTGCAGAACACCCTTTTCCTCCAGTTTAAGGATGCTGTCCTTGATAGAACGCTGGGAAAAGTGGTGCTGAGACTGGCTAGCAATGGCTAAAATCTCTCTATCTTCCAAGCCATCCTCTTCATTAACGAATAGTTTAGATTGAGCCAAAAGATAGATGACGTATTTTTCCACATCAGATAAGTCTTGGTTTTCCTCCAATTTAGTCTGATAATCTTGTAAATCAGAGTGTTTTTCTTGCAAGGTCAGCAGAATTTCTTCCTGACCTTCCAAGATACACTTCAATAGATAATGGACAAAAAAGGTTCCATCAGCACAGTTGAGGTAATGTCCACTAGTCTTAAAGGCTCTGTAATAGTCATTTTTGTATTCATTTATTTTTTGAGAAACAACCAGACCAGAAAATTTATCTAGCCGTCTTGCTAAGTATTTAGATAGAATATAGCGTCCACAGCGACCGTTTCCATCATAAAATGGATGGATATTTTCAAAGAAGTAGTGCCCCAGACTAGCCTTGATAAGATAAGGAACTTGTGAAGAATTGATGAAGACAATCCAATCCCTAAGCATCTGCTGGATATGCTCTTCATCCACTGGGGGAATATGAACAGCTTTTCCAGATAGTTCATCTCTAACAAATGCTTGCTCCTTACGGAATAGTCGGCCATCCAATTGGTCATCCGTATCAATCTCTCCGCTTGTCAGCTGGTCATAGATAGCACGAATATCTTCCAATTTTTCTATATGGAGAAAGTCATCGTTTAGGATGTCCTTGTACATGCGTAGGGTGGAAAGGTGTTTTGTCTTTTTATCAGTTCCTATCTTCAAATTAACCATCTTGTCAGCTTCCCTCAGCTCTTGACGAGTTGTTGCAATACCTTCAATTTCATTAGTAGAAATAATGGACTGATACATTTGCTCGGTGTAAAACTGCTGGTGAGCGACCTCAGGTAATTGGGCTGCGATTGTTTTTATTTTGTCGGATGTTTCAATAATGTTTTGGGTTAGAAGCTGAATATCCAAGTGTAGGACAGCAAACAAGGGGTAACGCGAACTATGAAATTGGTCTTTTTTCATCAAGCGGGGATAAAGTTGCGTGACCAAGCTACTGTAACCGTTTAGGCGATTGTGATACTCTTTTTCATAGTTATCAAAATCACTGTAATAAATTTTTCTTAACTCAGTATAGTTCATATCAAAAACCTCATCTGTGGTATTTTGACATATTATACCACAAAAAATCCATTCTAATTTAACAAAAAAGCTATTTTGTCAAATTAGAATGAAAAAACATGAGTCTATTTTATCAAAATCAGCATTTTGTCAAAATAGAATTGAATAATTGAGAGCTATTTCTACTAAATGCGGTATTTGATGGAAATGAAAATAGAAAGGAGAAGGGAATGGCAGAAAATATTTTAATCTTAGGAAATGGTTTTGACCTTGCGATGGGGAGAAAGACTAGCTATGGGGATTTTTTGAAATTTGCTAGGCAAATAAAGGTTTTAGGTTGCCATATTCTGCAACATTACAATGCAAAAGATATTCAAGAAGCATTCTCTGCTTTTATTGATGACATAGATAAGCTCTGGGAAAATCATGAGTACGATGAGACTAAACAATCAGAAGAAGAACAAAATTTTTATAACAAGTTGAAAGCAGACCAAAAATTTTTACTAATTTCAGAACATATTTTTGAGAAATTAGCAATATTGAAAGATGATTGTATAACCCTAGTAGCTTTAAATTCACTCAATAGTGGTGCAACTAAAAGATATTTACTAAATCAAATTAGGGAAGAACTTAAAAATGACACTAGCATCAGTAATAGATTCTTTAACATAGATTGTGTACTTGAATTAACAAAAAGCTCCGAAAACAGAAATATTGAATGGTTATTAGAACTCCCAAATAATTTGTACATTAACTATATTGAAGAGTATAAAGATAAACTTGGTAAAAACTGGTCAGGAATTGAATTGGCAATTTCAGATATAGCAGAGGGAATTCAGGTTATAAAACATAATTTAAATCAAATACCAAATTTACTTGGACCTAATGCAGAGCTGACTTTGCGTGATGAGGATAATTATGTTGCAATCAAATACATATACTTTATTATGAGACAAAAATTTGGAGGATATTCAAGTATTGTTCGCTCAAAGGTTTTGGATAATATAAATGACGATTTTATAAAAGCCTTGGATGATTTAACAAGCTACCTTGAATTTTATCTAACCTATTTGGATAAGGTTGATTTTGAAATGCAAAAGATTAGCCCTGCTTCAACAGTATTGGATGCTATTCAAAATATTGAAAATTCTAAAGTTATTACCTTTAATTATACGAATACTGCTAGTGAAATATTGGGTGTAACCGAGGACAATACTCACTTCGTTCATGGAAAATGTAGTTTTGAACGTTCGGACGATGATATCAATACCATGGTTTTTGGTATTGAAGATAAGGAAGCAGAAGCTGAAAATATCAATCAAGACTTAATCCCTTATCAGAAATTCTATCAACGTGTAGTTAAAGAAACAGGTAATTTTTATGAGAAATTTTGGGGTTCTTCACATGACGGTGGAGATTTTTATACACAATCAACAGCATTAAATATTGTCGTGTTTGGACATTCTGTTGATCCTCTCGATAAAGAAATATTCAAGAAGTGTTTTGAATTATCGGAAATTAAAGGATGGGACTATCGTTTCATTTTTACATATTATAACTTGGATGCAAAACGAGCAATTGTTAGAAATCTAGCAATTATTTTAGGTAAGAGTGAATTAGTTCGACTGACTGGTGAGGAACGAATAAAATTTGTTCAAAGTAATAATACTGAACAAATGAGAAAGGAGTTATTAAATTAAATGAAAACAAACAATAATATCCCAGCCTATCGTTTCCAAGGCTACACTGACGCTTGGGAACTGCGGAAGTTGGGGGAGATTAGTAAAAGAGTTACTAGAAGAAACAAAGAGTTGATCTCTAGTTTACCGCTAACTATTTCCGCACAACATGGATTAGTAGACCAAGAAGAGTTTTTTAATAAGCAAGTTGCAAGTAAAGATGTATCGAGTTACTATCTAATTAAGAAGGGTGAATTCGCCTATAATAAATCATATTCAAATGGCTATCCGTGGGGAGCAATAAAAAGGTTAGATAGGTATGAAATGGGAGTGCTTTCCACACTTTATATTGTATTTAAACCGACTTCTTTGATTTGTTCTGATTATCTAGTGAGTTACTACGATACTGTAAACTGGTATAAAGAAGTATCTATGATTGCGGCTGAAGGGGCAAGAAATCATGGGTTATTGAATATAGCTCCTAATGATTTCTTCGAAACTAGATTATTCATCCCCTCCCTCCCCGAACAAGAAGCCATCGGCACATTCTTCTCCACCCTGGACCAACAAATCACCCTTCATCAGCATAAGTTGGACACACTCAAGGAGCAGAAGAAGAGCTATCTCAAACTCCTCTTTCCAGCCAAGGGACAAACTAAACCAGCTCTCCGCTTCCAAGGCTTTGAAGACGACTGGGAAGAAGTGAAGTTGGGGGAAGTTGTGTCTATCTCATCTGGTTATACTGGGGATGCAACATTGAATAACGGAAAATATAAGTTAACAAGGATTGAAACAATTTCCGAAGGAAAGGTAGATGTATCAAGAACAGGATTTTCAAATGAACTACCTGATGAGAAGTATAGATTAAATTTCGGAGATATTCTTTTTAGTAACATAAATTCTTTGGTTCATATTGGTAAAGTAGCAATATTTAATACCATGGAAGAAGTATTTCATGGAATCAATTTATTAAGACTAGTTCCAAATAAAGACTTAATAAATCCATATTTCATTTATTATCAGTTAGTGACGGAATCGAAGAAAAATTGGTCTAAAGCACATGCTAATCAAGCTGTGAATCAAGCGAGTATAAATCAAACATCGTTGTCAACTCAAAAAATCTCCCTCCCCTCCCTCCCCGAACAGGAAGCTATCGGCACTTTCTTCCAAACCCTCGATCAAGAGATTGCTCAGGTGGAGGACAAGCTGGCTAGCTTGAAAGAGATGAAAAAGACCCTACTCCGTAAATTATTTGTATAATTCAACCTGTCTGGGAGACAGGTTCGACCTCCTAATTCCCATTATATTTCTTGACGAACGGTTGATATTCTGATAGAATGAGCATAGAAAAAGAGTTGGACGGCAATCCAACTCTCAGTAGAACCGTTTAAGACGGTGGCTCATATTTACAGAAATAATCCGTTCAACTTGCCGAAAGTGGGGACGGATTATTTTTTGTTTTTATCTTTAAAGAGTTTGTAACACAAGCTAATCAGGGCTATGACAAAACTTGCAAAGCCTAGAATAGTTTGAACAACCTCAAAAGCTGTCAAAAAACTAGCTTATCCTTTCTAAATAGATTTGTTCAGTTATGCCCATAGGCATCACCTCCCTTTTTAGAAATGAGAGCCACCGTCTCATGTTACTTCAACTTTTAAAGTAACAACACTTTTCTACCAAGTTAGTATAACATAAATAAATAATTTAGAAAATTAGTTTAGAAAGAATCACAGACATGAACAATTCAAACAACTCACAATCCCTTTACCAGTCCCTTTGGAATGCGGCGGATATTCTCCGTGGCAAGATGGACGCTAACGAATACAAGTCCTACCTTTTGGGCTTGATTTTCTACAAATACCTATCAGATAAGTTACTTTTGGCAGTGTGTGACAACCTTGATGAATCTTTTGACAGTTTGTCACAGGCTCAAGCACTCTATGAAGAAAATTTTGCGGATCCAGATGTTAAGGAAGATTTGCTAGATGTCCTTGATGATGAGCTGGGTTACTTTATCGAGCCTGGTCTGACCTTTACGGCCTTGGTGGCAAAAGTCCACACCAGCAACTTCCAGTTGGAAGATTTAGCACAAGGATTCCGTGACATTGAGCAGTCCAACGAGATTTTTGAAAACCTCTTTGAAGACATCGACCTCTACTCTAAAAAGCTAGGTCCAACACCACAAAAGCAGAATCAGGTCATTTCAGCCCTGATCAAAGAACTCCATGAACTCAATCTCAGTAACCATGATGGAGATGTTTTGGGAGATGCTTATGAGTACCTGATTGGTCAGTTTGCCAGCGATTCAGGTAAGAAAGCAGGGGAGTTCTATACGCCTCAAGCCGTTTCCCACCTCATGACCCAGATTGTCTTTCTTGGACGGGAACATCAAAAGGGAATGACCCTCTATGACCCAACCATGGGATCAGGTTCCCTCCTTCTTAACGCCAAACGTTACAGTAAAGAGGCTTCGACCGTTTCCTACTTCGGTCAGGAGATTAACACCTCGACCTACAACCTGGCCCGCATGAACATGATGCTCCACGGGGTTGCTATCGAAAACCAAAAACTTCATGTCGGCGATACCCTTGATGCGGACTGGCCAACGACTGAGCCGACAGACTTTGACGGGGTGCTCATGAACCCACCTTATTCTCAGAAGTGGAGTGGGGACGCTGGTTTTTTGCAAGACGCTCGTTTCTCCAGCTATGGTGTTCTGGCACCCAAATCCAAGGCTGACTTCGCCTTCCTCCTTCATGGTTTCTACCACCTCAAGCATTCAGGTGTTATGGCCATTGTTCTCCCTCACGGGGTTCTCTTTAGGGGAAATGCAGAGCAGAAAATTCGTCAGCATCTCCTAGAAGAAGGAGCCATTGACACCGTGATTGGTCTACCAGCCAACATCTTCTATAATACCTCCATTCCAACTACAGTCATCATTCTCAAGAAAAACCGCACCAGTAAAGATGTTCTCTTTATCGATGCATCTAAAGAATTTGACAAGGGCAAAAACCAAAATATCATGACCGATGACCATATCGCCAAGATTTTGAAAGCCTATCAAGACCGTCAAGATCTAGACAAGTTTGCCCACCTAGCTAGCTTTGAGGAGATTGTGGAAAATGACTACAACCTCAACATTCCTCGCTATGTCGATACCTTTGAGGAAGAGCCAGTTGTTCCACTAACAGAGCTTGCGGACAAGCTGGCCCAGACCGATAAGGAAATCGCAGCAACCACAGCCCAACTTGAAAGCATGCTTGGTCAGCTAGTCGGTACCACACCAGAAGCACAGGCAGAGCTGACAGCCTTTCTGGAGAAGTTGAAATAGGAGAAGGAACTTAATTTAGCAACCTTATTCCTGACTGACTGAACACACTTATATACTGAGAAGCAGAGTTGGATTACTAGCTCTGCTTTTTTTCGTCTTTTTGGTTTTGAAAATTGTTTCCCAAAATGCTATAATATAACTAGGAACTTCGAATAAATAGATAGAGAATATTTCTCAATCACTTTATTTGGAGGATAAAAAATGACTAAACGTCGGCAGTCAGTCAGTCCCATGGCTGATGTTCTTGCAAAAAAGATTTTTAATGACCATGAGATAACCATTGATTTTATCAATACCTTTCTAGGTTTTCGCCCTAAGACGGTTCAAATTTTGAATGGCACCATAGCGGATGTAAAAAAAGAAAGGACCGGTCACTTTAGCACTACTGTGGATATTCTGGCTCGTATGGATGATGGGACACAGGTAATCATTGAGATACAAGTTGCCTATCAGAATAGTTTTATCAAGCGTTTGTGGACCTATACCTGTCAACATCTGGTCAAGGACTTGCCCAATGTTCGTGAGAAAGTTGCGCAGACACATGATATGTATGACAAAATTTCACCGATTTATTCGATTGCCTTAGTAGCCAGCAGGTATTTTGATGACGACCAACCTATTCATAGTTTTGTATTGACTGAAAAAGATGGGGGTCAAATCTTGGAATTGCCATTTGGCGAACATGAGGAATTGAAAAAGCCGTTTGAGATGGTCATTATTGAACTGAAAAAATTCCGTAAGGGTCGGCTTGAGAAAAGTCAGCGCCAATGGATTGAATTTTTTGCCAATCGAGAATTTAGTCAAGCTACATCAGATGTTATTGAAAAGGCAGAACACCTGCTGGATAGAAATACATGGACAGAGGAGGAAGTCAAAATGGTAGATCAATGGTTGCGCAACGCTTCCAATCATTTTGGAGAGTTGGAAAGTTCTTTTATACGTGGCAGACGGAACGGTAGGGAAGAAGGTCTAGCAGAAGGTCGATTAGAAGTTGCTCAGCGCTTATTAAACAGAGGTCTTGGCATAGAAGATGTTTTAGAAATCACTGGTTTAACCTCAGAACAGTTGGCTTCCCTTTCACAAGAGCATGAGTTCTAGGAGGAAGTCAAAATGGTAGAACGATGGTTGCCTAATCACCCTTCAATGATAGAGGCTTGGTTTAGATATTCTTTCTGTTGATTAAGGTCTCTGACTTTCATATCTTTTCACAAAATATTGAAATCGTTTTCGCATTGTGCTATAATTGAGGTAGGAAAAATCGAGGAGGAAATCCTATGTCAGTTAAAGATTTTATGACCCGTAAAGTTGTTTACATTTCACCAGATACAACCATTGCCCATGCGGCTGATTTGATGCGTGAGCAAGGCTTGCACCGTTTGCCTGTTATTGAAAATGACAAATTAGTCGGCTTAGTGACAGAAGGAACCATTGCTGAAGCAAGTCCATCAAAGGCAACCAGTTTATCTATCTACGAGATGAACTATCTTCTGAACAAGACCAAGGTCAAGGATGTCATGATCAAAAATGTCATCACTGTTTCAGGCTATGCTAGTTTGGAAGATGCTGTTTACCTCATGTACAAAAACAAGGTCGGTATCTTGCCTGTAGTGGATAATGGACAGCTCTATGGTGTCATTACTGACCGTGATGTCTTTGCAGCCTTTCTCCATGTTTCAGGCTATGGCGAAGAGGGAGTGCGTGCTCGTTTCCTTGTGGAAAACAAGGCAGGGGAGTTAGAGAAGATTATTCGCTTGGTTGCTGATAAAGACTATAATATCGCTTCAACTGTTCAATTGGTGACCAAATCAGGTAAGGCAGTTATCGAAGTCCAAATTGATGGTAAGGTAGATGTCGATGAGGTTCGCAATCTATTTGAAGGGGGGGGCTTACAGATTGATAGTCTAGTCCCTACCGTTGCAAAAAATATATAAAAGTCGAGCTAACTCGGCTTTTTCTTCTTTTTGTAAATAAGTTTTGACTAGATAAAATACTTATATGGTATAATATAAGGGATTACAAGAGGAGGAAGTATGGGTTATAAGAAATATAAGAAGTATAGAGATGACGATATAGAGAGTATCCTGCTTGTCCTAGTACTCGGTTTGTTCAAAGTTCTTGGAAAAGTTGTCTTACCAATGCTTGGTAAGCTTTTCCAGCGTGATAATATCAACCGTTTTTTGCATGGGGACAAAATCAACCGCTTGCAGACCCTCCAGCTCAGTATTCGGTCTGGATTTGAGAAACACCAGCAATTGTTGGCGGAAAGCGGTGAGGATAAAGCAGTTTTAAGCTTGCGTAGCCGCATCTTAGGAGAATTGTTTGAGTTAGACCAGCTCTATCAAAAGAACGGCAAATACCTGGATGCCTTTCAAAGCAAGGAAATTGTCGATACCTTGCAACTAAAATATCAATTAAAAATGCCTGAGCAGACTTCCTCCTTTACTGAAAGTCATGATAATCTGAAAAGTGAGGGTTCTCCTAGGCAAGCTAAACCTGGGGACGAGCAAGCCTATATTGCAGAATTGGCTCCTGAAATTCTTGAAACCTATTGCAATATTCAAAGGGACAATCAGGTTATTCTAGAGAAACTTGAAAATGCACCGGATAAGCGGGAAGAATTGACAGCCATCCATGAAGCCAATATGAATCGCTTTAGGGATATCTTACAAGGTTATTTGAAAATCAAGGAAGCACCCAAAGATTATTTCAATGCAGAAGAGCGACTGGCCCAGGCTAAGCTGGCTCTGGAAACCTTTGACAGGGATTTGGACCATACCATTAAACAATTTAACGAAGCAGATATGCAGGATTTTGAAATCAGCCTGCGCATGATGAAGAAGAAAGAGGGATAAGATGTCAGGATTTAATTTCGATATTGATCAGATTGCTAACAATAGTTTGTCAACCAAGGACAAGACCACAGAGATCATTCAAGCAACACCAGCTGGAGATACGACCAAGGTATCTTTCTTGGCCCAGTTGACACCAGAACAACAGACAGGCATTCGTGCTAAAGCACCGCAATTGGTAGATAATTTCTTGGCCAACCAGAATACACTCTTGGATTTCGGCAAGGAAGCCGTGGAAGAAGTCAATGCAACGGTCAACCATATTCTGTCTGAACAGAAAAAGATTGAAATTCCACAGGTGGATGAGCTTCTGGCCAATACCAACCGTGAATTGAATGGTTTTGTGGCTAAGTACAAGGACATTTCGACAACTGCTGAGTTGGAAAAGAAACCAGGTTTCTTCCAACGCTTGTTTAAGCAGACCAAAAATGACTTGCAGGAATTTTATTTTGATTCGCAGACCATTGAGAAGAAAATGGACAGCATGGCAGCCAGCGTGGTCAAGCAAGAAGAGGTCTTGTCCCGCAATATTGTATCAGCGGAGCTCTTGATTGAGAACAATACCAAGTCTATTGAAAATCTAGTCGGTGTCATCGCCTTTATCGAAGCCACTGGTCAAGAGGCTGCCCAGCGAGCAAAAGCAGAGCAGGAACGCTTGGCAGGTCTGCAACCGACTACGGTAGACTATCAAGTTGCTTCTGAAAAGCTGGCGCGTGTGACGGAAGTTGCCAATATTCTGGAACAACAACACTCAGAATACATGAGCCGCCTCTATGTTGCCTGGACAACAACGCCACAAATGCGCAACCTTGTCAAAGTTTCGTCAGATATGAAACAACGTCTGGGTATGTTGCGCCGCAATACCATTCCGACAATGAAGCTGTCTATTGCCCAGTTGGGTATCCTCCAACAGTCTATCAAGTCTAGTCAGACAGCGGATGCCATTGTCAATGCCAACAATGCAGCTCTTCAAATGCTGGCGGATACATCAAAAGAAGCCATTCCGATGATGGAACGCACGGCACAAAATCCTACCCTTTCAGTGGCTTCTGTTACCAAGTTGGCAGAGAGTTTGGTCGCCCAGAACAATGGTATTATTGCGGCTATTGGCGAAGGTCGTCAAAAACGTCGTGAGCTGGAAGCGGCCATTATCCGATCTGCTGAAACCATCAATGATTCTGTAAAATTGCGTGATCAGAAGATTATCGCTGCCTTGCTAGAACAAGGAAAAGAAGCACAGTCCGAAGCTGAACAGCCACTTGAAACAACTGAATAATGCAAAAAACTGCAGACATTTGAATCTGCAGTTTTAGTTTTCTTATCAATGCCGTTCTAGTGGCTTTTTATCTCGGTCGAGTGTAAATCCTTCTCCTAGCACTTCATGGGCATCTGTTATGGTGATAAAGGCGTGAGGGTCAATTCGATGGATGAGCTCCTTCATTTCTTGTAATTGACTTTTATAGATGACCGAGTAGATCATATTGACATCGGTCTTGCTGTAAAAACCTTGTGCCTTGATAAAGGTGACGCCACGTTCAATCTCGCTATCAATGGCCTGGGCAAGCTGATCGGATTTTTGTGAAACAATCATCACGCCCTTGCTACCGTAGCCACCCTCAGTGACAAAGTCAATGACACGGGAAGCGATGGCTACCATCATCAAGGTATATAGGACAGTTCGTAGGTCCTTAAAGACAATGACAATTAAGGTTAGAATTAGGATATCAATGGCTAGGATAATTTGTCCAATAGAATATGGAGTGTATTTATGACCGATACGGGCGATAATATCACTTCCTCCAGTTGTTCCCCCTGAACGAAAGATGGTTCCCAGGCCCAGCCCCATCAGAATGCCACCTAAGATACTGACCAAAATCAAATCTTGCTGGAGATTGATGGAGAAAGGGATTTTTTCAAAAATGGCCAGCCAAACAGTAACAGCCAAGGTCCCTAAAATACTGAGATAGAGAGTTTTTTTACCTAATATTTTCCAACCAAGAATAAACAAGGGAATGTTAATCACAATGTTCATTATCCATGGTTGAATATGGAATAGGTAATAAATAATGAGTGCTAGTCCAGTCGCTCCTCCCTCAAACAAGCGATTGGGCATGATGAGGTAATTTAGTCCAAAGGCAAATAGACCAGCACCAAGCAAAATCAAGACTATATTCTTTATACGAATCATAGGGCCCTCCCAAGAAATCTATATATCAATTGTAAAAGATTTTCATATAAAAAACAAGTCTATTTTTCAAGTGATTTTTTGCCTATTTTTTGGTAAAATGGAATGAATATCTCAGAGCCTATTTTCACCAGTAAAGCGCATAATATCCAGTGATATTTTTTGCTAGTCTAGTAAGTGCTTGTTGAAAAACGAACAATGCTTAGCCTAAAAGATGGTCCTAGATGGAACTGCCAACTGTGAATATAGGTTCAAAGAATGAGGAGAAGGATGAGTAAGGGTTTTTTTATTACATTTGAAGGTCCAGATGGGGCTGGGAAGACAACGGTTTTGCAGGAATTGTTACCAGCCTTGCAGGAGCTAGGTCCAGAAGTGGTGACAACTAGAGAACCAGGCGGAGTGGCCATTGCTGAGGACATTCGTTCTATTATTTTGGATCCAGCCAATACGGAAATGGATGATAAGACGGAGCTCTTACTCTTTATCGCAGCCCGTCGTCAGCACTTGAAAGAAAAAATCTTACCTCCCTTGGCTGAAGGTAAGTTGCTTTTAATTGATCGCTTTATCGATTCTTCCATTGCCTATCAAGGCTTTGGAAGGGGCTTGGATGTGGCTGATATTAACTGGCTGAATCAGTTTGCGACAGATGGCTTGAAACCTGATTTGACCCTCTATTTTGACATTGACGCAGAAGAGGGCCTAGCTCGGATTTCTCGTAATGCGGATCGAGATGTGGACCGTCTGGACATGGAAAAGGCGGATATGCATAAAAGGGTTCGGCAGGGCTATCTCAGTATTTTAGAAAAAGAGCCAGAGCGTTTGGTCAAGATTGATGCAAGTCAGCCTTTAGAAGCTGTTGTTGCGGATGCTTTGTCAGTCATTAAGAAACGGTTTGCGGAAAGAGCATGAAAATTGAAGAACTAAGACAGTTACAACCTGGCCTATTCCAGCGATTTGTGACCATTTTGGAGCAAGGACGTCTGGCCCATGCCTATCTGTTTTCTGGTGATTTTGCCAGTTATGACATGGCTATTTTTCTCAGCCAGTCCTTATTTTGTGGGGAAAAAGTAGGTGTGTTACCTTGTCAGAATTGTCGAACTTGTCGTTTAATTGAAGCGGATGAGTTTTCAGATGTGACCTTGCTAGCTCCCCAGGGCAATATCATCAAGACAGAAACTGTTCGTGAATTGGTCAAGAATTTTTCTCAGTCAGGTTTTGAATCTAGCAAACAGGTTTTTATCATTCGAGATGCTGAGAAAATGCATGCCAATGCAGCCAATTCTCTCCTGAAAGTAATTGAGGAACCTCAGTCGGATATCCATATTTTTCTCTTGACCAATCAGGAAGAAGCAGTGCTTCCGACCATTAAAAGTCGAACCCAGATTATCGGCTTTCCTAAAAATCTGTCCCTCTTGGAGCGGTTGCTGGAGGAAGAAGGTTTGTTGAAAAACCAGGCCAACCTGCTAGCGCGACTAGTTTCTAGTCAGGAAGAGGCCCTAAAATTAGCAGAGAATAAGAATTTTCTGGAGCTAATGGGTCAGGCTAGGAAATTTATCGACCTGCTGCTGACTGACAGCAATCGGGCTTATTTGCAGGTAGGGAGCTTGCTTTCCTTGGCTGTGGAAAAGGTAGAGCAAGGACGATTGTTTGATTTACTCAGTCTATTATTAGCAGAAAGAATGTTGGAGCCACAGGTAATTGAAAAAATGGATAACCTACTAAGAGCCAAGGAAATGTGGCAGGCCAATGTCAGCCTACAGAATAGTTTGGAGTATCTGACATTAAAATAAGCAGAAAGGAAGACCATGGATAAGAAAGAAATTTTTGATGCCCTAGATGATTTTTCACAAAATCTCTTGACCACCTTAGCAGAGGTAGATGCCATAAAGAAGCATTTACAGGGTGTCATTGATGAAAATACGACCTTGCGTTTGGAAAATTCCAAATTGCGCGAGCGTCTTGAGAAGGAAGATAAGATAGGCCATAAGTCATCCAACTTTGGTAAGGAAAACTTGGAACATATCTACGAAGATGGCTTCCATATCTGTACCTTCTCTTATGGACAGCGCAGGGAAAATGATGAACCCTGTATGTTCTGCATTGAATTATTGAATCGAGAATAGCATGAAAGTACAAAAATCATTTAAGGGACAGACTAGCTTTGGGACCTTATATCTGGTTCCTACCCCTATTGGAAACCTTCAGGATATGACCTTTCGAGCTATCCAGGCCTTGAAAGAAGTAGATGTCATTGCAGCGGAAGATACTCGCAATACAGGACTTCTGCTCAAACATTTTGAGATTGAAACTCGTCAAACCTCTTTCCATGAGCACAATGCTCATGAAAAAATTCCAGTTCTGATAGACTGGCTCAAGTCGGGTCAATCCATTGCCCAGGTATCGGATGCGGGCCTGCCTTCTATCTCGGATCCTGGTCATGACTTGGTCAAGGTGGCGATTGAAGAAAATATCCCAGTTGTAGCCCTACCTGGTGCTTCAGCAGGTATTACAGCCTTGATTGCCTCTGGCTTGGCTCCCCAGCCTCATATTTTCTATGGTTTTTTACCGAGAAAAGCAGGGCAACAAAAGGACTTTTTCCAAGAAAAACGTGCCTACCCTGAAACACAGATTTTCTATGAATCTCCTTATCGGGTAGCGGATACTTTGGAAAATATGCTATCTGTCTATGGAAATCGTCAAGTGACTATCGTTCGGGAATTGACCAAGCTATATGAAGAGTACCAGCGAGGAAGTATCACAGAAGTTCTAGATTATCTGAAGGAAAATCCCCTTAAGGGCGAGTGTTTAATCATCGTTGCAGGTGTTGGTGAAGAAGAGTTACCATCTGCAGACGAAGTGGATCTAAAGGCAGAGGTGGAAAAGGAAATCGCAATGGGCCGCAAACCCAACCAGGCCATCAAGGAGGTAGCTAAACGCTACCAACTCAAAAAACAAGAAGTATATGATCTATATCATGGACTAGGCTGAGTCTAGTCCTTTTCTCATTTTCCGTACCTTTTCTGAGAATGTAGCTTATTTTATGGAATTTTCAGAATACTTGTGATATAATGAACGAATTCTAATTTTGGAGGGAATTTATGACAATCTACAACTTCTCTGCAGGTCCTGCAGTATTGCCAAAACCAGTGCTTGAACGCGCTCAAGCTGAATTCTTGGACTACAATGGTTCGGGAATGAGTGTTTTGGAGATGTCCCATCGCTCCAAAGACTTCGATGATATTATTAAAGGTGCTGAAGCGACCCTTCGTGAATTGATGGCTATTCCTGATAATTATAAGGTAATCTTCTTACAAGGTGGGGCTTCTTTGGAATTCACCATGATTCCCCTAAACTTTGCCCAAGGTAAAAAAGCCTACTATTTAGCAGGTGGTTCATGGGGCAAAAAAGCCTACACAGAGGCTGTGAAATTATCTAAGACTATTGACTTTGAACCAATTTTGTTGGGCTCCACAGAAGATATTACCTATGCAGAATTGCCAACCTTTGATAAGAACGATATCGATCCAAACGCAGCTTATGTGCACTTGACAACCAACAATACCATCGAAGGTACGGCTGTTTACAATATACCTGATACCAATGGCGTTCCGGTTATTGGAGATATGTCTTCCAATATCTTGGCGGCTCGCTACAATGTAGAAGATTTTGCCATGATTTATGCAGGGGCTCAGAAGAACATTGGTCCTGCTGGTGTGACTGTTGTCATTGTGCGTGAGGATTTCCTCAACGACCAACCAATGCTTTCAAGTATGTTGGACTACCGTATCCAAGCAGAAAATGAGTCACTATATAACACGCCGCCTGCATACTCTATCTACATTTCTAAGCTAGTCTTTGAATGGGTCAAGGAAATCGGTGGTGTGGATGAAATGGAAAAAATCAACCGCGAAAAGTCTGGCTTGCTTTATGACTACATTGATCAGTCTAATTTCTACAAAAACCCTGTTCGTAAAAAAGAAGAGCGTTCAGTAGCCAATATTCCATTTGTGTCACCTAGCGAGGAATTGGATGCCAAGTTCGTTAAAGAAGCATCAGCGGCAGGCTTTAAGAATATTAAGGGACACCGTTCTGTTGGCGGTATGCGGGCTTCGCTTTACAATGCCTTCCCACGCCAAGGTGTGGTCGATTTGATTGACTTTATGAAAAAATTTGCAGCGGAGAATGCATAATGGAAATCCGTCTTGCGCATCCCAATGAAGTAGGATCAATTTGTCAGATTATGGAACAGGCCAAGGCTTTCCTGGCAGCTTCTGGCAGTAGCCAATGGCAAGGGGTCTATCCTGACCAAGAAATAATTATTGATGATATTTTAAGTGGCAAGGGCTATGTTGGTCTGGTGGACGGTAAGGCTGCGGTTTATGCGGCTGTCTTTCGTGGGACAGAGGCTGCCTATGAAGCCATCTATGATGGCAAGTGGCAACACAACAATCCCCTCTATACGACCATTCACCGTGTGGCAGTAGCTAAGGACTATCAGGGTCAAGGTGTGGTTCAGACCTTCCTGCAAGGGATTATTGAAGGGCAAAAGGGACCAGACTTCCGATGTGACACCCATGAGAAAAATCTGGTCATGCAGCATATTCTGGAAAAACTAGGCTTCGTCTATTGTGGGAAAATTCCCTTGGACGGAGAACGCCTAGCCTACCAAAAAATCAAGCATAAGAGCGAACGCAGTCTCTATCAGGAGATTAGTGAAGACGATCGTTGGTTGCTTGGAAATAATTAAAAATATGAAAGAAAGTCAGGCGGAGGCTCTTCCGCCTTTTTAGGTAAGAATAATGGTATTTAGCGTACGAACATTTAACAATATTAACCAAGTTGGTCTAAAGGAATTAGGCAATCGTTTCCAGATTGATGGTGATCATGCAGCAAATCCAGATGCCTTTATCATCCGTTCTGAAAACTTGTACGGCTTTGATTTTCCTGAAAATCTCAAGGCTATTGCCCGCGCGGGTGCAGGGACCAACAATATCCCAATCGATGAAGCGACTGAGAAAGGGATTGTGGTCTTCAATACTCCTGGAGCCAATGCCAACGCAGTAAAAGAAGCAGTGCTTGCTTCTATCCTCTTGTCTGCGCGTGACTATATCGGAGCGACAGCCTGGGCTAACACGCTTTCAGGTGATGATGTGCCAAAGCAAGTGGAGGCAGGTAAGAAACAGTTTGCAGGGACTGAGATTTCAGGTAAGACACTTGGTGTTATCGGGTTGGGTGCTATCGGTGCTCGTATTGCCAACGATGCTCGCCGTCTAGGGATGAATGTTCTTGGCTACGACCCTTATGTATCGATTGAAACAGCATGGAGTATCTCAAGTCACGTCAAGCGTGTGGATGATTTGAAAGAAATCTTTACCAATGCCGACTATATCACTGTCCATGTTCCTTTGACGGATAAGACCCGTGATTTGTTCAATGCGGACAGTTTTGGTCAAATGAAAAAAGGGACAACCTTAATCAACTTTGCTCGTGGTGAATTGGTCAACAATGCCGACTTGTTTGAAGCTATTGAAGCAGGTGTTATCAAGAAGTACATTACTGACTTTGGTACCGAAGAAGTGCTTAATAAGGACAATATTATCGTCTTTCCACACGTTGGAGGCTCAACAGAAGAAGCTGAACTTAACTGTGCCATTGCGGCTGGTCAAACCATTCGTCACTTTATGGAAACAGGTGAAATTATCAACTCCGTCAATTTCCCAAATGTCAAACAATTCTTAGATGCTCCATATCGTATCACCTTGATTAACAAGAATATTCCAAATATGGTAGCAAAAATCACCACAGCCGTGTCTGAATTGGGCATTAACATTGACAATATCATCAACAAGTCAAAAGGTGACTATGCCTATACCCTGTTAGACTTGGATGAGGCGGATAAGACCAAAATTGACCAGTTGGTTACTAATTTTGAAGCAACGGATGCTATTGTCAAGGTTCGTGTAATCAAAAATAAAAACTAAGTATGTATGTAAAAACAATCTACCAGAGTCCGCTAGGGGCAATGTCCCTAGTGGCCGGTGATAAAGGCTTGCGCGGAGCCTGGTTTGAGGACCAGAAGTATTTTGAAGCAGGTTTAAACGAAGAGGTTGTACTAGGCTCACATCCCATTTTAAACAGTACAAGGCTGCTCCTAGATGCCTACTTTTCAGGTGAGCAGGTAGATTTTTCAGACCTCCCCTTAGAGCCTGTTGGGACTGACTTTCAGGAAAAAGTTTGGGCATTATTGAAAGAAATCCCTCATGGCCAGACCACTAGCTACGGGCAGCTTGCTCGACAACTTGGTCTTGGGTCTGGTCAGGCTGTGGGGGGAGCGATTGGGCGTAATCCCTATTCTATCATTGTTCCCTGTCATCGTGTTCTCAATCAAAAGGGACAGTTGACAGGTTATGCAGGTGGCTTGGACAAGAAAATCTGGCTCTTGCAACATGAAAATCCACACTTTGAGGTGAAAAAATGATTTTATATTATGAGTATCCTAAATGCTCGACCTGTCGGGCAGCAAAGGCAGAGCTAAAGAGTTTGGGCTTGGAATTTGAAGCTATTGACATCAAGGCAACGCCTCCCAGTGCAGATCAGCTCAAAGCCTGGATGGCTGCAACTGGTCTTGAATTGAAGAAGTATTTCAATACCTCCGGCAATAGCTATCGTGAACTTGGTCTGAAAGATAAATTTGATAGTTTGACTGTGGACCAAGCATTAGACTTATTAGCTAATGATGGCATGCTGATTAAGCGTCCCTTGCTGATTCAAGATGGAAAAATCTTGCAGATTGGCTATCGAACAAAATATGAAAATCTCGGTTTATAGGGCCGGGATTTTCATATTTTTTACGCACTATATAGGTGGAGGTACTTTATGAACAAGATTAAAACCTATGTAGAAAGCTTAAAAGAATACAAGTGGCAGATTGCCCTGCCTGCGGCAGCTGGTTTGCTTATGGCGACATTCTTAATTTTCAGCCAACCAGATAAGTCTGACCAGACAGGTCTGACTGATTTTCCCCAGACCGAACAAACTTCAAGTAGTCAGGAGCAGCTTGAAGAAGTCAGTACAGAAGAGAGCGAGGAGCTTAGTCAGCTAGTCATTGATGTCAAAGGAGCGGTGGAAAAGCCTGGGCTATATACTTTAGAAGTAGGTAGTCGTGTCAATGACGCAGTTGCGGCAGCTGGTGGCTTGACCAGTCAGGCAGATCCCAAATCTATCAATCTGGCTCAGAAGCTCAGCGACGAGGCGGTGGTCTATGTGGCCAGCAAGGATGAAAATATCTCGGTGGTTGCCAGCACGACTGCCAGCTCTGCTATGTCCCCAGAAGAAAAAAGCACCAGTCTGGTCAATCTGAATACGGCGACTGAGGCGGACCTACAGACCATTTCTGGTATTGGTGCCAAGCGGGCGGCGGACATTATCGCCTATCGTGAGGCCAACGGTGGCTTCAAGTCGGTGGATGACCTCAACAATGTATCGGGCATCGGCGACAAGACCATGGAAAGCATCCGACCTTATGTCACGGTTGAGTAAGCTCCCCTGCCAGCCCATTCACCTGGCAGTCTTGGCGGTGGCGGCCTACTTTGCAGTCCATTCTTTTTCCCTCTTGACAATGGGCCTGCTGAGTTTGTTGCTAGCTGTCTTTGGGTTTCGGCAAGGTAAGACAGTTTTCATCAAAACGCTGCCGCTTCTAGCCCTGTTTGGCCTGTTTTTCGGATGCCAAAAGGTCCAATGGGAGCGGGCAGACCAGACAGCTCCAGAGCAAGTCACCACTGTGCAGGTCATTCCGGATACCATTGAAGTCAACGGGGACAGCCTGTCCTTCCGCGGTCGGGCTGACGGACAAACCTATCAGGTTTTCTATAAATTAACCAGTCAGGAGGAGCAAGTCTATTTTCAAAAGCTGGCAGACCTGGTCCAGCTAGAAGTGGAAGCAGAGGTCAGCCTGCCAGCTGGTCAGCGGAATTTCAAGGGTTTTGACTACCAGGCCTATCTGAAAACGCAGGGAATTTACCGGACAGTCACGATTACGGCAATCAAGAAGATTGTCCCAGTCCAGTCTTGGAATGTCTTTGACTGGCTGTCAAGCTGGCGGAGGCAAGCCTTGGTCTATGTCAAAACCAATTTTCCAGCTCCTATGAGCCACTACATGACAGGGCTTTTGTTTGGGGAGCTGGATAGTGAGTTTGACCAGATGAGTGACCTCTATTCTAGTCTGGGCATCATTCATCTCTTTGCCCTGTCTGGTATGCAAGTTGGATTTTTCACCGATAAGTTTCGCTGGATTTTACTGCGTTTGGGCTTGACCAAGGAAACCGTAGATAAGTTGCAGATTCCCTTTTCCCTTGTCTATGCGGGCTTAACTGGCTTTTCGGTGTCGGTTGTGCGGTCCTTGGTCCAGAAAATTCTGGGTAATCTGGGCTTGCGGAAGTTGCACAACTTTGCAGCGACGGTCTTTGTCTGTATGTTGATGTTGCCCCGATTTCTCTTGACAGCTGGTGGTGTCTTGACCTTTACCTATGCTTTCTTGCTGACGGTCTTTGATTTTGAAGACTTGGGGCAGGTCAAAAAGACCGCGGTGGAGAGTTTCAGTATTTCGCTGGGGATTTTGCCAGTGCTTATGACCTATTTCTATGCCTTCCAGCCCTTATCTATCCTCCTGACCTTTGCCTTTTCTTTTGTCTTTGATGTCCTGCTCTTGCCAGGCTTGTCGGTCATTTTTCTTCTATCGCCCTTGGTTAAGATTACTTGGGTCAACGGATTTTTTGTCTTTATGGAAAAAATCATTGTCTGGGTGGCGGATTTGGGCTTGCGACCTTGGATACTGGGCAAGCCGTCTGAGCTGGTCCTCTTGCTTTTGCTGGTCAGCCTCTTCTTGCTCTACGATTTCCACAGGAGAAAGAAATGGCTTCTAGGACTGAGCTTGGTCCTCGCTCTGCTATTTTTCATAACCAAACACCCGCTGGAAAACGAGGTGACGGTGGTGGACATCGGGCAGGGGGACAGCATCTTTTTGCGGGATATGCGGGGGCGGACGGTCCTGATTGATGTGGGCGGACGAGTCAATTTCGCGGCCAAGGAAGCCTGGCAGGAGCGGTCTTCGCAGGCAAATGCAGAGCGGACTTTGATTCCCTATCTGCATAGTCGGGGTGTGGATAGGATTGATAGTCTAGTGCTGACCCACACCGACACAGACCATGTGGGCGATGTGCTGGAAGTGGCTAAGCAGGTGAAAATTGGACGGATTGTCGTGTCGCCGGGAAGTCTGACGGTGCCTGACTTTGTAGCAACTCTGAAAAAAATCAATGTGCCTGTCCATGTGGTAAAAGTGGGCGACCGCCTGCCGATGTTTGACTCCTATCTGGAAGTCCTTTATCCAGACGGGACAGGCGACGGTGGTAATAATGATTCTATTGTCCTTTACGGTCGCTTGCTGGAAACCAATTTTCTCTTTACAGGGGACTTGGAGCAGGGGGAACAGGACTTGATAGAAACCTATCCCGACCTGCCTGTCGATGTTCTCAAGGCTGGTCACCATGGCTCCAAAGGGTCCTCCTATCCTGAGTTTCTAGACCATATCGGAGTCAAGATTGCCCTGGTATCAGCAGGAGAAAATAACCGCTACAAGCATCCACACCAAGAAACCTTGGAACGATTTGATAGTCACAATATTCAAGTCTATCGCACAGACCAGCAAGGAGCTATTCGATTTAGAGGCTGGAAGGAGTGGAAGATTGAAACGGTGAGGGAGTAAATTTTGAAGAATTCACAATAAAATTACGATAATATTTAGTTTCCTGACGGCTATTGTTAGGAAATTTTCTTGTTTATGTAAGATTTCTACCGTTTTCTTTGCATTTCGTGCTTCTTACTTATATAATTGTAGTAGATTTTTTATTTGCCTCAAAAGGAGATTTTAATGAATTTACATTTTTTACAAAAGAAGCAGCATTTTGGCATACGGAAGTTTTCCATCGGTGTCGTGTCAGTTGCCCTGGCAGTTAGTTTTAGCGTCCTTGGAGGGCAAGTAGCGGCGGCCCAAGAGGCAAGCACAGCTCCTACTAGTAGCCTTGCAACCAGTCAAACTAGTCCGACAGTGACAGAGGAAGCCACACAAGTACAAGCTGTTAGTGGGCAGACTGAGGTAGTAGAGGAAGTAGCTAGTTCTCAATCGGCTACGACTAGTCCTCAAGAAACGCCATCTCAAGATAGTGGACTGGTAGAAACAGAACCAGTAGTACAAGATAGTGCTACCAATCAGGAGCTAGCAGTCAGTCAAACAGTTGTACCAAGTCAAGCGGAACCAGTGCAAAATCAGACAGTAGGGGGAGAACAGAGTGCGCAAGTTGCTGGAGAAGTTTCTCCGTCGATTGAGCCAACTGAAAGCACTTCTTCAGCTACTGGGGATGCAGATATGGATCTAAGTCAAGTAGAACAACCGGTAGTAGCTTCACCGGATCAGGTTAGTCAACCAGTTCAACTATCCGAAACATTAGTAGAAGAAGCTACTCCGACCAATCAAGTAGTAGAAGAAGTCGTTCAGCCTGTGTTACGTTCAGCTCGAATGGCTCGCAGTGTGGCAGCTCAGGAGTTGGCTAAATTACCGCTAGATGCCAATGGAAAGCTGATGACCTCAGTCAGTGGAGTTACTGTTCATCAATACCTAGTAGTCAATTCAGATGGCAGCAGTCAGATGGTTTCTGCAACGGCTCAGCCAACTACAAGCCAGACCAGTGAAACAGTTGCTCAACAGGTCGCTTCGCTGAAAGATGACTTTGCAGGTGTGACCTACGAATCACTCTATCCTCATTTATCTCATCAAGAAAATTTTTTTGAAAAAATAGACTTGGAAAAGGCTATTCGTCAGGAAAATGGTGGAAGTAATTTACCAGTTGACCAGCTACAAACTCTCAAGCAGACAGCCTATATGGATATGCTGGATATGAGGGAGAGTTTTGAGCGAGTAAAGGCTAAGATTGAAACGACGCTGACAGGTATTTTTGAGAAATCAAGTCAGGTCAATGTAGAGGATATCCGTCGCAATAAAGAGAAAATCTTAGCAGGTTTATCCTATCTGGATCGCCAATATTCCTTTGAATTTGGTCAATATCAGGCAAAGGATTTGATATTACATTATCCCCGGGTGTTCGGAGGTGGAGGCTCCCCCTTAAATACACTTAGTATTTTGAACACTTTAACCTATCGTGATTTGACTTTGGGTCAGTCAGCGACCGCTTACCAAACTAAACTAGCTCCAATTACAAATCAAGCTGATATTTTCTCCTTTGTGGAGAAGGGAGTAAGCTTGTTTGAACCAGGCAAAACAGGTGAGCAATGGTTTAAGGATACTAGCAAGGCTCATCTGGCAGAGTCCCAATCTCCTTACGGGAACTCCTCGCTCTATCAGAAATTAAAGAGCAATGTACGTCTGAACAACCATTTCATTCCTCTCCTGACCCTACCTAGTGATCTCGTATATGCCATTAGCACTTCAAACACAGTCAACTACGGTTTAACGGAATCCTATGTCCGACCAGGTGACCAGACCGGCATGGCAACGTTTAAAGCTAACTTACAATCCTACGCTGATGACCAGGAAAGCTTTTTGAAATTCTGGCATCGCATCAGTCAGAACAGGGATATTCTAGCCAATCATGAAGCCATTATTGTGGTTGATAGTCCGCAGAAACTAGGGACAGCTACTCAGCGCGTTCAAGAACTTTATTCACCCAAATATGGTTCAGGAGTTTTAGAAGGGGTCGAGAAATTTATCAGACCGCTCAGCCTTTATGCCAACTTTTTACAAGCTGATGGTCAGGCCAATGGAAAGACTTCCATTAATCTCTTTTTGAAAAAATCCCTGTCTGAGGCAGGTCAGTCTGTCTATACTCATGAATTGACCCATATGCTGGATAAGAACGTTTGGTTAAATGGCTATGATAGACGAGCTGGCCAGTTACAAGAAGTTTTTGCCAGAGGAATGTTTGAGTCTATGGATGTTGCTAAAACACCCTATCAAGACCCGAGCTTTATTATCAATACAGCCTATCGCATGGGGGACAATCGGACACAAAATGCTAGTCCAGACCGTTTCCAAACAAGTGATGACCTCAAGACCTATATGCAGGGTATTTTGGATGTGATTTACACTCTGGACTATGCAGAGGCCCAGTCAATCTTGAAGAAGGCTCCTGATGAAAGGGCTGTTCTGCTTAATAAAATCAGCCTCATTCCAAATCCAGCCAATAATGGCGGAGGAAAAACGACTGAAATCGTCAACTCAATTGATACAGCTTCAGCTGCAAACTTACAGACGATTGCTGATTTTGTAGATCAAGGCTTAATTTCGGGACGGTATAAGTTCAATGGTATGGAAACCAGAGGAACTGCCCGTACGAACTCCTACTATACCATTCCTCTCTTTGAACCAATTTATGCTGCCCTTCAAAATGATACGGGTAGCGGAGGTGATATTAGCTTTAAACGGAATGCCTATGAACTATTAGGTGAATACGGTTATGAAAAGGGGATGGTAGCCTATGTTTCTGGCCAATATGCCAATGATCAGGCAGCTCTTACTGCCATTATGCCAGAATATGGAGGAGACCTAGCAACCTTTAAGAAGGCTATGTTTGACCGTCGCATCGCCAAGGTTACTGAGCTAAAATCCACTAGTGTAGCCAGCGATTTCGCTGCTATTCAGAGTTTGATGGATGAAGCCATTGCCAAAGACTTAGAACGACTGAAAAGTAATGCTGCTAATAAGGTTCCCTTGTCCACCAGAGTTTCGGCTGTTCAAGACTTGAAAAAGAGCATCTTCCAGGCTTATTTGAAGGATACAGATGACTTCCGTACTAGCATTTATCAGGAACAAGTGGCGCGTGATTTGTATGTAACCAATGGTGATGAGAAATCCCAAGATGGTCGCGGCACTCTTGATAGCCCTTACCAGAGCCTCTCCTACGCTCTTGCCCAAGCAAAAAACGGGGATAGGATCAAGCTTGTTGACAATATCATGCACCGGCAGGATAAACCTTTCCTCCTTGATAAGGCTGTTACCATTGATGGTCAAGGTCATCGTTTAAGCTTCCGTGGACCTGATGTGGAGCTAGGGGCTGATGTGACCTTTGCGGATCTAACATTAAATATGTTGGCAGATGGTAGTAAACAACCCAATATTTATGCCAATGGCTATCACTTGACCTTGGATCAGGTATCTACAACAATGAGTCAGGCACAAAGTGACTTGCGTCCAACTCTAATTGCCGGTTCTCGTTCAGGTCAACCAGCAGGCAGTCATGGGAAAATTACCATTCTTAATGGAAATTCAGACACTCGGTTTAACACCATTTATGCTGGAAATGCTGATTCAGTAAGTAACATTCCAGTAACCATTTCTATCCTGTCGGATTTTGTTAGTGTAGACCAAGGAATCAAACTGTCAGGTGTCAATGGAGAAGATGTGATGGGGCCAGTTTTGGTTACGTCAAAATCTAGCAGTCTGAAGTCAATTGACGGCAACGGAAGTTGGGATAATACAGTTACTATTGATACTGCACGTATCTACGGACTCAATCTACAGAACATCCAAACGCTTGAATTGGTCAATAAGGCGGATGTTAGTTTAGCTAGTCAGGTATCTGAAATCTCGACTGGTGTAGAGCTAGAATCGGGTACTCAGTTGACTATTGCCAATGATCCAGTCACCTTAGGTAGCTTATCTGGTCAGGGAACAGTCATTATTCCAGTGGAATCCAGTCTCAATGTAATAGGAGATATTGAGGGAAATGTTGAGGTACTGGTTAGAGGATTTGAACAAGATCTATCCAAGAATATAGACAAGGAATATATAAAGGTTGAGGGACTATTATCTCCTACAGCTCGTATTACCTTGGAGAAAGGCTATAATCGTTTTGACCTGGTCAAAGATGAAATTGTTTATCGCTTGGTAGAGCTAAAACAGCCTGTTCAAACTCATACAGTAACCTTGCACTTCACCCAGTCAGGTCAGTTGTTAAAAGAGAAGCAGGTGCAAGTTGATAATGGGCAGTCTATCACAGGTGTAGAGAACGATTTGCCTATAGCAACAGAGGGAACCTATCAGTTGGATCCAAACTTTGACAGAACGGTGTTGACAGCTATCACTAGCAGTAAAACGATTGAGATTCCAGTAGTCTTGGTTCTGCCAAAAGCAAGTCGCTACCAGCCTCACGTTAATGGGGAAGCCCATGTTCTGCCGGCAAGCAGTAGTGAGGAAACAACAGCTGAAATTGTGAAGCAAATCAGTCTACTAGCTGAAGCAGGTCAATTTGATGTTGTAGTAGTCACTCCTATTCCACAGTCTAGTGGCGACCACTCCATGACTGTTCGTGTGGTCTATGACGACCGTAGCCAAGAAGAGCTTGTAGTACCTCTTCATATCCTCACAATAAAAAATGGAGAAGTTGCCAAACACAGCTTACCAGCAGGTGTTTTAGAACCGTTGGTTATTGCCAAAGGCAAGGGAGTTACCCATGAATTGCCGGTCGGAATTCTTCCACCTCTTGAAACGGCAAATGGAGGAGGTGTTCGTCATGAATTGCCAGCAGGTGTTTTAGAACCGTTGGTTACTGCCAAAGGCAAGGGAGTTACTCATGAATTGCCGGTCGGAATTCTTCCACCTCTTGAAACGGCAAATGGAGGCGGTGTTCGTCATGAATTGCCAGCAGGCGTTTTAGAACCGTTGGTTACTGCCAAAGGCAAGGGAGTTACCCATGAATTGCCGGTCGGAATTCTTCCGCCTCTTGAAACGGCAAATGGAGGCGGTGTTCGTCATGAATTGCCAGCAGGTGTTTTAGAACCGTTGGTTACTGCCAAAGGCAAGGGAGTTACCCATGAATTGCCAGTCGGAATTCTCCCACCTCTTGAAACGGCAAATGGTGGAGCCTTATTGCACAGTCTTCCGACTTTCTCTGTAGACGCTATTGTCCAACTCCTGAATGCTGGTCATAAGATTTCACTTGGTCTATTAGATGGAGCAATTTGGTCTACAGGTGATGGTCTAGACCATAGCTTACCAAGTTTGGAGATTGCTAAAGGTAGTTCTGTCAATCATCAGTTACTAGAGGGAACACTTCCATTGATGGTAACTTCCAAAGGGGCAAGTATCAGCCACTTCTTGCCAGAAGGGATTTTGCCATTATTGGTGACTGCAAAAGGCAAGGGGGTTACTCATTTTATTCCAAGTGGTACCTTGCCTCTAACAGTAACAAGAAGTGAAGCTTATACTCCGGCAATGCCAGCCGTTTCATTGTTACAGCAACGGCAGAAAAATACGGAGACCAAGCCAGCTGTGTTACCGTTGGTAGCCGTACCTCAGAAGCAGGCAGACCAGTTAAGTGCCACCTTGACAAGTAGCAATTCAGCCACGTCAACTTCCAATCGTTTACCTGAAACAGGGGAGAGAAACAATCTAAGTCTTCTAGGATTCTTACTTGCATCCTTAGGCTTTAGTTTCTGGATTGGTCGCAAAAAAGCTGAATAAAGCGGAATAGATTTTGCTTAAGAATTAGTATCAGAAACGGACAAACATCTGGAATTACAAGAGCAGATAGTTTGTTCGTTTTCTTTTTCTTTTTTCAAGGAGTGCTAGCCTTGCTCAAAAACAATTGACTTTTCCAATCAATAAGTATGCAAAATAGAGTATATATGGTATAATGATATAAATAAAACGTGTAAAAGAAGAGAAGGGGAAGCACTTCTCTTAAAATTGGTCCTTGTAATAGAAGGAGTAGTGTAATGGGCATGGATATTGTACAAATGGGATACCTGATCAATATCGTGGAGTGCAGATGTAATTTATCCCTTGCAGCTAAGAAAATTCATATTAGCCAGTCTGCCTTAAGTCAATTTATCACGCATTTTGAAGCAAGTGAAGGCATTCAATTATTTAATCGTAAAAATGGGCGCTTGGATGGTATGACAGAAGCGGGTCGTATGGTCTATCGTTTTGCGACAGAAATTGTTGCCAAATACGAAGAAATGCAGGATGTTATTCAAAAAGAAGCTGCCAAACAGCAAGGAACTATCCGACTGGGTCTTCCGTCCATCATTTTGAGAGCTTATTTTTCTCATCTTTTGCCCAAATTTTATGTCAATTACCCCACTATCAATATCGAAATTTTAGAGGGGGGTAGTTTGGAAATATGGAAAAAATTTGTGGACAATGAGCTAAATATAGCTCTCCTAGTCGAGCCGACCAAGTTGGATAGCAAAAAATATGAACAGCACCTAATCCACAAAGATGAGTACGTTGCTTTTATGGATAAAGACCATCCGCTAGCCAGTAAGGAATATTTGGAATGGAGCGACTTGCAGGACTATCCCATAACGACCTTTAATCAAAACTTTACCAGCTATAGCAATATTATGCAGAAGTTGAAGGATGAGAATATAGATATTCAACGTCTACATCATTCCTCTTCTTGGGACTATATGGTCGCTGCAACAGCAGGAAATGATATCGTTAGTGTGTTGCCGAATAGTGTCGAAGAATTGATTGATGAAAGTCAGTTTAGGGTCGTTCACTTTCGTGATGCCCTACCCTTTAATGTCTGGCTGTGTCGACCGCATCGTAAACGAGTGGGGGAGGCAGAGAATTTCATCTATGAGGAAATACTGAAGTTTCATGTCCCAACTAGTGAAGAGCAAACGGGTGGTTGCAATTGCATGAGCAGTCTGAATGTACCAGTCGGATAAAGGAGAAACCATGTTACAAGCATTTGAATTTGGAGAAATGAGGATTACCTGGCTACGGGGAGCCGACAAATATACAGATGCAGGTACCTTATTTGGGCCTGTTCCCAAGGCTGTTTGGTCCAGATATTATCCAACAACAGCCGACGGTTTGGTAGCTGATTTGACAGATCCTATACTCATTGAATATAAGGGAAAGAAATTTCTGATTGATAGCAGTTTGGGGACTGAAAAATTAGATGCCAAACAAGTTAGAAATTTAGGGGTTGTTTCTGAGAACAGAATGTTAGAAAGTTTGGCTGAATTGGGCTATAGCCGACAGGATATTGACGGAGTGCTGATGACCCACATGCACAATGACCATGCGGGTGGCTTGACATGTCTTGAAGAAGGCGGGCTTGTTTCGACCTTTCCCAATGCCAACATTTACATCAATGAAATTGAATGGGATGAAGTCCGTCTTCCAAATCCTCGTACCCGTGCAACCTATCTCAAGGAGAATTGGCAAGCTATTCAATCTCAAGTCAAAACCTTTGGTCCATCTATTGAAATCATCCCAGGTATTGAGATGCACAGGACAGGTGGACACAGCAAGGGGCATTCTATCATTCTATTAAAACAAGACCAGCAGACCATTATTCACATGGCAGACTTACTTCTAACGCATGCCCATCGTAATCCCTTATGGGTTGCGGCTGTGGATGATTATCCAATGGACAGTATTGCGGCTAAGACCAAGTGGATAAAAGAAGCCTATGAAAATGGCTATATTTTCCTTTTTTATCATGATTCATTTTATTCCCTGCTACAATTTACACCAGAAGGGAAAGAAGTAATGGCTTATATGGAAAGACCGCGTCCTCCCCTTGTCCCATTTACAAATCAGCAAGACAGGAAGCTGATGATCCCACCTACTGCTAAAAAACTTGGTTAGCCAGCACCCAGTGACCTACTGGGTGTCTTTTTATGGTAAAATGGAGAGAGAAGTAGAGGATGATATGACAATTATTGGACAGATTGAGAAATTAAGAAAAGAAAATTTGGGCTCTCTGACAGTCTTATGCGGTGAGGATGTCGGACAATATCAGATTGCCAAGGACTTACTTTTAAGGCAGGTGGATTTTGATCCCGCAGATTTGGGTTTTGCCTATTTTGATATGTCTGAGGCTGATTATAGTCAGGTCGATTTGGATTTGGTATCTTTGCCATTTTTTTCAGATGAAAAAGTAGTCATATTAGACTATTTTGCCGATTTGACGACGGATAAAAAGCGGTATTTGACAGATGACGAACTCAAGCAATTTGAGGTTTATTTGGAAAATCCTGTCGAAACAACCCGTTTGATTATCCTAGCCCCAGGAAAGCTAGACAGCAAGCGACGTCTGGTCAAACTCCTCAAACGAGATGGGCTGGTACTGGAAACCAATCCCTTGAAGGAAGCGGACTTGCGACAGTATTTCCAGAAAGAACTGGGGCGTCTAGGTTTGAATATGGATGGAGATGTCTTTCAGTATTTGTTGGTAAAATCTAATTTTGAGTTTGCGGAAGTCAGTAAAAACCTAGCCTTCTTGCAGTCTTATAAAGGACAAAATTTGATTACTATGGCAGATATTGATGCTGCCATCCCTAAGACCTTACAGGATAATATTTTTGACCTGACCCAATTGGTTCTTCAATCCAAAATCGATGAAGCCCGTCAACTTGTTCGTGATTTACGTTTACAGGGTGAGGATGAAATCAAGCTGATTGCCATTATGTTGACCCAATTCCGTACTTATTTACAGGTTCAACTTCTTCGAGAACAAGGCAAGAGTGAGCCACAAATGGTAGCAGAATTGTCAGAAATCATGGGGCGAAAGGTCAATCCCTATCAAATCAAATTTGCACTTCGGGATTCGCGCTACTTATCTCTTGGATTTCTGAAAAAGGTGGTCAAATTGTTGATTGAAACAGACTACCAAATTAAAACAGGTGTGTTTGAAAAAGACTATCTTTTTGACCTAGCTTTGCTAAAAATTTCAAGTATATAGTCAGACAAATAAGTTGAAAAGGCTCTCACAATGGAGTAAAATAAGATTATCATATAGACAGAGGAGTACAAAAATGGCAATTATTTTACCAGACCTACCATACGCATACGATGCCTTGGAACCACACATTGATGCAGAAACAATGACCCTGCACCATGACAAGCACCATGCGACTTATGTTGCAAATGCTAATGTAGCCCTTGAAAAACACCCAGAAATCGGTGAGGACTTGGTAGCACTCTTGTCAGATGTGGAGCAAATTCCAGCTGACATCCGTCAAGCCCTTATCAACAACGGTGGTGGTCACCTGAACCACGCACTTTTCTGGGAATTGCTTTCACCAGAAAAAACAGAAATTTCAGCAGAATTGGCAGCAGATATTGATGCGACCTTCGGTTCATTTGCGGCCTTCCAAGAAGCATTCACTACAGCAGCAACAACTCGCTTCGGTTCAGGCTGGGCTTTCTTAGTAGTCAACAAAGAAGGCAAGTTGGAAGTTATCTCAACTGCTAACCAAGACACACCAATCATGCAAGGTTTGAAACCAATCTTGGCACTGGATGTTTGGGAGCACGCTTACTACCTCAACTACCGTAACGTTCGTCCAAACTACATCAAAGCTTTCTTTGAAGTGATTAACTGGAATAAGGTAGATGAGCTGTATAAAGAGGCTCTCAGCAACTAATCTACTAGCTAACTGCGACGTTTTTTCGAGGAAACGATCCTTTTCCGAGAAAAAACTAGTCAGTCCTCTAGGAAAGCTAATCGGGCTTTCCGTGCTACAAGGAGCAAGGCCCTTGTAGCTGAGGAGTGGGACTAAGGTTGATGAACTTTATAAGGCTGCTAAATAAGATTGTAAAACAGGCGAAGTTTCGCTTGTTTTTTTCAATATTTTGAGTATTTTTCTTTACAAGAAAAGAGGATTTTAGTATAATCTATTTTGTGTGTAATGGACGCACAAAAATACAGTTTATCCGCTGGGTTTAAAAGCACCTATGATTGACAAAGATAGGAGAATAAAATGAATCCATTGATCCAAAGTTTGACAGAAGGTCAACTTCGTACTGACATCCCTTCATTCCGTCCTGGTGACACTGTACGTGTTCACGCTAAGGTTGTCGAAGGTAACCGCGAACGTATCCAGATTTTCGAGGGTGTTGTTATCTCTCGTAAAGGCCAAGGCATCTCAGAAATGTACACTGTACGTAAAATCTCTGGTGGTGTAGGTGTTGAGCGTACATTCCCAATCCACACTCCACGTGTTGATAAGATTGAAGTAGTACGTTACGGTAAAGTACGTCGTGCTAAATTGTACTACCTACGTGCATTGCAAGGTAAAGCAGCGCGTATCAAAGAAATCCGTCGCTAAGATGGGAGGAAGCAGCGAAAGTTGCTTCTTTTTTTGCTTCTAATAGATGGTATCCTATGTTTATAAGTGCTACTCAAGATGAGTGGAATTATCTAGCTATTAACATAAAAAATATGTTATACTATGTCTATAGATATAAGGAGGTCCCGAATGAGTAAGCAGTTTATTCCGTCTGTTTTGTCTGATTTACGCCAGGATATTGTGCAGGTGCCTGACATCATAAAGGAATGTAGTGGTATTCGTATTTATGGTCGTCGTATCCGCTCGGTTTTATTTACAACGGATGTGGCGATTATTGCCAATCATAATGCAGATGCCGTTTTAGCAGTTTATCCATTTACTCCTAGTCCAGCCATCCTTAAAAGTATTATGATGGTTGCTTCTGTCCCGGTTTTAGCTGGTGTTGGTGGTGGACTAACGACAGGAATGCGGTCGGCCAATATGAGTTTACTTTCTGAGTCCGAAGGAGCTTACGCTGTTGTGGTCAATGGTCCTACTAACGTGAAAACGATTGAGCAAATTAACAAGATGGCGGATATTCCCATTATCTACACAGTCGTTTCAGAGAAGGCAGACTTGTTATCACGAATAGAGGCTGGCGTAGATATTTTAAATGTTTCTTGTGGACTAGAAACTCCCAACGTAGTGAAAAAAATACGTGAAGTTCTTCCAGATTTTCCCATCATTGCGACAGGAGGTCCAACTGAAGAATCCATCCGTCGTGTTATCGAAGCAGGAGCCAATGCCATTTCCTATACTGCTCCCAGCAATGCCGAACTCTTTAAAAAGAAAATGGAAAAATATCGAATATCAAGTAAGGACTAGCCCGACCTTGCAATCTTCTATTTTATGAGTTAAAATAGAAGAGTAGCTTCCCTTAGTTAAATGGATATAACAAATTCCTCCTAAGAATTAGTTGCTGGTTCGATTCCGGCAGGGGAGATAGATAAAATAACAAAAACCCTTGAAATATCAATATTTTCAAGGGTTTTGTTTAGTCTAAAAAGTGACCGAGGGGCAAAAAGGGGGCAAGTTATTCATCGTTATCAACTCCTGCGTCTGCATGGATAGCAGAGAGGATTTTCGATTAAAGCCAATTAAGATGATACCATGTTTCTATCAGTGAGATGGGAGCATTTTTAATTTGGAAAAAGAGAGGAAGATATCACCTCACCTGCATTCCATAAATCGTTTGTTTTCTGTTTACAAGATAAGCTAGGGCAAGCACTGGAATGGCATAGGGGATGATATTCCAACCAAATACCTCGTAGCTGATTAAAATCGGTGTCAGTAAGGTATTGGTTGCAGAACCAAACACAGCACAATAGCCAAGGGCTGCAACAAGTTCTACTGGTAGGCCAAGTAATCCAGCTAAAAGAGCTCCAGAACTAGCGCCAATAGCAAAGAGCGGAGTGACCTCACCACCTTGAAAACCTGCAGCTAAACACAAGCAAGTGAGCAGAAGTTTGAGTAGCCAGTCATATGCAAATACCTGTTCCCCAGCTAAACTGACATCAATTAAATTGGTTCCCAAACCAGCATAATGACCTTGATGGAAGAAGAAAAGTAGAACGCATAGTCCAACTCCCATGATAGCTATTTTAATGTAAGGATTTGGCAACCAGCGAGACGAATACCTTTTTGCTTGTTCTAAAAGCCAGGCAAAAAGATTACCAATAACCCCAAAGCATAGGGCAATAAAAATCCATTTGAAACTATCTGTAAGCTGGAAAGTGGGAATCGAAATGGTATGAGTAAATTTTTCCAAGCCCAATAAATGTGAAGTAGTAGAGGCTGTAAAGGCAGCTATTAAACAATAGACCAAATTTCTCCAAGCATATTGGCCAACAATCAAGACTTCGATAGCAAAGAAACTGGCAGCCAAGGGTGTTTGAAAGAGCCCAGCAAAACCTGCTGCCATACCTATCTTCGTCACCATATCTTTGGACAAGTCTGAAAAACCATGCTTCTGTAGCCAATGCGAAAGACTAGCTCCAAGCTGAACGGCCACACCTTCACGACCAACGGAAGCCCCAAAAAGATGGCTGAGCCAAGTTGTAGAAATGATTAGCGGAATGAGAACAGGTGAAATTTGTGCATCCTCACCTTGACCAGCTTTAAAAACCAACCCCATCCCAGCTTGAACTTCTCCGCCCCATTTTTGATAGACAAATACAACTACTAGTCCAGCCAATGCAAGAAAAGGGACAAGATAATCGAAATATTCTGACCGTACTTGTCCAATTTCTAATAAAATCTTCCCGAAGAATGTGGTGACCAGTCCAGCTAACAGTCCCATGAGGACAGAAAAGAGCAGGAGTTGAAGTATTTGTTTACCTTTACTGGTCATCGCTAGCTAGTTTTCCAGCTTGATAGGCTCTGGACTGGGCCATGATGTCGCTAAAGGTCGCTTGAATAGCTGAGCGGTAGTCGTCCTTTTGAACCAGGTTTCCAACTCGTTCAAGTACAGCGTTTTCTCTGCTAGTGTCCAAAACAGGTTTGCCAGTTGCTCGCTTAAAGGCTGTGACTTGATCAACTAGCTCCATACGTTGTTCAAGCAAGTCAACTAATTGACTATCTATAGCGTTAATATTTTCCCGGATATGATCTAGATTCATTTTTTCTCCTTTTAAGAAAACCAGTAACAGATGTTACTGGTTGATTTGATTATTCATTTACTTTGGCAGCAAGGTCAGTTGCAAATTTTTCTAGGTTTACGATATCCTCGTCTTCAGCAGCAAGGTCTACCTTGACATTTTCAGCACCCTTGACTGCACCACGTGAACCAAGCATGACATCAAAGTCATCTACTGCACTACAGAAGTCATCATAGAAGGTATCACCAGAACCGCAAACACCGTACACCTTACCAGTCAAATCCAAGTCCGCTAGGTCAGCATAGAAATCAACGATTTCATCTGGAAGCTCACCATCACCACCATAAGAATAAGTGTAGCTGGCTACGACAATTAAGTCAGCATCCAAGATTTCTTCTGTTTCAATGGTCGTACATTCGTGCACCTGTACTTCCAAACCCAACTCTTCTAGCTTACTGGCGACGATATCAGCAATTTCTTCTGTGTTACCAGTCATACTAGCGTAAACAATTTTTGCTAGTGCCATAATTTCCTCCAAATTACATAGTAATCTTATTATACCATACTCCCATCATTTTCAAAAGGGGAAGTTTATGCTAAAATGATGAAAAAGGAGTTGCTATGACTATTTACAATACAATTATTGAAAAAATTCGCGAATACGACACCATCATCATTCATCGTCACCAACGACCAGATCCAGATGCCATTGGCAGTCAGGTTAGCTTGCAAAAGCTCTTGCAGAAGAATTTTCCTGAAAAAACCATCAAGGTAACCGGTTTTGAGGAACCAAATCTTGCCTGGATGGCAGAAATGGATCAGGTTTCCGACCAAGACTATCAAGGGGCCTTGGTTATCGTGACAGACACTGCCAATACGGCGCGTGTGGATGATGACCGCTACACTCAGGGTGATTTCCTGATTAAAATCGACCACCATCCAAATGAAGAGCCATACGGCGACTTGCTCTGGGTCAATACTGAGGCTAGCTCATGCAGTGAAATGATTGCAGACTTGGCCCTTCAAAGCCAGTTGGAATTGGATGGGGAAACTGCTCGTCTGCTATATGCTGGTATTGTTGGCGATACGGGACGTTTTCTTTATCCTGCGACTAGTTCACGCACTTTTGAAATTGTTGCTCGACTTCGTCAGGAAGATTTTGACTTCGCAAGAATGTCCCGCCAGATGGATACCATTGATTTCAAGATTGCCAAGCTGACAGGTTACGTTTACGACAACTTGGAAGTCGATGAGCACGGTGCGGCACGGGTCATTTTGACTCAGGATATCCTCAAAAAATACGGGGTGACCGATGCGGATACTTCCTTTATCGTTGGGGCTCCAGGACGGATTGGTACTGTACAATCTTGGGGGATTTTTGTGGAACAAACTGACGGAAATTACAGGGTTCGCTTACGCAGCAAGTACATTCCGATAAACGAGATTGCCAAGCGCCACGATGGCGGTGGCCACCCACTAGCCAGCGGTGCTAACTCTTATTCCCTTTCCGAAAATGAGCAAATCTACCAAGAAATTCAAGAGGTCGTGAGGAATGCAAGCAAGTAGTCGCTCCCTTCGTCTAATGGGAACCATCATAGAAACTAAAATATGGCACCCAGATGCAGAACCGATTTTGGATCAGGTCGAAGAGTTGCTGTATCTATATAAGGACCGATTCTCTGCCAATGATTTGACGTCTGAATTGATGGAGGTCAATCTCAACGCGGGTGTTCAAGCAGTTCCTGTTGCCGATGACCTGTATGAATTGATTAAATTGGGCAAGGAACACAGTCTGGCTCAGGGATCTTTTTTGAATATTACCATCGGTCCCCTTGTACAAACCTGGCGGATTGGATTTAGTGATGCTAAGCTCCCTAGTCCCGAAGTCATCTCAGAAAAACTCCAGCTCATCAATCCAAGGGATATCGAACTCGATGACCGAGAGCAGATCGTCTATCTAAAAAAAGAAGGCATGGCTATTGACCTGGGTGCCCTAGCCAAAGGCTATGTAGCAGATAGGATTGTTGATTTTCTAAAAAGAATTGGAGTAGAGGCTGGACTGATTAACCTGGGAGGCAATGTTTTGACATTTGGACAGGCTCCACATAATCCAGATGGCTATTGGCGAATTGGTATACAGGATCCTCAGAAACCACGTGGTGAAAATGCCCTCGTCCTCAAGATAGGCGAAGAGTCGGTTGTCACCTCTGGTATTTACGAACGAAGCCTCACGGTAGATGGTCAGACCTACCACCATATTTTAAGTTCGCAAACGGGTTATCCTATCCAGAGTCAGCTGGCCAGTGTGACCATTGTGTCTAAAAACTCTGTCGATGGTGAGATTTGGACGACCAGACTGTTCGGTCAAACCATAAATCAGACTTTGAAAGAAGTCGAAGAGACGGATGGTCTTGAGGCGGTCTTGATAGGTCTCGATGGGAAGATATTTGTGACCTCAGGACTTACAGAAAAAATACTGTCAGGTAGGGAGCGAATCTCAGATAGTTTGGGGAGCCCATCCAGAGGGGGATTTGGAGCAAGAGTAACTTCTGACCTGGCATCAGGTGCTTCTGTTCTATAATCTCTTAAAAATCTCTAAAAAATCGGTAAAAATACTTGCCAGAAGAAAAAAGTTTTGGTAAACTTAAATGGTTATAATCTATGGCTCGGAAAGAGTCCATGGCAGAAAGGAATTTTTAAAATGAAAAAAGATATCCATCCAGAATATCGCACTGTTGTCTTCATGGACACAACTACTGGCTACAAGTTCCTTAGTGGTTCAACTAAGAAAACTAGCGAAACTGTAGAATTCGAAGGTGAAACTTACCCATTGATCCGTGTGGAAATTTCATCAGACTCACACCCATTCTATACTGGACGTCAAAAGTTCACTCAAGCAGATGGACGTGTGGATCGTTTCAACAAAAAATACGGTCTCAAGTAAAAAAACAACCCCAACGGGTTGTTTTTTCTTCGCATCTTTAAATACGAAAAGGCGAATACAACCCCAACGGGTTGTTTTTCACGAGCTTGAAAACAAAAGAGCGAGTTATGGTCCAGTGGACCATTTTTTCTTTGCCTCTAGAAATAAAAGAGGACTTTTTTGGTGAGTGATTGCCAAAATGATTGCCATTTGTCTGAATATACATTGTAGATAAATGTTCGAGTTTTTAGTGTGTTGACCAGACGATTTTTTCTTCCTGCTAGAGCCTTTTCGTTTTTTTTGCTATAATGTTAGAAGCTATATTTAGTGCTGTATTCACAGTTTAGCACTTTACTTGTGAATACCAGTTCTTAGAAATGAAAGTATGAGGTAATCTATGAAATACAGAGGAACGATAGATAGTCGAATTGACTACTCTCTTATTTTACCAGTCTTTTTTTTATTGGTTGTAGGCATCTTAGCTCTTTTTATTGCAGTGAGCCAGGACTATCCCAATAGTGTTTTGCAAATGGTGGGGCAACAAATTGCCTGGATAGGTATTGGAATCGGAGCAGCATTCCTGGTGATGTTCTTTTCGACCAAATTTCTCTGGCAGATAACTCCATTTTTATATGTACTTGGCCTAGGATTGATGGTCCTGCCCTTATTCTTCTACAGTCCGGACCTGGTGGCTTCGACAGGTGCGAAAAACTGGGTAACCATTGGAGGAATGACCCTTTTTCAGCCGTCGGAATTTATGAAAATATCCTATATTGTCATGATTGCAAGGGTTATTGTCACCTTCCATAAGCACCATACTGAACGAGGTCTTCGAGAAGATTTTATGCTGATTGCTTATATGACTCTCTTTACTCTTCCTGTTTTGGTACTACTGGCCTTGCAGAGTGACTTGGGAACTTCTTTGGTATTCGTGGCCATCTTCAGCGGGATGCTTCTCCTGTCGGGGGTGTCATGGAAAATCCTTCTGCCAACAGCTTTAATGGTCTTGGTTCTTGCTGGAGGCTTCATGCTGATTTTCGTATCGCCAGGTGGGACAACCTTCTTGCATAATATGGGAATGGATACCTATAAAATCAACCGTATTTCAGCTTGGTTAGACCCCTTTAAACACGCACAATCAACTACCTATCAGCAGGCTCAAAGTTTGATTGCTATCGGTAGCGGTGGTCTGAAAGGTCTAGGGTTCAATAAAACAAATCTGCTCATTCCGGTTCGAGAAAGTGATATGATTTTTACAGTTATCGGTGAGGATTTTGGTTTTATCGGCGGGACAGTCTTGATTGGCCTCTACCTCCTGCTGATTTATCGGATGTTACGGATTACATTAAAATCCAATAATCGTTATTATACCTACATCTCTACAGGTTATATTATGATGCTCCTCTTCCATGTATTTGAAAATATCGGGGCAGCTACTGGTTTACTACCTCTGACAGGTATCCCACTTCCATTCATCTCTCAAGGTGGCTCTTCTATAGTGTCCAATCTGATTGGGATTGGCTTGGTACTATCCATGAGTTACCAGTCGCATCTAGCGGATGAAAAAGAAGAAGTGAGATCACGGAAATACAGGAAAATTACGTTAGAACGTTAGAAAGTTGGTTACTATGGTAAAAGTTGCAGTTATGTTGGCAAATGGCTTTGAAGAAATTGAAGCCTTGGCCCCTGTCGATATTTTTCGAAGAGCAGATTTTCAATGCGATATGATTGGTTTAACCAGTATTCGTGTGGAAGGTTCCCATGCTATCAAGGTTGAAGCAGACAGTTTGTTTGATGGGGATTTGAGCCAGTATGATTTGATTGTCCTACCGGGAGGGATGCCTGGTTCAATAAATCTCCGTGATGATGACCGTTTGATTGCAGAATTGCAAAAGGCTGTTGCAAATGGGAAACGGGTTGCGGCTATCTGTGCGGCCCCAATCGTTCTAGACAGGGCTGGTTTACTGGCTGGGCGTCGCTATACTTGTTTCCCAGGAAAAGAAGCAGATGTTGCTTCAGGTATTCATGTTGAAAACAATGTAGTCGTTGATGGACCGATTATTACCAGTCGCGGTGCAGGTACTAGCCTGGACTTTGCTTACAAATTGGTTGACTTACTTGGTGGTGACGGTCAGGGGCTGGCAAGGGTCATGGTTCATAAAAATTAGAGGAATAGAGTGTTAAAAAGTAGGGAGCTGAAGGAGAAAATTCAGCTCCTTTTTGGTGGGAATTTTATGAAAAATATGGTATAATGTTGGGTACGATTGTAAAGTTTTTATACTCTTGTTTTTCCTATCCAGATACTTCAAATCTTGTCGGATGGTTTAACGTTTTTGAGAGTAGAGCTTAGAAATAAAGGAATAAGAATGACAGAAGAAATCAAAGATTTACAAGAAAAAGCACAAGAATATGATGCCAGTCAGATTCAGGTTTTGGAAGGTCTGGAAGCTGTTCGTATGCGTCCAGGTATGTATATCGGAACAACCTCTAAAGAAGGACTTCACCACCTGGTTTGGGAAATTGTCGATAACTCGATTGACGAGGCCTTGGCCGGTTTTGCCAGCAAGATTGAAGTTTATATCGAGCCCGATAACTCCATTACAGTTGTGGACAATGGTCGTGGTATCCCGGTCGATATTCAGGAAAAAACAGGTCGACCAGCCGTAGAAACAGTTTTCACAGTTCTCCATGCTGGTGGTAAATTTGGCGGAGGCGGATACAAGGTTTCAGGTGGTCTGCATGGCGTAGGTTCATCCGTAGTAAATGCCCTTTCGACCCAATTGGATGTCCATGTCTATAAAAATGGTCAGGTTTATTTCCAAGAATACCGTCGTGGTGAGGTGGTTGCTGATTTGAAGGTTGTGGGAGAAACGGACCGCACTGGTACGACTGTACATTTTACACCAGATCCAGAAATCTTTACCGAAACGACAGAGTTTGAGTTTGCGAAATTAAACAAACGCATCCAAGAACTAGCCTTCCTAAACCGCGGTTTAAATCTTTCGATTACAGACAAGCGTGAGGGAATGGAACAAACCAAGGAATATCACTATGAAGGTGGTATTGCTTCATATGTGGAATACCTCAATGAAAACAAGGATGTTATCTTTGACACGCCGATTTACACAGAGGGTGAAATGGATGACATCACAGTCGAAGTGGCTATGCAATACACGACTAGCTACCATGAAAATGTGGTCAGCTTTGCCAACAATATCCATACCCACGAAGGCGGTACCCACGAACAAGGTTTCCGTACAGCTTTGACGCGTGTCATCAATGATTATGCTAAGAAGAATAAAATTCTCAAGGAAAATGATGACAACTTAACTGGTGAGGATGTGCGTGAAGGTTTGACAGCTGTTATCTCAGTCAAACACCCTGGTCCTCAGTTTGAAGGACAAACTAAGACCAAGCTGGGAAATAGCGAGGTTGTCAAAATCACTAACCGTCTATTTTCGGATGCATTTTCAGAATTCCTTTTGGAGCATCCTCAGATTGCTCGTCGGATTGTGGACAAGGGTATTGTAGCGGCCAAGGCGCGGATTGCTGCCAAACGTGCTCGTGAGGTCACTCGCAAGAAGTCAGGTCTTGAAATTTCTAACCTGCCAGGCAAGTTGGCAGACTGTTCATCAAATGATGCGACTAAGACAGAGCTCTTCATCGTGGAGGGAGATTCTGCGGGTGGTTCAGCAAAATCTGGTCGTGACCGTGAGTTTCAGGCTATTTTGCCAATTCGTGGTAAGATTTTGAACGTGGAAAAGGCCAGCATGGATAAGATTTTGGCCAACGAGGAAATCCGCAGCTTGTTTACAGCTATGGGAACTGGCTTTGGAGCGGACTTTGACGTAGAGAAGGCTCGTTATCAGAAATTGGTCATCATGACCGATGCCGATGTCGATGGAGCCCACATTCGTACCCTACTCTTGACCCTATTTTACCGTTATATGCGTCCGATTGTAGAAGCTGGTTATGTTTACATTGCCCAGCCACCAATTTATGGGGTTAAGGTTGGAAGTGAAATCAAGGAATACATTCAACCAGGTGCCAATCAGGAACAAGAATTGCAAGAAGCCTTAGAAAGACATAGTACTGGACGTTCTAAACCAACCATCCAACGTTATAAGGGATTGGGTGAAATGGATGACCATCAGTTGTGGGAAACAACCATGAATCCAGAGAATCGTCTGATGGCGCGTGTTTCAGTTGATGATGCTGCAGAAGCAGATAAGATTTTTGATATGTTGATGGGGGACAAGGTTGAACCTCGCCGTGAGTTTATCGAAGAAAATGCGGTATATTCGACATTAGATGTCTAAAAACTGAGAAAACAAGTGCATAAGCTAGAGATTTATGGTATAATAAAGCGATATTTTCTAGTAATTACTATGAACTAAGGAGATTTACATGCCTACAGGAACAATCATCTTAATCGTTTCGATTGTTATTATTTTAATCGTTGCCTACGTAGCCTGCCTGATTGTTCGCAAACGTAATGACAACCTCTTGGTTGCATTAGAAGAGCGCAAGGAAGAGCTATTTAACCTCCCTGTAAATGAAGAAGTTGAAGCGGTAAAGGCCCTTCATTTGATTGGTCAAAGCCAGGTTTCCTTCCGTGAGTGGAATCAAAAATGGGTTGATCTATCCCTCAATTCATTTGCAGATATTGAAAATCATATTTTTGAAGCAGAAGCTTTCAACAATTCTTTCCGTTTCGTCAGTGCTAAGAACGCTATTGATAGCATTGAAAGTCAGATTGACCTAATTGAAGAAGACATTTCTTCTATCCGCCATGGTTTGATGGATTTGAAGGAACAGGAGGAGAAGAACTCAGGTCGTGTCAAACATGCCTTGGATTTGTTCGAAAATCTGCAAGCCTCTGTTCGTGACAATTCTGAAAGTTATGGAGAAACCTTGCCAGAACTTGAAAAACAACTGAAAAATATTGAAGTTGAATTTTCTGAGTTTGTTATGCTCAACTCATCTGGTGATCCGATTGAAGCATCTGAAATTCTTGATAAGACAGAGGAGCACATGATTGCTCTCAATCAGATTATGGATCGTATTCCGCATTTGATTGAACGTGTTAGTAAGGATTTTCCAGAGCAGTTGGAAGACTTGGAATCAGGCTACCGTAAACTTGTAGAGCAAAACTACTTGTTTACAGAAGGAAATATCGAATCCCAATTCCAAAATATCCGAGTTTCTATTCGTGAAAATACTGCCTTGATTGTATCCTTTGATTTGGATGCGGCAGAAGCTGAAAATGAGGGCATTCAAGCTAAGATTGACCACTTGTATAAGCTCTTTAATCGGGAAATTGAGGCTAACAAGTCTGCTAATAAGATTAGTAAGAACCTACCAAAATTTTTGGAGCATGTGGTACAAAATACCCAACTTTTGGATGAAGAAAGTCAGCGTTTAAATGCCAACTATCTATTGGCAGACAGCAAGCTTTCTCGAATTAACCAGCTGAAAAAACGTTTGGAAACCATTGAAATAGTTGTAGCTGAAAGTATTGAAGGTATTGAAACACCACAGGTAGCCTATTCTATTTTAGAGGAACGTTTAGATCACTCACTTTCAGGTTTGAAAGAAATTGAAGAAGAGCAGCTTGTATTGGCTGAGTACCTCAAATCACAAGAAGTATCAGAAAGTACGGCACGTAAGCAAGCAACCCTTTATATTAATAAGTTGCACACTCTCAAACGCTATATGGAGAAACGTAATCTTCCAGGTATACCTGAAGAATTCTTAACAAACTTCTTTAGAACAAGTGATCATGTCGAGGCCTTGATTGCTGAACTGGACTATAAGCGTATCAATATTGAAATTGTTAATCGTTTATTGGAAAATGCGACCTACGATATGAATCAATTAGAAGAGCTTGCATATCTCATCGTCCAGAATGCGACCCTGACAGAGCAACTCTTGCAGTATTCTAACCGTTATCGTTCGACGGAGGAAGGTATTCAACGTGCTTTCAATCGCTCATTAGAAATTTTTGAAAGAGATTTTGACTACCAAGCAGCTTTTGAAGAAATTTCATTTGCCTTGGAAACAGTTGAACCTGGTGTAACAGAACGCTTTGTTCGTTCTTATGAAAAAACACGCGAAGCAATTCGTTACTAAATAAAAAGCCGTTTGGCTTTTTATTTTTATACAAGAAAGGATATGAAAATGACAAAAGGTTTATTGGTTATGGATGTGGATTCAACACTCATCATGGAAGAAGGTATTGACCTTCTTGGTGAGGAAGCGGGTGTAGGGGAGCAGGTTGCAGACATTACAGAACGTGCTATGCGTGGGGAATTGGATTTTGAAGAAGCATTACGCGAGCGTGTTGCCTTGTTAAAGGGACTGCCTGTTTCTGTTTTTGATCGAATCATGGAAAAAATTCATTTTACACCAGGGGCAGTGGAATTGGTTACGGAATTAAAAAATCGTGGTTTCAAGATTGCAGTCGTATCAGGTGGATTTCATGAAACAGTGGATCGTCTTGCTAGTCAGTTAGAATTAGATTATGTTCGTGCCAATCGTTTAGAAGTAGTTGATGGATTTTTGACAGGTCAAGTTTTGGGAGATATTGTGACCAAGGATACCAAGAAGGCTTGTTTGGAAGCCTGGGCGGCTGAAAATGGCCTAGCTCTATCTCAGACTATTGCTATGGGGGATGGGGCAAATGACCTACCGATGATTCAAAGAGCAGGAATTGGTGTGGCCTTCTGTGCCAAGCCAATTGTGCAAGAACAGGCACCTTATCAAATCAATGAAAAAAATCTCTATAAACTAATAGAGATTTTGGATGGTAAATAATGAGGAAGTCAGCTGGTTGCTGGCTTTTTCTATATGCTTATAGCAAGAGCTCTTTCAGGTCAACTACCGTTTGGGCGATCCTTGTAGCCCCTGCCTCCTCTAGTTCTTGTTTCGTTCCGTAGCCATATAGGACGCCGATAGAAGCTAGCTGGTTAGCCTGGGCCCCTTGGATATCGTGTTCACGGTCCCCGATCATAATGGTTGTTTGTGGATTGTAGTCCAGCTGGGCTAAGGCATAGGTGATGACATCTGACTTACGAATACGGCTGCTATCTAAACTGGCTCCAGTAATAATATCAAAATAATGAGCAATGCCAAAATAATCTAGAATTTGCTTGGCAAATACTTCGGGTTTAGAGGTGGCAATAGCCAAGGTTTTACCTGCTTCCGTCAGAGCTTCTAAAAGAGGAATAACACCCTCGTAGAGTTGGTTTTCAAACATGCCCTTTTCTTTAAAATAAACTCGAAAGGCATCAACAGCTGCCTGGGTATCTGCTGGATTTAGTTGATAAAAACGGGCAAAGGATTCGTAGAGCGGAGGACCGATGAAGCGTTTTAAGTTTTCTGGGTTCGGCTCCTCAATCCCCATTTGGTCCAGGGCGTAGGCGACGGAATTTAGGATACCTTGTCCAGAATCTGTTAAGGTACCGTCAAGGTCAAATAAAATAGTTTGATACATAGAAGCCTCCTTTTGTCCAGTATATCATGTTTTAAGGAAATACTCGAATTTTTCTTGAAAGACCTGGAAAGGAGTGCTACAATTATATAGAAAGGTGGGATATCTATGCGTATTCTAATTGCTCCAGATTCCTTCAAAGAATCTCTCTCAGCAGCAGAGGTTGCTAAAGCCATAAAGCAAGGATTTTCAAAGGTCTATCCCCAGGCAAGTTATGATTTGCTTCCCTTGGGTGATGGAGGTGAAGGAACCCTCGACAGTTTGACGCAAGCCTTAGATTTAGAGAAATACCAGACAGAAGTGACAGGACCATTTGGGGATAGGATATGTGTTGACTATGCAATGCGAGATGGTCTTGCTGTTTTTGAAATGGCTGCGATAGTGGGACTTGCCAGCATTCCGCTAGAAAAAAGAAATCCTTTGCTAGTTTCTACTAGAGGAGTGGGTGAACTGCTGGTTGAACTGGTGCAGAAAGGTGCCAACCAGTTTTTCATCGGAATTGGTGGCTCTGCCAGCCATGATGGCGGCATTGGAATGGCAGCAGGTCTTGGTGTGAAATTCTATGACAGAGAGGGGCAGGAACTGGAAGCCATCGGTGCCAATCTGGGTAAGATTGCGGACTTTTCCCAAGATGACATAGGTATTGATTTGTCGTCTGTTCAGATTGATTTGGTAACTGACGTGGATAATTTTCTCTGTGGACATCAGGGAGCCACTTATGTTTTTGCTGGTCAGAAGGGGCTGGAAGCCACGAAGTTTGAGCAAGTGGATAGAGAGATGGAAAGATTTTATCAGCTTGTCAATCCAGCAATCTTGACACTGGCTGGTGCTGGTGCAGGCGGTGGGATGGCGGCAGGCTTGGTGCAGTTTGCAGGTGCCCGCATCCAAACAGGTATAAACTTTGTTCTGGATCAATTAGATTTTGACAAGCGAGTAGCTGAGGCTGACCTAGTTATTGTCGGTGAGGGACGAATGGATGCCCAGAGTTTAGCAGGCAAAACGCCAATCGGTGTAGCTCGAAGGACCCTAGCTCATATTCCGATCATCGCTATTTGTGGCAGTTTGAAGGATGATTTACCTGATTTTCCTTTTGAAAATATCTGCGCCGCATTTCCCATTATTGCTGAAGTTGATGACTTAGAAAATACGCTTAAAAAGGGAGAAAAAAACCTGGTCCGCACAGCAGAACAGGTGGCAAGAATTCTTCAGTTGGGAGGGCAACAAAGATGGAATTAGTGAAATATGTGGCTATTACCTTATTTATTTTTATTTGTCTTGCAAAGCTAGTATCCGTTTTGAGACTTTCCGAAAAAGAAAGAGGAATGGAAACGAATGTAATAAAGGCAAATGGAACAATGTTCTTTTTCAATGAAAAAAATGAAAGAGGCAGATTGCTAGGAATCCTTTGTCTAACCTGTATTATTTTTGCTTTAATATTAATACTGCTTTATCGATAAATAAGTTTAACCAAATAATTTTTTCCAGAAGGAAGGTTTGCTATCTTCCTTTTTTTCTTCCTTCTTGACAAGATTTGGAAAGATAGCTTCTAGGTCAACAACTTCTAAATCAACTACATGATCTGTATGGAAGACCAGAGCGTAGGGAGATTGCCCAATTTTCTCATCGATGATGGAAGTAGTAATTCCATGGGCTTGAGCAAGTTTCATCAGGGAAATTTGTTGCTTGTCCGCCAGGGAGGGAGAGAGTTTAAGAAAGAGAGGTATGTAGCTATTTGCTAGCTTTTGGCAGATGGTGTCGAATGCCGATATGACAAACTCATTTGCTAAGTCTTCGAAGGTGAGAAGAAGGACAACGCGCTCGCGATAGGTGCCCATGTATAAGCGCTGTTCATCAGGATTTAGACGGGTTTCACCAGAGGCTTTTTGTAGGATAGTAGTATGTAAATTAGTCATAGTTTTAGTATAGCATATCCTAGTAAAAACGCAAAAGAAGGCGTTTACATTATTTCTTTCAGTAAAATAGCCTGTTTTTTCTTGAAAAATCTCTTATTTTAGGGTATGATAGCAGTGTAACTATTTTAAACTCAAAGGAGAGTAATATAATGTCAATTATTACTGATGTTTACGCTCGCGAAGTCCTTGACTCACGCGGTAACCCTACACTTGAAGTTGAAGTTTATACTGAATCAGGTGCTTTCGGACGTGGTATGGTTCCTTCAGGAGCTTCTACTGGTGAGCACGAAGCAGTTGAGCTTCGCGACGGTGACAAATCTCGTTACCTTGGTCTTGGTACTCAAAAAGCTGTTGACAACGTAAATAACGTGATTGCTGACGCTATCATCGGTTTCGACGTTCGTGATCAACAAGCTATCGACCGTGCTATGATCGCTCTTGACGGTACTCCTAACAAAGGTAAATTGGGTGCAAACGCAATCCTTGGTGTTTCTATCGCTGTTGCACGTGCAGCTGCTGACTACCTTGAAGTGCCACTTTACACTTACCTTGGCGGATTCAACACTAAAGTATTGCCAACTCCAATGATGAACATCATCAACGGTGGTTCTCACTCAGACGCTCCTATCGCTTTCCAAGAATTCATGATCTTGCCAGTTGGCGCTCCTTCATTCAAAGAAGGTCTTCGTTGGGGTGCTGAAGTATTCCACGCTTTGAAGAAAATCTTGAAAGCTCGTGGTTTGGTAACAGCTGTTGGTGACGAAGGTGGTTTCGCTCCTAAGTTCGAAGGAACTGAAGACGGTGTTGAAACAATCATCGAAGCTATCGAAGCTGCTGGTTACGAAGCTGGCGAAAACGGCATCATGATCGGTTTCGACTGTGCGTCATCTGAGTTCTACGACAAAGAGCGTAAAGTTTATGACTACACTAAATTCGAAGGCGAAGGCGCTGCTGTTCGTACATCTGCAGAGCAAATCGACTACCTTGAAGAATTGGTTAACAAATACCCAATCATCACTATCGAAGATGGTATGGATGAGAACGACTGGGATGGCTGGAAAGCTCTTACTGAGCGTCTTGGCAAACGCGTTCAATTGGTTGGTGACGACTTCTTCGTAACAAACACTTCTTACCTTGAAAAAGGTATCAAAGAAGGTGCAGCTAACTCAATCCTTATCAAAGTTAACCAAATCGGTACTCTTACTGAAACATTCGAAGCTATCGAAATGGCTAAAGAAGCTGGCTACACTGCAGTTGTATCACACCGTTCAGGTGAAACTGAAGATTCAACAATCGCTGACATCGCAGTTGCAACTAACGCTGGCCAAATCAAGACTGGTTCATTGTCACGTACAGACCGTATCGCTAAATACAACCAATTGCTTCGTATCGAAGATCAACTTGGTGAAGTTGCAGTCTACAAAGGCTTGAACTCATTCTACAACTTGAAAAAATAAAACAGTCTGGGAGACTGTTTTATCCCCGAGCTAGCATAGCGAGGGTCATAATAAGGACAAGTCTGGAAATTTCCAGACTTGTTTTTCGTAGTACAGTGTACTAATTTATCCCCGAGCTAGCATAGCGAGGGATATAGTAAGAACAAGTCCGAAAATATTCGGACTTGTTTTTCAATGTCTGGGGGACTGTTTTATCCCCGAGCTAGTATAGCGAGGGCTATAGTAAGAGCAAGTGAAAATGAAAGATTGAAGAGTGATTGGGTAATTACTTCATTGCAAGAGATAACAAATATTTTTGAAGAAACAAAAAAACTAGACTGAACATTCTCAGCCTAGTTTTTTACATGTATTAGAACAAGCCTTTAACCTTGTCCAAAAGACCGCTTACGCCTTCAGAACCTGACAACAAGCCTTTTGCTTGCTCCAAGTATTCGCCGAAGTTGTCTTTGTTTTCTTCGATAAATTGTTTAGCTCCGTCAAAGTCTTTGTTTGCGATTAAGTCTTTAACTTCGTTGAAAAGATCTACTGGATTCATGTAATTCACCTCCTATACAAATATTAAACCAAAAATAGAGCGATTTCACAACTGATTAGTCTTCAAAAAACGTGACACATACAGCTTCTGGTAGGTAAAAATCATGAGAAAGTTCCGTCAGTCGACCTGTTTCTATATCTCTTGAAAAAACAGTCGCATTATCAGAGTCTTGATGGACGGCGATTAGGTGTTTCTCGTCTGGGCTTAGGGTAAAGTCACGGGGTGTCTTGCCATGGGTTGACACGATTTGGACCAATTCAAGACTGGCATCACCAAGTGTTTTGTAGACGGCGATTGAGTCGTTACCACGGTTAGAACCGTAGACAAATTTTCCATCTTTGGTGATACGAATAGCAGCTGTGCCATTGAAGCCTGTATGGTCTTGTGGAAGTGTAGAGATAGTTTGTAGGTGTTCGAACTCTCCCCAGCCATCGTAAATAAGGACTTCAATAGTTGAATTAAGTTCGCAGATGAGATAGGCAATTTTCGCGACCGGATGGAAAACGATGTGGCGCGGACCACTTCCAGCAGCGGCCTGATAGGTCGCAAGTTTCTCTATTTTTCCTTGGTCTGAAACCTTGTAGGTCACAACCTGGTCAGCACCTAAATCACAGGTCACCAAGAACTTATCTGGTGTCAAATCAGAAAAGTGAACATGGGCGGATGCTTGATTTTCATGTGGACCAGAACCTTGGTGCTGAGCAATATCAGCAAGTTCTAGGGAGCCATTTTCTAGTCGTTTATAGACCAGAACTTGCCCCTTATGGTAATTGGCAGCATAAACTAGATTTCGTTCGTCATCTACGGCTATATAGCAATGCGGGGCCCCCTCGCTAACCACATGGTTTAGTAAGCTGAAATCTGTATCGAAAGCTACGATTCCCCCCTGCTCATTCTCAGCTCCGACTGAATAAAGTCGTCCAGCCTTATCAAAAGCAAGATAGGTTGGGTTTGGTTCTTCAGCAACCAATTCTAAGTTACTGAGTTGCCCAGTTTCGCTATTAAATTGTGCCTTATAAATACCTTTTGATTCACGTTTGGTGTAAGTACCGAAATAGACAGCCATGCTTATCTCCTTTGAAAATGATTGCTAAAATTATACCATATTTCTCCTGTAAAGTCTGAGAAAGCCTATGGTTTATTTGTCTAAAATACTCCATTACATGATACAATAGAGAAAAAGAATGAGGAGTGAGCGAGATGGATGAGCAGCAGCAACGATTTAGAATGTCCTGGTTTTTTAAGTGGTTTGTAAACAATCAGGCTGTTACCTTTTTTCTAGTAACCTTATTGGTTCTATTAACTATTTTTGTTTTTACTAAGGTCAGCTTTTTGCTGAAGCCGATTGGGAGTTTTATTGAAATTATTCTCCTACCTATGTTATTGACTGGTTTGTTGTATTATCTTTTAAATCCTATTGTGGATTGGTTAGAGAAATATAAGATTACACGGACAGCTGCTATTTCGGTCTTATTTGTATTGATTGGCATGCTTTTGGTCTGGGGCTTGGCTGTTGTTATTCCAAGTATTCAAGGGCAGGTCGTTTCTTTCGCACAAAATCTGCCGTCTAATATTCAAAAGATTGAAAGTCAAGTGACGACCTTATTGGAAAATGAACAATTTGAACAGTTCCGTCCAACTGCCTTGGAAATTTTGAATAAGGTCAATGACCAAATTGTTTCCTATGCGCAGAAATTTTCATCCAGTGCGGTAAACTGGGCTAGTAGCTTGATTTCAACGGCATCGCAGATTATCGTGGCTATTTTGATTATGCCCTTTATTCTCTTCTATCTATTACGAGATGGTCAGCATTTAAATCGTCATGTCACCCAGTACTTGCCGACAAAATGGCGTTCATCCGTCAGCAAGGTTTTGACAGATGTCAATGCTCAGTTGTCTAACTATGTTCGTGGTCAGGTGACGGTCGCTATTATTGTTGCACTCATGTTTTCTGTCATGTTTTCAGTGATTGGACTTAGTTATCCTGTAACCTTGGGGGTTATGGCTGGTTTCCTTAATCTGATACCCTACTTGGGTTCATTTTTGGCTATGATTCCTGCAGTAGTGTTAGGGTTGATTGCTGGACCTGTCATGTTGGTCAAGGTTTTGATTGTTTTCATGTTGGAGCAGACCATTGAAGGTCGTTTTGTAACTCCACTTATTATTGGTAGCTCTTTGAGTATTCACCCCATTACCATTTTGTTCGTCTTGTTGACTGCTGGTCAGATGTATGGTGTGTTAGGGGTCTTGTTAGGAATTCCAATTTATGCCTCTATTAAGGTAGTGGTCAAGGCGGCTTTTGACTGGTATAGAGAGTATAGCGGTTTATATGTTGAGGAAAGGGAACAGACGGTTCGAGATGAATAATAGTGAAAAAATGTTGATTTGCCTGCAAGAGCAGGATTTACAGAAGGCAGATAAGTATTTCAAACGTGCCTTGGCAGAAGATGACAGCGACACGCTCTTATCCTTGGCCACTTATCTGGAAAGTATTGGTTTCTTTCATCAGGCACGGGATATCTATATCAAGCTCTTACCTGACTTTCCTGAGTTAGCCTTGCAACTAGCTCAGATTGCTTTTGAGGATGGTCTGGTAGAAGAAGCTTTCGGATACTTGGAGGAAATTTCAGAAGACAGTCCTGCCTATCTAGAAGCCTTGTTGGTCAAGGCAGATTTGTATCAGGTAGAAGGATTGTCAGATGTGGCGCGTGAAAAATTGTTAGAAGCTAGTCATATATCTGATGAACCCATTATTCTCTTTGGCTTAGCAGAGTTGGATATGGAGTTGGAATTTTTTAATGAAGCCATCTCTTACTATGCCCAGCTGGATAATCGTGAAATCTTCGAGTTGACAGGGGTATCGACCTACCAGCGAATTGGTCTGGCCTATGCAAGTTTGGGGAAATTTGAAGCGGCCATTGAATTTCTTGAAAAAGCTGTCGAGTTGGAATACGATGACCAGACTGTTTTTGAGTTAGCTGCTCTGCTATTTGAAAGCGAAGAATACCAAAAGGCCAATCTCTACTTCAAGCAGCTGGATACCATCAATCCTGATTTTGAGGGCTATGAATATGCCTACGCCCAATCCCTTCATGCCGAACATAAGATTGAAGAAGCCTTGGCAATGACAGAAAAGGGCTTGGCCAAAAATGATTTTGATGCCAATCTCTTGCTTCAAGCTTCTCAGTATGCCTATGAAATGCACGATGAGGCAGCTGCTGAAGACTATCTTCTCAAAGCAAGGGAAGTGGCAGATGACAGCAATGAATTAGCCCTCCGCTTGTCCAATCTCTATTTGGAGCAGGAGCGGTTTGATGAGGTTGTGGCCCTCTTTGACGAGGAGCTGGACAATGTCTTGGCGCGTTGGAATGTAGCTAAGGCCTATCAAGCTCTGGAAAGAGATGAGGAAGCAAGTGAGCTTTACGCTGAATTAGCTGGTGAATTGGCGGAAAATCCTGAATTTTTGGCTGATTATGTAGGGTTATTACGTCAACTTGGTCGTTTGGAGGAGGCAAAAGAGCAAGCTAGCCGTTATATCCAATTGGTGCCAGATGACTTAGCCATGCAAGAATTTTTGAATGAAGAGTAGGTTATGCAAGTAAATCGATTATTTCAATACAATACACTCGGTGCCTTGATGGCAGGTTTATATGACGGTTCTTTGACGGTGGGCGAATTGCTGGAACATGGTGATTTGGGTTTAGGTACACTGGATTCTATTGATGGTGAGCTGATTGTCTTGGATGGAAAGGCCTATCAGGCCAAGGGGGCTGGGGAGAAACCAGAAGTGGTGGAGGTTCCTGCTGATATGAAGGTTCCCTATGCAGCGGTTATTTTCCATGAGGCAGAAGTGATTTTCAAACAACGCTTTGAAATGACCAGCGATGAATTGCACCAGCGGATTGAATCCTATTATGATGGAGAAAATCTTTTTCGTTCTATCAAAATCAAAGGGATGTTTTCGCGTATGCATGTTCGTATGATTCCTAAATCGGCTTCGGATGTTCGATTTGCGGAAGTGGCTAGTCGCCAGCCTGAGTATACCGCTGAGAATATTTCTGGAACCATTGTTGGTATTTGGACACCAGAGATTTTTCATGGGGTCAGTGTGGCAGGTTACCATTTGCATTTTATCTCAGACGATTTGACCTTTGGGGGCCATGTCATGGACTATATCATTTCACAAGGAAATATCGAGGTTGGCCCAGTCGATCAGCTGGATCAACGCTTTCCAGTTCAGGACCGCCAGTATCTGTTTGCTAAGTTCAATGCCAAGGAAGTCAGGGAAGATATTGATAAGGCGGAGTAGTTATAAGTAGCAAAAAAATCCATGAACTAGATTTTCATGGATTTTATTTTGTCTTCAGTTGGGGTGACACGGAGGGTTTTCTGACCGCGGTAGGTCACAAATCCTGGTTTGCCACCTGTTGGCTTATGGAGTTTCTTGGCCTCAATCATATCAACTTGAACCAAGTTAGAATGCCTTGCCTTGGAGAAATAGGCGGCTAACTCAGCTGCGTCTGTCTTGACCTCGTCGCTTGGGTCCAAGTTATCTGTGATGACCACATGGCTGCCTGGAATGTCTTTGGCATGGAACCAAAGTTCGCCTTTCTTGGCCATTTTGAAGGTCAATTCATCATTTTGCAGGTTATTTTTTCCTACCAGAATAATAGTCTTCCCGTCCGTCGCCAAATAGCGTTCAGGTTTCTGACGCTTATGGATTTTCTCACGGTGGCGACGCTTGAGGTAGCCTGTTTCAATCAACTCCTCACGGATTTCGTCGATTTCTGCCAGACTAGCCTGTCCCAACATGGTGTCAACGGACTCCAGATAGACAATGGTCGCCTTGGTTTCCTCAATCAAGCTGGTCAAGTGCTTGACCGCCTCCTTGAGTTTCTGGTATTTCTTGAAATAACGTTGGGCATTCTGGCTAGGAGTAAGAGCCACATCCAACTCAATCTCCAACTCCTGGCCCGTATAGTAGTTGTCTAAGGTCACACTAGCCTGGTCATTGGGCACCTGATGCAGATAGGTGGTCAAGAGCTCACCCTTTTGCCGCACCAACTCCGCACCTTCTGTATCCGCCAATTCCTGCTCCTGTTTGACCAACTTTTTGCGATTTTTCTCCAGCTCACTGGCCACCCGCTTGATCAGCTCATTGGCCTGTTGGGCCACTCGGTCCCGCTCCGCCTTGTCCTGATAGTAGAAGTCCAGCAGACTGCTCAGGCTCTCAAAGTGTGGCTGGTTTTCAGGGCTATTGGCAAATGGCAGAGCAGCATAGGACTTGTCCGTTAGGCTAGGCTGTGTAGCCTGGTCAAAAAAGGCACGAAAGTTCTTGAGGCGGTCTGTCTGTAAGTGACTGGCCAGTTCAGAAGCTGTATCCCGACCCAAACCTTGAAAGGTCTGTTGGAGATTTTTCGGACTCAGTTCCTGAGTCGATAAGATTTCAAACAATTTCTCGTCAGACACTGTGTAAGGATTGAGAGAATGTGTTTCCGGTGGACGAATGTAGGTGGAACCTGGCAGGATGGTCCGGTAGGAATTTTGCGAGAAACCAACGTGCTTGATAGCCTCGATAATCCGTTGTTCAGACTTATCAACCAAGATGATATTGCTGTGCTTGCCCATGATTTCCACAATTAAGGTTGCTTGGATATGGTCGCCAATCTCGTCCTTGTTGGACACCGAAAATTCTAAAATGCGGTCATTGTCCAGTTGGCGAATATCCTCGATAATAGCACCCTGCAAGTATTTTCGTAAAATCATGGTAAAGGTATTAGGCACCTTGGGATTGGTAAAATCCGACTGGGTCAGCTGAACCCGTCCGAAAACTGAGTGGGCAGACAGGAGCAACTTATGGCTCTGGCGGTTGCTGCGGATGTTGAGGACAATCTCCTGTTCAAAGGGCTGGTTGATTTTCTGAATCCGCCCGCCCTCTAGGTTGGCCTTTAATTCAGCTGTCATGTGATGTAAAAAAAATCCGTCAAAAGACATGGTGTTCCTCTTTCTAACTGGTCTAACTCTGTCTAGTATATCACACTTCGTTGATTTTTTGATGAGAGTTGCAGAATGGGAGTAGAAAAATTTTCAGAAAATTTAATCAAAAGTCTTGACAAAGTCTTTGGGATGCCGTATAATCGTCTGTAATCAGAAGAAGTAGTAAAGCAGAAGTCTTCAGGGAGCCTGTGGTACTGAGAACGGGTGGCGGAGTTTTATGAAATGGGCTGATGTGCATTTATGTCTATTTTATGACCTAAATTCACAAGGATTGTTTGGTGTAATATACTTTGCGTAGACTGTTTTGGCTGAGTACGAGGCAGGTCGACGCAGCTTATACTGGCGGTATAGCAAGGAGAGCTAACGAAGGTTTCAGCCAAAACAGTCACGCAAATGAACTTAAAACAATGATAGTTCGGTTGGCACACCTTACAGTGCAACTCCTTGTTAGAGGAGATGAGATATGGGAGGATTCTAGACAATTCCCATAAGTGAGGTGGCACCGTGTCATTGACGCCCTCGCAGGATGTTTTTTCCTGCGGGGGCTTTTCCATTGTCTTGGTAGATTGGCGTTCAAATGAAAAATGAAATACTGATCATTACATTCTACTTTGACAATGATAGAAATGACGAGGTAATCATGATGAAACGATGGCGATGGTGGAATAAAATTTTGATGACGTAGAAATTGGATATTATGTATTTTACGAGGAGAATGAATATGTTGAAAAATAAAAATTTACTAGCTACAATTGTTGCTCTTACTGTTATGGTGGTTGCTGCTCTGTTTATGACGCAAAAAGAGCAGAGCGATTCACCTACATCAACAGAGAAAGTTAAGATTGGGGTTCTTCAGTTTGTAACCCATGATTCATTAGATGAGATTTACAAGGGGATAAAGGCTGGACTGGAAGAGGGAGGCTATTCAACGACGGATAATTTGGACATTGATTTTATGAATGCTGAGGCAGACCAGTCACAAGTTCAGACCATGAGTAAAAAATTGGTGGACAATGGCAATGAACTCTTGATCGGTATCGCGACACCAGCTGCACAAGGTTTGGCAAACGCAACGACTGAATTGCCTATTATCATGGGTGCGGTAACAGACCCAGTTGGTGCCAACTTGGTCAAAGACTTGAAAAATCCTGGTGGCAATATCACCGGTGTGTCTGACCAGACACCTGTAGCAGACGCTGTTTCCCTCATCAAGGAAATCACACCAGAGGCAAAAACAATCGGTGTGCTCTACTCTTCTAACGAAGACAATTCAAAAATTCAAGTAGCAGAATTTAAGGCTGCAGCGGAAGAAGCAGGCTATACTGTCCTTGAATATGCAGTTGCTTCAAGCAATGAATTGGCAGCTACAGTAGAAGTGGCAACCAGCAAAGCAGATGTTCTTTTCACACCAGTTGATAACACAGTCGCATCAGCATTTTCAACTGTCGTATCTGTGGCAAATAAAACCAAAACTCCGATTTTCACCAGTGTAGAAGACATGGTCGAAGGTGGAGGTATTGCATCTGTAACCCTCAGCCAATATGATTTGGGTGTGGCAACTGGTAAAATGGCTGCGAAAATCTTAGACGGTGCAAATCCTGGGGATACACCAGTCCAAATCTTCAATGAAGGTACGGTCGTTGTTAACCAGAAAGTTGCAAAAGAATTAGGTATCAGCTTGTCAGAAGAGATTATCAATAAGGCAAGCAAGGTTATCGAATAAAACAAAGGAAAGTTATGATTGTATCAACAGTATCACAGGCTCTTTTATGGGCTGTACTAGGAATGGGAATATTCGTTACCTTTCGGATTTTGAATTTCCCGGATATGACGACAGAGGGCTCTTTTCCGCTTGGTGGCGCAGTTGCAGTGACCTTACTGACACAGGGAGTTCATCCTGTCTTGGCTACCCTGGCAGCCGTTTTGGCAGGCTGTTTGGCAGGCTTGGTCACAGGCTTGCTCTATACAAAGGGGAAAATCCCTACACTTTTAGCTGGTATTCTGGTCATGTCTTCCTGTCACTCCATTATTCTATTTATCATGGGTCGGGCAAATTTGGGTTTGTTAAATACCAGTCGCTTACAGGACTTGCTTCCATTTTCCGAGCAAGTAAATGGTCTTTTGCTTGGTTTGGGAAGTGTTGCCCTAGTCATTGGAGCCTTGATGTTCTTCCTCTATACTCGCCTGGGTCAAGCCTTTATCGCGACGGGGGACAATCCAGATATGGCTCGCAGTTTTGGTATCAATACCAGCAGAATGGAGCTGCTTGGGTTGATTCTTTCCAATGGGATTATTGCTCTTGCGGGTGCCTTGATTGCTCAACAAGAAGGTTATGCGGATGTATCCCGTGGTATCGGGGTCATCGTAGTTGGGATGGCTAGCTTGATTATCGGTGAGGTCTTGTATGGAAATTTGACCATGTTGGAACGGTTCTTGGCCATTGCAGTGGGTGCCATCTTCTATCAGTTCTTGATTTTGGTGGTTATTTCCCTCGGTATCAATACCAGCTACCTCCGTATCTTCTCAGCCATGATTTTGGCAGTCTGCCTCATGGTTCCTGAGTTGAAAAATAAAGTCTTGAAAGGAGCCAGCCTGTCACGATGAAAGCAATTGTTGAATTAAAAAATGCCACCAAGGTGGTGACCAACGGTTTTGATGAAGAGCGCGTGATTTTGGACAATGTCAATTTGACCATCTACCAAGGGGATTTTATTACTATTTTAGGTGGCAATGGTGCTGGGAAATCAACCCTCTTCAATGTCATTGCTGGTACCCTGCCCTTGACCAGTGGTTCGGTCCACATACTTGGTGAGGATGTGACCAACTGGCCTGCTGAAAAACGGGCCAAGTATCTGGCTCGTGTCTTCCAAGATCCTAAAATGGGAACTGCTCCGCGGATGACAGTGGCAGAAAACATGCTTATCGCCAAGTATCGTGGTGAGGGGCGGGGCTTGGTGCCACGTAGATTGGTCCAAGAAAGGGAAGAATTTGCCCAGCTCTTGCCGAGAGTGGGAAATGGTTTGGAAAAGCATTTGGACACACCAGCAGGGCTTTTATCAGGTGGGCAAAGACAGGCCTTGAGTTTGTTAATGGCTAGCTTGAAGCAGCCAGAGCTCTTGCTCTTGGACGAGCATACTGCCGCTCTTGATCCTAAAACTAGCCAATCCTTGATGCAATTGACAGATGAATTGATTGTTACCAAGGGTATGACAGCCCTCATGGTCACTCATCAAATGGAAGATGCTCTTCGCCACGGCAATCGCTTGATTGTCATGAAGAATGGTCAGATTATCCAAGACCAGACTAGCGAAGAGAAGTCCCAGATGAAGCTGGAAGATTATTATAAGTTGTTTGACTAAAGTCTGGAGAAATCCAGGCTTTTCTTATCCTTTGATTTTTTGGTTAAAGCGAAGTATAATATACTAAATGTGTCAAGAGGTGCTGTCATGGATAAATTGGTTTTTGAAAGCTTAGCTGACTTGGGAATGGACTACACCATTGTAGAGCATCCACCAGCTCGGACAACTGAGGAAGCAGACTCTTACATTGAAGGGTTAGAAGGAGTACGGACCAAGTCCATGTTTCTGACTAATAAGAAAAAGACTGCATTTTATTTACTGATCATGGATGACCAGAAGCAGCTGGATATGGACTTATTTAGGGATTTGGTCGGGGCAAACCGTATTCGGATGGCCTCGAGCGATAGCTTGATGGAAAAAATGCACTTGCCTGCGGGTGCGGTATCTGTTTTTGGCTTGTTACATAATGTTGATAAGGATATTCAAGTCTTTTTTGATAAAGAAATCCTTTCTGAACCCATTCTAACCTTCCACCCCAATGTTAATACGAAAACGATTTTTGTAAAGACAGAAGATGTTTTGCGTTTTGTAGAAGAGATTGGCTTTTCAGCAACGATTGTTGACTTGGGGTAACAAAGATGAGAAAATGTTTAGCTATTTGTAGTCTGTTTTGTTGTCTATTTTTGGTAGGATGTCGGACAGGAGCAGCTTATCAGGCAAAGATTGAGCCGATGGAAGCATCGGAATTATACTCGGAAAAAGAAATTCAGGATGCTGTAGTTGTCGTTCAAGATTACTTTGATAAGCATTTTAAGAGTTGCCAATTATTGACCATTGGATATGGTGGCGATGATGAAAAGTTATTTGATGACTGGGCTGAAAACTATGGTGCAGAGGAGGCTATAGTGTTAACCTCTTCTTTCAAGGTAGCCGCTGAAGGGGCAGAACCAACCTTGGAACCAAATAGTATTCATCGGGATTGGAAATGGATTTTAGTGCGTAATGCTGGTGGAAAGTGGGAACATAGGGGACATGGTTATTGATTAAATGGGAGAACTCTGTTGAATTTCAGCAGAGTTTTTTGTAAATTTTCCTGAAAAAAGGTATAATAGAGGCGATAGCTAAAATCATTAGCAGACTGTAATTCGACTTGGGCATCCCAAGGACCGTTGGTAAGAAAAATAAACTGGACACCTGTGGGATGTCCAAAAGGAGAAAAAATGAGTAGCATAAAAATCATGGCTCTCGGTGGTGTACGTGAAAATGGTAAAAACCTCTACATTGCCGAAGTAAATGAGCATATTTTTGTCATGGATGCTGGTGCCAAGTATCCAGAAAATGAACAGTTGGGTGTTGATGTAGTTGTTCCCAACTTTGATTACTTGGAAGAAAATAAGCACCGTGTGGCTGGGGTCTTTTTGACTCATGGTCACGCTGATTCGATTGGAGCCCTGCCTTATCTTTTAGAAAAAGTGAAAGTTCCTGTTTTTGGCTCACACCTGACCATTGAATTGGCAAAATTGATTGTCAAGAACAATAATGCAACCAAGAAATTCAAGGATTTCCACGTCATCAATGCAGCGACTGAGATTGATTTTGGTGATTCAGTTGTATCTTTCTTTAAGACAACTCACTCTATTCCTGAGAGTTTGGGAATTGTAGTCAAGACAGACCAAGGAAATATCGTTTATACTGGTGACTTCAAATTTGATCAGGCTGCGGATAAGTACTACCGGACAGATTTTGGTCGTCTGGCTGAGATTGGTTCAGAAGGTGTATTGGCTCTCTTATCTGATTCTGCCAATGCAGATAGCAATGTGCAGTCAGCTAGTATGCATGAAGCTGGGGAAGAAATTCTCAATACCATTGCAGACTGTGAAGGTCGTGTGATTGTAGCTGCTGTGGCAAGTAACATTGTCCGAATCCAGCAAATCTTTGATGCGGCAGAGGCGACAGGTCGTCGTGTTGTTTTGACGGGGCACGATGTGGAAAATATTGTCCGTACGGCTATCCAATTGAAAAAACTTCGATTGGTTAGCGAGCGACTTTTGGTCAAGCCAAAGGATATGGGCAAATACGAAGACCATGAATTGATTATCCTGGAAACAGGCCGTATGGGTGAGCCACTGAACGGACTTCGTAAGATGGCCATTGGTCGCCACCGTTATGTCGAAATCAAGGAAGGCGATCTGGTTTACATCGTTACGACACCAAGTGTTTCTAAAGAAGCAGTCGTAGCTCGTGTAGAAAACTTGATTTACAAGGCTGGTGGAACGGTCAAATCCATTACTAAAAACCTGCGTGTGTCTGGTCATGGGAATGCGCGTGATTTGCAGCTCATGCTCAATATCCTCCGTCCTAAGTATCTCTTCCCAGTTCAAGGGGAGTATCGTCAGCTAGATGCCCATGCCAAAGCTGCGCTTGAGATCGGCATGTTCCCAGAGAATATTATTATCGTCAAGCGTGGGGATGTCATGGCTTATGAAGATGGGGATTTTGTCCATAGCGGAGCGGTTCCTGCTGGTGATGTCATGATTGACGGAAATGCCATGGGAGATGTTGGAAATATTGTCCTTCGTGACCGTAAAATCCTCTCAGAAGATGGTATCTTTATCGTGGCAATCACTGTCAACCGCCGTGAGAAGAAAATCATTTCCAAGGCCAAGGTCAATACGCGTGGATTTGTCTATGTCAAGAAGAGCAAGGATATCTTGCGTGAGGCATCAGATTTGGTTAATGCAACGGTGGAAAATTACTTCACCAAGGATAGTTTTGATTGGACAGAACTCAAGAGTGCTGTTCGCGATGACTTAGCTAAATTCCTCTTTGACCAAACCAAACGTCGCCCAGCCATTTTACCAGTGATTATGGAAGTGAAATAGAGTTTTATAAATGCAAAGAGCCCAGGGCAACCCAGGCTCTTTCTACATAAGGAGAAACATATGGCAATCATGAAAATTGAATACCATTCAGAAGTTTTGGATATGTCCAGACAGGTAACGGTTTTATATCCCGACCGAAATCGTGTGGACAATCCTGACGATACAGATATTCCCGTGCTGTATCTCTTGCACGGGATGGGAGGCAATCAGGATTCCTGGCTCAATCGGTCGACTATTGAACGCTTGGTTCGTTATACTAATCTGATTGTGGTTATGGTCAATACGGACAAGGCTTGGTACACCAATACCACCTATGGTATGAATTATTATGATGCCATAGCGATTGAGTTGCCTCAAATCCTCAAGCGGTTTTTCCCAAATATGTCTGACAAGCGGGAGAAGAATTTTATTGCTGGCTTGTCTATGGGGGGCTATGGGACTTTCAAGATTGCCATGATGACCAATCGCTTTTCTTACGCCGCCTCGCTTTCAGGAGCCTTGCAGGTTGATTTTACCAGTCCATCTGCCTTGGAATTAGGTAGTCCTGACTATTGGAAGGGTGTTTTTGGGGATTTAGATGATCCAGAAAATCCAAATCTTTTGACCAATTTTTGTAGACTTTCGGACAAGAAGACTAAATTTTATGCCTGGTGTGGTGATGAGGATTTTCTATTTGAGGGGCATCAAAAAGCAGTTCGAGAGCTGGAAGAACAGGGATTTGATATAGAGGCAAGTTTCGGACCAGGTAAACATGAGTGGTATTATTGGAACCAACAGATTGAAAAGGTCTTGGCTTGGCTACCCATTGATTTCAAATTAGAAGAAAGATTGTCCTAGATTTTAAGAAAAATTTCAGAAAATAAGACTATACTGAAATCTATTTCTAGAGAGAGGTATAGTGTATGAAATTTTTTGCTTCAATTTTTAAATGGATCTGGCGAACAGTTTGGAGCTTGGTTTGGCTCTCCATGGTTATAATCGCATGTGGTTTGGGGATGTTGTTCTATTTTCAACAGGAAGCTGCGCCTCAGATGCTACAAACTTTGGCTCAGGAAGTACAATTGATGGTTAAAGGTCAATCCGAGGTCAGTATTGAAGAGGGTGTTGATACCATTAAACATCTGACTACTGATACGGTTAATACAGCTGACCATGGACGTTGGGAAACCAATACTGCGACTGTCTATATTGAAACCCAAAATCCAACATTCGTAGCTGCCTATGAAACAGCCATCGCAAATTGGAATGCGACCGGAGCCTTTACCCTAGTCCTTACCACAGATCCAAATCAGGCGGATATCATTGCTACTGAGATGAATGATGGCAATACCCAGGCGGCAGGTGAGGCTAATTCAACGACCAATTTATTGACCAATTATTATAGTTCTGTGACGGTACGATTGAATAGCTATTATTTATTGAATGATAAATATGGTTATGATATGGATAGAATTATCCATACGGCTGAGCATGAATTGGGTCATGCTATCGGTCTGGATCATGATGATAGTCAAACATCTGTCATGGAATCTGCTGGCTCCAATCATGGTATCCAGCAAGCAGATATTGATGCTGTAGTGGCTTTGTATTCAGAATAGAGGAGAGATATGTTACGAACAATTACGAATACAATAAAACGTTACCCAGAGCAAGCCTTGCTCTTCATTTACAATGCAGGAATTTTTGCTTGGTTACAATCGACTAGCCATTCGATTATGGAACAAATCGGTATAGATAGTACCTGGTTTGATAAAATCCCTGAACCAATTAAGGCCTGGACGGGTGCCAGTTTAGAGAGTATGCAGACCTTGCTCCATTCTTCTGCTTGGGGATGGCTGATTGTATCTATGATATTGATGTTGGTCATCCGCTTTGTCAAGGGCTTGATCAAGTTTGTCATCATGCTGCTTATTATCGGCGGTGGTCTTTATCTGCTCTGGCAGAATAGGGAATTACTTAGCGGTTTGGTCTAGTAGGTGAAACTATTTTTGACCAGGTTATAGAGTTTGTACAACTAAATAGAAAAAGCGAGCAAGCTGAATGACTGGTTGATTTAGCTTGCTCGCTTTTTTATGGCCGTAAGTTCATTTAGGTTAGTAAGTGGACAAGAAGGAGTATCCGAAATACTTCCTTTTCTTTTTCGATAAGAATCTCCTAGTGTTTAGGTAGGAGAACTTGGTGAACCGCATCGGTTAGGAGTTTCTGAGCAAAGTATCCTTTTGTAACCAGTTCTCGGAAATTCCAGAGCGGGTCGAGAAGAGAGCGGTATTCCTCTTCAGTGATAGTTGCAACGATTGCGTCAGCCTCTTCTAGACTGTCAACAAGGAAACCAAGTTTGTAGTCTGAGATATAGTGGGCATTGGATAGGCTGCGCGGTGCAATGATAGGTAGACCTGCTGCGATATAGGTACTCAATTTGTAAGAAACATTGAGATTGTAATATTCTGCATCTTCTCCTTGTGACCAGACCAGGCCAAAGCCACCATTTTTGTTTAATTCTTGGAGCAAACTCAGACTGTATTTCCAGCCTTGGTAGGAAACATTGTTGGGTTTGGTTGGGTAATAGTCTGGCGCAAAGAGTTTAAGCGGTGTAGCAAACTGCCAGTCATCAACAAAATGGAAACGTTGAGGATTTCCAGTGAAATTGATGACACGATGGAAGGCAGGTTTTTCAAGCCAGATGTCGGTTTTATGATCCCACATATTTTGCAAGAGAGTATTGGTGACCCTAAGACCGTGTTGGTAAAGAAGGTCCAACATTTTTTGTGAAGGAGCGATAATCAAGTCAGCCATATTATACATTTCGATGGTTTTTTCCATCAGATAGAAGTTGGAGCTGAACATGAGAGGGGGAATATCGTGGATAAAGATGACAATTTTTATGCCAGAATAAATCCGTAATCGTTTGATATACTCGTGGTCAAAGTAGGTCCCATTCCAGCTGGGTGCTTGGAAGATGATGACATCGCCATTTCCAACAGCAGCATTCATGCCATCAAATCGGTTAGCTAGGTTTTCAAGGCTTTCACCATCCGCATTGAAGCTGTAAATTCCGATTTCCTTGATGTCTAATTTTTTGGCTATTTCTGTGACCATATTTTGAGCCATGAGGGCAACACTCAGAGGTGATTGACCATAGAGGTTGGTGATATGAACTTTCATGATTATTTCCTTTACTTGGCTTGTTGAAGTAGTAGCTGATTGATAAACCACTACGATGTGAGTAAATGATTTAATGGTAGAGAAAGGTGATTGATCTCATTTGCAAGTTTATAGTTATTTTGAATGGTCTTGTCATAAAAACCATCATCCATTAGAAAAGCTTGAATACTATAAATCATGTTATCAATATCATCGATGGCAAAGATATTTTCTTTATCAGTATACATCTTGTTTTTTATTGTCGAATCAAATCCTAGGATATAGCTATTATTGTAAAAAGCTTTTTTTATTGCATGATAAACTTCATTGTGATAATTGACATCAAGGTAGATCGAACAAGTTGAAATAATATGATCAATTGTCAATTCGCTAGCATTCTGATAAAGTGTAACATTATCGTATGCATCTAAATTTGTTAATAACTCACCCATAACTGTGGGGGCTGCTATATGGAAGTGGAAATTTGTTAATGTAGAAACAAAATGTTCTAGTTGTTCTGTATATTGAGAATTAGTAATGATGGCGACATGATTATTTCGCTCAGGTTTTTTAAGCTCTCTTTTTTCAGAAAAATGGAATACATTGCTGTTATTGTTGTTCTCGCACATTTCTTTATAAAGTTGTACATTGTCATACAAGATAATTCCTGAAAAGCCCAGATTGAAAATATGTTCTATATATTGGGCATCCAACTTTTGCTCATAATCGATGTAGAAGAACTTGGTTTTACCTGACAATAATTCAATGTTTTTTTCATTATCCGTTAAAACAATATCTTTTGCTTCTTCATCTATGTTGTTGTAGCAAAAGGTAAATACATCTCTTTCGGAATTAAAGTTTTTTATGCTGTTGTTTGTATGAAACAATATTTCTTTATTGAAGTTGTAGTTCTTTACTATCACCTCTCGCCCAAGATTATCATAATAAGTAGCAGATACGGGTTCTTGATTGATATTATAATTCTCTCTAGCATAATGCTCACCAAAATAATTATAATAATCTCTAGCCAATACTTGTCCTTGGTTGGTAAGGTGCTCAATAGTTGAAACATATTTTAAATGATTTGGTTCAAAAAAAGTTACGTTAGCTTTCTTATTTCCCATATCAAAAATTTCACCATAGTGACCATTTAAGCTAATACTTTCAAAATTGGAAAGTTTAATATCTCCAAAGAAAAGTGGTTTTGTATCTTGGATAAATGTAAAATTTTTTAAAATAAATTTATAAGGGGTCATAAATTTACAGTCTTGAATATCAAAAGAATGATGTAGAATGTTTAACTCAGGATAGCTAGCAGCAAATTTTTCTGCTAGCTGCTGATTATCAAATAATCCTATCATGTTCCAACCTCCAATAGTTCTTTCCACTCATTCAATATGTTTGATTTTAAAAATCGATTAGCTACTTCATAGGAGCCTTCTTTTAATGCTGAGAATTCTGGATTGGTCAGTAAATGTATAATGCTGTTTGACAAGTTTTTAATATTTTCTTCGTCACTATCTGAAAAGGGGACCAGAGCACCATTTTTATCATCATTGATAAATTCTCTCGATCCATAAGGGACATCGAAGCCAATAATTGGTAAACCGAAAGAAACAGCTTCTAAAAATACCAAGCCAAAAGATTCTCCAACAGAAGCATTTACAAGTATGTCATATTCCTTATAAATCTCTTTATTGCTTGTATAGCCCTTAAATTGAATGTAGTCTTCAGCTTGATGATAATGGATGATATCTGATAGGTAGTTATAATAGGCAGCGTAGTCAGGCGCACCATAGATGTCTAAAGAAATATCTGCTACAGTTTTCCGTGCTTCAATAACTGCTTTTATTAACCAATCAATCCTTTTTCGTTGGGTTATTCTGGAAATAGACACTATTTGTTTTCTATTTTCGTTCTGATTTGGGGATACCTTTTCTATGTATCCAACTGGAATGACTTTTATAGCTATATCTGTTCTATGATGGTGGAGTTTGATGTAGTCATGTAATTTTTCTGCCTGCTCGCTAGTAGAAACAACAAAAGTGTCAATTCTATCTAAATTATTGAAATAATTGTAGTATTCATGGCTCAATCCTACTCCGTAATCAGCGTCAACCAATCTCTCGAAATAATGTTCAGAATGGAGTACAGCAATTATTTTTGCGCCATTAGTAGATTTTAACAATGGTTGGCCGAATGAAGAATGTACGATACGGTCCAAGATGATAAGATCCTTACTAGAAAGGTTTAAATTTTCAATGTATTCATTTACCAACTCTGCTTTGCTTAGTATCTTACCAGAAGGGAAAATATGGTATTCACCTTCTAAACGGTAAATGGTATCAAAAGCAACACTACCATCAAGGTTATAAAAGGTTCTTTTGTAGATTTCTGCGAAGAGGCCGTGTTCTTTTTGAATTGGACTATAATAATCTGTATAGAGTAGAGTATTAGAAAAGTGTTCAATTTTTAGGAGATAATTATGGTTAAACCACGAAATTTGAGTTACCTTATCCTTATAAAGATGACTAGTTTCAACAATAACTTTATATCCTTCTTTATAGAAGATTAGGTTATTGTTTTCTTTTGTCACACTATAATCGACGAGCTTTTCTTTCAAAATGACTTCCATATCAGTCAGATTTATAGTTGGGAGGGTATTGGTATTGTCAGTAAAAGAGCTATATACAGAAACTTGTCTTTCTTCAGGAATACCGATACTGCTATAGAATTCAAGTTCGCGTCGCGTTGGCATCTCAGAAAATATATACTGATAGTCTATGCCTAATTCTGTAAGTAATTGTGCTCTTTTCCCCTGGGCATGGTCGACACCTGTAAAATTAAACCCAACCAAAAGATTAAAAATATACACTGTCATAAGATTATTTCCTTAAATCAATTTTCGGTATTGTTAGCAAATACGGGTATGTTTAGTTATGTGAAGTAGACGACTTTTTGTATCATTCCATATCAAAATTTTGAAATATTCTATACAAATGAATAGTAAGGTTGAAGATAGTTTCTCAACTATCTTTTTATCAATAATCATGTGAGAAAAGACTAATACTAAGGGTGTACAGGTGTTTGATTATTTTGTGTGTGATGTCTGTAGTGAAAAAGTCAATAGATCCTAGATGCACTTATTTCCAATTAGAATAGGTGCCTAATCTTTTTTGTATAAATTCATATACATCACTGTTTTGTCTATGGTTATTTTCTAGATAGGCTTTGTAGTCGTTTAGGTAAAACAGATAATACTCTCTCAGAAGTGTCATATCTTTGTTAAGTAAGCAGAAATCTACTATTTTCTCTTCCAAGCCTCTGATATTATCCATTATTCGTTTATCAGATAAGAGAGTATTGGTTATGCTGTTTTCCCGTACCCTATACACATATAGGTAGTCGTTGACAAAAACAATTTTATTGCTTTTAAAAAATAGTTTGTGCGTTGTGTATTGGTCTTCATGTAAAACTCCAAGAGGGTATCTAATTGATTTACATGGATTACTATCATTGAATAGGCTTGTTCTGTATAGTTTTGCCCAAGCATTTACAAAAATTCCTAAAAAATACTGATGATGTCTTTCTAGACATTGGTCCCCAGTTAAAAACTCTATTTTGTTGCCATTGTTGAGATGATTATGAAATAAAAATTGTGACGTATTCTCTTCAAATTTTATAAATTTACCAATTGAAATATCGGTCTTGCAAGTACAAGCGTATGTATATAGGGTGTGAATACAATTGTTTTCAAGATAATCATCACTATCAACAAAGGTTACAAACTGACCAGTTATTAGGTCAAGTCCCTTATTGCGAGCATCAGATAGTCCTCCATTTTCTTGATGAATAACCTTTATTCGACCATCTTTTGCTGCATAGTCATCACAAATCTTGCCTGAGCCATCTGTTGAACCATCGTTAACGAGGATGATTTCAAGGTTTTTATAGGTTTGATGGATAATACTATCTAGACACTGTGATAAATAGTTTTCGACATTGTAGACGGGCACTATAACGCTTACCAGTTCTTCTTTGATTTTCTTATAGACATAAAGATTTTCCTTCACATATGAAATCTTATCGCTATTATAAGTTTCTGGTGTGAAATCTTGAGTTAGATTGATATGATTTTCCTTTACATAGCTTGTTTTGAATAGCTTAGCATAGTTGTTCGTTAAATAGTTTTGATGTCTAGGGGACGTTTCAAAGTACCCTTTTACAGTTTCAGCTCTTAGAATTTTTTCATTAAATAGCTTGTCGTAGAAATAGTAGTTACCATCATTTTCATCAAAGATAGAATTTTCCAGTAACACAATCTCTGATTGGTATTTTTCAGCACTGTCTATGGCTTTTTCTAATAATCTATCATCCAGGTCATCGATATGGTTGAGGCTGAGCAGGTATTGCCCCTCGACTAGCTCGAGTAGGTCTTGTTCTAGCTTAGTTTCTGAGCCTATCTTTAGGATGGCTATATTTTCCACATCAAGTAAGGATTTGGAGCGAATATCCTCCATTTGAATAGTCATCTCAGGGTCGTAATTTAGTAAGATAAGTTGGATATTCTTGTAACTCTGCTTACAAATTTTTTCGATAGTTGTTAGACTTGTTTCATTGTAAATTGGTAGTAGCAGACTTACTTTTATTTGTGGAATTGGCAATTGATGTTTTATCTCACCTGTCAAGTCAAGGACAATTTGTCGCAGATAATCTTGGTCCTCTGTAAAAACGATATCCTGATCAAAATTATGTTCAGCTGTGTGTTTGTGCTGGAGCTTGATTTTGGACTGGGCTTGCATGGTAAACCATTCGTACTCAGAATCAATGTGACCAATATCAATTGCTTGGATACCTGTTTTTGCCAAGCGATAGACCAGGGCTTTTGCTGTTGGACCCAACATTAGCAAGACTAATTTTCCTTTGCCGTATGCCTCGATAGCAGTTAGAATATCCTCGATTTGGGCATAGGCATTCTTAGAAGGACATATAATCCGCTGGATGGATTTTGCAGCTTGAAATAGGTCATTACCCACACCAGAGCGGGAGGTCTTGCCTTCAACAATCAAAATGTCTTTCCCTGTCCAAATCTGTTTTAAGGTCTGGAAATAGGTAGTAGCTAAACCTTTATCTGCCAGATCCATATAGGGACGGGAGATAAAGGCATTTCCATACCAAGGTGCTTTACAAATTTGCCGGTAGTAGTCTTGGTAGTGTTGTAAATGTCCTAACCAAAAATGATTGAAAGCTTCTGTATAGCCTTCTCTGTTCTCAAAAACCTCGGGTAGACAAACCATTAGGGACTTATCACTTTCAAGACCTAGTATCTCTTTTAGTTCGCTAGCTAGCTGAGGGTCGTAGTCTTGGTAAGGGATGCTGTGGCCTCCAATAATGTTCATCTCTCCATCACCAAATCGTGCGACAGAGCAGGAATGTTCCAAAATATAGTCTAGGCTTTGAGAAATAGGTTTTACCTGGATGGGAATAGTTGGTGCATTCATAGGAAATTTCGTATTACTTTCTGCTTGACTTGCTAGTACCCACTTAGTCATTAAACAGGTTTATTTTGTGTAAGACAAGTAGGTAGTCTAGGTTATGGGGACAATGCTTGATTTCAAACTTCTGATTGGTCTGTTGAAGTAGATGGTAAATTTTGTGATGAAGAAACGGAGTTTTTTTGCTAGAAGCAAATCTACAATATTGCGCCGTCGACATATGTGATGCTGTCGCCATCATCGTGACTAGCAGTTTATAGGCACTCTTCTAGAATGTTTTCTCGAATATTTGGTAGCTCAGATCCCCCACCATTTTCTTTATGAAGACATGAATGCAGTTATCATGATTAGTATCATACTCTGTAGACAATCTTCTAAATAGGCTGGAGCATTAAAGACATGCCCAATCGAATTGATGGCCGGGGACTGTATGACGAGCTCCTTATACTTAATTATTTTACCATAGATTGAATGATTTAGACAATTTCTGTTGGATGGAGTAGGGAGTAGAGGAATATTTTTTATATATAGATATGATTATATCAAAAAAAGGTCGTGTAGCCTATCCTGGTCAAAAGAATAAGACCAAGTAAGCTGTATTGGAAGGCGAGGTGGCAGGTATCAAATTTACTTCCTATGGAAATTATGGTAAAATGAAATAATATAGAAACTTTTAGAAGAATAGTAATACAGACGATGAAGAAAGTATTTTTTAGATATCCTGTTTTAGGAAAGTTCCTGGTTACAGGTTTGATTATATTTATCCTGTTAGCAGGTCGTTATTTACCAGTTCCCTTGGTGGATTTGACCAACTACCTGCCTCGGTCGGGGGCTAATCAATTGGCCGGGTACCAGGTATCAGAAAGTGGTTTGCCTTCGATATCTGTCTTTTCTTTGGGCTTAGGTCCATGGATGTACGCTACGATTTTAATCTCTCTATTTTCAATTGGCAGTAAGCAAAGTTCTCTTTCCCCACAGATGATGGAGTTTCGAAAGAATAGCTTAATGTTGTTGCTAGCCTTTATTCAAGGTTTAGGTCAAGCAATTAGTTTGAACTATGGTGGGGGCAGTAAAGCAACCCTTGTTGATGAGATTTTTTTTGTGACCCTGGTTACCATTGCAGGAGCCTTTGTGATTAGCTGGTTAGCCAGTATGAACGCTACATATGGATTGGGAGGGACGGCCATCATTATTTTAATCAATATTATTGTTGGTCAGTTTTATCTTTTCCCTCTTTTTCTTGATTTGTTCCAGACAGAATTAGCTATTGTGGGGGTCTTGATTTTAGGATGGACAGCCATTTCCATTTATTTAACGCTTGTTTTGGATCAGGCTGAATATAGGGTTCCCATCCAGAGAATTGCTATCAAGAATGACTTGATGAAAGAGGCTTATATGCCTATTAAATTAAATATCTCTGGTGGGATGCCTTTCATGTATGCCTATACCTTGTTGGCCTTTCCGCAATACATCTTATTGCTCTTATCCTTCTTGTTTCCTAATCATGCCTCCATGTTCCAATATATTGCCAGTTATTTTGCCCTTACGCATGTGGAAGGTGTCTGGTTCTTTTTGATTATACTGGCTCTTTTAACGATCAGCTTTGCTTTTACGACTATCAATCCAACTGAAAAAACAAAGGAAATGCGTCGGACGGGAGATTATATTCCTTTTATTAGACCAGGGCAACCTACCAAGACTTATCTGACTGCCCTTATTGTAAAAATTGCCACCATCAATGCCATTTTCATAATTAGTATGGTGGGAATTCCCATTCTTCTTAGTCTAGATTATCCAGAAATTCAGAAGATTGCTGGTTTACCGGGGATTTTTATGATGGTTGTGGGAATTTTATTGACCATTATTAAAGAAGTTAAGATGCTGGGCTTAAAGAAACGCTACGGGTCACTTTTTGAATGGAAGTAGGAGAAGATATGACATATTACTTTATTCCGTCCTGGTATCCAGATTATCGGCCTTGGTATGATAATACGACTAATTGGTATAGTATGTGGTCAATCGCTCGTTTTGATGATACCATCAACCAGTTGCGTATGTTTGAAGCAGCAGGTGAGAGAAACAGGTTGCTCATCTTAAATTACATGCCAAATCTTCGTTATTACAAGCACCGTTACGATTTGTTTGAGGTGGATACATGGTCCCTCTTTGATGACTTGCAAGGCATTGGAGAGTTTCAGGGGGCAGTGATTAATTACTTGGATTTTGACTGGCCTCAGGGGATTGAATTTGTTAATAGTCCCTTTATGGCCATGGCCCTCCTGAAAGGTGAGGTCTATGCTCAGATTGAATTTGGAGAATCGGGACAGGTCATCTGGATTGATTTCTTTGAAACTGCTAGCCTTTCTAAAAAAATGGTCTTTGATGATAGGGGATTTGTATCTAGTATTCTCTACTTTCAGGATGGTCAGCCCTACTATCAGGATTATTTAGGTCTAGATGGTCGTTGGAGGATACGAGAGTATCTAGGACAAGGGCAAGAAACAGTGTACATCAATCCGGATCTGACAGGGGCTATTGCTAATAAAATAGTCTATGAAAGCATAGAAGACCTGATTGAGGAACGGCTGACTGCCTATCTGCAGACTGGCTCAGAGCAAGGACTTATATTTTTGACAGCTTCTCCCCAGCATCACGATTTAGTAATGAGAGCAAAGGGAGAGCAAAAAGTCCTCTTATCATTTTTCGGTCAACGTTTTCCATTGGAACAGACGGAACGATTGCTGCCCATGTTGGCTACTGTTGACTTGGTGCTTACGGATAGTAAGAAAACAGCTGATTACTTGTCAACATTTAAGATTGCTCCAATTCATCACGTGTCATTGTTTGACACTCGCTTGGCCTTGGGTCAGAGCCAGCGGCTCAAGGAACTGAATGTTTATTTCTTGCTAGATGGCTTAAATCAGGCTGATTATCGTGCCTGCTTAGACCTTTTATTTGCAAGTATGGAAGAGTATGAGGATCTTCATCTCCACTTGGTTTCCTATCAAACAGATCGCGAGGTCATCCAGCGTCTTAGTCAGGATTTAGAGAACCTTCTGGAAACAAGGTCGGAGTCCTATCTGTTTTTTGAAAAAGAAGAAGGACAACTCTTTGAATTTGGAGATACAGTAAGCCAGAAAAGTCGGATAAAGTTGTCCTTTTTCCATAGTGAGAATGAGGTTATTCGAACGTTGCAAGATATTCGTTTAATCATTGATTTGGCAGAAGAACCAGATTTATACACCCAGATAGCAGGGATAAGCTCGGGTATTCCCCAAATCAATCGAGTAGAAACGGAATTTGTTGAACATATGAAAAATGGTTTTATTCTGTTCAGGGATGGAGGACTGCTAGCAGCTATAGATTTTTACCTATCTGGTCTGACTAACTGGAATAAGTCGCTAATTCATTCTGTTCAAAAGATTTCGGAATATACAAGTGGTGTCTTAGTAGAAAAAGTGAAAGAAAAAATAAACTAATGGGAAAAAAGACAGCTATTTTACAAGTTGGTGGTGTGAATTGGCAGGAAGAAGTGACTGTTTCTGAACGATTAGCATGGCATTATTATTCACTAGATGATTTAGCTATTCTGCTTGAACAGCTAGACACTGCCACAAAAGAACGGACCAAACTAGAGGAAACCAGAAAACAATTGAAAGACTTCTTGCAGCATTCCGAATCTGTTCCAGAGGAGCAAGAGGAACTGGAAGCTTTGGAGGAAAAACTGGCTCTTTTGCAGGATAAGGTAGATAGCTATCCACAATTTTCGGCCCTTATTTTATCAGAGGATGCCTATCCGATGCTCATGGAGAAGGTCATGGCACAGTTTAAGGTCTATGAGATTTTTTATCCAGTAGCTTGGCAAGCACCAGAGTGGCTCCAGCAACTGCTGAGAACTAGCATGGCCCAAACCTACAATCCTGAGGAGAGGGAAGCCTTTGTCCATACCTTGTCCAAAGGGTTATTTGTTGGTCAGTCTGGTGCCAAGGTCCATATTGATGATCTGGAAGTTTCTCCAAATTTTTCAGGCAAAATTCATATGGAGGGCCGGAAATACATGACCTTTGAAGGAGAATTTGGGGAAGATTTTCAGCAACTAGCCTTCTTTCGCTACAATATCCCTTATGGAGATTGGCAGTTGTTGAATCTCTTTTTGGAACACCGTCATTCCTCTCAAGCAGAAGTTCGTATGTTGGTTCGACTGATTCCAGATGGATCAACTAACCAGATTTTTCAGCAATGGGAATTTGACGGAAATAGCTTGAAGGATCAGGTTGTCATTGATGCAAATATAGATGGCTATCTCTTTATTTCTATCCTGGCTAAGGGTGTGGGGAGAGTAGAAATCGGGGACCTCCACTATCGTTGGGGAAGAAATGGTTTGGGTGAGTTTATCTTGGGCGGACAACGTCTGGTCGACCATCAGCTTCAGGAGATTTTTACCTACTTTGACCCAGCTGATTTTAAACCCCCTCTTTGTGTGTATTTTTCTGGTTTTCGTACTGCCGAAGGTTTTGAAGGCTTTTGGATGATGAAGAGTTTAAAAACACCCTTCATGCTGATTTGTGATCCGAGATTGGACGGTGGGTCCTTCTATTTGGGAAGTCAGGAATTGGAAGATAAAATTCAAGGCAAGATAGAGGAAACGTTGGATTTTCTAGGTTTTGATTCCAGTCAATTGATTTTGTCTGGTATGTCTATGGGGACCTTTGGTGCTTCCTATTATGGAGCCAAATTACAACCACATGGGATTGTTATCAGCAAACCCCTTCTGAGCTTGGGGGATATGGCCTTGGCCGAGCATTTACATAGACCGGGAGGCTTTCCGACTTCCTTGGACTTGTTGTATTCGACATACAGGTCAATGGATCAAGAGGCGGCTGAAAGGCTCAATCAACGCTTTTGGACCTTGATGAAAGAAGGTGTTTATGCTTCGACAAAATTTGCGGTAGCCTATATGAAAGAAGACGATTATGATGCGACTGCTTTTGAACGGTTAGTTCGTACCAGTAAGGCAACGGGGGCGACCATTTTGGGGAGAGGTTATTCAGGTCGTCACCTGGATGGTAGTGCGGCAACTTCTGGTTGGTTTATCAAGCAGTACCGCGATATGTTGGATAAGGATTTTAAGAGGGGGACATAGTGTGCGTTTAGTGATTAAATGGAACCATTTTGCACAAGACAGCTATTCGTACGGCAGTCAAATTGATTTTGACAAGGAGTTGATTAGATTTGAAAACGCCCTTATGCCTCCAAGTTTTGAAGTAAAAAAATGGTACTCTAGGACTAATTTCCAAGCCAAGCGCCAGACACCGACACTTCCTCTTTTGAAAAAGGGGGAGAGCTACCAGTTGGTACTAGATGCAGAGGCCTATCCGCAAGGTAGCCTATACATGCATCTGGTGTTCTTTGATCGTTTTGGTCAAGAATTAGGATCTGAGATTTTAAAAGACAAGCAATCTATTTTTACCTACCCCAAGGATGCCTATGCCTATGAGATTTCTTTAGTAAATGCAGGTTGTAAGCGTCTGGTTTTTCACTCGATCTTGCTACAATCCACTTTCTCCCCTCCAGAGGATGTGACTTTTTTAGAAGAAAAATGCAATCCGACAAGCCCAGCTCGCTTAAATATTGTCTTTTTAGAGCATTCCGAGGACTTATACTATGAAAAGGACTTGTTTACAGAATGTGTGAACAGGCTAGGTGATGTGATCTTTATTTCAGATAGGGCAGAGAATGTGTCCATGTTTCATCCGCAGACAGAGCAATTTATAATGGACTGTCTAGCTAAATACTCAGAAGCAACTGTATATTTATTTGCTTATGGTCCAAAGGGAAATCTTGCTGCTTCTTACTATGATGCGAAAATCAAGTCGGCAGGCTTGTTTGTTAGTCCGGTATTTGAACCAGAAGAAACCTATCGTTCGCAACTGAAGGAACAGGGGATTTCTCTACATAATGCAGAAGATTTGATAAAGCGTGCTAGTAGGAAGCACGAAAAGTGTGGGGATATCAGTGAAGGTTTTGTTTCTTCTCTGGTCCATCCCCTGCGGCTCCTTATCCAGCAATTTTTAGACAAGGATGGTTCTTGAACGAATGAAAAAACTCCGACAATTTTTCTCTATGGATTATTATCGTCTAAAGAGATTGAAGAGGATTTTTACAGAAATTGACAGCTTGAAGGAAGAAATGGCAGGCCTGACGGATGCTGAAATGCGTGGTAAGACACAGGAGTTCAAAGCAAGATTGGCAGCTGGTGCTAGCTTGGATGATCTCATGGTGGAGGCTTACGCCTTGGTTCGGGAAGCGGCAAAGCGTGTCTTGGGGATGTTTCCCTATCCTGTTCAAGTAATGGGAGCCATTGTTCTTCACGAGGGCAATATTGCTGAGATGAAGACGGGCGAGGGTAAAACCTTGACGGCTACTATGCCTCTCTATCTCAATGCCTTAGAAGGCAAGAGTGCTATGTTGGTGACAACCAGTGCGTACTTGGCCCGCCGTGATGCAGAAGAGATGGGAGCTGTCTATCGATTTTTAGGTTTGACAGTGGCCTGTGCAGTAGAGGACACAGAGAAAAAGACCAGTATGGGTTCTAGCCAGAAGAAGGCTATTTATGCTGCTGATATTGTTTATACGACAAATTCTAGCTTGGGATTTGATTACCTGTTCGAGAATTTGGTTACCCATCAGGACAATAAATATTTACGCCCCTTTCATTATGCGATTATTGATGAAGCCGATGCTGTTTTGCTAGATACTGCCCAAACTCCCTTGATTGTTTCGGGGTCTCCCCGTGTTCAGTCCAATCTGTATGCTATTGCTGATCATTTTGTCAGAGGTTTACAGGGTGGGGAAGGGTATTACTACAATCGAGAGCATGGAGAAGTCTGGTTGACTCAGGCAGGAATGGATGAGGCAGAGCGTTATTTTAGTTCGCAGGAATTGTTCGATTATGACCATGCAGAGTTGGTACGCCATGTCATTTTGGCCCTTCAGGCTCATAAGTTATATACCTTGGGTAAAAATTATGTCATCCAAGATGATGAGATTAAATTGCTAGACAAGACAGATGGTCGGATGCTGACAGGAACGCGGCTACAAGGTGGTATTCATCAGGCAATTGAGCAAAAAGAGGGGGTTAAGATTACTCCTGAAATGCGGTCGATTGCTTCTGTAACCTACCAAAATCTGTTTTTGATGTTTGGTAAGCTAGCTGGTATGACAGGAACAGGTAAGACTGCAGAGGCGGAATTTATCGAAACTTATAACATGGAAGTCATTCAAATTCCTACCAACAAACCTGTCATCAGGAAGGATTTTCCAGATAAGATTTATACGACCATGCCTGAAAAAATTACTGCCTCTTTGGATTTAGTAAAAAAGGTTCATGCGACAGGTCAGCCCATTCTTCTGGTGACAGGGTCGGTCAATATGTCAGAGATTTATTCGGAAATGCTCTTATTAGAGGGTATTCCCCATAGTTTGCTCAATGCCTACAATGCTGCCAAAGAAGCGCAGATGGTGGCAGAAGCTGGTCAGTTAGGCACAGTAACGGTAGCTACCAATATGGCAGGCCGTGGAACAGATATAAAACTGGGACCAGGCGTGCGAGAGTTGGGTGGTCTGGCTGTCATCGGGACTGAACGGATGAAAAGTCAGCGGATGGATCTGCAAATGCGTGGGCGGTCCGGTCGCCAAGGGGATCCAGGTTTCAGTCAATTTTTTGCCTGTCTTGAAGATGATTTGCTGATTGAAAATGGCGGCAAGTGGATCCAAGATTTCTATAAGAAAAATAAGGATAAGGTAAATCCAGATCAACCACAGGAATTGACTGGGAAACGGTTCAGAAGGGCCTTGCAACAATCCCAAGAGGCCAGTGATGGCTCTGGCAGAGCTTCACGGAGCATGACCCTTCAATTTGACGAGAGTGTCAAACTCCAAAGGGACTATGTTTATAAAGAAAGAGATGCGATTATTGAGGGAAGAAGTCAGGAGCTAGATATTTTGCAGTTTGCTAGGGAGGATATCGAGCTTTATCTGAAGCGCCATACGACTTTAGAAGCTCATAGTTTGGAACGCTATATCTTGGATCATATCACTTATGATTTTCACGACTTTCCTACAGGCTTAGAAGTAAAAAATCCTAAGCAGGTCGCTAGCTTCTTGTTGGGGATTGTGGAAGCCGAAATCCAGAAGAAGAAAGAATTTTTACGGGCTGACTATCTTCAATTTGAGCGTTTAGCAGTCCTAAAAGCCATCGATGAATGCTGGGTGGAAGAAGTGGACTATCTTCAACAGCTACGCATTATTGCAGGTGCTAGACAGGTAGCCCAACGTAATCCAGTATTTGAGTATCACCAAGAAGCCTATAAGGGTTACAAGAAAATGAAAGAAGAAATCAAGCGCAATATCCTTCAGAACATTCTCTTGAGCGATGTTTCCTATACAGAAAAAGGGGAGCTGCAGGTGTATTTTGCTTAGGAAAGGAAAGAAATGACTGTTTATAATATCAATCTGGGGATAGGCTGGGCCAGTAGTGGTGTAGAATATGCCCAGGCTTATCGGGCTCAACTACTCCGTCGCAAGGGAGTGGAGGCAAAGTTTATTTTTACAGATTTCTTTGGTCAGGATAATTTGGCTGATCTGACCCGAAATATAGGGTTTGAGGATGATGAGATTATCTGGCTCTACACTTTTTTCACGGATCAAAAAGTGGCTCCGATTAGTTATAGGCTGGATCAGCTTCGAAAGGATGTTGCAGGAAAGGTGACTAGAGAAGAGCGGGATGGTAAGATTGTACGTTACTTCTATGATGAAGAGGATTTTTTCCTAACAGCCTATCTGCGTCAGGAGGATCAAGACCTGGTACACCGTGTTGAATACGTTTCTAGGGGAATGTTGATACGGAAGGACTTTTTCACTTATATGAGAAGTTTTAGTGAGTACTATACTCCTCGTGAAAACAGGGCTTATCTCTATCTCCGTCGCTATTTTAATGAAGATGGTTCGGTTGCCTATGAAGAGGTAATTGATGGGGAAAATTCCGTCTACCGTATGCCAGACGCCATCCTGTCATCCAAGGATGAATGGATTGCCTATTTTATGCAACAATTACAACTGACTGCCCAGGACATTGTCATCTTGGATCGTGCGACAGGTACAGGACAGGCTGTTTTTGCTAATAAAGGGCCAGCCAGACTGGGAGTGGTTATTCACGCAGAGCACTACAGTCCCAATAGTTTGACAGACCAAACTATTCTTTGGAATAATTTCTATGATTACCAGTTTGTCCATGCCGATAGCGTTGATTTCTTTATCACCTCTACCCAGAGGCAAAAAGAAGTTCTGGAAGAACAATTTGCTCGGTATGTTGGGAAGGTTCCCCGTGTTTTAGACATACCAGTAGGAAGTATTGATAGCGTTCGTCATTCAGCAAAAAGGAAGCCCTACTCCATCATTACAGCTTCGCGTTTGGCTACAGAAAAACACGTAGATTGGTTGACCAAGGCTGTGATTGCGACAAAGCCCTATCTGCCAGAATTAACGTTTGATATTTATGGCAGTGGTGGCGAGCAAGGTAAAATCGAAACTATTATTAAGGAGCATGGTGCAGAAGACTATATCCAGCTAAGGGGGCATCAGGATTTGACAGATGTTTATCAGAATTATGAGCTTTATCTTACAGCCTCAAAAAGCGAAGGGTTTGGTTTGACCTTGCTAGAAGCTATTGGTTCTGGATTGCCCCTTATTGGTTTTGATGCTCCATACGGCAACCAGACCTTTATTCAACATGGAGTCAATGGCTATCTCCTATCATTTCCACAAGTAGAAGATGAACAAGTCATCATTGCTGACTATTGCCAGGCTATTCGGACCTTCTTTGAAGAGGATAATCGCCAAGCTATGCAGGATGCTTCTTACCAAGTTGCTTCCGGATTTTTGACTGATGAGATTGAGCAAAGATGGCTAGACTTAGTAGAGGAGGGGATGGAACAATGATTTATCTATTTGATACCTATCATCAAGGGAGTTGGGATCTCCATTATTCCCTTCTTCGCTCGGGTTATCACCATCCGGTCATTGTCTTAAATGATGACGGTTTTTTACCCCATGATGTGACATCGCCTTATCGTTTTTTCACCCAGTATGATCAAATGGAAGGCCAACCACTGTATTTTAATCAGGTACAAACTCCGGATTTTTGGGAAATTCGGGGCGATAATAGCCAGGCTGCTGTTTATAACTATGCTAATAAACGTGCCCAAATTCATTACGCCCATCCAAGTCATCAACGTTTCGTCAAGGCGGTGGATTGGTATGATGAGGGAGGGAGGCTAGTAGTGACTGACCGATACAACGACAAGGGAGTGCGTTTTGGTCAGACCAGTTATGACAGGCAGGGGCAGGCTACTCAAACAAGCTATTATGGACTTAATGGGCAAGAAGTTTTGGTTGAAAATCATGGAACAGGCGACTTAATTTTGAACTATCAAAATCATATTCATTTTTTTAAAACGAAGCATGAATGGATTGCCTTCTATTTCGAGGTGGCAGGTTTTGAACTAGATCGAATTCTCTACAATAGTCTAGGTTTATCCTTCTTGACCAGTTTCTATCTCAATAAAGATGGTCAAGATATGCTTTTCTGGCAGGAACCCCTTCAGGACAGTATTCCGGGCAACATGCTTCTTTTGCTCAATAAGCAGAGCAGACGACCGGCTAAGGTAGTGGTGCAGGATCGGGTAACCTATGAACGCCTAGTGGACTTGGCAAGTCCAGAACAGAGGGAACAGATTGTCTATGTAGGCTTCCTTTATCCTTTTAAGGAAACAAGACCGATGAAGGCAGAAGCGTTGATTTTGACTAATTCTGACCAAATCGAGCAATTAGAGAGCCTAATTATAGGCTTACCTAATCTTCATTTCCATATCGGTGCCATTACTGAGATGTCCAGCCGTTTGATGGCTGTCGGCAATCATGCCAATGTGACCCTTTACCCGAACATCTCAATGGACATGGTGAGGGAACTCTATCAGAAAACAAGTATTTATTTGGATATCAACCATGGCGATGAGATATTATCGGCAGTACGAACCGCTTTCGAGCATCGTTTGTTGATTTTTGCCTTCGCTGAAACAGCTCATGCTAAGGCTTATTTAGCCAAGGAAAACTGTTTAGCTTCCTCGCAGGTTGAGGTGCTGATAGCTAAAATTAGGCGGCTATTGAACCAGCCAGGTGAGGAAGTTAGTCGTTTACTGACTTGTCAGGAAGAAGAAGCGAATTTAGCAGATGTGGTTGATTATCAGCATTTGCTAGGATAGGAGAAACCATGAGCAGAGAACATCCCTTGAAAGAACGGATTGAACAACGCTTGGAAGATGAGCGGTATGTCCTTCCTGAAAAAAAGAAAAAAAAGAGAGGCTTTGATTTTCATATCATCATTACTCTTTCGGTGCTAATTAGTTTGGGTTTAATTATTTTCAGGATTATTCAATTCTTTTTTAAATAGATTTAGTGGGGGTTGGAAAGAACTCGACCAAGAGATGAGATTTGCTTTGCAAATCTCATCTCCAACCTTTTTACCTCACTTTTGTATTTGTCGGTTTGGGCGGAAACAGTTCGCTGAATGGTTTCATGTCACTGGATTGTTTTGCTACAAACTGCGTTTGTCTTATTTCCCACCTTAACCAATTTTTTGGATTGTTTTGATACAAACTGCGTTTGTCTTATTTCCCACCTTAACCAATCTTTTGGATTGTTTTGATACAAACTGCGTTTGTTTTATCTCCCGCCTTAAACAATCTTTGGATTGTTTTGATACAAACTGCGTTTGTTTTATTTCCCACCTTAACCAATCTTTTAGATTGTTTAAGCAATCAACACTGCGCTGAGAGGTTGATATGAACTTTGTGAAGTGTCGCTGGGCTTAGGCCCAGCCTCTTTTTATATACTCTTTTGTTAGCCGGCAGTCCGTAAGATTAGGGGCAAGGGGGATGCTTGCTGACTTAGTGGGTTGATAGTGGAAATATGGCAAAGGCCTTCCTGTTATTTCTCGTTGATGGATAGTGAGATATTGGCTTGACCATAATTACTTGAGTGGGGGGATGAACTATGAGGAAAGAGGAGCAGGAATTGTCTATTGAGAAGCGATTAGGCTTGAAATGAAGGGGTGGACTTAATGAGTTCATTGACTTAGGTAATCTTCATAAAATTCTATATATAAATGTAAAATATTTGGGTTTTTAGTTGAGAAAATGCCCCTTTTCTGATAAAATAATAGGAAAAATTCAAAAAACTATATATCATTTTATGGTATTTGTATGAAAATTGAAGTGATTGTAACCTTAGATTAAATAGGAGTTTTTATGAACCGTAAGCGTTTTAATAAGGATTTTGACGAGATTGGGCGGAAGAGTCGGGTCAAAATGCATAAATCGGGTAAAAATTGGGTGCGGACAGTCCTGTCACAGCTCAGTCTTTTACGCGTCATTAAGGGCAGGGGGCAGGAAACAATTGCCATGCCACTTATTGAAAAACAGGAGCGATTGGAGAGTTCGCGCTTGACCTACTTGAAGGCCTTGCTGGCTTCAGGTGCAGTTGTATCGGGCACGGCTCTTGCACCAGATATTTTTGCGGAAGAGCAAGTAGTTGCTGTCGAGAATCAATTAGAAGGGGAAACAGATACCCTTGTTGACAAGGATGTAGTTATTGTTGAAACGGTGACATCTGAGGTTGTTTCAGAGCAAGTGGTTTCCGTGTCAACAGTCATTTCAGAACAACCGTCGATTTCTGATACAAGTTCTCAGTCTTTGAGTTATTCGGCCTCACTAAGTAGTAGTGAGGTTACTAGCCAGTCACTACTGACAAGTGAAAGTGTCAGCCAGTCTGCTTCGGATAGTTTGTCTAGTTCTGAGAGTGCTAGCAGTTCTGCCTCAGTTTCTACTTCAACTTCTGCATCTACCTCTACCTCTGTTTCTGCATCGGTTTCAGCGAGCGAGTCGCTCTCTGCGTCAGTAGCTACAAAATCGTCCCTGACACACTCAACTACAAATGTTCCTTCCTCTGTAAGTCTGACGGAGAATAGGACAGCCTCGACAGAGGTCACATCTAGTCAGACAAGTCAAACCAGTCTGGAAGAAGCAAGTTCGGACCAAACAAGCTCTAGCCTAGTTGCTAGTGAGGACAAGGGAGCGACCTCGTGGGGACAGGTCTTGCATCTAACAGGGATAGACCCAGAATTAGCTCCAACTAATAGTGCTATTCTGGCTGTAGCAACAGCAAGTTCAGAGGTCACCACAGGCTTGTTGGCAAACAGTTTGAACAGCAGCTCATCCAGTCAGTCTGAAACTGCACAAGAGGCCAATAGTTTAGATTATTCCAATCTAGACCTAGCTATCGAAAGTTTAAATCATGCCTTAGCCTTTCCTGAAGTGGATGCTTCTATAACGACTGTCAGCCGATATGAGAAGTATCAAGCAGCCTTGCAGACTGCGCAAACAGTCTGGACAGAGGCCTTGGAGCTGAGGTCCTCCCTATCAGCTAGTCAAGAGCAAGTAGAAGCGATGGCTCAAAAGGCTGGGCAAGCTGCTATCTCTCTAGCAGGTCGGATCAATCAGATAAAAGCAGCATCTGGAATGCTTCGGATGACCGAGGGAAGTGGAGTAAGAACCTCAATTGTAAATTGGACCAATGCTACTACGACGGGTGTTATTCGGGCCGTTCGTGGAACGGTGACGAACCTCGCAGATGCTAATCCCGTGAAAACGATTCAGTGGGAAGTTGATGTTAGGACAGCTGCGGGCTATCTTGGTTTTTATGTATCGATGGATGCCGAACAAACCTTGACAGCCGCTCCAAGCTTGAACGGGGCCAGTCTAAGAGAAAATACCAATATTGATCGAAAAGTACTAGAGGCAACAGTCGAAGGTACTAGGGTAACTGGTAGATCCTATACTCACCTGAGCAGATTGAATTCTGGTACTTATACAATTCGATTTACGACAACGACTGAGGATCCTTCAGGAGCTCGTATCTTTGTTCAAGCAGGGACAAACTCTGTAAATAATCCATCAGTACGTGTAGGAGCGACAAGTGTTCAGGGAACAAATATTACCAACTACGATTATCCAACAGCAACAGCTGCTGGGGGAAATCACTCCGTTCAGCGACCGGGTCGAGCAATTTTGACCATGGCAGACGTTGCTGATGTAGTGAAACCGAAGATTACACGGGCAGATGATATTTTTGTCTTTAAGGACACGCCAATTCGAGTAGTCGATCAGAATGGGAATTACCTCAGTGACCAAATGGCCTTTGCGACGGTATGGGATGATCGTGGTGTTACGGGTGTCAATGTATCCAATAAAACCAACAACCCTAATGCTGATTGGGCTACTACGCAAAAAAATATTACAGAGCTAGGTCTGACACCGAGCGTTTCAGGAAATAAGCTCTATGTTTCGGGAACCTCCAACCAGACCTTGGCCAATACCTATGAGGGTGAGCGTCAAATTTTCATTACGGATGCAGCAGGTAATAGGAATCTATCTAATTCAACAGATGGCAATACGGAAGTAATCGCTGTTCGGATTATTGATGTGCATTCGATTGTCACTAATATTTCTAAAGATGTTCCGGCCAATCAAATTTTGGACAGAATCAAGTCAGAGCTGAATGCGAAAATTCAGAGTAATGAATTGCAAGAAGCCAACCTGAAGTATGTCATCGATGAAACCACACTACCTGGTGTTAACGAAACTAAAAATATTACAGTAAAATTCTGGGCTAAAATTGCAGATTGGCAGGGGACGAATGGCCCAGATGCTGATACCCGAACACAGCACTTAGAAGCAACTGCTCAGGTCTTGGTAAACTATCCGCCTAGCATCACTAATGTTGCTCAGAATGTTTATGTTTTTGATCAGACGGCAACTACTGTTGCTAAAACTATTGCGACCGTAACAGATACTGCTAATCAGACTATAACAAACACAATCAGCGGAGCACCTGGTCTATCTGCCAATGCAGCAGGCCAGATTACTGCTAATCAGACATTTACAGGTGGAGTTGGTGCCCATCAGGCTACCTTGACAGCTACAGACAATCACAACAATAGTGCTACTGCAAACTTTGTTGTTCGTGCTTTTGATGTAACAGGCGGTCAGCCAATGGATGCAGAAGTAGGAAGCAAGGTTACAACAGAAGCCATTCTTAACCATGTTAAGGCAACTGCTACTGGTGGAGCAGCAGGTTTAGCCGGTTCTGGTCTGGATAATATTGCTAACTACCGTATTCTATCAGGTTATGACACTCATCAGCCAACTCTTGGTCAAAAAACGGTACGGGTGCGCGTGACACTGACAGATGGAAATTACAAGGATGTCGATGTCCAGATCAATTATAGGGATACCCAAGTTCCATCCGCTACCTTGCGAACTAATGCTATTTATGCTTTTGAAGGACAAGCCCTTCATTCTCCAATTGCCCTTGCTAGTCTGTCTGATAATTCAAATGGTTCTGGTTTGACTAGTGGTCAAGCTAGGGCGCAGATTGTCATGGCTAATTCTACAACGGAAAATGGCAAGGGTCTGACAATTGATATTTCAGGTCAGGTTAGCGGCACTCCGACACTAGGCAGTCAGGGAACGTATGACAACAGAGTATTAGTTCAAGATTACGTTGGAAATACTGGGTACTCCAATACTTTCAATATGCATATTATGCGGGTAAATCCTGTAACTGAAACGAGAGAATACACAGGATCCAACCAGTTTACTCAGGATGAAATTGCTAGCCTTATCAAGAATAAAATTGCAGCGGACAGCGGCATCAGTGTGGCGGATCTATCAGTACTGACCTACACGATTCCGAATCATACCTATGCAGTTGGTAGTCAAGCTATTCAGGCAACTGTTATTACACCAGCTGGTGATACGAAGATGGTTCCTGTTACCTTGAATTATACTGACACAAGGAACCCAACTATTACCAGCAGTCGAGATGTGACGGTTTTTGCTGGGAAACCAGTTGAAATGGTTGGGAATACAAACTTAATTCCGGTTACTGCTACAGATGTTTCTGGGGTAACCTATCAATTGAACAATGCTAGTTTTGGCATAACTGTCAATCCAAGTACGGGACAAGTAGAGGGGACGGCAGTTGGTAATCCTGGTATCTATTCACGGACTGTTACAGTAACAGATGGACAAGGTCGGATCACGACTTCTCCAATGTTCAAGATTTATGTTATCCAGGCAAATTCTAGTACGATTGAGAGAGAGTATGGTCAAACAATTTCAGTAGATGAAATCAAAGGCGCTATTAGTCTTGACAGAGGAACGAATGGCTCACCGGTTGATGTCAGGATGGAACTGTTAAGCCCAATTCCACACAATGCAAATGGAACGGTTCAGGTTCGATTGACAACAGCAGAGAATGTGACAACCGTTGTTGATGTTCCAGTAATTTATACTAACCAAGCACCGGTTATCACGGTTCCATCGCCCAAGACAGTTCTTAAGCAACCTACAGGTCGCCCAACCACAGTTAACTTAACGGACGGTGTTATTGTCAGTGATAGGGAAGATGACCGTTCTGCGACGGATAATTTGGTAACGACGGTCACTTATGACATATTAGATAGTAATGGTCGTTCTGTTTTACAGGTTCCAGCTGCTTCAGCGTCGACAGTTGATCTTGGAAACCTAGCTGCGGGTGATTATACTGTTCGAGTATCGGCCCTTGATAGTGGTGGCACTCAGACGGTAACAGGCACTTATCCGTTGCGGATCAATGAAAATACACCACCGGTTATTACGGCAACTGATCGAACACTGGATCGGAGTGATGCTCCTCAAATTGATTTATCAGTAGGAGTTACTATTCAGGATACGGAAGATAATGCTTCAGGAACTCCTTTGACAGTTACCTACAAGGTTGTAGATGCTAAGGGTGTCACAATTTACGAAGGAACTAATCCAGCGATTTCGTCAAACTTATTGCGAGCGGGTGTTTATTCTGTCACAGTTTCTGCGACGGATTCATATGGCGAAAAGACTGTAAAAACGTTTAGTTTAACGGTTACAGATAGGGTTTCGGTTTCCAATTCCATAAGTTTATCTGCTTCTGAATCGGCTTCAACTAGCGCAAGCACAAGTGCTTCAACTTCAGCAAGTACCAGCGCTTCAACTAGCGTAAGCACATCAGCTTCAACGTCGGCAAGTACGAGTGCATCGACCTCAGCAAGTACCTCAGCTTCAACCTCTGCAAGTACTTCAGCCTCAACTAGCGCAAGCACAAGTGCATCGACGTCAGCAAGTACATCTGCGTCGACAAGTGCAAGTACCAGCTCCTCGACAAGTGCAAGTACCTCTGCTTCAGCGTCAGCAAGTACTTCAGCGTCAACAAGCGCAAGTACCAGTGCATCGACGTCAGTAAGTACTTCAGCGTCAACAAGCGCAAGTACCTCAGCTTCAACGTCAGCAAGCACAAGTGCTTCAACCTCGGCAAGCACGTCCGCATCGACTAGCGCAAGTACTTCAGCCTCAACTAGCGCAAGCACAAGTGCATCGACGTCAGCCAGCACAAGTGCCTCAACGTCGGCAAGTACTTCAGCCTCAACTAGCGCAAGTACCAGTGCTTCCACGTCAGCAAGTACGTCAGCATCGATAAGCGCAAGTACGTCTGCGTCCACGTCGACAAGTACATCTGCGTCGACAAGTGCAAGTACTTCAGCCTCAACCAGCGCAAGCACAAGTGCTTCCACGTCAGCAAGTACGTCTGCATCGACCTCTGCAAGTACTTCAGCCTCAACCAGCGCAAGTACGAGTGCATCAACCAGCGCAAGTACGAGTGCATCAACTTCTGCAAGTACCAGTGCTTCCACGTCAGCAAGTACGTCTGCATCGACCTCTGCAAGCACGTCCGCATCGACAAGCGCAAGCACCAGTGCTTCAACCTCAGCAAGTACATCAGCTTCAACTAGCGTAAGTACCTCAGCCTCAACCAGCGCAAGTACTTCAGCCTCAACCAGCGCAAGCACCAGTGCTTCAACGTCGGCAAGTACTTCAGCCTCAACCAGCGCCAGCACGTCCGCTTCGACCAGTGCAAGTACCTCTGCTTCAACTAGTGCAAGCACCAGTGCTTCAACTTCAGCAAGTACTTCAGCATCAACTAGTGCAAGCACCAGTGCTTCAACTTCAGCAAGTACTTCAGCATCGACTAGTGCAAGCACGTCTGCCTCAACTAGCGCAAGTACCAGTGCTTCAACTTCAGCAAGTACTTCAGCATCAACTAGTGCAAGCACCAGTGCTTCAACTTCAGCAAGTACTTCAGCATCGACTAGCGCCAGCACGTCTGCCTCAACGAGTGCAAGTACCAGCGCTTCAACTTCAGCAAGTACTTCAGCTTCAACTTCAGCAAGCACCAGTGCTTCAACGTCGGCAAGTACGTCTGCATCAACAAGCGCAAGCACAAGTGCTTCAACCTCAGCAAGTACATCAGCTTCAACTAGCGTAAGTACCTCAGCCTCAACCAGCGCAAGCACCAGTGCTTCAACGTCGGCAAGTACTTCAGCATCAACCAGCGCCAGCACGTCCGCTTCGACCTCTGCAAGCACGTCCGCATCGACAAGCGCAAGCACCAGTGCTTCAACCTCAGCAAGTACATCAGCTTCAACTAGCGTAAGTACCTCAGCCTCAACCAGCGCAAGCACCAGTGCTTCAACGTCGGCAAGTACTTCAGCCTCAACCAGCGCCAGCACGTCCGCTTCGACCAGTGCAAGTACCTCTGCTTCAACTAGTGCAAGCACCAGTGCTTCAACTTCAGCAAGTACTTCAGCATCAACTAGTGCAAGCACCAGTGCTTCAACTTCAGCAAGCACATCCGCATCGACCAGCGCAAGCACCAGTGCTTCAACCTCAGCAAGTACGTCTACATCAACCAGCGCAAGCACCAGTGCTTCAACCTCAGCAAGTACCAGCGCTTCCACGTCGGCAAGTACGTCAGCATCGACCAGCGCAAGCACCAGCGCTTCAGCGTCAGCAAGTACCTCAGCATCAACTAGCGCAAGTACGAGTGCCTCAACCAGCGCAAGTACCAGTGCATCGACCTCTGCAAGTACCTCAGCGTCAACCAGCGCCAGCACAAGTGCTTCAACCTCGGCAAGCACGTCCGCATCGACAAGCGCAAGTACCAGTGCTTCAACGTCGGCAAGTACGTCAGCTTCAACTAGCGCAAGTACATCAGCGTCAACTAGCGCAAGCACCAGTGCTTCAATGTCGGCAAGTACTTCAGCATCAACTAGCGCAAGCACCAGTGCTTCAATGTCGGCAAGTACTTCAGCATCAACTAGCGCAAGTACCAGTGCCTCGACGTCAGCCAGCACAAGTGCCTCAACGTCGGCAAGTACCTCAGCGTCAACCAGCGCAAGCACCAGTGCTTCAACTTCAGCAAGTACCTCTGCCTCAACCAGCGCAAGCACATCAGCTTCAACGTCGGCAAGTACGTCTGCCTCAACCAGCGCAAGTACGAGTGCTTCAACTTCAGCAAGTACATCAGCGTCAACTAGCGCAAGTACTTCAGCATCAACCAGCGCAAGTACTTCAGCATCGACAAGCGCAAGTACCTCAGCTTCAACGTCAGCAAGCACTTCAGCTTCAACCTCGGCAAGTACGTCTGCATCAACCAGCGCAAGCACAAGTGCTTCAATGTCGGCAAGTACTTCAGCATCAACTAGCGCAAGTACCAGTGCCTCGACGTCAGCCAGCACAAGTGCCTCAACGTCGGCAAGTACCTCTGCCTCAACAAGCGCAAGCACAAGTGCTTCAACTTCAGCAAGTACGTCTGCATCAACTAGCGTAAGCACATCAGCTTCAACGTCGGCAAGTACGTCAGCATCGATAAGCGCAAGTACGAGTGCTTCAACTTCAGCAAGTACCTCAGCGTCAACTAGCGCAAGTACCTCTGCCTCAACCAGCGCAAGTACGTCAGCGTCAACCAGCGCAAGCACCAGTGCTTCAATGTCGGCAAGTACTTCAGCATCAACCAGCGCCAGCACGTCCGCTTCGACCAGTGCAAGTACCTCTGCTTCAACTAGTGCAAGCACCAGTGCTTCAACGTCAGCAAGTACGTCTGCATCGACAAGTGCAAGTACGTCCGCTTCAACAAGCGCAAGCACAAGTGCTTCGACGTCAGCAAGCACAAGTACTTCAACATCGGCAAGCACGTCCGCATCGACTAGCGCAAGCACAAGTGCTTCAACGTCAGCAAGTACGTCAGCATCGATAAGCGCAAGTACGTCTGCGTCCACGTCTGCAAGTACATCTGCGTCGACAAGTGCAAGTACTTCCGCATCAACCAGTGCAAGTACGAGTGCCTCGACGTCCGCAAGTACGTCCGCTTCGACGTCAGCAAGCACGTCAGCCTCAACGTCGGCAAGTACATCTGCATCAACAAGCGCAAGCACGTCCGCTTCGACCTCAGCAAGTACGTCTGCATCGACAAGTGCAAGTACGTCCGCTTCAACAAGCGCAAGCACCAGTGCTTCGACGTCAGCAAGCACAAGTACTTCAACATCGGCAAGCACGTCCGCATCGACTAGCGCAAGCACAAGTGCTTCAACGTCAGCAAGTACCTCTGCATCAACAAGCGCAAGCACCAGTGCTTCGACGTCAGCAAGTACATCAGCGTCGACCAGTGCAAGTACTTCAGCTTCAACAAGCGCAAGCACAAGTGCCTCAACTTCAGCAAGTACCTCTGCATCAACCAGCGCAAGTACGTCAGCGTCAACCAGCGCAAGCACCAGTGCTTCAATGTCGGCAAGTACTTCAGCATCAACTAGCGCAAGTACCAGTGCCTCGACGTCAGCCAGCACAAGTGCCTCAACGTCGGCAAGTACCTCTGCATCAACCAGCGCAAGTACGAGTGCCTCAACGTCGGCAAGTACCTCTGCGTCGACAAGTGCAAGTACTTCCGCATCAACCAGTGCAAGTACGAGTGCCTCGACATCAGCAAGTACGTCCGCTTCGACGTCAGCAAGCACGTCAGCCTCAACGTCGGCAAGTACATCTGCATCAACAAGCGCAAGCACGTCCGCTTCAACAAGCGCAAGCACAAGTACTTCAACATCGGCAAGCACGTCCGCATCGACTAGCGCAAGCACAAGTGCTTCAACGTCAGCAAGTACGTCAGCATCGATAAGCGCAAGTACGTCTGCGTCCACGTCTGCAAGTACATCTGCATCAACAAGCGCAAGCACGTCCGCTTCGACCTCAGCAAGTACGTCAGCATCGACAAGTGCAAGTACGTCCGCTTCAACAAGCGCAAGCACAAGTGCTTCGACGTCAGCAAGCACAAGTACTTCAACATCGGCAAGCACGTCCGCATCGACTAGCGCAAGCACAAGTGCTTCAACGTCAGCAAGTACGTCAGCATCGATAAGCGCAAGTACGTCTGCGTCCACGTCTGCAAGTACATCTGCGTCGACAAGTGCAAGCACATCCGCATCGACCAGCGCAAGCACCAGTGCTTCAACCTCAGCAAGTACGTCTACATCAACCAGCGCAAGCACCAGTGCTTCAACCTCAGCAAGTACCAGCGCTTCCACGTCGGCAAGTACGTCAGCATCGATAAGCGCAAGTACGTCTGCGTCCACGTCAGCAAGTACATCTGCGTCGACAAGTGCAAGTACTTCCGCATCAACCAGTGCAAGTACCAGTGCCTCGACGTCCGCAAGTACGTCCGCTTCGACCTCAGCAAGCACGTCAGCCTCAACGTCGGCAAGTACATCTGCATCAACAAGCGCAAGCACGTCCGCTTCGACCTCAGCAAGTACGTCTGCATCGACAAGTGCAAGTACGTCCGCTTCAACAAGCGCAAGCACAAGTGCTTCGACGTCAGCAAGCACAAGTACTTCAACATCGGCAAGCACGTCCGCATCGACTAGCGCAAGCACAAGTGCTTCAACGTCAGCAAGTACCTCTGCATCAACTAGCGCAAGCACCAGTGCTTCGACGTCAGCAAGTACATCAGCGTCGACCAGTGCAAGTACTTCAGCATCAACTAGCGCAAGCACAAGTGCCTCAACTTCAGCAAGTGCCTCAACGTCGGCAAGTACCTCTGCGTCGACAAGTGCAAGTACTTCCGCATCAACCAGTGCAAGTACGAGTGCCTCGACATCAGCAAGTACGTCCGCCTCAACGTCGGCAAGTACATCTGCATCAACAAGCGCAAGCACGTCCGCTTCAACAAGCGCAAGCACAAGTACTTCAACATCGGCAAGCACGTCCGCATCGACTAGCGCAAGCACAAGTGCTTCAACGTCAGCAAGTACGTCAGCATCGATAAGCGCAAGTACGTCTGCGTCCACGTCTGCAAGTACATCTGCGTCGACAAGTGCAAGTACTTCCGCATCAACCAGTGCAAGTACGAGTGCCTCGACGTCCGCAAGCACGTCAGCCTCAACGTCGGCAAGTACCTCTGCATCAACTAGCGCAAGCACGTCCGCTTCGACGTCAGCAAGTACGTCCGCGTCAACCAGCGCAAGTACCAGTGCCTCGACGTCAGCAAGTACCTCAGCGTCGACAAGTGCAAGTGCTTCAGCATCGACTAGCGCAAGCACAAGTGCTTCAACATCAGCAAGTACATCTGCGTCGACAAGTGCAAGCACCAGTGCTTCAACATCAGCAAGTACATCTGCGTCAACCAGCGCAAGCACCAGTGCTTCAACATCAGCAAGTACCTCAGCGTCGACAAGTGCAAGCACCAGTGCTTCAACATCAGCAAGTACCTCAGCGTCGACAAGTGCAAGCACCAGTGCTTCAACATCAGCAAGTACATCTGCGTCAACCAGCGCAAGCACCAGTGCATCAATGTCGGCCAGCACGTCCGCATCGACTAGCGCAAGCACCAGTGCTTCAACATCAGCAAGTACGAGTGCCTCGACGTCAGCAAGTACCAGTGCTTCAACGTCGGCAAGTACTTCAGCATCGATCAGCGCAAGTACCAGTGCTTCAACGTCAGTAAGTACGTCTGCCTCAACGAGTGCAAGTACCAGCGCTTCAACATCGGCCTCAACGTCGGCAAGTACTTCAGCGTCAACAAGTGCAAGTACATCTGCCTCGACGTCAGCAAGCACGTCTGCGATGACATCTGAAACTGCAAAACCGGCAAAACGGAATGCAGCGAAGTTACCTAACACAGGTGAGACACAGTCTGCAACAGCAGGTATGTTGAGTGCATCAATGTTACTCGGAGCCTTTGCGCTTCTAGCTAAACGTCGCCGCAAGGATCAAGAAGACGATGAAATCTAATAGGATGTGTTGTTCTGTAGTTGGAACTAAGATGATTGAAATAAGGTAGACAAATTTCAGTCAGGACCAACTTAAAAAGAACATACAAAAATAGCTCTATAATTCGTTAGTGGGTAGAACCATTGACGACATATAGAGCTTTTTTCTTGGTAGATGGATTGACTATCTATGTTTTTTGGGAATAGTAGGTGTTACGGTTAGGCTAATTTATGGTACAATAATTCTATGATTATTCTAAGTGGAAACAAGATTGAGCGCTCCTTTGCGGGCGAAGTTTTATTTAACAATATCAATATTCAGGTAGATGAACGAGACAGAATTGCCCTTGTCGGAAAAAATGGAGCAGGCAAGTCCACCTTGCTCAAAATTCTTGTGGGAGAAGAAACAGCGACCAGCGGTGAGATTTCTACCAAGAGAGATCTATCGCTTTCTTATCTGGCACAGGACAGTCGATTCCAGTCGGAAAATACCATTTACGATGAGATGCTCCATGTCTTTGACGACTTGCGGACGACAGAAAAACGTCTACGTGGTATGGAAGAGCAGATGGGCAGTTTGTCTGGTAATGAACTCGACCAGCTCATGAAGACTTACGATAGCTTGTCGGAGGAATTTCGTCTGGCTGGTGGTTTTAACTATGAGGCAGACATCCGTGCTATTTTGAACGGATTTAAGTTTGACAAGACCATGTGGGACATGAAAATCTCTGAGTTATCAGGCGGTCAGAATACTCGACTTGCACTGGCAAAAATGCTGCTTGAAAGCCCAGAACTCTTGGTGCTGGACGAGCCGACCAACCACCTGGACATTGACACGATTGCTTGGCTGGAAAACTACCTGGTGCATTACAAAGGAGCCTTGATTATCGTCAGCCATGACCGCTATTTCTTGGACAAGGTGGCGACACTAACACTGGATTTGACCAAGCATTCCTTGGATCGCTATGTGGGCAATTATTCTCAGTTTGTCGAGCTCAAAGAACAGAAGCTGCAGACAGAGATGCAAAACTATGAAAAGCAGCAGAAGGAAATTGCCAAACTAGAAGACTTTGTCCAGAAAAATATTGTCCGTGCTTCGACTACCAAGCGTGCCCAGGCTAGACGTAAACAATTGGAAAAGATGGAGCGACTGGACAAGCCAACAACTGGGCAGAAGTCTGCCAACATGACCTTCCAGTCGGACAAGACTTCTGGCAATATCGTCTTGACGGTGGAAAATGCTGCGGTGGGTTACGATGGAGACATTCTCTCTCAGCCTATTTCCATTGACCAACGAAAGCTGGATGCCATTGCCATAGTCGGTCCGAATGGTATCGGAAAAACAACCCTGCTCAAGTCCATCATCGGAGCTCTGCCATTTATCAAAGGGGAAGCCAAGCTCGGTGCCAATGTGGAAGTGGGCTACTACGACCAGACCCAGTCGGCCCTGACGCCTTCCAACACGGTCTTGGAGGAGCTCTGGTCCGCCTTTCCGACCACACCTGAAGTGGAAATTCGCAACCGCCTTGGAGCCTTCCTCTTCTCAGGTGATGACGTCAAAAAGTCTGTGTCCATGCTATCGGGTGGGGAAAAAGCCCGCCTGCTCTTGGCCAAGCTATCCATGGAAAATAACAACTTCCTCATCCTCGACGAGCCGACCAACCACCTGGACATCGACAGCAAGGAAGTGCTGGAAAATGCCCTGATTGACTTTGACGGCACCCTGCTCTTTGTTAGCCACGACCGCTATTTCATCAACCGCGTCGCCACCAAGGTCCTGGAAATCTCGGAAACTGGCTCCACGCTCTACTTGGGCGACTATGACTATTATTTGGAGAAAAAGGCAGAGCAGGAAGCAGATGCCCAGCCTGACCAGCTAGAAAGTACCAGCCAATCAGCCGGAGCCATGGACTACCAAGCCCAAAAGGAAAACCAAAAAGAGCAACGCAAACTGGCTCGCCGCATCGAGCAAATTGAGGCAGAAATCGATAGCATCGAAAACCGCTTAAGCGAGCTCAACCAAGCCATGCTAGAAACCAACGACATCGGTCAGCTGACCAATCACCAGAAAGAAATCGACCAACTGACCAGTCAACAAGAAAGCCTCATGGAAGAATGGGAAGAATTATCCGAGCAGATGGGCTAGGTTGACAGGAAGTTGACAAGAGGCTCAAACCCTTGATAGAACAGGATTGCAAGCCAGTCTTGCGGAGTTAGCAAGACCACCTTTCGCTAAAAAAGTCCAGAGCAAGCCAGTCTTTCTTGGCAAACATCGACCAAGAAGCTAAGATAAGTATAGAGATTAGCATCACTTCTCGAAGGTGGTGTCAACATCTCAGCGCAGTGGTTGATTGGCAGATTTGTTCGTGTTGCACACTTCAAATCTGGCCTAATCAACTGTGCGGGGGCGGGACGACGAACTCTTTTTCATTTTTCGAGTTCTGTCCCGCTCCCTGAAAGGAGAAAGAAATGAACTTTGAACAGCAAATCAAAGACTTACGAAAAAAGAAAGGTTTGACTCAGGAACAGTTTGCCCTCAAACTCAATGTGACACGGCAGGCTGTTTCCAACTGGGAAAATGACAAAAATCTGCCCGACTTGGAACTTTTGATTCTCATGTCCTCTGTCTTTTTGATCTCCTTAGATTACCTTATCTTAGGAGGAACTGACATGAACAACATGACAGAAAAACTTGTAAAAGACGGTCGCGAAGGCCGCCGTACCCAGATGCACCTGACCATTACCATTATTGGTAGTTTTCTCATGCTTCTCGGCTTCGTCTGCTTTGTCATCAAGGCAAACTCAGTCGAATATGTCGATGCCAAGGGCATTCTGCATGAAAATTTTTACCTCATTCCAGTCGGCTACTTGCTGGTCTTTACAGGAGCCATTGCCACGCTCCTATCAGGCCTAGCCCTGCACCGCTTTAGAAAAGAATACAAATAAGATGACCAAACACCAACATTTTGCCAATAGCGACCAATTTTTCGCCTGTCCACATTGTGGGCAGGCTCTTGGTCTTGACCTCAACAGCCTCCGCTGTCCCAACCGCCACACCTTCGACATCGCCAAGCAGGGCTATGTCAACCTGGCACCCCAAGTCAAGCAGTCCGCCAACTACCACAAGTCTAGCTTTGAAAACCGCCAGGCCTTTTTAGAGGCAGGCTATTACGACCATCTCTATGAAGCTTTGGAGGGGAAAATAGCAGAGCTGGGCTTGCGGTCTGTCTTGGACATCGGCTGTGGAGAGGGTTTTTATTCCCGTAAGTTAGCCGAGAAAATGGACTTGGACATTCTTGCTTTTGATATTTCCAAGGACTCCATTCTCTTGGCAGCCAAATCTGACAGGACCAAGTCGGTCAAATGGTTTGTCGGTGACTTAACCAAGTTACCTATTCAAGACAAGACAATTGACGGCATCTTGGACATCTTTTCCCCAGCTAATTACCAGGAATTTGCCAGAGTGCTGAAAGTTGGTGGGGCTATTCTCAAGCTGGTCCCAGGACCCAATCACCTCAAGGAGCTCCGCCATTTAGCTAAAGACCAACTCCGCAAGGAGTCCTATGATAACCAGGCTATCGTGGACCATTTCAAGTCTTACCTAGGGCAGGTGGAGCAAGTACTGGTCAGTCGGACCTTGCCGATTAGCCTAGAACATGCCCAAGTCTTGGCAGACATGACGCCCCTCTTTTTCCAAGTGGACCAGTCCAAGTTGGACTTGAGCCAGCTGACCGAGATTACGATTGAGGGACTGCTCTTGATTGGAACTATATAAAAAATAAAGAGTGTGTTGATAGTGCAGTATCTTAAAATTTTGTATAATAGGAATTGAAGTTAAATTAGATGCTAAAAATTTGTAATTAAGAAGGAGGGATTTGTCATGTTGGTATTCTAAATGCGTTATCAAATGCGTTATGTAGATAAAACATCTACTGTTTTGAAACAGACTAAAAACAGTGATTACGCAGATAAATAAATACGTTAGATTAATTCCTACCAGTGACTAATCTTATGACTTTTTAAACAGATAACTAAAATTACAAACAAATCGTTTAACTTCTGTATTTGTTTATAGATGTAATCACTTCAGGAGTGATAACATGAACAAAAATATAAAATATTCTCAAAACTTTTTAACGAGTGAAAAAGTACTCAACCAAATAATAAAACAATTGAATTTAAAAGAAACCGATACCGTTTACGAAATTGGA
>NZ_POJD01000076.1 GCF_002960445.1 Streptococcus suis
AAAATACGATTGTAGTGTCTGAAATTAAATCTAATGGCTATATGCGTCTATATGGAGAAGAGTCATACTTTTTTGAAGGTCCGATCCCGTATGCGGCACACTTTTTAAAAGATACCCTTCCAGATTCTGATTATAAATTGAATAAAGAAGATATTCAGTATCAGCTAGAGAAAGGTTATATTATAAAAGTAAATGAGCAGTACTTCTACTATCCCAAGGATAAAGATGCTAATGTAATTTCTATTTCTGAAGCTAAGAAACTCACCAAAAATCAAAAGAAACCTACTTCTCAAGCTAAAAAAGGGGTAGCTGGTGTTGATTAT
>NZ_POJD01000077.1 GCF_002960445.1 Streptococcus suis
AGGATGAATTTGAATACGGTGTCGGTATCCATGGTGAACCTGGCTATAAGAAAGAAAAACTCCAACCATCTGCTAAATTGGCTGAAGAATTGGTTGAGAAATTGGCAGAAGGCTTTGATATTCAAGATGGCGAACACTATGGTGTCCTTATCAACGGTCTCGGCGCAACTCCTCTCATGGAACAATATGTCTTTGCCAACGACGTTGCTCAATTGCTGGCTAAAAAAGGTGTGGTCGTTGACTACAAGAAAATCGGTAACTACATGACATCGATTGA
>NZ_POJD01000078.1 GCF_002960445.1 Streptococcus suis
TGACATACGAGTATCGCCTTTGTAACCATCCAACAACTTGATACGATTTTCAGCACTTGGGTCTTTTTCCCAGTTGACTCCCTCTGGACCAAATACCAAGCCGTTCAGCAATTCTGGATTTGTATTGATAAGGGTCAATACTTCCATAGCTTTTTCTTTGTTCTTAGATGTTTTTGAAATGACAAAGTTTGCTACTTGGGTAGATCCGCTTGTCTTATAGGCAGATGTGATTGGTTTAGAAGTAATCTTATAGCCTGCAACTGTTGAAAGGAGGCTATCGCCAAAGTCAGCTGGTCCTTGTGTTTCTTCACGAACGAACCAGTTTGCTACATCAAGTGAGAAGGTTGCGTCAGTAGTCGCTGCATCTGCCATAATGTAGCCAGCCTTATAGTATTTGTGAATGGTACGAAGGTTATCCATGTGACGGTCCACTTCAAATGG
>NZ_POJD01000079.1 GCF_002960445.1 Streptococcus suis
TTTAATCTCAAACCAGCAGCAGAAGTAATCTCATCTCTGGAGAAAAATATTCGCTCTTTAAAATTCTTCACCACAGCTAAAACCGGGAAAGTCTGCATTTCTCGATTTGTCACCTGTGCCGTCAGTTCATATGTCGCTTTTTCTTTAGCAACGGAATCTCGCTGTACTTGTAGAAAATAGATGCTGGAACTTTCTTCCTTCCATTTTTCTAGCTCTCCTCCTACACGTCCAACAGACCAACCTCACTGACTTTCAAAACTACGCTCATCATTAT
>NZ_POJD01000008.1 GCF_002960445.1 Streptococcus suis
TATCTGTTCAGCAAGTGCAGTTTTGAATAGCTCAGACAGGCTTTTTCCTGTATGAATAGCATAGCTTCTGAAAATTTCTTCTTCTGCATCGTTTAATCGCAAGGATACAATTCCCATCATTCCACCTACTTTCTTCTTGTAATACATTGTAAAACAATTCGTTCAAAATGTCAATTGACACCAGAAAAACAGACCACGTTTGTAGTCTGTCAGTGAATATTTATTTCGCAGTCTTTCAGTTTACTTTTAGTACTAGGCAACGAG
>NZ_POJD01000080.1 GCF_002960445.1 Streptococcus suis
GTTTGGAAAATGGCGGAGCTTTCCATGATGGTGACTTGGTAGTAGAAGAGTTGCTCAAGATTTTGCAGGTGCGGCCATGAGTTTTACAGTACAAGTAAAGGAAGAATTGCTGCTTCAGTCTAGCCAAAATAAGAGCGAGCTATCTGCTATTATCAAATTATCAGGTAGTTTGGGCTTAGCTTCATCAGGTTTGACTCTTTCTATCAGTACGGAAAATGCAAAGATTGCCCGTCACATTTATGAACTGTTACTCCATTTCTACCAGATTAAAGCTGAGATTCGCCATCATCAAAAACCTAATCTCAAAAAGAATCGTGTGTATGCAGTTTTGATAGAAGACGGCGTGAATGA
>NZ_POJD01000081.1 GCF_002960445.1 Streptococcus suis
GAGCCTGATTTAAAAATTGATTACAAGGGAAATCCAACACTACAAAACCGTTGTCTTTATAGCTATCATATAGCTCCTGTAGTTCCTTGTATTGTGGTGCCAATCCACAACCTGGCGCTGTATTGACTATAAGTAAAACTTGTCCTTGATACTCAGCCATGGACTGGTCTGTGCCATCTTGTTTTTGTACTGTAAAATCATAAATGCTCATTATATATCCTCCTCTAGTCAAAATAAGTGAATAAATGTTCCATTTCATTTGGTGTGAGTTGTCTGTATGTACCTCGTTCCAAATCCCCCAGTTCAAAACCA
>NZ_POJD01000082.1 GCF_002960445.1 Streptococcus suis
CTTGCTTGCTGGCAATTCGCCCTGTAAATACAGAGAGGGCACAGATGAGGATAATAATAAGGGAGAGGATTTCAAGTTTTGGACGGGTGAAATGACTTGTTATATCATGCCATTTTATACTAGGTAATTTGAACTCTTTCATCGTTTTACTCTTTCATAGGATTTGACCGATGCTAATCAGTTCTTTCTAGGATACAGTAAGAAATTATCAGTTCAGTCAGAAATAGTTTACCATTTTTTTACAAATATTACAAAAATATTACATAGAAAATCTTATTCTTGATCAAATGACTGTAACCTGTCCAACCAGTCTTGACAACCTTTCTTTACCATTTCGTAGGTTTCGTCAAAATCTCCAGTA
>NZ_POJD01000083.1 GCF_002960445.1 Streptococcus suis
TATATTCAAAACGAGTAATATCATCATTTGGCCCTAGAATATCATTTACAAATTCACGAAGAGCCCCTGGACGTTGTGGAAAATTAACAACAAAGTAGTGTTTAATTCCCTCGTAGATAAGCGCACGTTCCTCCATTTCCGGCATCCTGTTGATGTCGTTATTACCACCAGAAATGATACAACAAATGGTTTGCCCCTTGATTTGGTCCTTGACTACCTCAAGAGCTGCAATCGTTGCTGCTCCTGCTGGCTCAGCAACAATACCCAGCTTAGAATAGAGGTCTAAAATAGTCCCGGAAATCCACCCTTCATCCACACCAATCAGGCGATCTACGTATTTCCGAGCCACTTCGTAGGTCGACTTACCGACTTTCTGTACCG
>NZ_POJD01000084.1 GCF_002960445.1 Streptococcus suis
ATGGTATCAACTGGTGATATCTTTCCAGACTATTGGACACCGTCATTAGACGACTTTACGACAATGAGCGTCTTTCATGAAGTGCGGGATACTGTAAGTAGTCACACTCGGACCATTGGAGATCACACCAATCAAATCAGTCAGGTTGTTCAAACGGCTAATGGGATTGTGACACGAGTTGGCAATCTAGAAACAAGTCGAGCAACAACTGCCACAGTAAATGCCATTCAAACACAGGTTTCGACACTTGCAGGGGCGTGGTCGGTTCGAAATCTGACCAGTGCAGGAAC
>NZ_POJD01000085.1 GCF_002960445.1 Streptococcus suis
TAAAGGATTCTTGTACTTTTTTAGCTTTTACAGTACAATAGAAAAGATAGAAAGTTGAGGTGACGACATGAAGCAATTTAACAAGTCAACAAAATTGGATGATGTAGCATATGATATTCGTGGGCCTGTTTTGGAAGAGGCCATGCGCATGCGTGCCAATGGAGAGCAGATTTTACGTTTGAATACGGGGAATCCTGCAGAATTTGGTTTTACTGCTCCAGATGAAGTTATTCGTGACTTGATTCATAACGCCCGTAAATCAGAGGGATATTCGAACAGTAAGGGAATTTTTTCTGCACGTAAGGCTATCATGCAGTATTGTCAGCTAAAGAAATTTCCAAATGTTGACATT
>NZ_POJD01000086.1 GCF_002960445.1 Streptococcus suis
ATTTCTTAATCTTATTGGGTTGTTCCACCATGACTTCAACCATTAGAGCTTTCAAGTCGCTATCTTCATGAAAGAACATGGCAGGGTGAAAGCTATAAAGGCTGGTAGCTTCCATACCAATGACGATGCGCTCAAATGACTGGGAATCATTGAGTTCAAGAATTTGTTTCTTGATTTCTTGAGCCCCTACTAGGTCATTAGGAAGAGAAGCTGTAAAGGGAGTTGTTGTATCACTAAGCATGATACAGACATCTAATTTGGTAGAGCTAACG
>NZ_POJD01000087.1 GCF_002960445.1 Streptococcus suis
AGAGCAGTTTGCTACCTTGCCATTTGAAATTCATATTCAAGAGATTTCGCGTTTAGCAGCTACGACACGGGAAACGGTTAGCCATGTTTTGAAGCAACTGAAGCAGGATGGTAAAATAGCTTATAGCCATAAACAGTTAACTTATTTAGATATTGATTATTTCTTAGAAAATTTGACAGAAACTCATTGAAGTTTCTGTTTTTTATAAAAAAATAAAAATTCATATAATGATATAACGGAAAGAATTATGCAGAATTTAGATGATATAATCGATAATTATTTATAAATAAGGTTAAAAATGTGAAGAATTTCTCAAAATAAATGTGAGCGTTTTCAAGTTTTTGTTTTTTTG
>NZ_POJD01000088.1 GCF_002960445.1 Streptococcus suis
ACAGCAACGCCTGATAAGGATGAGGTTATGGATTTGGTCGATGTTGTCTGTCTCAATCGTTACTATGGTTGGTATGTTGCTCATGGTGACTTGAAGGCGGCAGAGAAAGGGCTCCGTCAAGAGTTGGAGACTTGGCAAAAACTTTATCCTGACAAGCCGATTTTGATTACGGAATATGGTGCAGATACTCTTCCAGGTTTGCATTCGATGTGGGATATTCCTTATACAGAGGAATTTCAGGTGGATTACTACGATATGAACCATTGCGTCTTTGATTCAATTCCGAATTTAGTTGGTGAGCAG
>NZ_POJD01000089.1 GCF_002960445.1 Streptococcus suis
ATTGAGGTTTCTAAAGACCCTCGATTCGGTAACACACACGCCTTGATTCTTTTCGAAACTCCTCAAGAAGCTCTTGAAGCAATTGAAGGTGGTGTTGAAATCAAAGAATTGAACGTTGGTTCTATGGCTCACTCAACTGGTAAAACAATGGTTAACAACGTATTGTCAATGGACAAAGATGACGTTGCAACCTTTGAAAAATTGCGTGACCTTGGCGTTGAATTTGATGTGCGTAAAGTACCAAACGATTCGAAGAAAGACTTGTTTGAACTTATCAACAAGGCAAACGTTCAATAAATCG
>NZ_POJD01000009.1 GCF_002960445.1 Streptococcus suis
TCTAAATGAAGAAGCTCTGATTAAGTATCCTCACGAATTCTCAGGTGGTCAACGCCAACGTATCGGTGTTGCTCGTGCTTTGGCTAGTAATCCTCGTTTGATTATTGCAGATGAGCCGGTTTCTGCCTTGGATTTGTCTGTGCAGGCACAGGTCTTGAATTATATGAAACGTATCCAAGATGAGTTTAAGCTCAGCTATCTCTTTATTTCCCATGACCTCGGTGTTGTGCAACACATGTGTGATGAATTGTTCATCATGTATCG
>NZ_POJD01000090.1 GCF_002960445.1 Streptococcus suis
TAGTTACATGAATAGAGTAAGATGTAGTTCATCATAATCGTAACGATAACTTCACTTGTTCCCAAATAGGCACGTAGAATACCTGGAATAGCTCCAGCAATACCGCCTGCCAACATGGCAATTAAGACTGTTCCCAAAATCAAAACTGGACGTGGTAAGTCAGGATTTGCCAAGGCAAACCATCCAGCAAAAACCCAACCAACATAGGCCTGACCAGACAAACCAACGTTGAAGAAACCTGCACGACTAGCTACTGCGAAACCGAGAGCAGTGAAAACAAGTGGTGCCATTGCACGGAAAATTTCACCA
>NZ_POJD01000091.1 GCF_002960445.1 Streptococcus suis
CAATGCTGTCATCTTCCATGATTTTCTTAGTCTCTTTTGTCATCTTCATCTCTTCGTATGTGTAGTCATTTTCAGTGAAGAGGTCGATTTGCGGAATAGCATTGAACCCGATTGGATAGTGCTTCTTATCGCCACCAGAAGGAAGAATATTCGCTTCTACCGCTTTGGGTTCCACGCCATCATTCAAGACAGAACGAAGCTGAGCTTGTGTTTCCAAGATAGCTCCCATACCTGCTCCAGAGACTGCCTGATAGGTGGATACGATGATCCGCTCCAAGCCCCATTTCTGACGAACAGGCTCCAAGGCAACCATCATTTGAATGGTTGAGCAGTTTGGACAAGCAATGATACCATT
>NZ_POJD01000092.1 GCF_002960445.1 Streptococcus suis
CAAGTTCTTACAAGAACAGGGCAAGACAGTCGCCATGGTAGGGGATGGCATCACCCTGTCTGATTACTATGACCATGCCTTTGGAAAATCCTACGGTGTGCTCATGCGGGAGTGGAATTTGCTGGCGCGTGCGGTCTTTGTCCTTAATGCCGACAATGAGATCGTCTACGTAGAATACCTAGACAATGTCAACGAACACCCAGATTATAAAGCAGCTTTAGAGGCTGTCAAATAAAAGAATATAACGGTGTTCATCTACTGACTTGCTGGTTTTTATGCTTTAAAAAATTCTTCAATATCTGCCTGTTCTATGCCAATCATGGGGTCGATGGTTAGTAGGTTGTCTACAGACAAA
>NZ_POJD01000093.1 GCF_002960445.1 Streptococcus suis
GTAAATTCGTTAAAGTTTCTGCAGAGCGCGAGCCAGGAAACATCGACTGGGCTACTGATGGCGTAGATATCGTTTTGGAAGCTACAGGTTTCTTTGCTTCTAAAGAAAAAGCTGAGCAACACATCCACGCTAACGGTGCTAAAAAAGTTGTTGTCACTGCTCCTGGTGGTAACGATGTTAAGACTGTTGTTTTCAACACTAACCACGACATCCTTGATGGTACTGAAACAGTTATCTCAGGTGCTTCATGTACTACAAACTGTTTGGCACCAATGGCTAAAGCTCTTCACGATGCAT
>NZ_POJD01000094.1 GCF_002960445.1 Streptococcus suis
AAGGGCTTGGGCTTTTTCGTTGAGGTTTTCAAGTTTAGCCTTCATGTCGTCCAAGTTGTTAGCTTCCTGAGCTGCTTTCAACTCATCAAGAGCAGCTTGGGCTTGGTCACGTTCTGCGTCGAAGCCTTTGCCTTCTGTTTCCTTAAGAGTTTTCTCAGTCGCAAAGATTGCTTGGTCAACATCGTTACGAAGGTCCACTTCTTCCTTACGTTTCTTATCTGCTTCCGCGTTAGCTTCTGCATCTTTCATCATGCGGTCGATTTCTTCATCTGTCAAACCTGAGTTAG
>NZ_POJD01000095.1 GCF_002960445.1 Streptococcus suis
AATCTCAAAAAAGAGAGTCCCTCGAGTATCTTCAAATCCCAGTCGTCTTCCTGCGAGTGAAAAAGCTTGGCAAGGAAATCCCCCGCAGATAACCTCCACTTGCCCTCTAAATTGTCTAAAGTCATGGTCTGTGACCTCCTTAATGTCATGGTATTCTATTTCTCCTTCTGTGTTAAACATGGCTTTATAGGATGTTCTAGCGAATTTATCAATTTCACAAAAGCCCAAACACTCATGGCCCTGTGCTTCCATTCCTAGCCTAAAACCGCCTATCCCAGCAAATAAAT
>NZ_POJD01000096.1 GCF_002960445.1 Streptococcus suis
TTGATAATGCCTCGGAGAAGACAACCAGCTGTAATAGTTGCAACGCCAGAATTCCACAAATTATAAGAGAGACGTGAAAGAGTAGGTATAAGTTGCAGCAAACCGAGTAGCACAGCTCCGCCTATTAATGGTACACAGAACATATAATGCATAAAGACAGAGACTTCGCCATAGCTGAGACTTTCATAGATTCGACTGAAAATAAACAGGAAAGCTGTTATTGCTAAGTAGGAGATAAACGTTCTTGAAACTCTTGTAGTTGAATTAGTAACCGATGTAGACAATGTCACTCACCGCCCTTTCTGAGATAGTATTTCCATTTGTTGTTGGGTTGTTAATAAC
>NZ_POJD01000097.1 GCF_002960445.1 Streptococcus suis
AATCATTCCCAGCGGTCTTTAATATCCAGTAAACTGTACGGCGGTCAAGCGGTTTGTTTACACCGTTACGGCTTTGAAAAAGATAATGATGGAGCGGTTTGCCTTCTACATACTTCCTTAACTCATTCTTTAGGGTTCGGGTCATTTTAATAGTTTTCTGTTTACCAGTTTTTTGTTCCCGTACTCTGATGTGCCAGCCTTGGACGTCCTTAACTCTTAATTTTAAAATATCGCCAATTCTAAACCCTGTGTTTATTCCCACAAGAAATAGTATATAGTTC
>NZ_POJD01000098.1 GCF_002960445.1 Streptococcus suis
GCATCCTAACTATTTCCTAAATATTATACCAGAATTAATCGGTTTAGCTTTATTGTGTCATGCAACATATAGTTTTCTCATCTTATTCCCAGTCTACATGGTTATCTTATACAGACGTATTCACGAGGAAAATAATTTGTTGAAAACAGTGATTATTCCAAACGGAACTGTGCAGTCTGCAGCAGAGATAACTGGAAATAATTAAAGTTTGCTAAATAATAATTGTGATATTGTTTGAAACTAGGATACCGCTCTAATTAGAGTTGATGAGTAAGTTTACATGATTCAGTTTTCATATTTAAAAGTGGTACCGTATGTGTAAATTGGCTTTTGTCAGTTGTATATTATAAAGAAA
>NZ_POJD01000099.1 GCF_002960445.1 Streptococcus suis
TGAAGATGATGAAAATAGCTTACAAGACTTGAAAGAGCTTGCCGAGGTTTTGGACTATAGTCCTGTTCTCAATCAAGAGCAATTTTGGTTGGCGGACCAGATGAGAAAGTCGGTCTTCTCCTATAAAATTACTCTCTTAAAATCCATGCTACCCAGCTTGCTCAATTCGACCTATGACAAATTGATCCGTCCAGGGATTGGTTTGGAAATGGCAGAGCAGATTAGTCTGTTTGGTGATAAGGAGCAGATTCGTTTTTCTGACTTGGACGTGACAGAGCAAGGGAAAATCATGC